>NZ_JBVIQK010000035.1:0-18231 GCF_055577115.1 Streptomyces sp. NPDC033216 | reverse complement strand
CGAGCCGCCTCGTCACCTCGGTCCGCTCGTCACCGGGACGCCGTCCCGTTCTCCGGCTCGCTGCCGAGCGCCGACCCAGCCCGCCTGCTCCCCATCGTGCCTGAGCACCCGGTGGTCACCGAGCCGCCGGCTCCCCGTCCACCCACACGTCCGGTCGCCGCTCTCTTCGACGGTGACCAAAAAGCCGAAGGCGCCATCGCGGCCGTCCCCATGTGACGCCCTCCGACGTTCCCGCACCCGGCACTGGGTCCGTCCCCCGTGGCATGGTTCCCTCCCAGGCCCGGTCGATGCTCCGCTGCGTGTCAGGGAGACGGCGCCCGATGGCGGAGCGGAGCGAGCGAGGGGGGCCGGCCCGGAGGTACGAGCCACCGACGGCCGGCGCGTACCGCGCCGTCAACACCGTTTAGGGGCAGCGGAGTTGTGGGCGTGTGCGAGGTCGTAGCGTGGACCCATGCCCGAAGACACGTACATCCTCCATATCACCCAACGCTCCGTATGGGACGCGGCCCGCGAGCAGGGCGAGTATCGGATGTCCACGCGCGGCCGCACCCTTGCGCAGGAGGGCTTCGTCCACTGCTCGACGCGCGCCCAACTCCCTGCCGTGGCGGCCTTCCTGTACGGCTCCTACGAAGCCCCCGACGAGCTGGTGGTGCTCGTCGTGGACCCCCGGCAGCTGGACGTGCCGGTGAAGTACGAGGCGCCGGAGCCCGGCGCTGAGGCGTTCCCGCACGTGTACGGCCCGATTCCGGTGGACGCGGTGGTGCGGGTGGAGCCGTGGCGGTGACCGCCCGCCGCAGGTTATGGCGGTGGGTCGTGGCGGCGTGGCTGATCCTGTGGCCGCCGCGGGCGGGCTGACGCTGTGGTGGCAGGAAGCGGCGGAACCGCAGCGGTACGGCTGGGAACGCACCGACCCGGCGCCGCCGCTCCCCGAGGGGTGGGAGTCGGCGTGCGCGGGTGCCACGCCCGACGAGAACGGCCGGGCGCTCTGTTTCGTCAGGACCCGTTAGCCGCACCACCCGTCCCAGGGCACCTGTCCACGGTGCGGCCCGCTGCTGACGCGACCCGGTGCTGCACCACTCCGTTCTCACCGTGGCCTGGTTCCGTCCCGCCCCGGATGTACCGTCGGCGAGGGCGCTGATCTTGCTTTTCGCGGCATTCGCCGGGAAGAGCCGGCCCGTGTGATCACCCCGCCGCAGCAACCGCAAGATCACGCACATCTCGAGATCCACTTTCGATGCGCGGCCGAGCGGAGCTTGCCCGGTCCCTTGATCGGGGAGCCCTTGCGGGAGATCGGCACATGGATGCAGCGGCGTCGCAGCTCACCGCGCACAGCCTTCGAGTCGTACGCCCTGTCGCGGGTCGTCGGCGGTGCGCGCCCCGTAGGCGCGATGTCCTTCGAGGCGCGCGGCAGGGGTTCGGGTTCAGACTGGTAGCCGCCGTGGGCGTCCAGCACCGCGTCCGTGACGTACGACGCGGCCGGGCTCGCCGGGAAGGCGATCGCCGCGGCGATTCGTCGGGGCGCCCCATGCGTCGCACGACAGCCTGTTGCAGCCTTCACTGTTACGACCGAGCTGTCGTAACATGAAGCGTTGCGGCCGGGAGGAGGAGTCCATGAGCGCCAACAGCAGGCTGACCATCGCCGCCCACGCGCTGGCCTGGATCGGCCTCTACCAGCGCCAGGGTCACGAGGTCGCCACCTCCGAGCAGATCGCGACCAGCGCGAACACCAACCCGGTGGTGATCAGACGGCTGCTCGGCGAGCTGCGCAGGGCAGGGCTCGTGGAGTCCCGGCGGGGCGTGGGCGCAGGCTGGTCGCTGGCACGCGAGCTGGAGTCGATGACCCTGCTCGACGTGTACGAGGCGGTGGAGCCCGGCCCGCTGTTCGCCATGCACCGCGCCACCCCGGACCAGGGATGCGTGGTGGGTCATGGCATCCAGCCGGCGATGCAGAACATCTACGAGGGCATCGAGGAGACCCTGAGACACGAGCTGGCCCGCGTCACGCTCGAGAACGTACTCCAAGACGTACTCGAGGCACCTCGCTAGTGCCCTGTCGGGCAACGTGTGCCCTGCTCTGAGGTGACGCGCCGTCCCGGTGCCGTGCCGGGCGGCGCGGGGCCGTCACCGCGTCCGGGCGGCAGAACGAGTGCAGGTCCGTGAGGTCGACGACGAGGGCAGACGGCTGCTGCGGATCATCCGCCGGGGCACTGGGTCGGTGGTGACCTGACGGCAGGCTCAGATGGTCCTGCTGTCCGCCCAGGGCATGCCGGTGGCGAAGATCGCCGAAGTCTCGTTCACCAGTGCGGACAGGGTCCGCGAGGTGATCCACGCCGCGGGGGACGCCTTCGGGGGAGCAGCTGGTGCGGAGACGATGCCAGCGGGCCCGGTGCCGCCACCAGCCGGCGGCGTCCCGTGCGAGGTCTCCCGGGACCCCTTGGACGACGTCGGGCCGCAAGGCGCTCCGGCAGAGCAGGACGAACCCCCCCTCGGGCCAGTTCGTGGCCGATCGCGTCGTCGAAGTCCAGGGAGACGATCGGGCGGGCCCCAGCACGGCCCCTGGTTGACCTTCACCTTGGGGGAGGCCACAGCATCAGTGGGGCCGGGTGATGCGCTCGGCATGAGGAGGAGCGAGCATGGGGTTGCTGACCATCGGGGCGTTCGCGAAGGCGTCCCGTCTGTCGCCGAAGGCGCTGCGTCTCTACGACGAGCTCGGCCTGCTGCCCCCTGCACGCGTCGACCCGCTGACCGGCTACCGCCTCTACGCACCAGACCAGTTGGAGCAAGCCCGATTGGTCGCCTGGCTCCGGCGCCTCGGAATGCCGCTGGCCCGCATTCAGCAGGTCTGCGCGCTGGATGGGGGCCCTGCGGGACGAGAGGTCCGCGCGTTCTGGGCCCAGGTCGAGGCCGACACTGCCGCACGGCGGGACCTCGCCACCTTCCTCATCGAGCACCTGTCACGGAAGGACCCCTCCATGTCCCCGACCGCCAAGTCCCTCGGGCTCCGTTACGCCGCTCTTTCCGACAAGGGTCTCGTCCGCGAGAGCAACCAGGACACCGCGTACGCGGGATCCCGGCTCCTTGCTGTCGCCGACGGTTGCGGAAGCCAAGGAGCCCCTGCCAGCGCAGCCGCCATCGATGCGCTCAAGCACCTCGAAACCGACAGCATCCCAGCCGGCCACCTCCTCAACGTCCTCGAAGACGTCATCGAACAGGCCGCGCAGGCCGTGGACGACGTCGCCGGGACGGGCTCTGCGTCCGGCGGCACCGGCACGACACTCACCGCGATGCTCTGGACCGGATCACAGCTGGCCCTCGTCCACATCGGCGACTCCCGCGTCTACCTCCTGCGCGGCGGAGAGCTGTTCCAGATCACCCACGACCACACCATGGTCCAGTCGATGGTCGACGAAGGACGCCTCAGCCCGGAAGAAGCCGCCTCCCACCCCCAACGGTCGCTCTTGGTACGGCTCTTGGGACCAGGAGTCGACCCCACCCCCGACATGCGTCTCCACGACGCCCAGGGGGAAGATCGATATCTACTCTGCTCCGACGGCCTGTCGACTGTCGTGCCGACCCCAGAGATCCACCGAGTACTCTCCGAGATCAGTGAGCCCGAGCAGGCCGTCCGCGAACTCATCTCCCTCGCCAACGCGTGCGGCGGCCCCGACAACGTCAGCTGCGTAGTCGCCGACGTCATGGAGCTCCAGCAGTAGGAGCGAGCGGCATGCACTTCGACTTGCACCAGCTGGCCTGTCGCCCTCCCTGCCATGTCCACCTCCCTGATGACCTGCACGTCTTCACAGCGGGTGGCAGCCGCAGCAGCAGAACGAAGTCGAGAACGAATCGGCGTCCTGTCGGCGCCGCGCCGGGAGCGCAGCAACACCCGGCCGTGGCTGTAGCGGGCGAGCTGGGCGCGGTAGCCGTCCCCCTCGGGTTATGCGCTCGGCCTGTCCAACGACACCGGCAGGCGCCACGTCGATCACGATGGCGGGACACCCGGATGCGTGAGGGCGAGTGTCGGGGCAAGGATGGATACATGACTGCGACGCTCGGTGCCTTTGTTCTCGGTACTCCCGATCCTCCCGCGCTGGCCGACTTCTACCGGGCCCTGCTCGGCTGGCAGGAAGTCGATCGAGAGCCGGAATGGGTTCGTCTGAAGGCTCCGGACCAGGAACGCCCCAGTCTCAGCTTCCAGTTGGAGACCGATCACACGCCTCCGACGTGGCCGCAACGCCCGGGCACCCAGCAGATGCAGGCGCACCTGGACCTGCAAGTCGAGGACCTGGAGGCGGAGACCGAACGGGCTTGTGCCCTGGGCGCGACGCTCCAGGAGTATCAGCCTCAGGAAGACGTGCGGGTCCTGCGCGACCCGCACGGCCATCCGTTCTGCCTTTTCCTCCCGGGTGCCTGAGGGTCGCCGGCTCGGCACCGGGTGTTCCAGAACTCGCGCGGCGGCAGCGCCACCGTCCGCAAGGCCCTCGATCTGTCCGAGTGCGATGACGTTGCCCAGGTAGGACAGGCGGCGGCCCGCAACCGGCACCGCCCTCGGGCACAGACCAGAGCACATTGAGCGGGCGCACCACGCTGCCCTCCCCCCGGCGATCTCCCTCGCGCGTACTCACGGCCGCTTGCCCTCCTCGACCCGCCGACAAAACCTCCCAGCAGGCCGGGAACCGGCAACCGGTGAAGCACCCTCTTCTCGCGAACCAGACCCAGTCCGTCAGACCGCCGGGGGCCGACTCTCCGGGTGGGAGAGCCGCGACCTCACCGCCCCGCACCGCCGACCCCCGGACGGACGTGCTTCGTTCGCCCGTGGCTACAGTGCGTCTCATGTCGAACGACCAACCCGCAGACCCCGGCCCGCAGGGCTCCTACTGGCCGCCCCAGCCCCCGGCGCAGCAGGCTCCGCACACCCCTTCCGGCCCCCCGCAGCCCCAGGCCGCGTACGTCTTCGGACCCTATGGTCCCCCCGGTCCTCAGGGCGCTCCCGGACCGTACGGGCCGGGGACGTGGGGCCAGCACCCCCAACCGATCACCCCGCCCTTCCCGTTCGCCATGCCCGCCTCCGTGCGGAGCGCGCAGGTGGTGAACTTCGCCATCGCGGGACTCGGAGTGCTGCTCACCGTCGGCGTGGGTGCCGCGGCCGGCGCGGAGGCCGCCGGACGTTCCCTCGCGGGGTACTTGACGGCACTCGTGCTCTGCGTCCTCGCACTTCGCTACCCGAAGGCGGGCAACGGCGTCCGGGTCGCATCCGTCGTGCTGGCCGTCCTTCAGATCCTCGCCGGTATGGGCGCCGCGGCGAACCACAGCATCGCGGGCATCGTGCCGCTCGGTGGTGCCATCGGCGTGGTCGTCCTGCTCACTCAGCGCTCGGCGATCCAGTGGTTCGGGCGGCCCCGTACGCCCGGCGCACCGTCGCAGCCGCCCTACGCCTGACACCTGCTCGCGTCCGTGCGCACGTGCACGGGAGGCCGGTGCATCCCACCGTCCCCTCCGGAGGGAAACGGATGCAGGCTCCCCTCTCGTGCCCCCCGAGCAAGGGCGGGAGCCCACCCGGGTAGGGAACGACCACGGCAGTGCCGTCCGCGCCCGGCGCCAGGGACGACCTGGCCCGTCGAACTGGCCGTCATCCGGGCGCCCGCGACCAGCCGGCCGTCCACCTCTCGGCACTGCGGACCGCCTCCAGGGACATGCCCTCCGACAGCGGGAGCACGGTCAGCAGGCACCAGAACGTCCGCCGGGCCACCCCGGCCGTGCGACGGGTGTGGTGCTCGGCCGACCGGGTCGCCGATCGCACCCGGGTCCTGGCGGCACACGGCGCTCACGTACCGGCACCCACGGCGGTTGTCCCGGGCGACGTGCACCGCGCAGCTCGCGGCCACCCGGCGGCGCACCACGGCCGGGCCGGCCCGGCACACCACCACCGGCGAGCCCGCGCGGCTGCCAGGACGCCTCGAACATCCACACCGGGAATGCACCCCGCGCGACGGTCACCTTCCGCAACCTGGGGATCGGGCTCGCCCACCTCGTCGGCCGGCGCGACCAGACCGCCGCGGTCGAGCACTACAGGCCACACCCTGACCACGCGTTTGACCTCATCACGCCCAACGACTGGAAACGCTCACGCCTGCACACGGAGATGCCCGCGATACGGCGGCGTTCTGCTCCACGCCGGAGCCGTCCCAGGCGCACACAGACGGGCAAGGAGTGGCGCGACGGATGGCGTGACTTATCAAGGTTGGTTATTTAATTGACCGTTGGGAAAGGTGTTCTTTGCCGAATCCTTTGAGTGTTCGGTGTGGGCAAGAAAGGGGTGGCCTGATCTGCGCCCCAATGATGTGTGACGCAGGTCACTCGGTCGGATCGGCGGGGGAGCGGGGACCGGTGCCGTTGAGCTGCCGAGAGTATTTCCCTGAGGCGGGCGGCACGGGGCGCGCGGCTTGCTGCCGCGGGAGGACACAACCACTGGTCACTGAGATCAAGCCACTCTCCGGTGGCAGGACATGGCTTGCCCCGTGAAGGGCAATCGTACTCGTTGGCCTGCACACGAGGTTGATTGACACAGGACAAGGTGGCCGTTGAAATGAAATCAACGGGCTCCACTTCCGTTCCAGGTATTTCGACCGAGGAAAGCGGCTGTGGTGCACCCGCTTTCGCGTCACGAATGAAATATCTTCTGATTCATCACATGTCAGCGACCGGCGAGCCGTCAGGAGTGAATGGTGACGGAAACAACGTGCCGACCCCTGCGTGCATCCACCCCCCTCATGTCCTCCTTCGGCCGCCGCCCCGGACGCCTGAGAACCGTGCTCCTGCACCCGTCGGGCGGCGGACTCGGCCAGTACATGGCTGTCATCTCCCACCTGAGCCGTCGCGGACCCGTGCACGGGATCAGAGCGGCCGGCCTCCAGCCGGGTGAGACGCCGGACGACAGCGTCGAAACCATGCTCCAGCGGTACCTGCCCCTGCTGCGCGCGCTCCCCGGCCCGCCCGACCTGCTGCTGGGATGGTCACTCGGTGGCGTGCTCGCCTGGGAACTGGCCGTCGCGTCGGCCGACACCGGACACCGTCCCGCCGTGGTCATGGTGGACAGCTTCGCCGAACCTTGGTCGGCCTGCCACACGGATCCGCGGAAGGTGCTGGACAGGATCCTCTCCCAGTCCTCCTCGCCGGAGCCGGCGGCCAGGGACCGGCTGGAGCGGACGGCGGCGGCCCACCTGAAAGCCTCCTCCCGGCATCACGCCTCACGCCACTACGACGGCCCGGTCCTGCTGATGTCCTGTGCCGGGGCCGAGCGCGAAGCCCAAGTGGCCGCTTGGACACACAGATCGCCGCGTCTGGTCACGCGCGACTTGCCGTGCGGCCACTTCGACGTGTTCCAGTCGGGCCCCCGCCGCCTGATGACGCATCACCTCGACACGTTCCTCAGCCGACTTCCCCATCCGAGCCGGCCGAACGACGAGAGCCGGCTGTCCGGCGCCGCCGGAACGCGGACGGCCCCACCAGTGCGAGGAGTACCCATGACACGGCAACCCGACAGGACTCGTACGCGAGAGCGCGCATGACCGCCTCCACCGGGTACGCGTTCCCCGCTCACCTCTTCGACCGCCTCCAAGTGAACCCGGCCGAACGAGCGGACCACTGGCACGGCACCGGTACCGCGCTACCTCTGGGCGCGGTCCCCCGTTTCCGCCCGACTCCCGCCGCTCCGTCCGCCGGCGGTCCCGTCCTCCGGCGCATCGCGGACTGCCCACTGTGGAACGCACCGCGGAGCGACAGTTGGACGACGCCCGGCGACACCTCGGCCGAGGACCTCCACCGGGCCGTCGCACGGGCGACCCCGGTCTCCCCCACCCCGGCCACCGCTCCTGCCGAGAGGACACGATGAGCCCCCAGTCACCGCCCGCCCCGCTCTGCTCCACGACCTCCTGGACCACCGACCGAACTCCGGCCGCACGCGCCTGCCTTCGCCGCCGCGGAGCACACGCTCGGCTATGCGGACCCGGCCCGGGCGAGCTTGCACGCGGCACAGTGGCTCCGGTCGGCCGACCCGGACAAGGGGGGGCCGCTTCGTGATCGAAGCGGTGTTGTCCGTGGCCCACATGCCGGGCATCTCGTAGCGCTCGCCGGGTCCCATGTCGTCCACCGAGAAAGCGGAAGGCCATGGTGCCCACGTGCACGGGCACCACGTCCCCCCGACGGCCTCGTCCCCGCCCCGCACGCGCAGCTGCCCGCCTACACGGTCCCCCGCAGCGTCACCCTCCGGGACGAGCTGCCCCTCGACGCCGACAGCAAGATCGGCCGACGGGCCGTCATCTCCCGCCTCACCGCACGGCCCCACCAGGAGGCGAGCCGCTCATGACCATCCGCACCACCACGCCGACCGCTCCGGCACCGGCCCACGCCACCGGGCGGCCGACACGCGGTGCCGCTCCCGCCCGCGCCGTGCCCGTCGCATCCGACGACCACCAGGACGCCATCTCGCCCCTGCCCACGAGGGTTTCGCTCGTCACGGCCGTACGGTCGGGCGCCCCGGCCGGGTGCACGGCGAACGCCGTCATGTCGCTGTCGCTGGATCCCCCCGGCCTGCTCGTCTCCCTGACCACCGGCAGCCGTACCCTCGCCGCGCTCACGGAGGCCGGCGCCTTCGCGGTCAACGTGCAGGCCTGGACCGACCGGCGCCTCGCACAGCGCTTCGCCACCGCCGCACCGCACGGACGCTTCGATGGCGTCACCCGGTCCCTCGCCCACGGAGCCCACGTCCTGACCCGGTCCACCCTCACCGCGGTGTGCGGAGTCAGCGAGGCCGTTCCCCTCCTCGACCACACGATCGTGACCGGCACCGTGACCCGGCAACGCACCGGGGACACGGAGCCCACCGTCCTGTACCGCCACCGACAGCACGCCCTGCGCCCATGACCGACACCACCGACTCCGCACCGCGCACGGGCGGCCGTCCGGCACTGCCGGTCTACCTCGCCGCCGCCACCCTGGCCCGCACGGCCGACGAGGGAGCCCGTGTCGCACTCGTCATGCTGGCCGCACAGCGTGCCGACAGCCCGGCACTGGGCGGCGCGCTGGTGGCCGCGCTGATGGTCCCGCACGTCGTGGCCGCGCCGGTGGCCGGGGCCCTGGCGGACGCGGTACGACGGCGCCGGCTCTTCCACGGCGGCGGGATCGCCCTGTACGGCGCCGCGCTCGCCGCGCTCGCCGCCTCGGTGGGCCGGACCGGCGCCCCCCCGGTCCTCGCGCTGGCCGCCGCCGCGGGATGCGTCGCCCCCCTCCTGACCGGTGGACTCACCAGTCTGCTGGGGGAGTTGATTCCCAAGGAACGGCTCACCCGGGCGTTCAGCGCGGACGCCGTCTCGTACAACCTGGCCGGTATCTGCGGGCCCGCTGCCGCCGCCGCCCTGGGTACGGCGACGAGTGCCGCCCTCGCCCTGGCCGTGCTGGGAGCCGGAGCGACGGCAGGAGGCCTGCTGCTGTTCTCGCTACGGCTGCGACCGAGGCCCCGGAGTCGGGCACGCGGGGCCCGGCCTCGGCCCGCCGACCTGCTGGCCGGGGCGGCCGTGATCGTCCGTGACCGCCCGCTCCGGTCGGTCACCTGGGCCAGCAGCGTGGGGCAGCTGGGCGTCGGGGCACTGCCCGTCGTGAGCGTGCTGCTCGCCCGCCGGTACGACGCCCCCTGGGCGACGGGCGGCCTGATGACCGCGTTCGCCGTGGGCGCCCTGGTCGGCTCGCTGGCCTACGCCTACCGCCCCGTGGGGGAGGAGCGGCCGGAGCGCGTGGTGCTCTGGGGCCTCCTGAGCACGGCCTTCCCCCTCGCGGCCGTGCCCTGGGCGGGCCATGTCCTGGTGGCCACGATCCTGTTCGCCGCCGCCGGATTCTGCACCGGTCCGCTGTTCAGCGCGCTGCTGGCCAGCCGCGAACGGTACGCGCCCGCAGCCGTCCGCACCCAGGTCTTCACCCTGGGCGCCGGACTCAAGAGCACCTTCGCCGCCGCTGGGGCAGCCGCGGCCGGCGCCCTCAGCGGCCTGGGAGCCGTCCCCCTGCTGCTGGGCACCGCCGCCTGCCAGGTGGCCGCCGCGGCAGTGGGCCGTGCCCTGCTGACGGACCGTCGTCCCCAGCAGGCCCTCCCGGCACCCGCCCCGACCCCCAAAACGCCTGCCGCCCCCGCCGGCACCACCTCGCACCCCACCCCTTCGGACACCCGCTCGGCCCCCTCGAGTACTTCGGCCCGCTCGGCCCCTTCCGCTCCCTCGGACCCTTCGGAGAAAGGCCACCCGTGAAGATCCTCTTCGAACCCCTCGGCGGCGCCCTCGGCATCGGAGCCATCACCCGCTGCCTCGCCATGGCCCAGGCCGCCCTCATGCGCGGCCATCAGGTCGCCTTCCTCACCCCCGACGGCTACCCGCTCATAGACGAACTGGCGCTGGGTCCGCGGTTCCCGGCTCCAGCGCCCGTACGACCTCCCGAGCTGGTGGCCTCCGGGGAGGCCGACGGTTTCACCGAGGCGGTCCTCATCCGGGGCATGGCCCAGCCGGACTACGCGGACCGTGCGATCGCCGCCGAGCTCGACGCCTACCGCACGTTCGCCCCCGACATCGTGGTCACCGAGATGCAGCCCACCGTGCCCATCGCCGCCCACCTGACCGGCATCCCCTTCGCCTGCACCATCTCCAGCCCCAACCTGTCCCTCTTCACCGGACCCGCGCCCGCTCCGGGCCGACTGGAGCAGGTGGAGGCGACCTACACGAGCCTGTGCGAACGGTACGGCGTGCCCGCGGCTCCGCTGGAGGAACTGCTGCACCACCGGGCCGCCCTCAACATCGCGCCGACCGCGGAGATCCTGGAACCGGCCCTCGGCGCGGTGCCGCGCACCCGTTACGTCGGACCCGTGCTGTTCCCCTCCCTGGAACTGGCACCGGCACCGACCTACCCGCAGGGCACCACGCGGATCCTGGTCTACCTCAGCTTCGGCGCGGTCAGGCTCGCCGAGTTCCTGCCGGTGGTCGGCAAGGCTTTCCCCGGACCCGAGTTCAGCGTCGTCGTCGCCGCGCGCGAGCCGAGCGTCGCCGGGCGGACGGTCCCGTTCCAGCAGGACAACATCGTCGTCGCGCCGACGCCCGGCATCACCCGTCTGCTGAGCCACACGGACCTGCTGATCACCAGGGGAGGCCAGAACGCCCTGATGGCAGCGCTACTGGCGGGCGTACCCGTCATCGGCACCCCCGGCCGCAGCCCGGAACCCCTCTACAACCTGGGGACGCTCCAGGCACACGGTGCGGCGCGCACGCTCCTCGACGAGCCCACCGCCGACGACCTGATACAGGCGGCACAGGCCCTGCTCGACGGTAAGGCCGCGCGACGCGCCGCCCGTCTCGGGAACCTCCTGCGCCGTCATGGAGGGGCGACCGAAGCGGTGCAGGCCCTGGAGGAGACGGTCCTCCACCACACGCCCGCCCCGACGCCCTGACGCTCCCCGCTTCCTCACCAGGCGCCAGGGAACACAGACCGAGCACCACCGAGCACGAGCCCAGCAGCAGACCGACCTCACCCGGCTCCGGGGCCCCTTCCCCGAGCCGAAGACCGCCCAGGGAGTTCCATGTCCGCCCACGGCGACGCCGACACACCCGTCATGGCGAGAGCCGCCCTCTTCGACCTCGACGGCACACTGATCGATTCCGAGCCCAGGAGCCGGGCACTGTGGCGGCGGCTCTTCGCCGGCCACGGCATCGAGTGCGGAGAGGACCTGCTCGCCGGATTCAGTGGGCGGCGCAGCACAGAGGTGATCGAGGAACACCTCGCACACTTCGGCAGGCACACCACGGTGGACCAGGTGAGGCAGGAACTCACCGCGCTGAACGACGAACCGGACCTGCCACCCGTCCAGCTGGTCCCCGGCGCCGACCGGCTTCTGGAACGCCTGCGCCGGCAAGGAGTGCTGATGGCCGTCGTCACCTCCGGCGGCCGTGCCTACGCGGACGACCACCTGACGCGGTGCGGCATCGCCGGCCACTTCACCACGGTGGTGAGCGCGGAGGACGTCACCCACGGCAAACCGGACCCCGAGGGCTATCTGCTCGCCTGCCGACGGCTGCGCGTCGCACCCGGTCAAGCGGTGGTCTTCGAGGACTCCCGAGCGGGCCTTCAGGCGGGCCGGCGCGCGGGTGCCCGGTGTTTCGCCGTGGGCCAGGCCGCCACGACGCCCGCGCTGAGCCGGTTGGCACACCACGCGGTCGAAGACCTGGTGCAGACACCGGTCATCGGCCCCGCGGTCACCGACCCGGACCACCGCGCCGATTCCGGTGCGGCGGGGTAGCGGGTGGCGGCCACGCCACGTCGGCCGGCCGCGACTCTTCAGACCGGGATGACAACGGCGGCGCCCCCGCCCGCCCCAGCCCCCCGCGCCGCCGAGTCTCCACCTGGCTCACGTATGTCCCGCCCGTACGCGAGCACATCGAGGACAGCCCAACTACGCCGAACCCACAGCCCCCCACCAGCTGCCACGGCAAACCCACCCGCCGCGCTCAGCCCTGCGACGCACCGAAGTCGAAATCGCCCGGCAAGAGATCAAGGACCTCCAGGGCGAGCGCGACCCACTCCGGGCAGCCCTGCGTCACCAACTCGGCTATCAGCTCGATGCCGTCCACGCCGCTGACGCAGCGACCAGAGCAGACGAACAGACCGCCCTCAATCAGGACCTCACCCGCCAGCTCCAGGAGGCCTCCGCGAAGAACGCCATATGCCGCGCCCGCCTCACCGCCCTCGAGGACGGCCCGGCCGCTGCCCCTGCCAGTCTCCGCAGGATGATCCGTGACGAACACCTTCGGTGAGCGAACACGGCGGCACGCTGGCTCAGGACGGAATCATGCCCAGCGCATGCCGATCGCGGAGAGCTGGTCGATGCGTTCCGGTGACAGTGTCGCGGCCCGCGAGCGTTGGTTGCTGATCCATGCCCCCAGTCGGAGCTCACGCTGCTCCCGGTCCTCGCCGCCGTCCCCCCTCACGGTGATCGTCTCGACGTGCTTGCGGGGCACTCGAAGGTGCCTCTCCCGCTCATAGAACTGCCGGGCGGCGGCGAGATGGAGCGCCCACTTCTCAGCCTGGCTCGTGCGGGGTCTGGGTTTTTCGTCGTCGGTGGCGGGTGTGATGGCGAGGATGTGTTCGCACATCCACTGCTGGACGGTGGTGAGCTTGTCCCAGCCCAGGCGCTGGGCGCGCACCCACCGTCCGAGGTCCTCGCCCTGGTGCACGATGTCGCCCGGCTCGGTCGGCAGCTCGCCGCCCTGCTCCAGGTGTTGTCGGGTGAGGTGGAAGGCGCGTTGCCAGTCGACTGGCCAGGTGGGGCACCAGGCGGGGTCGATGTCCTCGAGCTGTTCGCGGCGCTCCTCCGACATGGCGCCGGCTGCTGACTCCACCGGCAGGCCGTCGGTACGGAGCTGTTCGATCTCGGCGGCCTTCCGGGCGGCGGCCCGCTGGTTCTTCAGCCAGATGCCCACCTTGTACCCCTGGTGCGTGGCGTCGGTCGGTGCCAGCAGGTGCCCGTTCTCCTCGGCCCATCCGCGGGCGGCGGCCAGGCCTTCCTCCCATGCGACGTCGTAGTGCGACCAGACCATGCCGAGCTTCTCCAGCTGCTCGATGCGGCCGGTGTCCATGTCGCCGCGGGCGTAGAACCTGCGAGCGTCGGCGGTCCACTGCCCGAGCGGAAACCCTGCCAGCAAGGCGGGCCACCCTTCGGCTTCCACCTCTGGGTGGTTCTTGCCAGGGACGCGGTATGTGAACGGCACGCGCAGGTCGTCGTGGAGTCGGTGGTAGATGGTGGCGGCTTCGATGCCGCGTCGCCAGTGCTGGTGTTCGGGGTTGAGGACGCGCAGGTTGATGAACGCGGCCAGTGCGGCGGGGTCGCGCGGCGTGGAGAACTTCAGCAGTGCCCGGGCCGGCACCGACAGACCACGCTCGCTCCGGTCGCCGTCGGCTCCCGCTCCCTCGCCCTCCGCGCTGCTCAAGCGGGTCTGGACGCCCCGGACGCTGCTTCGGGCCTGTTGCTCGGCGAGCTGCTCCACGACGCGGGCATCGTGCGCCCGCAGCGCCTCGAGCAGCCTGGCGAGCCCGCCGTACGCCCGCGAGGTGAGCATGCTGTCGGCTGTCTCCCCAGGCGCGAGCAGGACCGGCACGACCAGCGACGCCGTCTTCCCCTCACCGGGCTGCATCCGCAGCGCGCGGCCGACGGCCTGGACGAGGTCGGGCATGGAGCCGCGGACGTCTGCGAAGTACACGGAGTCACAGTGGGACGTATCGACGCCTTCACCGAGCACGCGGACGGACCCGAGGAAATTCTTCTCCACGACCCTGCCATCAGTAGCAATGCCCCTGGAGAACTCGTTCAGGACGCGTCGCCGGTGGAGCGGCTTGTGGTCCCCACACAGCCAGTCCGCCCAGATCGTCTTGGGGAACAGCCCGGGGTCGGTGGCGTGCAGCCGCCTGGCGACGTCGCCAAGACCGGCCGCGAAAGCCTCGGCCTCGCGGACCTGGTGATGGAAGACGAGCGTCCTGCGGAAGCCTTCCTCAGCCGACGCCTTCACCAACGCAGTCTGCAGCGCGGCGAGCCTGGCCCCGCGTACGTGCTCGGAGCGCGCGTCGACACCCAGGAGCTGTGCGGCTTGGAGCTGGGTGTCGGTGATGTCCACGCACACCACCTGGTACGGCGCGCAGATGCCCCGATCGATGGCCTCCGACAGCGTCAGCGTGTAGCAGCGGGCGCCGAACTGGCCGTCGGGATCATCCTCCATGCTCGCCACCAGTTCACCCGGCGCGCCCTGCCCGGAGTCTTCGTCGAGCTGCCACAGCCGGGGTGTGGCGCTCATGTAGAGGCGGCGCAGGGCGGGAATGCGGGTGTTGTCGTGGACGACCGCCCACGGTCTGCCGATCCGGCCTGAGACCCGGTGCGCCTCGTCCACGACGACCAGCGACCACCCCGGAAGGCCGGCGGCGTGCGCGCGTTCCAGCGTGCCGAGTCCGAGGGAGGCGTACGTGGCGAAGACGGTCACCTTGTCGAGCGGCCGTACCCAGGCGACCAGCTCGTCCACGTCCGTGGTGTTCGGGAAGGACGCCTCCTCACCCCGCAGGGACGAAACCCCGATCATCGGACCTCTGCGTCCGCCTTCGCGCCACGCGGCCTCGGTCTGGGCGAGCAGATCCAGGGAGGGCACGAGCACCAGCACGCGGCCCGCACGGAGCTCCTCAGCGCTCCGGGTGGCCACCAGGGTCTTGCCCGAGCCGGTCGCCATGATCACCTGAGTGCGCAGCCCCCGCTCCGGCACAGTAGATCGTGCAGGCAGTTCGAGCGCCCGGAGTACCGCGTCCACGGCTTCTCGCTGATGAGGACGAAGCTCCCTCATCACCATTTCAGTTCACCCTCTCCCGCAAGCCGGAGCACAGCCCTCCCACACCAGGACACAACCAACCGGCAGTTGCACGAGGGCCATCGACCCACAGCATCCACACCGCGACACCGGAACCAAGCCCCCCACGCTGGACACCAATGGCCACCCTCAAGCAGGCCACACCTCACAACGATGGAACTCACTGACTCCAGAGCCTATCGCAACTACAGAATGAAGCAGACATCCAGAGAATGAGCACAGACAACATGGGTACTCCCCGCTTATCACTGTCCACCCTGCGGGAGAGAGCCATGACACAGACCATCGGGAACGACAAGGGCAACCGGTTCTGCAAGGCGTGCGGCACGCCGGCCGAGGACGGCAAACTGTGCAACCACTGCGACGCCGTCCTGGACCTCCCCGACGGCGCGGGACTGGTCGAAGACCAAGGCGCAGCAGTACGACGCGACTTCGAAGGACGCACCCAGCAGCAAGAGCAAAAGTGAGCGGAACGACCGGACGCGCTGGCAATTGCCTGGCAGCCGGCAGATGTGGGTGTCCGCCCTCCTCCTGGCCGTCTTCAGCGACCTCCTGCTCACAACCTCCCTGTGGCTACAGCGCCTCCAGACCGCAGGCTCGCGACGGCCGGCACACCACGCCGCACCTCAGAGGGCGACTACACCACACCGTGCGCCTGCCTGCTCCACTGCCGGTAAGGCTGCCCCGCCCGCCGGTCCGGATCTCACGCGTTTCTGTTCTTCCACCTCTGGCTGCACGCCAGTCTTTCCCCGGAGCATCTCTGACGTAACGCCGAAGCCGGTGAGGCCGTCCATTTTCGGCCCTCTCCCAGAGACCGGGAGGAAAGGGACGGGCAGGGGGTAGGCGGGTAGGTATGGATGGCACACGATTTCGACGGGATGAGCGGAGCTCACAGGAGACCCGTGCCCGGGGGACGATGCGGATATGGCGCTGGGCCAGGTGGGCGGCCCTTGTTCTTGCGGTCAGCTGGGCGGTGAACTGGGTCGTCAATCTCATCCAGGGCGAGCAGGGCTGGGACCTGTGGTGGCCTCTGGCCAGTACCGTCATCTGGACAGCGTTGACCGTGCACGGCTTCAGGACCTACCGCCGGATCAGGACCACGATCCTGCCGGCCATCATCGGCCGCCCGTCTGCCTGAACACCTCGGCCGACCCGCTTCCTGCCACCTTTCGGCACTTGGACCAAACCCCCTCCCGGGCAAGAAGCCCGCACAAGCGGACGGATCCGAGAAGGGAAGCCCTAATGCGACGGCATTCACGTTCGCGTACCCCGCCGTCATGGACCATGCCGGGCGCACGATGGAGGACCTGGCTCTACTGGCCGATGCTGTGCATAGCCCTCGGATTCCTGGCTTCGCAGGTGACCGAGGGCGCCAGCGGGGCGAGCATCACCTTGTCCTCCTGCCACGTTCTGGTGTGGGTGTGTCTGCTGCTTGCCAACCGGTCCGCTCGGCGTAAACACTCACAGGCCTGACAGGAGCAGTATCGATGCTGGGTCCTGCTCCACGGACGTGTCTGGATGTCATGAGTCTTGGTACTCATGCGTGACCTTCCCGTGCGTCACACCGCCTCTGTCATGACAGGTCATCAGAACGGAAAGAGCAGGGGTGATGAGTATGGGAGCAGGGGGCTGTGCCGGCCGCGGCATCTGATGGTCTTCTCCCTCATCCCGGATCTGGAGGTCTGGTGGTCCAGGAGTGGACAGGGATGGCGGGGTTGCGCCCGGCGGGGCAGGGGAAGGGCTGCCGACCGTGCTCAAGGTTGCCTGTGAAGGTGTAGGCAGTGTGGCGGTGATGATGGGGGCGCAGGAGGCGGGGGTGACCGAGTTCACAGTGGACTGTTCTGCCAGCTGTACGGCTCGGTGACCATGGACGCGGGGGCCGCGAAGTCGGGTTCCTTCACCGTGGCCATGGACACCTCGGACGAGAGCACCCGGTGCCGCTGCACCGAAGGCCAGTTGGCCGCACCGCGCAGCGGGGCCGACCTCCTGGGCGCGCACGCCCCCAATGGCTGGAGCGCAGCGGAAGCCACCCCGCGGAGCCGCAGGCCGGTTCTTGTGCTGCTTCCGGGTAGATGAGCAGAACAGTGACGCTGCCATGCGGAAGGCGAGGGGGATGGCGATGGAAGCGGCCAAGTGGTCGGTGGACCGCGAACGCTTGACCCAATGGGTCCCTGAGGGCGAGCGGATGACAGCCGGCTGCGCGGTGACATACGGACGCACGCTGTGGGGCCTCATCCCGCGACGCGCTTCACTTCTGTTGACCGACCGTCGGGTACGAGTACTGCGCCACCGAGGCAATGACCTCCAGTACGCAATACGCGGTGTCTGGTTCGAGATGATGCGCGGCGAGGCTGAGGCGGTCTGCCGGAACCCGCAGGTGCGGGTGGAGTTAGACAAGGGACAGGAAATCGAACTGCGTCGGCACGAGGGTGGGGTGGAGCGCCTGCTGATCAGTCAATGGGACGCGGTGCATGCCGAGGCTCTGTATGCGGCGTTCCCTCCCGAGAGCAGCGACCCGCGGTGACGTGACAGCGCCCTCCCTCCTTGCCGCTGCTCGGGCCGAAGGCCCGTTGACGGCCTCGCGCAGCGGGGCCGTCGCCGTGGCGCGCAGCGCCACCTGCGGGGCCGCAGGCCCCACAGTCCCGGGAGCGCAGCGGACGGGACGTCACCCCCCTTGCGCAGCAAGGGGGGTGAGCGGGATGCGCAGCATCCCGCCAGCGCTCACGCGGAGCGGGAGCGCGAACCCTCGCGCGCAGCGCGAGGGTTCGCTGCCCATCGCGCAGCGATGGGGGACCCGCTCCGCGGG
>NZ_JBVIQK010000034.1:0-48511 GCF_055577115.1 Streptomyces sp. NPDC033216 | reverse complement strand
GCCCTCCCTCCCCCCCCCCTCCCCCCCCCTCCCCCCCCCCCCCCCCCCCCCCCCCCCCCCCCCCCCCCCCCCCCCCCCCTCCCCCCCCTCCCCCCCCCCCCCCCCCCCCCCCCCCCCCCCCCCCCCCCCCCCCCCCCCCCCCCCCCCCCCCCCCCCGCGCCCGCCGACGCCGCGGACGGGGCGGCGGTGTTCGAGCCGGTGCTCCGCCCGCTGGTGGGGGCGGCCGTCGCCGAACTGGTCGAACAAGCCGGGGCGAGCGGCGCCGAGCCCGGCGAGGTGG
The DNA here is from genome assembly GCF_055577115.1 of Streptomyces sp. NPDC033216. Lineage (NCBI taxonomy): Bacteria > Bacillati > Actinomycetota > Actinomycetes > Kitasatosporales > Streptomycetaceae > Streptomyces > Streptomyces sp. NPDC033216. Next base: position 48,231 of record NZ_JBVIQK010000034.1, on the reverse strand, counting down.
CGGTGTTCGTCCGGGAGTACGCGCGCTGGCTGGCACGGCGGTTGGCCAAGACGGCCGCCCGGACACTGGTCGTCGAGCTCGCCGCCGCGCGGGACGCCGGCAACCTGTCCGGCGCCACCGCGGCGGCCCGGTTCACCGACTTCGCCGTCCGGGCGGGCACCCGGACGGGTCTCACCCGGTTGTTCGCCGGATACCCGGTGCTCGCCCGTCTGCTGGCCCGGACCTGCCTGCACACCGCCCGGTCCGGCGCGGAGCTGCTGGCGCGGCTCGCCGCCGACCGGCGGGAGCTGGCCGACGAGTTGTTCGACGGGCGGGACCCGGGCCCGCTGACCGCCGTGGAGCTGGGGCTCGGGGATCTGCACCAGCGAGGCAGGTCGGTGGCGGTGCTCCGGTTCGCCGGCGGCGGCAGCGCGGTCTACAAGCCGCGGCCGGTCGACCAGCACGCGCTGCTGGACCACATGGCCGGCTGGCTGGACGCCAAGGTGCCGGGCCTGGGGCTGCGCACCCCGCGCTGGGTGGCCGGCGACGGTTACGGGTGGCTGGAGTACATCGACCATCGGACGTGCCGTTCGCTGACCGAGATCGACCGGTTCCACCGTCGGCAGGGCGCGCTGATCGCGCTGGCCTACACCCTCGAAGCGGTGGACCTCCACTACGAGAACCTCCTCGCGCACGGCGACCAGCCCATGCTCGTCGACGTCGAGACACTGCTGCACCCCGTGCTGCGGGAGGGAGGAACCACCCGGCCGGATCCGGCCGCCGGGGCGCACGCCTCCTCGGTGCATCGCACCTGCCTGCTGCCGCAGCTGCTGATGGGCGAGGTCGGCGCGGTCGACGTCTCCGCACTGGGCGGCGCACCGGGTGGACAGTCCCCCAACACCCGGATGGTCTGGCAGGACGCCGGCACGGACGAGATGCGCCTGGTGCGCCGCCCGGCGCCGTTCACCGGCGCGCTGAACCGGCCGTACAGCGCGGCGGCGGCACCCGGGAGCGCCGACCGGCTGGCGGCGGTGCTGGCCGGATTCCGCACCGGGTACGACGCCGTCGTGCTGCACCGCGACGAACTGTCCGGCCCGGCCGGGCCGCTGGCCGCCGGCGCGGACGCGGTCGGCCGTCTCGTGGTCCGCCCGACGATGCTGTACGCCACCCTGCTGGAGGAGGCGACCCATCCGCAGGTGCTGCGCGACGGGCTCGACCGGGACGCCATGTTCGCGATGCTGTGGGCCGAGTCGGACGGCGACCCGGCCCACCAGGCCCTCATCGAGCACGAGATCGCCGACCTGTGGGACGGCGACGTCCCCGTCTTCTTCCACCGGCCCGGCTCGCCGGAGGTCTTCGCCTCGGACGGAAGCCCGGTGGACGGCGTCCTGGACACCTCCGGCCTCGCCTCGGCGCGGGCGAAGCTCGCCGCCATGAGCACCGTCGACCGCCACGCCCAGGAGTGGATCATCTCGGCCACCCTGGCGTCCGCGGAGCCGGGCGCCACCGGACCCCGCCACCGGGTGGGTCGCCGGGCCCGTCCGGCTCCCGCCGCCCTGCCGGGAGCCTCCGCGCTGCTGGCCGCCGCCTCCGGGATCGCCGACGAGATCGCCAGCCGGTCCGTGCGCGGGCGCGGGCGGGTCAACTGGATCGGCCTGGAGGCGGTCGACGACCGCTGGACGGTGCTGCCCATGGGCGCCGGACTGGCCCAGGGGTACAGCGGGGTGGCCCTCTTCCTGGCCCAGCTCGGCGCGCTCACCGGCTCCGTCCGGCACACCGAGCTGGCCCGGGCGGCGCTCGCCCCGGTGCCGGAACTCGTCGCCACGATGGCCGCCGACCCGGCGCTGAGCCGGGCCGTGGGCCCGGGCGGCTTCGAAGGCCTGGGCGGAGTCTGTTACGCCCTCGCACGGGTGGCCACCCTGGTCGACGACGATCTCGCCGGGTGTCTGCCGACGGCGCTGGACGCCTTGGCGCTGGCGGCGCTCGGCGACGACACTCCACCGGACGTGTCGGCCGGTCTGGCCGGAGCGCTCGCCGCCCTGCACGCGGTGCACCGCGAGCGCGGGCTGCCGCAGGCTGCCGACCTCGCCGACCGGGTCGCCGAACGGCTGCTGCGGCTCGCGCCGACCGGCCCGCCCCGCGACGGGGCGCCGGAGCGCTTCGGCTTCGCCTTCGGCGAGGCCGGGATCGGCTGGGCGCTCGCCCGGCACTCCCGGTTCGCCGACGGTCCGTCGGGCGCGCGGGCCGAGAGGGCCGGCCGGACCAGGCTGGCCGCCGCCCTCGCGGCGACGGACCGGCTCGACGCGGGGTGGTGCTCCGGAACGGCCGGCGTCGTGCTGGCGGCGGCCGACGCCGGTTTCCGTCCGCAGCCGGCGGACGACCCGGCTCGGGTCGCGAGCCGCCGGCTCACCGAGCGCCCGCCGGTGGCCGACCTCAGTCTGTGTCACGGCGAGCTGGGCATCGCGGAGGCGGTGGCCGCCCTCGCCGGGCGCGGCGACGCCGGGACACGGAGCAGCCTGACCGGCCGGATCGGCCAGGTCCTCGGACTGCTCCACGACGGAGGGCCACGCTGCGGGACACCGGGGCGCGTACCGACGCCCGGCCTGCTCACCGGGCTGTCGGGCATCGGCTACGCCCTGCTCCGGCTGGGCTTCGCCGACACCGTGCCCTCGGTCCTGCTCCTCGACCCCGCCCAGGGCGGCGGGTGGGGTTGAGCGCCTGGTACCGCCGTCTGCGATCCGGCGCCCGCCGCGCGGGCGCCACGACGACCCTTTCGGACAGCGCGACAGTCAACAACCCTGCTGATCCCAGGTGGGGATCGATTCCCATGGAAGGAATACCCATGTTCCACTTCCCGCAGAGCGGCACCGTCCACGACGAGGCCGCCGGCGCGTCCGCGGCGTCCACCGACCCCGCCGGCGAGATCCGACTGGTCCGCTGGAACGGGGCGTGCGCCCGGACCCGGGCGCTGGCCGGACTGACCCTCGGCAGCGGCGTGGTGGTCGGCCTCGGCTCCACCACCATGACCACCGTGTCGGTGCCCGTCTGACCTGCCGTCACGTAGGGCCCCGTCCGAACAGGTCCGCGACCTTGGTGGGACGGGTGAGTATCATCCGGAAGTATGCGTCTGCGGGCAGCTCATCTCATTGGCCGTGAGGCCGAAGTCACCGAGCTAGGCGAATGGTTGCGGGATCTGAACCGGTCACGCGGAGGCGCGGCGTTTCTGGTCGGAGAAGGAGGGGTCGGCAAGTCGCGGCTGGTCGCCGAGTTGATCGGGTCGGCGCTGAACGCCGGCGTCCGGGTCCTGAGAGGCCGGAGCAGCACCATCGGACCGATGGTGCCGCTCCGGCCTCTCACCGAGGCGCTGATGCCGCTCTCCCGTGGCGGGGTGACACCGGACGAGGCGAGCCTGGGTCCGTACCGCCCGGTGCTCGGCCGACTCATCCCGGGCTGGAGCACCGCCACCTCCGACCAGGGATCGACGGTGGTGCTCGCCGAGGCGGTCCTGCGACTGCTCGCCTCCGCCGGCCGGGAGAACGGATGCCTGCTGGTGCTGGAGGACCTGCACGACGCCGACACCGAGACGCTCGCCGTCGTCGAGTACCTGGTGGACAACCTCGAACAGCAGCCGCTGATGCTGGTGGCGACCGTCCGGTCGGAGCCCGGCGAGGCGCTGCGCCTCGCCGAGTCCGCCGAACGCCGTAGCAGCGGAACGGTGTTCCGGCTGGCACCGCTGGACGCCGAGGAGGTCGGCCGGCTGATCGCTTCCTGCCTGGACACCGAACCCGGCCTGCTGCCCGCCGAGGTGCTCGTCCAGATGTGGGAGGACAGCGCGGGCATCCCGTTCCTGGTCGAGGAGCTCCTCCAGGGGGCGGTCGCCGGCGGCTCGCTCATCCGCGAGGGCGCCGCCTGGCGGGTGATGGGCGACCTCCGGCGCAACATGCCCAGGGCGCTGCTGGAGGGCGCGATCCACCGCATCGACCAACTCGGCCCACAGGGGCGGGCGCTGCTTTCCGCCGCCGCCGTGCTGGGGCGACGGTTCCCCTTGTCGGTACTCCAGTTGATGACCGGCGTCGACGACCGGGACCTGCTCAGCCACCTGCACGCGAGCGTGGCGGCCCAGCTGGTCGCGGCCGACGAACCCGCCCCCGACTGGTACGCCTTCCAACACCCGCTGACCGCCGAGGCGTTGCTCGCGCAGCTCACCCCGACCGCCCGGGCCGCCCTCTCCCACCAGGCCGCGAACGCGATCGAGACCCTGAATCCAGGCTTGCCGGGCGACTGGTGTCCCATGGCGGCGACCCTGCGCGCCGACGCCGGCGACCCCGTCCGGGCCGGTCGGCTGTTCACCGAGGCCGGACGCCGCGCCCTCGCCGACGGCGCGGTCGGATCCGCGGTTGCGTTGCTCGACCGTGCCGAGCGATTACTGGCGCCAGGCGGCGACTCCGCCGCCCGCGCCGAGGCCCTGGAGGCACTGCTGCCCGCGCTCGCGGAGACCGGTGACCTGACCCGCGCGCTCAACCTCACCGGCAGCCTGCGCGAACTCGTCGGGGCCGGCCTGGGCGCGGGCCGACTGGCGGCCCTGCACACCCGCCTCGCGCACGTGGCGTACATGGCGGGTCGCTGGGCCGACGGCAACAACCAGATCGAACGGGCGCGCGCCCTGCTGGAGACGGCGCCGGACGAGGCCCACACCGCGCTGACCGACGTGGTGGAGGCGTACCTGTGCCTCAACATGCCGGGACAGGACCGCACCCAGCGGGCCGAGCGGCTGGCCCGGGCCGCGCTCGGCACCGCCGAGCGGCACGGCCTGGGCCTGGTCGCCTGCCAGGCGTGGGAGCTCCTGGGCATGGTCGCCCGCGAACGCGACCTGTCGGAGGCCAGCACCTACCTGGAACGGGCGACGAGCACCGCCGAGCGGCACAGCCTGCCGCTCCAGCGGATGTACGCGCTCACCCGGCTCGGCGGCATCCGATGGCTGGACGACGGCAGCACCGCCACCCTGGACGAAGCCCGCGCGGAGGCCCGGCGGCTGGGCGCGGTCACCGTCGTCTACGACATCGACGGAATCCTCACCCTGCACGACGTGCTGCGCGGCCGGTTCACCGAGGCCCGGGCGCTGGGCGACGAGACGCTGACCATGGCGGCCCGCCTGAAGCTGACGCCGGTGGTCCGCTACCTGCTGATGACCCGCTCGGTGCTGGCGGCCCACCAGGGCGACCGGACGGCCATGGAGGCGGCCTTGGCCGACTTCAGCCGCTGGGGCGGGAGTTGCTCGCCCGAGGAGCCGCTGGCCCTCGGCCTGGCCCAGGTCTTCTGCGCCCTCCTGGAGGAGGACCGCGACGGGGCGACCCGGACCATGGCCGACCTCCAGGCGCTGGAGGCCGAGAACCCGACCACCTTCCACCTGAGTGGACGGCACGGCCTCGGCCTGCTGCTCGACCTCCTGGACGGCCGGGCCGACCGCGGTCACCTCGACCGGGTGGCCGCCAGCGCCGCAGGCCGGATGCGCTGGAACCGTCACTTCGTCCTGCTCGCCGAGGCCGTCCTGCTCGGCAGGGAGGGCCGACCGGAGGCGGCCGAACGCGCGGCACTTCTCGCCCAGGAGGCAGGTGCCCCGTACCCCACCGCCCGCCACCTCGGGCAGCGGTTGGTCGCCGAGGAGGCCCACGCGCTGAGCTGGGGCGACCCGGAAGGATGGCTGCGGGAGGCCGAACAGCACTTCCGCGAGACCTCCGCCACCGCGGTGGTCGGCGCTTGCCGGACCCTCCTCCGTGCGATCGGCGCGCCGGTGCGCCAGCACCGCACCGGCAGCGACCTGATCCCGCCGGAGCTGCGCCTCAAGGGCATGACGGTCCGCGAGTACGAGATCTTCCAGCTGATGGCCAACCGCCCCAGCAACAAGGACATCGCCGCCCGGCTCTACATCTCGCCGCGCACCGTCGAGAAGCACGTCGCAAGCCTGATCGCCAAGACCGGGCTGCTGAGCCGCTCGCAGCTCTGCGCCCTGGCAGCGGCGGAGCAGCCCTGACGGTCGGGCAGGCACCCCGCCCCGGAGCGAGGGTGGTGACCCGGTGGCCCGCCGGGAGGGTCGCGCCATTGGGGGCCGACAATGGTGTTTTCGCCGCTTTAGGGTCCGCGCCCCGGCGACCGCAACCCTCTCCGACGACGTCGCCGCGCCCTGGCCGACGGGGTCGACCCGCGGCGGCTCGCCGACGGCTACGACCCGCACGACCGGCCCGCGTGCCCTGCGGGAGACCCGCGTCGTCACCGGCCGTCACACGGCCCGGACCCGAAACGGCGACCGGTTGGACGAGGCCCACGTGAAGCTGCTCACCGGCGGGCACCGTATCCCGGCCCGCCGAAAGGCCAGGACCCCGAGGGGCTGAGGAGCTGCACGACCCCGACCTCGGCGGCCCGCTCCGGCATCACCTGCCTAGCGCACCGCGGTGAGCGTGGCGTAGACGACGACGTTGCCCTGGTAACCGGTGTCCTTGGTGTAACCGCCGCCGCAGGTGATCACCCGTAGTTCAGCCTGGTCCGAACTGCCGTAGACCTTCTCGTCGGGGAATCGTTCCTTGTCGTAGACCTCGACTGCGTCGACGGTGAAGACGGCCGTGCGCCGGTCTGTCCGGTCGATCTCGATCGTGTCGCCCTTGGTGACGGAGCCAAGGTTGTAGAAGACCCCTGGGCCCCCGGTGGGCAGGTCGACGTGTCCCGTGGTGACGGCTGTCCCGACGGATCCCGGGGACGTGCCCCCGCCGTACCAGCCGGCGAGCCTCGGATCGTCGGCCGGTGGGGGCTGGAGCGCCCCCGACGCGTCGAGGCCCAGCCTGCCCACCGGTGCGTCCACGCCGATGGCGGGAATCCGAAGCCGCACGGGTGGTGCCGGCGGCAGCGGCTGAAGGGCCAGGTCTGCCGCTGGGGCAGGGGGAGCGACGGTGGGAGCCGCCGGCGTGGAGAACGCCTGGCCCGCCGAAGGCTGCGGTGGCTGCCCCTCGTGCAGCGCACCGCCGACCAGTAGCGCACCCAGTACCAAAGTCCAGGTCACAAGCTTCACCGACGGGACGTACGGGGGCGAGGAAGCGCGGGTTCGATGCCCGGGGGCCGTCATTTTCCAGCCTCTTGCTCACAACCGGGGGAAGGACGGACAGCCTCGCCGTGCGGCTCCGGGTGAGGCGGACCCCAGAAGCCGGTGCGGCGAGAGGCCGAAGGTCATGTGCGGTTCGCCTGCGCGCGGTGACGCACTCGCGCCAGCCAACCCGCAGCGCCTGCGGCCATCAGCACCCCGCCCACGGCGAGCTGCGCGGCTGTGCTGCCGGTGTCTCCGAAGCCGGCCTCGACGGCACCCTGGGGCTGGCGCACCGCCAGGGTGTACGAATCGGTGAGCTTCACCCGCGGCGGGCATTTGACGGTGACGGTGTCGGTGGTGGCCTCGGTTCCTTCCGGCACCGCGAACTGGCCCGTGAGGACGCCCTTCCTCTCCCCTTCGAAGAGGTGGAACGCTCCCGCCACGTCCGACTCGCCCTTGCCGTAGGTCACGTCCGCGCCGCACGCGGTGGTGCTGACAGTGACCGTGGAACCGGAAGACCCCGGTCGCGAGCGGATGTCGAGACGTGAGTCACCGGCGGCGGCAGCGACCGGACCCTGCAACACCAGGACACCGACCACCAGCCCGATTCCAATGCCGACATGTTTGCTGCCCAAGGGATCCTCCAATGACACTGCGTCCGGCTCGTCTGCACGGAGCCTCACATCCATTCCACCGATAAAGCGATTTACGCCCTGTCACCCCCCGCACCGTGGCAGCCGGACGCACGATTCACCCAGCAGGCCTACCCATCACCTGACCACGAGCGTTCGTGCCACCACCTGAGGCGCCGCGGTTGCCTTCAGCCAGGTTGGAAGAATGCGAGCAATTTCTGGGCGGCGTCCGGCGACAACAGCAATTCCTGCATGTCGCGGACATCCGTGCGTCAGCACTGGTGCGTTCGAACGTCTCGCGTTCGTATTCTTTGACGGCGGCGGGAAGCCGTCGGGGTGTGCGGCCGGCGCGAGACCGAGCAGGGCTCCGTCGAGCAGCGCCATGTTGGCGCCCTCTCCCACCGGTGGCATCAGGTGCGCGGCATCGCCGGGCAGCGTGACGCCTGGCGTCGACGGCCGGGTCAGGCTGACCGCGAGAGTGGTGATCGGCCGCGGCCCGACGCCTCCTGACGCGTCTGCCCCGGTGTCGGCCGGACCACCGATGACACCTCAACTTCCGGTAGCACCCATCGACCAGGCGGACTCCGGCCGCGCCGCCTCCGGGAGGAGGACGGGGTTCCCGGTCCCGCAAGGGCGGAGGGCGCCGGGGCGCTCGATCGGCGGAGACCGCGGCGGCGGGCGGGCTCCCGGCGTCGATGAGGGGGCTGCCCTCGTCGGAGCGCGGTGTCAGCTGCCGCCCCAGGCCTGATCGGCCGCCACCCGCGCTCGGGTCTCATCGACGGGAGAAGAGACGGTGATGCCCTACAGCCGATTCTCCCCGACCAGGACCGCCCGCGAGTGGAGCACTGCGGTCGTCTCTGCTGCTCACCTGCTGCTCAGAAGCCCTTGACGAAGTCGAGGACGTACCACTTGTTCGTGGTGGCGTTGTAGATCGCGGTGAGGAAGTCACGTTTGCCGGCCGTCGTGGTGAGGGTGACGGTGGGGATGCTGGTGCCCCGGACGAAGATCGAATTGAGGGTGAGGGTGCGGTTTCCGGTGGCGTCCTGGATGAGTTCCCAGGTGACGCGTTGGCCGTTGGTGGGGTTGGTGGGTGCGCCCAGGGTTCTGTTGCCCGCCAGGGTGACGCGGAAGAGATCGCCGAGGGCCGCGTTGGTGGCGATGGTGGGGGCGTCGGCGAGTATGACGGGGGCGGGGTTGACCTTGGCGTCGACGTAGTCCTTGCGCGTCAGATGGTCGGCCGAGGTCGGCGCGGTACCCGAGGAGACGGTGCCCTCGTAGTAGGCGGAGTCCGCGCCGTAGACGAAGCCGGTGGCGACCGTGCCGCCGGCGGTGTCGTTGATGATGTTGGTGGCGCCCGCCAGTGACAGGGGTTCCACGTTGCTGAAGTCACCGAGGGTGGCCGAGCAGCCGGAGTCGACCTTGATCGAGTTGACCGCCGCACCGGTGGGTGTGTTCTCGGCGAAGCCGAGGATGCTGACCCCTCGCGCGCCGCCGGTGACCCAGATGCTGACGTTGGGGCTGTCGTAGGTGAAGGAGTTGAACAGGCCTACACCGATCGCCGCGTTGACCTTCCAGCTGTAGCCGTCGTATCCGGTGCCCCGGTTGACCGCGGACTCGGCTCCACACCCCGTGAAGCTGATGCCCTGGCTTCCGACGCCGGTCACCTCGTAGCCGATGCCGCAGTGGTCCGCGGCGCAGCCGACGAAGGAACAGTAGGCCATCGTGTCGAGACGGAAGCCGGCGTTGGTGACGATGTCGGCGTAGCAGGAGATGAACGAGCAGCTCGTGCCTGCCGCACCTGCGGAGACACCGTGGATGTCCCAGCCGTGATTGCCGTTGTTGGCCGAGGTCACGCCGGTGAAGGTGGACACGATCGGGTTGGACAACTCGATGCCGGTGTTGCCGAAGAACTTCACCGTCACCCGTGAAAACGTCAGCGAGACGGTCGCGGGGTTCGCCGATCGCGTCAGCAGGATTCCCTTTCCGCTGCCGCTGCCCGGTCCTCGGACCGTGAGATCGTGGACGGTCAGCCTCGTGATGTCCGTGCCCGTGAGGCCGTTGGCCGTTGTGCTGCTCTGCGCGATGACCGACGAGCCGTCACTGACGCCTTGGAGGATCAGGTTGGAGCGCGTCACCAACGCGGAGGAGATTTTGTAGGTGCCCGCCGGGAAGACGACCGTTCCGCCGGAGGAAGGCACCGCGTTGATCGCGGATTGGATTGCGGTGGTGTCATCGGTGACACCATTGGCGGTCGCACCGTAATCCAGGACGTTGAACCAGTAACTGGTGGCCATGGTGATCTCCGTCGCTTGTCTCGTCGACGCGGGGTGCTGAATCGGGGCCACAGGAAACCGGGCTCGGCCGTCGACCGTGCAAAGAGCCGAAGAGCCGAAGAGCCGGCTCAACGGAGGGTTTCAAGGAGGGTGGCCCCCGGCAGAGCAGTCCGTTCCCCGGGGACGGGCTGCATGACCGGCTGCTCACGGACAGGCGCGGCACGATGACCGACACGCCGACCGATTACGCCAATGATGCGAATGATGACGCCCTGTCAGGGTAGTGGCTCCGGCACGGGCCCGTGAAGGCTTTCGCCTATTCGTACATGTGTCCCTTGGTTTGGAGACCGACGACGCCGGTACCGTGTCCGGCACCTGCCTGCCCCTTCGCCTGTCGTGGCCGCGTGGCGGTGGCAGCCCGGTCCGGACGACTTCGTCCTCCATCGCGCGTGTGCGGACTCCCCTGCTGTGGCTCCCGGCCCTCTGGATGCGGTGGGGCGGGCGTCATCGGGCGGGCCAGCCGGGACGCCCAGTGCGCTGGCCCTTCTCAGGGCTCGCTGTGCAGCGTGCCGTCCACCACGGTGACGGCCCGCCCGGAGAGCAACACCCGGTCGCCGCTCACTTCGCAGGCGACCCGTCCGCCGCGTACCGAGGCCTGGTACCCGGTCACCCTGGTCCGGCCGAGCCGTTTGGCCCAGTACGGAGCGAGCGCCGTGTGGGCGCCTCCGGTGACCGGGTCCTCCGGGATGCCGGCGGCTGGGCAGAAGTTGCGGGAGACGAAGTCGTAGTCGGCTGTGGAGTCGGCCGCGGGCGCGGTGACCGTCACGCTACGAACGGGCAGTCGGCCCACGGCGGCGAGGTCGGGGGTGAGGACGCGCACGGCGTGCTCGTCGGGCAGGATGACCAGAGCCTTGTCGAGGTTCGCGGCCTCGAACACCGATGTCACTGTGTGTCCGAGAGCGGCCTCCAGGCCGGGCAGCGGCTCGGTGGGGACGGGCGGACTCGCGGGGAGGTCGAGCGTGATCGAGCCGTCCGCCTCCAGCCGGGCTCGCAGCACGCCACTACGGGTGGCGAAGCGTACCCAGCCGTCGTCGAGCGGCCCGTCCCTGTGCAGCGCGTGGACCGTGGCCAACGTGGCGTGCCCGCAGAGGCGGGCCTCCTCCACCGGGGTGAACCAGCGCAGTGCCCAGTCCGTCTCGCCCTGGCCGGGCTGCGGCAGGACGAAGGCGGTCTCGGACAGGTTCACCTCCGCGGCGACCTGGCGCATCCAGGCATCCTCGGGCCAGCCCGGCCCGGCCAGCAGGCAGACGGCGGCAGGGTTGCCCGCGAAGGGGCGGTCGGTGAACGCGTCGATGATCCGGATCCGCATACGGCGAAGGTAAGCATCCGGCACCTTCTCGAAAAGGGTCAATCCAACCCCGGTGGACTGGTTCTCGCCCACCCGGCGCAGCCGGACGGACAACCGGCCGCGCCGCTCGGCCGGTTGCTGACACGAAGGACGCGTGCCGGACGCGGCGGCCGAGGAAGCGGAGGTCGACCGGTCAAACACGCTGACAGCGCCACCTCCAAGCGACCGACAGCCGACGCAGAGACAGGCCATGCCCGCCCGGGTAGCCCGTCGGTGCTGTCCTTGGGCGTGGCTTGCTTGACCAGCCGGGCGGCCCCCAGCAGAGTCGGGCTGCGGCACCACAGCCGTCTCACTCTGCCGGCCGGTCCGCCCGTCCACGGGTGGCCAACGGGATGGCCCTGACATCCAGGAGTGACTCGTCCGATGGTCCTCGACCTGGTTGTGATCGGTATGGCCGTCACCCTGGGGCCATTGCACAACAGCGCCTTCATCCTGCTGCTCGCCTCACGGCGCGGCGTTCGCCAGGGCCTGGCGTTCCTGGTGTCGTGGCTGGCCAACCTGATCGCGGTGATCGCCTGCGTGGTACTGCTGACGGGCGGTCAGCCCCCTGCCCGTCACAGCGCGCCCTCGACTGCCGCGATCGCCGCGAAACTCGCCATCGGCCTGACACTGGTGCTGTACGGCGCGTACCGGCACCGCAGGCCGCCCCGCCCCCACGGCCCGCCACGCTGGGTCGCCCGGGTCGGCGACGCCTCCCCGGTCGCGGCAGCCGGTCTGGCATGGCTGTTACAACCCTGGGCGCTCGTCGGCGCCGGCGCCGCGACCGCTGTCGACGCGAACCTCTCTGGCCTCGCCGACTGGCTCGCACTGACCGGCTACTGTCTGCTGGCCACACTCAGCCTCATCGTCATGGAGCTGTACGTGGTCAGGACACCCGAGGTCGCGAACGCCCGGTTGAACGCCTTGCGGAGCCGGCTGGAGCAGCGTCAGGAACCGCTGGTCGTCACGCTCTCCCTGCTCCTCGGCCTGTGGCTGACGGCCCGGAGCATCGCCGAACTGGTCGCCTGACACAGACGGCCCCGGCGGCGACACCCCAGGGGAAGTCGCGCGCGTCCTGCATCACCGGCAACCCGACCCTGCCGGCAGGGAGAGTACGAACTGACGGCACGTGATGCCCCGGTGGATGCCTTCTGGTCGATCATGCTGTACGACGCGGATGGATTCTTCCGGGCCAATGACCTTGACGCGTACAGCGTCAACAGTGTCACCGGGATGCCCGACAGCGACGGGCCGATCACCGTCCGATTCGGCGGCTGCACCGAGGGCCGCGCCGACTGTCTGCCGATCATGGAGGGCTGGAATCACCTGATCCGGCTCTACCGCACACGGAAAGAAATCCTCGACGGCTCCTGTACCTTCCCCGCCATCGCCGCTCGAAGGCGGGAAGGAACTTTCGGGGCAGGCCGTCAGGCTCACCGACGACAGGTGCATCCGGCGTCTGAGTGAGCCGGGCGCCGAACGCGAACGGTGGCAGTCGGCCGCCTGCTGGGCGGCCTCGCTACCGACTTCGTGCGCCGACACGCGGCGCAAGCTGCGGATACGAGCGCCCCCGGCCGGATGGTGCGCGCAGACGACCGGGCCCGCGGGGACCGGTCTCCGGCACGCTGGGAGAAGGGGGCATCCAGTCCGTGCGCCGGCTGACGCCGGAATTGTCCCCGAGCCTCGGTCGATGTGACGCACCACGGGGGTCTGAGCGCTGCGCCTGTCGTTCACTCCGACGGTCGCCGAACGCTCGCGCTCGGCCATGGGCGGGGTTGTGCTGGCATGGAACCCACAGCACGAGAGGGTCGAGTCATGCCGAACGGCGGATCAGCGGGTCCCGGCGGTGAACGACCTGACGCGTCGAGCGCCGACGAGCGCTCCGAGCTGGAGCGGCTACGCGCACGTATCACCGCTCTGGAGGCCGACAAGAGGGCCCGGGCTGCCCCTCACCGCTGGCGGTCCTTCTTCTCTGTGCTGCTCATCGTCACGGGTTGCGTCCTTGCCCCGCTGGCCGTTGTCGCGGCCTGGACGGCGGACGAGATCGGCGACACGGACCGATACATCGACACGGTCGCCCCGCTCGCCTCCGATCCCGACATCCAGGCGGCCGTCGCGGACCGGGTCACGAACGCGGTGATGCTACACATCGGTCTGCCCACCCTGCTGAAGGGGGTGGCGCCGACCGACCGGCCGCTCGCCGAGAAGGCCCTCGGCAGACTGGGCGACTCACTGGAGAGCGCCATCCGCAGCTTCGTCCACGACAAGTCGGAGGAGATCATCTCCTCCGACACCTTCGAGGACTTCTGGACCGATGCCAACCGCCGGATCCACTCCTCCGTCGACGAAGCGCTGACGGGCAGTCGCAGCGGCGCAGTGAAGATCGACAACGACTCTGTCACCGTCGACCTCGGTCCGGTCGTCGACCAGGTCAAGCAGCGCCTCATCGACGACGGAATGGCCGCGGCCGCAGAGATCCCTGAAGTGCACACCGACCTCACGGTGCTGCGAGCCGACGACATCGGCAAGGTCAAGACGTACTTCCGGATCCTGCAGATGGTCGGGTTCTGGCTGCCCGTACTCTCCGTGCTGCTCATCGCCGCCGGGGTTTTGCTGTCCATGCACCGCCGCCGCGTTCTGGTGACCGCCGCGCTCGCCTTCGCCTTCGCCCTGCTGCTGCTCGGTGCGGGGCTGACCGTCTTCCGCGTGGCGTATCTGAACGCGCTGCCGGACACCGTCTCGCAGGCCGCTGCCGCGTCCGTCTACGACGCTCTCACACGCTACCTGCGCACCACGGTCCGCATGGCGGTGACGGTCGCCGTGGTGGCCGCCCTGGCTGCCTGGCTGAGCGGGCACGGCCGACGGGCGACGTTCGTACGGCGATCGTGGCACTCCGGCATCGGCTCCGTCCGCGCCACCGCCGACCGCGCGGGTATGCGCACCGGTCCGGTCGGACCGTTCGTCCGGCGCCACCGACAATGGATCATCTGGGTCCTGGTGGGTCTGGCCGTACTCACCTCCATCCTGTGGAGCTACCCGACCGCCCTGGTGATCGTCGGCATCGCACTGGTATGGCTCCTCGCGGCCGCCCTGGTGGAGTTCCTCGCGGGGAACCCACAGGAAGGACGCGCACGTGCGGCTGATGATTCACCGGCGCGACCGACCGGCTGAGGACGGTCCGTCTCCAGGAGGTGCGAGGTACGTGCGGGGCGCTGGACTGCCGCAGAGGGGCATTCCCGTCGTCGTGCCGGCGGCCACCACCACGGGCAGCGGCCGGATCGCGCCCCGGCCGTCGATCCGCTCGGGAGGAGGGGCCGTGAGCGAAGGCCTTGCTGATCGGCGGTTGCCCGTCGGCGGCTCGGGGACGGCGAACGGCCCGTGTACCCGGGGGAAGCGGTGTCAGCGCCTCAGTCGGCGCACCCAGTCCTGCGGCACCCGGCCCGCCGGACCCGGGGCCGGCTGTTCTGCGGGGTGACTGCCGGGCGGCGCGAGTTCCGCGCCGATCTCCAGGATCTCCTTGCCGACGAAGTTCCAGAACCAGTCCTCGCCGGGCTCAAAGCTCTGCACGACGGGGTGTCCGGTGGCTCGGTAGTGGGCTGTCGCGTGCTGGGAGGGGGAGCTGTCGCAACAGCCGACGTGGCCACATGCGGCGCAGCGCCTGAGATGGAACCACCAACCGTTGGTCGCTTCGCATTCGGCACAGCCGGTGCCGCTCGGCGGGGCGGTGCGGTCGATGGCGGGATGGCTGCTCACTGAGACTCCTTGGGGTTGTGTGCGGGGGCGGTGAGGGGGAGCAGAACCCGGAAGCGGGTGTCGCCTGGTACGGACTCGACCTGGAGGTCGCCGTGATGTTTGTTGACCACGATTCGCCAGGCGATGTCGAGGCCGAGCCCGGTGCCTTCTCCCACGGCTTTGGTGGTGAAGAAGGGATCGAAGATTCGATCGCGGATCTCGGCGTCGATGCCGGCACCGGTGTCACGGATCTCGACGAGCAGTTGGTTCTGGACGCGGGCGGTGCGGATGGTGAGCGAGCCCTTGTCGTCGCCGCCGTTCATGGCGGCCAGGGCATTGTCGATCAGGTTGGTCCAGACTTGGTTGAGCTCGGCGGCGTATGCCGGTACGGCCGGCAGCGTCCTGTCGTATTCCTTGATGACCGTGATGCGTGGACCGATCTTGCTGGACAGCATCAGCACGGTGCTGTCGAGCAGCTCGTGTACGTCGACCGGACGGTAGGGCGCTCGGTCCAGCTGCGCGTATTGCTTGGCGCCGTCCACGAGGTGCGAGATGCGTGCCGTCGATTCCGTGATCTCGTTCATCAGCAGCTCGCTCTCGATGGTCCCGCTGAGCCAGCCGATCACTGCCGGCAGGGCGGCCTGGTCGATCTTCGCTGCGATGTGTTCCAGCCAGGCGTCGTCCAGACCGGCCTGGGCGAGGGCCGGCGCGATCTGCCAGCTGTTTTCGATGCCGTGATCGTCGAGCCAGTCGGTGAGGGTGTCTTCCCGGTCGGCGGCTTCCAGCGGGCCGAGTCGCGGTGCCTTGGCGACCCGTTCGGCCGTCTGCTGCTGCACGTCGATCAGCACAGCGCTCGTGGTCGTCGTCAACTGGCCCCCGGCGATCACAGCGAGGTCGTGGCGCATGGCGGCTACCCGCTCCCGCAGCGTGGCGACCGCTCTGGTGGCCGCGGCGGCCGGGTTGTTGAGTTCGTGGGTGAGCCCCGCCGACAGCGACCCGAGTGCCAGGAGTCGTTCGCGCTGACCGATGGCCTGCTGGGTGTTCTTCACTCCGAAGAAAAGCCCTTCCAGCAGGTGGACGGCCATGGGGAACCATTCCCGCACGATGTTGGCGAAGGTCTCGGCGGGCAGCACGAAGAACCTCGTCGGCTCGGTGACGCGCAGGGTGTTGTTGTAGACCTGTGGTGTCCGGTCCCCGAGGTATGCCTGCATGGCGCCGGCGTAGACGCCGCGTCGTGAGGTGCGGTTGACCTCGACGTCGTCGCGGCCGACTCTGCGGTACATCACCACGGTGCCCTCGAGCAGCACGTAGAAGCAGGTCGCCGGCCGTCCCTCGATGTAGAGGACGCCAGGGTCGAACAGCTCGACTCGCCCGGCGGCGCACAGGCACGCGAGCTGTTCGGGGGCGAGCCTGTCGAAGAGGAACAGCTGCTCGATCTCCTGGACGTCGCAGGGCAGGGAGCTGCTCATGACTGCTCCAGGTAGCGATGGACCAGCATGACGGCCATGGCACCCTCGCCGACCGCCGAGGCGACGCGCTTGGCTGACTCCGCGCGCGCGTCACCGGCGACGAACACCCCTGGGATGCTGGTCTCCAGGTGATACGGGGGCCGGTCCGGTTCCCAGCTGGCCGGGTGACTTCCCTCCGGGCTCAGGTCGGGTCCTGCCAGGATGAAGCCGCGGTCGTCGCGCAGGACGGTGTCGCGGAGCCAGTCGGTCAGCGGGGCGGCGCCGATGAAGACGAACAGCCAGTGCGTGTCGACGATGTCGCTCTGGCCCGTCCGGGTGTCGCGCAGGGTGAGCTGTCTCAGGTGATCCGTACCGTGGGCGGAGTCGACGACCGTGTGGCAGCGCACGCGAATGTTGGCTGTCTGCTCGATCTGCTGGATGAGGTAATGCGACATCGATGCCGTCAGAGACGTCCCGCGCACCAGGAGGGTCACCGACTTGGCTGTACGCGAAAGGTGCATCGCGGCTTGTCCGGCCGAGTTGGCGCCGCCCACGACGTACACCTCGTGGCCCTCACAGGACGCGGCTTCGGTCAGAGCCGAGCCGTAGTACACCCCGCAGCCTGCCAGGGCGTCGGCGCCCGGCGCAGGCAGCTGACGGTAGGACACTCCCGTGGCGAGAATGACGCTGCGCGCGGCGATCCCGGAGCCGTCGGAGAATCGTATGACGCGAGCGGGGCCCTTGGCTTCGAGTCTGGTCACTTCACGCGCCGTGAGGATCTCCGCGCCGAACTTGGCCGCCTGCCGCCGCGCTCGGTCGGTCAGCTGAGCTCCGGACACGCCGTCGGGAAAGCCCAGGTAGTTTTCGATGCGTGAGCTCTGTCCGGCCTGCCCTCCGGTTGCGGACCGTTCGACCAAGACGGTGCGTAGTCCCTCTGATGCGCCGTAGACGGCTGCGCCGAGGCCGGCCGGGCCTCCCCCGATGACGACCAGATCGTAGAAGTCGGTGGCGGGCTCGGTCGCCAGGCCCACTCGCGCGGCCAGGTCGGGTACCTCCGGCTCCACCAGCGGCGTTCCGTCCGGGGTGATCACGATGGGCAGGCGTGATCCGTCCTGGCCCGCGGCGGCCAACAGCCGTCGCGCCTCGGGCTCGTCGGAGGAGTACCACCGGTAGGGCACCTGGTTACGGGCCAGGAAGTCACGGACGTGCGCGGAGCGAGCGGACCAGCGGTGGCCGATGATCTTGATGCTGGGCACGGGCCGGTGGTCACTGGCTCGCCACGCCGTCAACAGGTCGTCGAGGACCGGATAGAACTTCTCCTCCGGCGGGTCCCACGGCTTGAGCAGGTAGTGGTCGAGATCCACCACGTTGATCGCGTCGATCGCCGCGTTGGTGTCCGCGTAGGCGGTCAGCAGGACGCGGCGGGCGCCCGGGTATACGTCCATGGCCTGCTCGAGGAATTCGATACCGTTCATGTTCGGCATGCGGTGGTCAGCCAGGATCACGGCCACCTGGTCGCCGCGCAGCTTCAACTCCCTGAGTGCTTCGAGGGCCGTCTCACCCGATTCCGCCCGTACGATCCGATGCGAGGCTCCATAGCGTCGGCGCAGGTCCCTGGCGATGGCTCGGGAAACTCCTGGGTCATCGTCTACGGTCATGATGACGGTCCGAGCCGCCTCGGTTTCCTCTGGCACGAGTCCCTCAAATCTTCGGGCAAAACACTTAAGGAATTTCAGGAGCGGCACACACATTCTCTATGATGCGCTCCGCTGTCTCCGCGAGCCAAACTATTTGACCGGGAGAAAGATGGTCGAAGAAGAGTCGTCGAATTTCTTGCGCCTGTCGGGGAGTTGCCTCAATGATGGCCGACCGGCCCTCTTGGGTAGTGGCGACGAGAGCTGTGCGCCTGTCATCGGTGTATTCCTTCCTGACGACCAGACCTCTTCTCTCCATGCGGCTCAATTGATGCGACAGCCGACTCTTCTCCCAGGCCAGACAGTTGACCAGTTCTGAGATAAGCATCCAGCCGTCGCCTGCTGCGGTCTGCGTCAACTCCGTCAACACGGCGAAATCAGCTTCGGAAAGACCGAACTCGACCTGGATGGGCCGCGCTGTCCGGCTGGCCAGCAGCGCACTCATGTGCAGCAGGTTCCGCCACGCCCGCAATTCCATTACCGACAACGAGGACGGTCTATTGTCCATTTGTCCACCATACGAGACGGCGGTTCCATGTGGCCCCGCTGGTCAGAGAAATGCAAGCGATACGCCCGCCGGGGCCGGAGTGGTCACAGAAGGGCTGATCGCCGGATCTTGCGCACCCTCAGAGGATCGCGCTCACTTCACGGCGGATGCCTGCCGCTCTTCCACGCGCAAGTCACCTCGGACACGCAGAATTCCGTCCGGACGCCGCCGCAGTCGAGTGGGCCGCTGTGGCAGTGTCGCGCTCCGAACGAACTGGTACAGCAGAACGCCACTCGAGCAACGCTCCCTCGCTCCGGTGCCGGCCGACGTGGGAGCGGCCCCCACCCCGATCCCAGGAGTGCGTTCCACGTCGAGACAGTCGGCGGCCCGCGCCGGCATTCCACCCGATGCCGGCGGATCCGCGCTTCTGACGGACGTCGATGTCTGCGTCCTCGTACCGATTGGCGCTGAGCCGCAGCGTTCGATCCACGCCGGCATGAGCTCTTGTGGTCGTCAGTCGCTGACCTTGCTCTTGCCCGAGTAGAGAAGCCCCTGGTAGTCGGGGTGACGAGCGATCCAGCCTGCGTAGAAGGGGCACACGGGCAGGACGTCGAGGCCGGCAGTACGCGCTTCGTCCAGGGACGAACGGACGAGGGCCGCACCGACCCCCTGCCCCTCGTAGCCGGGGTTGACCTCCGTGTGCACGAAGGCGATGAGACGCTTCGTGCGGATGTAATCGGCGAAGCCCGCCACTTCGTTTCCGATGCGCGCCTCGTACCTGTTCGCTGCTGCGTTGTCGACGATCTGCACGGTGGGCGTCTGCGTGTCGCTCATGCTGACTCTCCTGATGAGTCGGGGCCATAAATGTCAGGTGTGCCATGGGGGCATGGTTTCCGCGGCGGCCGCCGGTGGGGGCGGCCGCCGTCGGGGAGGGTCAGCCGGTGGTGCCGAGGGCTTCCTTGAGGCTGGCGACGGCCAGGAGGACGGCGTGCTTGGCGGCCTCGGTGTCGTGCAGAGCGTTGACCATGACGAAGTCGTGGACGATGCCGCCGAAGCGGGCGTTGGTCGCGGCCACGCCGGCCTGGCGCAGCCGGGCGGCGTAGGCCTCGCCCTCGTCGCGCAGGACGTCGGCCTCGGCGGTGATGATGAGGGCCGGCGGCAGGCCGGCGAGGTCATCGAGGCCGGCGCGCAGCGGGGAGACGGTGACCTGGCCGCGCTCCTCCTCGCTGAGGGTGTACTGGTCCCAGAACCACTTCATGCCCTCGCGGGAGAGGAAGTAGCCCTCGGCGAACTCCTCGTAGGAGGCGGTGTCGAACGCGGCGTCGGTCACCGGGTAGAACAGCACCTGCTTGACGAAGCGGACGTCACCACGCTCCTTGGCCAGAAGGGTCAGCGCGGTGGCCATGTTGCCGCCGACCGAGTCGCCGGAGACGGCGATCCGCGTGGCGTCGAGATGGTTGTCGGCGCCGTTGCTGACGACCCACTGCGCGGCGGCGTAGCTCTGCTCGAGCGCGACGGGGTAGCCGACCTCCGGCGAGCGGTCGTACTCGGGGAAGACCACCGCGGCGTTCGCCCCGACGGCCAGGTCGCGCACCAGGCGGTCATGGGTGTGGGCGTTGCCGAAAACCCAGCCGGCACCGTGGACGTAGAGGATGACCGGCAGTGTGGTTCCGGCCGAGCCCGCCGGACGCACGATGCGGATCCTGACGCTGCCGGTGGGGCCGCCCAGGACCTCCTGCCACTCCTCGTCGACCTCCGGCTTGAAGATCGGCGTGTCCTGCACACCATCGACCGTCTTACGCCCCTCCTCGGGCGTCATCTGGTAGAGGAACGGCGGCTCCGATGTGGCATCCACGAAAGCCTGCGCAGCGGGCTCCAGAGCGATGTTTCGAGGGTTACCAGCCATGACGTACTCCCTGATCGGTGGGGGCTGTGAACACACACCAGCTTGGTCTGCCGCGTGGGCGGAAGCCCCTCGGATCGGGGCGCAAACTCCTCGGATCCGGACGGGATCAGCGTTGGCCGATCCGAAGTCCTTGCCGGGTACGGTGCGACGCGGGCGCCAGCGGGACAAGAGGTGGTTCGACCGCGGAGAAGGCGCGCGGGCGGCACCGTGGTGAAGTGCTCGCTCCGCCCAGCTCCGTCAGCAGACCGGCTCAGTCAGTGGCGTCGGCAGGAGAAGCCGAGCCTGCTGCCTCGGCGACGGCGGACGACACGCGCGCGGCGGCCCGAGCTGCTTTGCCGGTCGGCTTCCGGCCGACCTTGCGCGACCCAACGGCCACGCGCGCGGCCGATGGGCGGGTGCATCGTCGTGCACTCCGGCGCCCATGAACCGTCGCCCGGTGGGGCTGCTGCCTGCCGCACGGAGGGGACGGCCCGCATACACGCCTCACCCGCGACTGGACGATCTCTCATCTCTGTCGGACGGCCAACGATGGATCGTCCAATCGCTCCGCCGTAGCTTCGTATGCACCAGCACGCCCAAGCGTTCTCAAGGAGTTCCCCTTGAACCCAGTCCCTCGGATGACGACTCCCTTCGCCCCCAGCGCCACCGCTCTCGACGTGATCGACGGTATCGATCTGGCAGGGCGCCGTGCCGTGGTCACCGGAGGCACCTCCGGCATCGGCGCCGAGACCGTCAGGGCCCTCGCCCTGGCAGGCGCAGAGGTCACCGTGGCCACCCGCCGCCCTGAAACAGCCGCATCTCTCGCCCGTGAACTGGCCGGCTTTCCAGAAGCAGGATCCGTTCGGGCCCAAGCCCTCGAACTGTCCGACCTTTCCTCGGTGCGCAACTTCGCCAACGCATGGCAGGGTCCGCTGGACATTCTGGTCGCCAATGCCGGAGTCATGGCCCTGCCGCAGCGGATGACCAACGCGGAAGGCTGGGAAATGCAGCTGGCGACCAACTACCTGGGTCACTTCGCTCTGGCCAGCACCCTCCTGCCGGCGATGCGCGCATCGGGGTCCGCTCGAATCGTGATCGTGAGTTCGGGAGCGCACCGCGCCTTCCCCTTCGACTTCGACGATCCGCAGTTCCACCACCGGTCCTACGACCCCTGGGCAGCCTACGGACAGTCCAAGACAGCCGACGTCCTCCTCGCGGTGGGCGCCCACCGCTGGTGGACGGACGGCATCACAGCCAACGCGGTCAACCCCGGATACGTGTTGACCAACCTGCAGCGGCACCTCGACGACGACACCATGCGCTCCTTCGGCGTGATGGACGACGACGGCAAGGTGAAGCCACTGCCCCACTACAAGACTCCCCCACAGGGAGCCGCAGGATCGGTGCTGCTCGCCGCGTCTCCGTCGGTGGCCGGCGTGACCGGACGCTACTTCGAGAACAATCAGGAGGCCGAGGTCGTCGCCGGTGACCGGGGGGAAGCCAGCGGTGTCGCCGCGCACGCCGTCGATCCGGCTGCCGCGGACCGGCTGTGGGACTACGCCACCGACGCCCTCTCGGGGTGAGCGGAAGAGCTGCCCACTGCCGCTCGGCTGAGTCTCCCGGCGCGCAGGCCGCGCGCTCGGCGCGGCGGCATCCGACCGATCCGCGCCGTCTCGGTGCGGCAATGACCAGGTGGCGCCCAGCGGCGTGGGCAGGGTGCCCCTCGTAGGAGCAGCCGTCGCTGTTCGACGGGTCGGCCTCCACGTGGGTGTGTGTGCCCGCGCCGTAGTGGATATCCTCGACGAGCAGAGTTCGCGACCGCTGTGCACTGTTGACAGCGCCCCCAACGATCAAGGCTGGACCTGCATGGACGTATCTTTCGGCGGCTCTCTCGGCACTGCCGCCTATGAGCACGTGCGCGATGTGCTGCACCCGGCGATACTCGCTCACAGCATCCGCGTCTGGCTCATTGCAGACCACGCGGCCGGCAGCCTTTCGCCCCTCTCACCGGAACAGCGAGAAGCCCTGGCCGTAGCGTGCCTCTTCCACGACGCCGGCACCGCCACCATCTACGACGGCACTCAGCGGTTCGAGGTCGAGGGAGCCGACGCGGCTTCGGGGTTCCTCACCGAGCGCGGCATCGAGCCCGAGCTGCGCAGACAGGTCTGGGAGGCTGTGGCTCTGCACACGTCCCCAGGCATTGCGGAGAGGATGAGCCCCTTGACGCGCTTCGTCCGCCTGGGAGTGACGGCCGATTTCGGCAGCGGCACCGGCGTGATCCCGCAAGATCTGAGGGCCGCGTTGCGTGAGTTCCCACGTGCTGACATCGAGGTCGTGCTCGGTGATGCCGTCGTAACCCAAGCCGTCGGGCGCCCGAGCAAGGCTCCGGCGTCGAGTTGGCCCGGCGGGCTGCTCGCTGCCCACCTCGCCGATCCGGAGCATACGGGCGTGAACGAAGCGTTCTAGAGATCGAGTCGGACGTTTAATGGCCGGCTTGGGGACCTGCTCTGCGAAGTGCGGCAACCAGTCGGTGCGAGGCGCTGTCAGGTCTGCTGCCGGACCTCGGTTCCGCACCTCCATCCCGCGGCATCCGTCAGAGTCCCCTGTATGCGGGTAGTGCCTCAGCGCCCACGCGAGGGCGTCTCGCCGGCGTCTTCGACATCCCCCAGGGCTGCCAGGTGTGCCGCCGAACGGGGGTGACTCCTGTCGTGGAGGGTGCCCGTGACGCCTGCCGGGATCGCCGGCAAGGGCCCAGACGAAGAAGTCCTGATCCGTGGAGTTCGTGCCCATTACTGAGGGGCATAGGGCAGATCGACGGGGCAGTCTGGTGAACACCTCACGCCGACGACCGCGTCCGGGTCGAAGCCGACATGGCGATGACCACGGGCGATGGCCGGTTGCGCAATGGATACCACTCGAATGGAGTTCGCCATGGGTGTTCGTGTTGCCGTGATCTACTACAGCGCGACAGGCAACGTGCATCAACTGGCCGAGGCCGTCGCAGAGGGGGCAGCGAGCCGCAACGCGGACGTCCGCCTGCGCCGCGTCTCCGAACTGGCGCCCGACAGCGCGATCGACGCCAACCCTGCCTGGCGAGCTCACACGGACGCGACCAAGCACGAAGTGCCTGAGGCGACGTTGGAGGACCTCGAGTGGGCGACGGCCTACGCCTTCGGCACACCCACCCGGTTCGGGAACATCGCGTCGCAGCTGAAGCAGTTCATCGATTCGACCGGAGGCCTGTGGCAGGCCGGCGTGTTCCACAACAAGCCGGCCACCAGCTTCACTTCGGCGATGAACCGTCATGGCGGCCAGGAGTCCACCCTGCTCGCTCTGAACAACGTCTTCTACCACTGGGGTTCGATCCTCGTGCCCCCCGGTTACACCGACCCGTTGCTGTTCGCGTCGGGCGGCAACCCGTACGGCACCAGTTGGCCCAGCGGTGGCGGTGAGGGCCCTGACCAGGCGACGTTGGAAGCGGCTCGATACCAGGGCCGCCACCTTGCCGACATCGCCGATCGCCTCCGCGGCTGATCCACGAGGCGGCTGGCACCTGCCGGAGCCTGAAGGCGCTGTGCAGGTCTTGTTGACGCCGCCCGTCTTGCATCGCAACCCCAGTCCACATCTGCGGCGGTCGGTTTCGCGGCCGGCCGCTGCCGCCCAGGGAGAGAGTCACCCATGGCAAGGGTCATCCGTATTCACGAACACGGAGGCCCCGACGTGCTGCGGATCGAGTCCGCTGAGGTCGGGAAGCCCGCACGCGGGCAAGTGAAGATCAGGCAAGAGGCCATCGGCGTCAACTTCTTCGACGCCATGGTGCGCGACGGCAGCGTGGACAGCACGCTTCCGCTGGTGCTGGGATCCGAAGCCTCCGGCGTGGTGGAAGCAGTCGGTCCCGAGACCACGGAATTCTCCGTCGGTGACCGTGTCGGCTACTTCGCTTCAGCCGGCGCCTACGCGACCGAGCGGCTGATCGATGCGGCCTCCCTCATCTCCCTGCCCCAGGACGTCACCGACGAGCAGGCTGCGGGCTTCCTGGCCAAGGGTCTGACAGCCTGGATGGGCATACGCGCCCTGCACAGCATCGCCCCTGGTGAAGTGGTGCTCGTGCAGGGAGCGTCAGGGAACGTCGGCTCGATCCTGTCGCGCTGGGCGAGGGCATCGGGCGCGACGGTCATCGGCGTCGCCGGGTCGAAGGACAAACTGGACAAGGTGAAGGCGGGTGCCGACCACGCCGTCTTCGCGCAGGACCCGGACGCCCTCGCCGCGATCCGGGCAGTCGCTCCGGAGGGTGTCGATGTGGTCTTCGACTTCGTGGGACGCGCGACAGCACCGCTTTCTGCGGCAGCCGTCCGCTCCCACGGGAAGATCGCCGCTATCGGTGCCGCGTCGGGCCAGTCGGACATGGATGCCGCCGAACTGTCTCGCCGGGGCGTCAAGGTAGTGAGTGGCGGCGTTCCCCAGTACGTCAACTCGTCCACGGTCGGCAAGGCGTCGGAGCAGTTGTTCCAGGCGATGCGGGACGGGGTCTTCCACGACCTCATGGTGTCCCGGTACGCCTTCACCGACGCCGCCCGGTCCCACGAGGACATGGCCGCGCGCAAGCTGGCCGGTCTGGCCGTGCTCGTCGTCTGACGCCCCCGCCGCGCCTCGAGACGATCGAAGCAGCACACCAGCCCGGACGGTGCCTGCCACTACTCGTCGGTTCTACCGGACAGGCCATCACCGTGGAGGCGCCTCGTAGCCCTTCAGTCCTTCTTCTTCCCGTTCGCCCATGACGTTGTGGACCGCGGATGGCCGACTCGGCACCTGTGGTGTTCGGAAACGCCACGCGGTCCTGCGGATGAGGCAGCGCCACCGTCCTTCTGACAAACCGAGGAGCCCCCTTGATCGACGAAGCCATGGGAGATGACGTCTACCAGCCGGACGGGTCGGAGGTGCAGGACGACATCGGCGTCCTGGACGCGCTGGACACCCTCGACTACCGGGGCGGTGAAGAGGCCCTCGACGAAGGGTATTCGCCCCCGGAGCGGCCTTGGGGTGTCGAGCACAGCGGGGTCACCGCATCGGAGCAGCATCGGGGGGAGACCCTGGAGGAGCGCCTGGCGGAGGAAGTGCCAGATGTCGGCTTCGAGATGGGCGATGGCATCGGAGACGCCTGGGACACCGACGGTGAACCGATCGACGACGAGGTTGGCTACGAGCGGGCAGGGCGCCTGGTCGCGCCCGACGAAGGAGCGCACGAGGTCACCGACTCCGATCTGTTGGCGTTCGATCAGGGCCTGGATGGTGCCGGCGCTTCGGCGGAAGAGGCGGCCATCCACATCATCCGGGAGACCGAATACTGATCCGGTGCGGCAAGCGCCGGCGCCGTGGGGCGTGACGGGCGCCGGCTTGACCGGGGCCAGCCGGTGCCGATGGGCGATCACTCGCCATGCAGAAGACGATGCAGTGGCCGTGGCCAGGGTTGCCACGCGCCCTGCGAAGGCCGGCGTACGGGATCCAGCGGCTCGGACCCCGCATTCTCGGCATCCGTCGGGATCGCCGCCGCCTTCGGCGCATTTGGTTGATGGAGAGGCTCAAAAGTGTCCCAGCACATATCACCCCAACTGCCTGCCGGCCCGTCCGCAGGGGATGAGGCGGGAGCCGGCGTGAAGCTCGCACGAGGCACACTGCCGGCCTGCCATGGCTCGTCGCATGCGCTTCAGCAGCCCGGGCCGGGGGGCCACGGGCGAGGCGGCTGGGCGGCCGTCAGCGCGGTCGCTGCGGCGTCCTTCGCCCTCGTCCTGTCCCAATTCGTCATGATCGCCGTCCTGCCGGATGTCGTCGACCAGTTCGACGTGTCATCCGGACGCGCGGGCCTGACCGTTGTGCTGCCCGGTCTCCTGGCCGCTGTCGCGGCACCGGTCCTCACTCTGGTGTTCGGGCAGCTGGACCGTCGTTCGGTCCTGTGGGGCCTCACCGGCGTCGTCGCGCTGTCCGATGCGCTCGCGGCGGTCGCCCCCGACTTCGCCACCCTCACAGCGGCACGGCTGGTGCTGGGCGCCGCCATCGGCGCCTTCTGGACCATGGGTGTGGGAGTGGGACCCCGCCTGGTGCCGCCGCAGCGGCTCACCCGAGCCACCTCTCTGGTGATGGCCGGCATCTCGGCGGGCACCGTGGTCAGCCTCCCGGTCGGCAACATCGTGGCCCAGAACTGGGGTTGGCGTTCTGCGATGGCCACCGCGGGCGCCCTGAGCATCGCCGTCCTTCTGGTGCAGCTGCGCACTCTGCCGAAGATGCCCGCAGCCAGTGCGCTCCACGCCGGTGACGTCCTCGGGCTCCTGCGCCGGGCCCGGGTGCGGATGGGCCTGTTGTTGTCCGCTCTGTTGTTCTTCGGGCACTTCGGGGCCTACACCTTCGTCTCGTCGTTCCTGACAGATCAGGCGGGCTTCTCCCCTTCGACGGTAGGGGTGCTGCTTCTGCTCTACGGGTTGGCTGGATTCATCGGCAACTTCGCGGCCGGGGCAGCCCTGGACCGCAGCATCCCCGTCACCTTGGGCACGGCAGCAGGCCTCCTCGCCGTGTCGATGGTCACCCTCGGGCAGTGGCACTCCCAGACTGCGGCGGTCGTCGCCCTGTTCCTGTGGGGGCTGGCATACGGAGCCGTTCCCATCACCCTCCAGACCTACATGATGCGCGGAAACACAGCCGAGGGCGGCTTGGCGCTGTTCGTGACCACGAGCCAGCTGTCGCTGGCGACGGGCTCCTTCATCGGCGGCCTGGTCGTCGACAGTTTCGGCCTGCCCGCCGACTACACCGTCTTCGCTGTGCCCGCCCTCATCACAGTCCTCCTCAGCGCCACGTGGCTGCGCGGTCTCCTCGACGGTCCGGCGCCCTCGCCCGGCCCAGCCGCACAGCCAGCAGCAGCGGAACCCGGCAGAGAATGAGAATCCAGTGAGCAAACCCAGCCGAAGCGAAGTCACCCTGATCATCAACGGCGCCGAGAAGTCGGTGACGGTCGACCACCGCGTCACCCTGCTCGACCTGCTGCGGGAGCATCTCGGGCTCACCGGCACGAAGAAGGGGTGTGACCACGGACAGTGCGGCGCATGCACCGTGCTGCTGAACGGGCAGCGCATCAACAGTTGCCTGAAGTTGGCCGTCTCCGTGTCCGGCGCAACCGTCACGACGATCGAAGGAGTCGCCGACCTCACGGAAGGTGACGACCTGCACCCGCTTCAACAGGCCTTCGTGGCCAACGACGCGATGCAGTGCGGCTACTGCACCCCGGGGCAGATCTGCTCCGCACTCGGAGCGCTCGCCGAGGCCGACGCCGGCTGGCCGAGCCACGCCACCGCCGACGTGGCGGCCGGAGTCGAGTCGGCGTCCGCACTCACCTCCGACGAGATACGCGAACGCATGAGTGGCAACCTGTGCCGATGCGGCGCCCACCACGGAATCGTCGCCGCGATCTCCCAGGTCGCGGCGACGGGGGGAAACCGATGAAGAGCTTCGCCTACCAGCGGGCCGCGAGCATCGAGGACGCCGTTCAGGCGGTCAACGCCGACGCGGACGCGATGTACCTCGGGGGCGGCACCAATCTGGTCGACCTGATGAAGCTCGGAGTTCGCCGGCCCCGTGCCCTGGTCGACATCTCCCATCTGCCGCTGGACCACGTCGTCCACCGTGCGGACGGGGGCGTCGTCATCGGGGCCACCGCGACGAACGCGGTCGTCGCCGGCGATCCCCACATCCGCAGGAACTTTCCGGTGCTGTCCGAGAGCATCCTCGCCGGTGCCTCCGGGCAGCTGCGCAACAGCGCCACCATGGCGGGCAATCTGTTGCAGAAGACCCGCTGCGCGTACTTCCAGGACGTCAGCAAGCCCTGCAACAAGCGAGTGCCCGGAACCGGCTGCCCCGCCCGGACCGGTGCACACCGCGACCTCGGCATTCTCGGTGTGTCCACCTCCTGTATCGCCACACAGCCCTCGGACATGGCCGTGGCTCTGTCGGTCCTCGATGCCGTCGTGCACATCCGGGGCACCGTCGGCGCGCGGGCCGTGGCCCTGCGGGACTTCTACGTCCCACCGGGCAAGACCCCCGACCGGGACACCGTGGTGCAGCACGGCGAACTCATCACCGCCATCGAGCTTCCCGCCCCACCCGCCGGCACGGCCTCGCGGTACCACAAGGTGCGCGACCGGTGGTCGTACGCGTTCGCCGTGGTCAGCGCCGCGGCAGCGGTCGTCCTCGAGGAGGACGGGCGCATCGCCCAGGCCCGCATCGCCTGGGGTGGCGTCGCCCCGCGGCCGTGGCGCGCCTCCATGGCCGAGGCCGAGCTGCGCGGCCACCAACCCTCCAAGCGGCTCTTCGAACGGGCCATGCGCGCCGAACTGCGGCACGCCACCCCGTTGCCGCACAACGCGTTCAAGGTAGACCTCGTCGCCGATGTGACGGGGGCGCTGCTGGCAGACCTCATCCGCAGCGCGGAGGACCGGATGGTGACGCGATGAGCGCGGTCGGTGCCCCGTTCGAGCGCCAGGACGCACGGGCCAAAGTCACCGGAGCGGCCACCTACGCCTACGAGCACCACGTCGACGGCGTCCTGTACGCGTGGCCGGTCACCTCGACCATCATCAAGGGCCGGGTCGCGGATCTCGACACCCGCCTCGCGACGAGCGTTCCCGGCGTGGTGGCCGTCCTGCACGCAGGCAACGCCGTCCGGCTGAGATCCCCGATCGATCTCGGTCCCGTGCAGCAGGCGGCGGTGCCCGAGTTGTACGTCCTACAGTCGGACGAGATCGCCTATCGGGGACAGATCGTCGCCGCGGTCGTCGCTGACTCGCTGGAGGCTGCGCGGGAAGGCGCGGAGAGCGTGGTCGTGCATTACGACGAGCGGCCGCACGAGGTGGAGTTCCGTCCTCGGGACCCGCGCGCCTACGTGCCACCCATGGTCGGCGACCTCGGGCCGGGCAATGTCGTTCGAGGGGACGCGGACCGCGCCCTGAAGACGTCCGAGGTGGTGTTGGACGTCGCCTACACCACGCCCGCTCAGCATCCGCATCCGATGGAGCCCCACGCCACCATCGCCAGTTGGACAGGCGGGCGGCTGACCCTCCACAGCTCCGAACAGGGGCCTTCGAACACCAGCCAGGCCTTCGCGGCGCTCTTCGGGATGGGCGCTGACGACGTCGAGGTGGTCTGCGACCATGTCGGCGGAGGGTTCGGCGCCAAGGCGTCACCGCGTCCCCCGGCCGTGCTGGCGGCACTCGCAGCGAAGTTGGTCGACCGGCCCGTGAAGGTGGCGTGGAACCGGTCCCTGATGAGCATGCATGCGACCTACCGATCGCCGACTGTCCAGCGTCTTCGGCTCGGTGCCGACCGCGACGGTAAGCTCCGCGCCGTCGTACACGAAGCCCAGCACATGACGTCTGCGCTGTCTGACTACGTCGACCAGACCGCCAGCTCGGCGCGGATGATGTACGCGGCCGAGCACGCCCGGACCACGGCCACCGCGGTACGCCTGGATGTTCCCTCAGCCGGCTGGATGCGCGGACCCGGGGAGACACCGGGTATGTTCGCCCTGGAATGCGCCCTCGACGAGCTCGCCTACCAGCTGGGCGTGGATCCCATCCGTCTGCGCCTCCGCAACGAACCCTCGGTCGATCCATCCGACGGCAGACCGTTCAGCAGCCGCAACCTCGTCGGGTGCCTCTCGACAGGTGCCGACCTCTTCGGCTGGGCAAGCCGCGACATGCGTCCAGGCATCCGCCGTGACGGCCGGTGGCTCGTGGGCACCGGAGTGGCGGCTTCCCGCTATCCCGTCTTCACGGTGCCCAGCCGCGCCTCCGCCACCGCCGAGACCGATGGCACCTTCAGCGTCGCCATCGGCGCCGTGGACATCGGCACCGGCTCCAGGACGGTGCTCAGCCAGATCGCCGCAGACGCGCTGGAGGTCCCGATCGAGCGCGTGCGCCTCGACCTCGGCCGTGCCTCCTACAGCGCGGCCGCCTTCGCCGGCGCTTCTCTGGGCACTGCCTCCTGGGGATGGGCGGTCGACAAGGCTGGCCGTGCCTTGAAACAGAGACTTCAGGCAGGCGCACAGCTCGGCGTCACGGTGGAGGCCGACACGACCGATGAGGTGAGCGCCATGAAGGACGTCAGCCGCAACGCCTACGGCGCTCAGTTCGCCGAGGTCGGCGTTCACACCGTGACGGGTCAGATCCAGGTGCGGCGGATGCTCGGCGTCTTCGCGGCCGGTCGCATCATCAACCCCCGGACCGCCCGGTCCCAGCTACGCGGTGGAATGATCATGGGCCTCGGGGGCGCGCTGATGGAAGCCGCCGACATCGACATCACGTACGGCGACTTCGTCCAGTCCGATCTCGCCGGTTATCACTTCCCCGCGCACGCCGATGTCCGTGACATCGACGTCGTCATGCTGCCCGAAGCCGACGACGAGCTCAACGCTCTCGGAGGCAAGGGAATAGGTGAGATCGGCGTGGTCGGTGCGGCGGCCGCCATCGCCAACGCGGTGCACCACGCCACTGGCGCGCGCTTTCGCGACCTGCCGTTGCACCTGGAGGACGTGCGGACGTCCCTGGGAGCAACCAGTGGCCGTTAGGACGCCGACGGACAGGTCCGGTGCGCCGTCGCCTGGTCCTGTCCGCTCATGCCGGTGGCCCTCACTTCGGTGACCGGCCCGTCGCTGCCCCAGGGCACGGCAACAAGCGGAAGACCCTGGCCTGCCAGGGCTACCACATCCACAAGGAGCAACAACATGAAGGTACTCGTCACAGGCGCCTCGGGCACCGTAGGCCGCCTGGTGGTCCATACGCTCGCCGAGCAGGGCGTCGGCGTACGGGGTGTCGTGCACCGCCAGGAGAGTGCTGCGGCGCTGCGCTCGCGGGAGTTGCCGGGCGTGGAGGTCGCGGTCGCCGACCTCGCGGATGAAAAGGCGGTGCCCGCGCTGCTGGACGGCATCGACGCGGTGTTCCTGGTGACCGCCAACGTATCCGGTCAGCTCGCCCAGGAGCGGCAGGTCATCCGGGCAGCCGCCAGGGCAGGGGTGCGGCGCCTGGTCAAACTCAGCGTCGGCGGTGCCTCACCCGACGCGCCCCTGGCCCTGGCCCGCGTGCACTACGCCGCGGAGCAGGAACTGGCAGCGAACGACTTGGCGTACACGGTGCTGCGGCCTGCGTTCTTCATGGACAATCTGCTTCAGTACATACCCTGGATCGACGCCTCCGGGCAGCTGGCGTTGCCGACGGGCGACGGGGCAATGGCGATGATCCATTCGCAGGACATCGCTGACGTCGCGGTTGTCGAACTCACCTCCGGCTTCTCCGACAATCGCGACCTGGTCCTGACCGGTCCGGAGGCACTCACCGTCGATCAGGCGCTGAGCCGTGTGGGTGAGGTCGTGGGACGGTCGCTCAGCCACATCGACGCGACCCGAGAGGACTTCCTGCGCCGGTACATCGACGCCGGCAACACCACCGAGTACGCGCAGGACATCGCTACCCTCTACGACGGCATCCTGCGGCTGGGTTACGGCGCGACTGTCACCGACACCGTCGAGAGGACGACCGGTTCCGCCCCGCGCACCATCGGCGACTTCGCCCGCGACCGTGCCGCTGACTTCTCCCCGGCTCCGACCGACAGCGACTGACAGCGCAATGGCCGCTGATGCGGCAGTCCCCCCACCGGCCGGGCAAGCGCTGCCGCACGCCCCGCGACCGTCCCCCATCGCGCAGCCGGCCGCGACGGCTTCTCACCTCGTCGGCACACAGCCCCGGCCGGCGTCACCGTGGAGGGCTCCTGCCGCCCGCGACGGTGGCGCGGCCCACGATGAGCCGGCCTTCCCGGTTCGAGGATCCTCGCGGTCCAACGGGGCGCGCACAGCCCGCTGTGCGCGCCCGCGGCAGGCTCGAGGGCCGGCGGAGTCCTGCACGAGCAGGGCCGTCACCATGCGTTGCCCTGTGCAGTGGACGGTGGCGGACCTCAGCCGTGGGCGCCGCTACTTGTCGAAGGCGCGGTGGAAGAGAGCTTCGCCTTCCGCCGTGGCCGGGCTGGTGCCGCCGCATACCGGGACCACACCGTCCTGGCCTGTCACGAGGTAGCTCTGGCCGACCTCGAACACGAGGGTCTCGCTCCCGCCGTCGGCCGAGTCGTTGGTGAGCTGGGCGGTGTCGGCGTCACCCCCGCGGAACCAGCGGTCGATCCGGAGCACGACCTGGCCGTCCTTCAGGCTGGTGACGGACCCTTCGAAGGCGACCTCGAACTTGCGCAGCAGGTCGACCGTGGGCTCCATGCACTTGGCGGCGCCGCCAGTCGGGAGGGTCAAAGCCAGCGGGGTGTCGGCGGGTGCCTGATCGCTGTCCGATCCGTGCTCGGCCACCGCCTTCCAGGTCACACCACCACCCACGAGCAGCAGGACCACGGCGGCCGCCGCGAGCACAGAGCGACGACGGCGGTGCAGCGGTCGACCGGCACGGATCGGGACGTCGGTGACGGACGTACGGGCGGTGCGTTCGGTGGTCATGGCGGCCTCCACAAGACGGTCGATGTCGGGTGTCGGAGCCGATGCGGTCGCCGCCGGGTCGGCTGCCCTGAGGTGAGCCAGCAGCTCGTCGTCTTTCATCCATCGCTCCTTTCCTCGTCCGTCTCATGTCCGCCAACGAGTGCGCTCTTTCGCTCGAGTTGGGCAGCGATCTTCCGCTTCGCTCGATGCAGCCGGATGCTGACGGCGTTCGGGGTCAGCCCGGTCGCCTGCGCGATCTGGCGAGGAGCCAGCTCCTCCCAAGCCCACAAGAGCACGACCTCGCGGTCCAGCGCACGGAGTGTGTTCAGCGCCTGGTACAGGCCGCTGTGGTCGGCGCTGCCCGCCGCCGGCGGCTGCTGCGGCATCCGGGCCAGTCGCTCCTTCAGCCGCGCTCTGCGCCGCAGTGCGCGCTGCGCGTTGGCCAGACAGCCGCGGGCCACGCCGTAGCACCACGGCAGGACCTCGTCCGGGCTGAGCGGCTGCTGCTGTGCGAGCATCGGCACCTCGTCGATCCGGCGCCACAGAACCAGCAGAGTGTCCGCCAGCACGTCCTCGGCCGTGTCGGCGTCCGTGCGCCGCAGGAGGAACCTGCGCAGCGGCTCCGCCACTGTGTGCACCAGTGCTTCGAAGCGGGACCGCAGCTCCCTCGATGTTTGCTCTTCCGTCATGGATTCCACGCCCTGCCCTGTCCGGCTGCGGACTTTTCCTTTCGGCCCCCGCGCCACGGCGTGGACACCGATCCCCTTCGCATCGTGAGGAGAGGGAATGTCGCGGGTGTCGTCGGCTGCGTGGGGCGGTGGGCCGGCGCCCCTACGGTCCGCGCGCAGAAGCAAGCCGGAGTTGTGTGCGCTCGCCTGTCCCAGCCGCTCAGTTGCCATACGCGGCCCGAAGCAACTTGCCGACAAGCCGGTTGTCGTACAGCCCTCGGTAGGCGTGTACGAGGCCGTCCTCACCGACTTCCAGACGGTCGTCGCCGTGAAACTCGATGGGTCGATCGGTACCGATCGGCGTCCCCTGAAACCGCCAGGCCACCACCATGGCAGGTCGGTCGACCTCGATGTACAGGCCGAGCCGCGTGAAAGACGAGGAACCGTCGGGGAAGGTGCGCGCCATGTCCATCACGTGCCGTCGGACGGCCTCCCGGCCGTGCCTGGTGTCGCCCAGGGCGGGCTCGTCATAGCGCAGGTTCTCGGCGCACAAGCGCGCGACCGCGTCCCCGTCCAGTTCGGTCCAGGCCCTTTCCCAGCGATCGCAGAGCGCCTTGAGGGCCTCGATGCGAGCCGTGCCGTCACCAGTCATGATCGTGATCTCTTTCTTTTAGTGCGGTGTGCGTGGGGTGACCGCCGGCTCGAGGAAGAGGCCGGGCGTTCGCGTACGGCCTTGGGCTCCGTGCGGGTCGTGAACGGCGGCATACGGCGGGCCTGCCGCGCCGGGTGGCGAAACGTCTGCAAAGAAAGCGTCACCCGGCCACGGGTCGGGGTTGCCGCGTCGTCGGGTCGCGATGGACGGGGCCGTTCGACAGCCGCAGGGAGGCTCCGCTGCCACCGTGACGCAAGGCGACGATCTCCGCCATGATGGACAGGGCGGTCTCCTCAGGGGTTCGGGCACCGAGATCGAGTCCTATCGGGGAACAAAGCCGGGACAACTCGGGGGCGGTGACGCCGGCCGAGCGCAGTCTCTCGAGACGGTCGGTGTGCGTACGTCGAGACCCCATGGCCCCGACGTAGGCCACGGGGAGCCGCAGCGCGAGTTGCAGCAGGGGGATGTCGAACTTCGCCTCGTGCGTGAGCACGCACAGTGCTGTGCGGTCGTCCGTGGGGGTCGATTCCAAGTAGCGATGTGGCCACGTCGCGACGACATCGTCGGCAACCGGGAAGCGCTCGGCCGTTGCGAACACAGGGCGGGCGTCGCAGACGGTGACGTGGTAGCCGAGAAGCTTCCCGGCGGGGGCCAGGGCTGCGGCGAAGTCTGTCGCGCCGAAGATGATCAACCGTGGTGCGGGAACGCTCACCTCCACCAGCTTGGCGAGCGACGCGTCGCAGGACGATCCGTCTTCGCCCACAGCGACGATGCCGGTGCGGCCGGCTGCGAGGTGAGCGCGGGCCGCAGCCACGGCGGCCGCGTCCAGTCCGGGCGGGCGGTGGAAGCCACCATGACGCACTCCGTCGGCCGAGATCACCAGCCCCTCCCCCAGCAGGGAGGACGGTCCTGCCACTACCCGGACCACTGCCGTGGCGACGTTGTGTGCGGCAGCTCTCACGGCGGACGCGAGAACTGCCCGGCCAGGGTCCATTCGGCGCACGGGGGCGATCAGAACATCGAGGCTGCCACCGCAGGTCAGGCCCACCGTGAAGGCATCGTCGTCGCTGTATCCGAAGCTTTCCACGACGGTCCTGCCGTCCCGGAGAGCTTGTCGGCACAGCTCGTAGACGGCGCCTTCCACGCATCCGCCGGAGACGGATCCGATGACGGTGCCGTCCGATGCGACAGCCAGGGCGGCTCCCGCTGCTCGTGGTGCACTCCCGCTGATTGACGTGACCGTGGCCACCGCGAAGTCGCGTTCTTCGTCGATCCATCGCGCCAGTTGTCTGGCGATGTCCAACATGTGCACTCCTGACCTGGGCAAGGGCGAGGGGATCACTTGGGGATGCCCATCCGCCTGACCTGTGCCTCCCTCTCTCCTCGCCGAGGCGTCTCCGTGCACACGACGCGAGATACCCGTCGAACGTCGAACAGGACAGGTCGTGGGGTAAGTCATCGTGGTGCGCAGCCGGACGAGCACCTGCCGCCGGACAAGGCGACGTTGCTCAGCGCACCCTCTTCACCTGCGGCCCGCACCGCTGTCGTGTGGTGCGGAGGGAGCCTCCATGACGACGTGCACCCCCGGAGTGTCCGTGTGAGCTCGGTGCCGTGCGGCAACAGGTGCTGGCCTGCCTAGTGCCCGTAGAGCGGTGGAGTTGTGGGTCGGCGGTGACGGAGCATGGGCTCGTTCGGGACAGGACGCGCACGAAGCAGCTGCTCGACCGCTCGCGCAGCGGGTGCGCGCTGACCCACGGGCAGGCGACCGGGATGGGCACCGCCGCGAAGAAGCGGCGAGGGAGGGGGAACATGCGGAGCGCCGCAGGGGGCGGGCTCCCGGAACCGCGACAGACCGGCTGCCAGGCGGCGCCGATCGCCTGACGAAGCTACGCGGTCTTGAAGCGGTGCTGGTAGGCGCGCGGAGAGACTCCCAGGCGGGCGATGAAAGCACGCCGTAGCGTCTCCATGCTGCCGAAGCCTGACATGAAAGCGGTATCGGTGACGGATTCACCTCGGTCGAGGAGGGATCGCGCCGTGTCGAACCGCACCTGTTCCACGAACTTGGCAGGGGTGGTCCGCAGCTCTTCCTGGAAGAGGCGGGAGAGGTGGCGCGGGCTGACCGCAGCGCGGCAGGCCAGGTCGGTCAGAGTGTACTGAGCCGAGGGGTCCGCCACGATCTCCTCGGTCAGCTTGCGTACCACGGGATTGCGAGGGGCGGTCGTAGCCTCGTCGGCGGGCCCGGCGGATCGGGGTTGGTAGACCACCAGATCCCGCGCCACAACGCTGTGCACCTTCTCTCCCTGGTCGTCCTTCAGCAGCTGCAGAGTCAGCGCAATCCCGGCACCCTCCCCGGCGGAGGTGATCAGGTTGCCGTCCGCAACCAGTTCGCTGTCGTGGATGATCTGGGCCCGCGGGTACAGCTCCTGGAGGCGCCGCGTGTGATGCCAGTGCGTCGTCGCCTTGCGGCCGTCGAGGAGGCCTGCGGCGCCCAGGACGAAGGCTCCGGTACAGACGCTGGCCACCCGCCGGGCGCGGCCGGCGAGGTGGCGCGCTGCGGAGATGTGTTCCGGGGTCAGGGTCCGGTTGGGCAGGCCGCAGCCACCGGTGATGATTGCGGTGTCGAGCGGCCCCTCGTCGTGAGCGTTGGAGTCGGCCTGCAGGGGCAGCCCACTGCCGGTGGTCACGTTCCCGCCGTCCGGCGAGCAGACGACGAGGTCGTAGTTCCTACTGGAGTGACGGGACTCAGCGAAGACCTCGGACGGTGCAGCGACATCGAGCATGGACACACCGTCGACCACGAGAAGGGCCACTCTACGGGTCACGGTCGTGTCCGGATTTGATCCGTTCATGGGGCGATCGTAGGAATCCGCTTGTGGATATGTCAATTGTTTAGAGGTGACTTTCATGTGGCCGCGGTGCGGTGTAACAACCACATGGCGCCGCGGACGACGCCCGCTGTGGACGATGCGACAGCCATCAGGGACTGCATCACCGATGTCATGGAAAAACCGTGCCGCCTGCCGCACGATGGCTCTGCCGCGTGGAGGCGGATTGGGCGCGCGGAGCGGCTCGGCGGAGTGACTGGCCCTTCGCCGCTGGTCCGCCATCGCGATGCGCAAGCCCTCTGAGCTGCAATTATGGTGAAATTCAGGAGTGATGGCGCCGCTCACGCCACTGCCCGGCGTCACGCTCTGGATCGTGCGGATGCCGTCCGTCGAAGACCCGGGCTCCCACCCGGCCGGGTCGGCGCCCTGGATGCCCCGAAGCGGTCCGGCGCGACGTACCGAAGCACCGGGACGGTCCTCGGAGTGAGTCCACCATGCCCGTCTGAGCTGCTCACATATCGCGAATATCGGCCACGGCAGCACCCTTTCATCCCGATCAGCCTGGAGCGATCAGGCCATTTTCGGCCACTGTCCGTTCTGAAATACCCGGCTCATTCGCTGGATCAGGGCAAGCCCACTGCCTCATAGGGCAGGTTTCTCGACCGCAGGATCACCGGGACCTCTCCACAGACCCACTCTCCGCATGCGCGGCACACCTCACGGTGGGGAGAACCCGATACCCCGATGGGCAGAGATGCATGAGATGTCAACATTTTGTACAGTGGAATCATGAGTGACTCACCGCGCTGGCTGACGACGACCGAGGAGCGAGCCTGGCGGGGCCTGCTCCGCATGCACGACGTGCTGGTTCACCGCACGGGTCGGTCCCTGCAAGGAGAGTTCGGGCTCTCCGGCGCCGACTACACGGTCCTCGCCGAGCTGACGCGAGTTCCTCATGGTCAGCTGCGAATGGCCGAACTCGCCCGGACCCTCGGGTGGGAGAAGAGCCGGCTGTCCCACCACGTGGCCCGCATGACGAAGCGGGGACTGGTCGAGCGTACGGAGTGCGCTGACGACCGGCGCGGGGCCTATGTGGCAGTGACCCGGGAGGGGCGGGATGCGATCACCACCGCGGCCCCGAGGCACGTCGAGGACGTCCGGGCGTTGTTCCTCGACCATCTCACCCCCGGGCAGATCACCCTGCTGGCAGAGATCAGCGACTTGGTCCTGGAGAGGATCGACGCCGACGGCTGAGGA
This sequence comes from Streptomyces sp. NPDC033216, assembly GCF_055577115.1. NCBI lineage: Bacteria > Bacillati > Actinomycetota > Actinomycetes > Kitasatosporales > Streptomycetaceae > Streptomyces > Streptomyces sp. NPDC033216. The sequence continues at coordinate 9,735 of NZ_JBVIQK010000034.1, read as the reverse complement.
CCGCGCTGTACCGTCGCGGGCACAGATCGACGTCGGGCTCCCGACGGCGCGGTGCACAGCGCCTCCCGTCGCCCCGCCAGCATCATGCGGGCCTGCGCGGGCTGCCGCGGCGTGCAGATTCCCCTCACCCGGTGCGCCACAGGCCGGGGAAGGACAGGAACGGGTCGGCGTCGCGGTGATGCAGGCCGCCCTGAGGTGTGGAGGGGCGGGGCCGGTCGGCCCCGCCCCTCCTCCTGCTCGCATCGTCGTTCAGGTGGGGGCGGCCCAGGTGCAAAGTGGTGGGGCCGTTCCCTCGAGGTGACGTCCTCGTGTCACTGGCGCACGCGTTCACGAGCGATGGCCACAGCCTCTTTGAGGTTTCCGTGGTGCATGGGCCCGTGCCCGGGCAGGACGATGTCGGAGTCCAGGCTCTCCAGGGCTCGCAGGGACGTGAGCGCCTGTGCGCGGTCGGCGTCGAACATGGTGGGCAGTAGTTGGGGGCCTGCGATGTGCGAGGTGGGATGGGCAGTGACGAGAGCGTCCCCGCTGATGAGGATGCCGCTGCCGGGGAGCAGGTAGGCGCAATGACCCTTCGCGTGTCCGGGTGTGGGCACGGGCGTCGGGGCGCCGGGTAGGTCGAGCGGTGCTGCTGCGGGAAAGGAGCGGGGTGACGTGAGGGAAACGTCGAAGGTGCCGCCCGACGCCATGGCGTGTACGGCCCAGGGCAGGACTCTCGGGCGCCACGCCTGCCGGAGCACTTGGCCGACGGTCACCTGCTGAAGGAAGTCTCTCCGTGCGTGCGGCAGTTCGTCCTCGTGCATCAGGGCGGGGATGCCGTGGATCGCCCAGAGACTCTCGGCTGTGCCTATGTGGTCGTTATGGGCGTGGGTGACCAGCAGGGCGTGGACGGCGCCGGGAGACACTCCGATACAGGACAGGGAGGCGAGGAGGCGTTCGTAGTCGGCCGGGTAGCCGCTGTCGATGAGGGTGACCGCGTCGCCTTCTTTGACAAGGATCCAGTTGGTGTTGCTGCCCGAGACGAGATAGACGCCCTCGTCGACGCGGACCACATCGTCGGACCGCAGGGTCTTGGCCATGGACTGTCCTTCCGGTGCGACCCTCCGCAGCGGAGCGGGGGATGGCGCCTGCCGCCGGCTGGGGCCGTGCGCCGGATGAGGATGCGCTCCGGGTGGGTCGCTGAGTCATATACGTGTGTGGCAGTGAAGGTACACGTGGGTCGACAGGTGCATGTGCCTCGTCTGTCACGTGAGACGGAGGAGGGCCCGCTATGCGCGGTGTCAGCGAGCCTGGCACGGCAGGTTCGGGGGCGGGGGTTTAGCTACGTGAACTATTTGGATAGAGCTCCCTTTATCGATTAGGGTGCAGAATATGAATCGCTCCGGTACCGAGGTTGTCGCTGTCATTGAGACGCGGCTGAGCCATGATGTGCACCGTCGTGCCACCACCCTGCTGGCCCAGGCAGCTCCGCGCCCGTCCGTGCCTCTCAAGGCCCTGGACGAACTGCGCACGTACCTGGTGAAGAACCTGCGCCATCACCACGAGACCGAGGACCGACAGCTCTGGCCGATGATCGTCGAGGCCGCGCCCGACGTGGCCGCAGAACTCGGCTCCCTCAGCGAGGAGCACGACCAGCTGGACGCGGCACTCCACGCACTGGAGTCGGCACCGATCGCCGGCGACGCCGACAGGGAGAACCTGCACAGGGCGGCCGAGCAGGTCCGGGTCCTCGTTCATCGCCATCTCGAGCACGAGGAGCCGATTCTGTTCCCCGCACTCGCCCAGCACGTGTCACCCGAGAGCTGGACGGTCTTCTCCCAGCAGGTCATCGCCACTTCTCCCATGGAGGCCGCGCACCTCACGGTGGGTTTCTTCGACGAAGTGGGGACACCTGAGGAGGTGGCTCTCGTCCTGTCAGGGCTGCCCGAGCCGGCTCAGCAGTTCGTGCCGGCCATGCGAGAGCAGGCGCGGGCAGATCTCGCGGTGCTGTCCGGTTCGGCCGCGAGCTGATCGCGGTGGAACTCGGCCTCGCCATACCGTTCGTCGATCACGAGTCGCTGCTGTCCTGGGCGCAGCGGGCGGATCAGGGCCCGTACCACCGGATCGGCCTGCCCGATCGGATCGTCTACGACAACCCTGAGACCATGATGATGCTCGCCGCCATGGCGGCCGTGACCACGCGCGTCCGCCTACAGTCGGAGATCCTGCTGGCACCGTTGCGTGAGCCTGTCTTGCTGGCCAAGCAGTGCGCCACACTCGACCGCCTCTCGGGCGGTCGCTTCACCCTCGGGCTGGGAGTCGGTGCCCGCGACGACGATTTCCGCGTGGTGGGAGCCGACTTCGCCCGGCGTGGTCGGCGCCTCGACGAGCAACTGGCGGTGATGCGGCAGGTCTGGTCCGGTGCCTCCCTCGCCGAGGGCGTCGGCGCCGTGGGGCCGAGTCCTCTGAGCCCTCGAGGACCAGAACTGCTGTTCGGTGCCTTCGCACCGAAAGCCCTCGCACGTGTCGCTCGCTGGGGCGACGGGTTTTTGTGCGCTGCGCTGCCCGAGCAGGCCGGCGGGATGTTCCACCTGGTCAGCCGGCAGTGGCAGGAGGCGGGGCGAGAGGGTCGACCTGTGTTGATCGGGCAGCTCAATGTCGCCCTGGGCCCGGAGTCGACGGTAGAGAGCGCGCGGGCGAACATGCTGCGCTACTACGGATTCGCGCCAGAGTTCGCCGAGCTGAGCGCCAAGGAGATGATCACGACCGGGGCCGGGATCCGGCAGGCGATCGACGCCTACCGCGATCTCGGGGCGCACGAAGTGATGCTCGGCTGCTGGTCCGACGACATCAGCCAGGTCGACCGGTTGGCGGACCTCGCCGCCTGACATCTGGCGCTGCTCACGGGGCCGCGAGCAAGGCTCGTCTCGCGGCCCCCGCGAGCCAGTCCTCGGCCTCGTCGAAACTCCAGTGCCGATGTGCCACGAGGCTGAACCAGGCATCCTGGCCGACGTAGAACCACAGCAGATCAACCGCCCTGCTCACATCGAGACCGGGCAGCAGCGCGTTCATCTGCTCAAGACGCTCGACGACCGCCGTCAACGCCTTGATGTATTCCGCGTTGCCGGCGGCCAGCACCGCTGAGGCCGTCGGCTCCGCGTGACATTGCGGCACCAGCGCCGCCAAGAACCGCCAGTGCCTCTCATGTGCCTGCCGGGTCCCCCGCGCCGTAGCGTTGATGACTTCGCGCGGATCATCCGTCTCGAAGAGTTTCCGCATCGTCTCGGCGACGCTGGGGTCTTCGATGGCGGGTGCCAGGAGGTCTTTGAGGATGTCCGCCTTACCGCCCGTGCTCGCGTAGACGGTCTGCATCGCCACGTCGGCGGCCGCGGCGATTTTCGCGACCGTCACAGAGGAGTAACCCTCCGTGACGAAGAGCTCTTCCGCAGCTGCCAGGATCGCCGCCCGGGTCTCCGCAGCCCCCTGCGCGCGACGAGATGATCGGTAACTCCTGGTGGCCATCTGCTCCTCACCTTGGCTGCGGATTGCTGTTCGAGGCGGTACCTTACCCGTTTCCAGATGATCACCCACGGCGTTCGTCACGTTCGTCAGTGTTTCTCGGTGACGTGGACCGACCGACCGCGGGCCGACCGACCTCGCTGAGCAACAGTGCGTAACCCGTGTCTGCGAGGAGCCGCCGTCCGGGCTGCCGATCCGCTGCGCATCGCACCGCATTCGCGTGGTTTTCGATAAAGCATGCTCGGCATTCGCCGAACCTGTCGGTGCGATCGGAGAAACGTGCCCGTACGGCCACGCCGTGGCGCTGCTTTGCGATCGGTCGTACCGTCGCGCGGCCAGCGGGGTTCATGGAGAGGGACCCTGAGTAACATGCGCAGCGTCATCCATACACGAAGGAGCAACGGCCATGGCTATGCAATCGCACCCGGTCACGCTCAAGGCGCGCTACACGGACCAGGCCGTGGCGGACTTGGAGGAGAACCGCCGTCGGCAGGCGGAGCTTCTGAGTCATCTGGAGGTCCTGCGGCAGGAGGAGGAGCTGCTGCTGAAGATTCTCGACCTGACGAGGGACTCCGCGGCGAACTCGGGTGCGGCCCCGCAGCGGCAGGAGGAAGTGCCGCCTGCCGCTGGTCCCGCAGCGAACGAGTCGTCGCTCGATGCGCCGACCGGTGACCGTCCTGCGCCGAGCACGCAGGAACGTCGCGGAAGCGACGCTCAGCAACCCCTCCTCAGAGACATCCTCTTGGATCTGCTCAGTGGTCACGGTGAGCCGCGCGCGGCGAAGGAGGTCTGGCGGGAGTGCTTGCAGAAGCATCCTGATCGCTCCACCAGCAATCAGGTAGTGCGCAACACGCTGGAGGGCCTGGTTGCCCGAGGAGCTGTTGCGCGACACAAGCAGAAGCATAGTGTCATGTACACACTCGTCGAAGCAGGCTGAAGCGCCGCATACAGCGACCGGTCTCCGTACGCGGCACTCGTCTCCCGAAATGGGCGTGCCCCTCCTCGTGTGCGGGGACGGGGACGGGGAGCACAGGGGCTGACAACCGACCGCTTCAGCAGCAGACAGCGAACGAGCCCCGGACTCCATCGTGCTACTGCGGTCCGCTCGGACATGTCCGCGGCGCTGCTCGCCGCGTCGGCCGCCGGGACGGACGGAGGCACACAGGTCTGGCACGCCGCCGATGACGCCGGTCAGGTCGATCTGGACAAGGGGCGGGTGTCCAACCGGTATCCGCTGACGCGTCCGGCCGTCTCCGGCCTCCTAGTCGCACGTCGGGCGCAACCGCCGACCGTGGTGACGGCCAGGCGGCAGCCCGCTCGACCGCTCACCGGTGGAACCCGGGCGGTTGCGGGAAGGCCGAACATCGCCGGCACCTTTGAGAAGGCGCAGGCTCGGCCGGGCCTCCACGAACGAAGTCGCGCTCCTTCACGACTCCGCAGCGGCAGTGCTCACAGGGTTGTTTCGAGCCAGGCCCTTGCGCCGTCGGCGGTCAGCGTGTCGCTCGCTCTGATCGTGACGGTGAGCGGTGCGCTGGTGGCAGCCGCCTGCGTGCCGGGTGTCTTGGGACACCGCATGTGTCAGTGGGAGCGAGACCGCCGGGAACGTAGAGCAGGTCGTAGTCGGCCGGATCCACGTCGACGAGAGCGACGGTCTCCTGGATGCCCATGCCACGGTAGCCGGTCAGCTCACCGCCGGTCGGGGTGACGACGTCGACGTCGTAGCCGGCCTCAGTGAAGCGGTAGTAGGGATAGAAGAACTCGACGTCCTCGACCTTGTCGGCGGTCAGGACGGCGACGCGGCCCCGGGACGACTCGCCGGTCGGCAGGGCCACTCGGTTGTCGGCTGGACGGGTGGTGGTGTCAGCCACAGCAGCTCCTTCAGGTGCTTTCTGCTCACACCGTAGGAGCCGCGAGTTAGACTCGAAATCATCATGAGTCCTTCTTCAGCTATAGAACGTCCAGCCTCAGTGGACCCTCTCGAAGAAGTGCTCCGGCTTGTCGAGGTACGCGCCGGACGCGCCTCGACGCTGACGGGACACGGAGGCTGGGCCCTTGGCTTCCCGGCCCCTGACGGCGCGAAGTTCAACTCCGTCCTCTCCGGGTCGTGCATGATCGACACGGACGGCCTGGACCATCCGGTCACTCTGCGCGCCGGCGACTCCTTCCTTCTCACCCGCCCTCAGGAATTCGTCCTCGGCACCTCACCACGCAGTACCGTGCAGCCGGCCTCGCCCTTCTTCAGGGCAACGGGAGGCACCAGCGCGGAGACCGGCCCGCTCGACCAGCCGGTGAGCGCCCGTCTGGTCGGCGGCAGCTTCACCTTCGGCCGACGCGCCCGCGAGCTGCTGCTCGACGCCCTTCCTCCGCTGATCCATCTCCCCGCCCATGCCGAGGGCGCGGCGATGCTCCCCCACCTGCTGACCAGGATCGACCAGGAGGCCCGCACGGGCGGCCTCGCCTCGAACGTCATCACCGAGCACCTGGCCGTCGTGCTGCTCGTCGACGTCGTCCGCTACCACCTCACCCAGCAGCCGGACAGAACCGGCTGGCTTCAGGGGTTGCGCGACCCCGTGGTCTCCGCAGCCCTCCACGCCATCCACGCCGACCCGGCCCGGCGCTGGACGGTACGCCTGCTGGCGGACGTCGCGCTCGTCTCCCGCTCGACACTCGCCGCGCGCTTCAAGTCCGTCGTCGGCCAGGGACCGCTGGAATATCTCACTCGGTGGCGCCTGGAACTGGGGGCACACCAGCTCACCGTGACCGACCAGACCATCGCCACCATCGCCGATGCCGTCGGTTACGGCTCCGAGGCGGCATTCGCGCTCGCCTTCAAACGTGAACTCGGCACGCCTCCAGGGAGCTACCGCCGTGAGTCCCGCAAGCAGGACGCCACTGCTGCCCCCCAAAGCGTTCGCCGGCTGACGTCGGGTGCGTCCGTATAGCTTCGGCACCACAGCTGTCCGTCCCGGTCGAGCGGTGCAGCAGCTCGACGGGACCACAACGCGACTCCGGCGCGCACCTGTTCCTGGCAGGCGAGGAGCGGCCTGTGCTTGCTGGCGTGGCGGCAATGGCGCGACCGCGTCCGCTGACGGCAGCCCCGTCGGCCCGTGCTGTTCGGGCTCTCGTCATCGCCTACATGTCGCGATAACGCCTGGCGGCCGCCAAGGCGGCCTGCATCTCCTGCGCGTTGTGCCGCACACCGTAGGCGGGGGTGTCGCGTTGGAACCGCCAGCCCTCAGACAGGGGACCCGCGTCGACCACGTCGAAGCCAAGGGTGTTCATCAGTTGAGCGACCCGCTGCTTCGCCTGCTCGTCATCGCCTGCGATGGCGAGGGCTCGCCGATTCGGTGTCCCCTCCGCTGTCCCGTCATTCACGATGTCGGCGGCCGCGAGGTTGCTGAAGCCCTTGACCACAGTGCTCTTGGACAGGTGACGCTGGAGCAGCTCCGCCGTCGTCGTGCTCTCGTTGTCGAGCTCTGCGACGTGGCCGTTCCAGTCCGGGTAGTAGTTGCCCGTATCGATCACGACCTTGCCCTCGAGAGCGTCGGCAGGGAGATCGCTGTAGCGGTGGACGGGGACCGCCACCACGACCAGCTCGGCCTTCCTGGCCGCTTCCTCCACCGTGGCCGCCGATGCGTGTCTTCCCAGCTCATCGACCAACTGACCGAGGCTGCCCGGGCCTCTCGAGTTCGCGAGAACCACCTCAAGGCCCGCCCCGACTGCCCGCCGCGCCAGGTGGGAACCGACGTTTCCGGTGCCGATGATGGCGATGACTGTCATGGAACATCCTCTCGAGAGGTCGAGTGACAAACCGCCGTGAATCTCGCAATTGTGCAGCATCCTAGCCACATTCTCTTCGTGTACAACCGAGAGCCGGAGGACCTGGCCGCGTGTACACCGGCGACGCACGAGACCATGGATATAGGTATGTCGTGGCCGCGGATGCGTGGGACCACGTTGCCACCCTGTCGCGAGGGCCGAGGACACCGAGTCGGAGTTGGTGGCTGACCTGTGGGGACAGTCGACGGCAGCGCAGCACGCGAGCAGCGTGCCGGAGTCCCGAGCGACGCGCGCACAGGCAGGCGCAGCGGAGATCGCCGTCGAGGTGGCCAACCCTACGCACTGGTGTCCCTGGGCGACCGCCCCTGGCTCACCGATGGTCCCGACGGCCGGCGGCTGCACCACTCCTCCTCGCCGTGCCCTTCACCGCCCAGGGTGACGACGGCCGGGTCCGGTGTCAGGTGGCCGCCGCTCCATGGGAACTCGCCCCTTCCGGGACGACGCTGAGCCGAGCCTCCCGGCAGGCAGGGCCCAACTGGTCAGGTGCAGCGGATGCGGGCAGCGCTTCGTCGGGGTGCGCGGCATGTCGATGCTGATCGAGTGGTCCCGCACACGCAGTCCCTGGTCGGCGACTGCGGCTGACCGCCGGCCTGCGCACCGGGTGCCGTCGTGCAGCAGGACCGGTTCAGCCTCCGAGGCGGCGTGCGAGGTGAAGCAGTTCGGCCAGGCGCAGCACCCGCCCGTCGAATCCCGGGAGGGGGACATGGAGCGGCTGGGTCCAGCGGGTGGGGATGGCGTCCAGCCCGTAGTACGCCCCCGCGAGGCCTCCGGTCACCGCGGCGACGGTGTCCGTGTCACCACCGAGGTCGATCGCCGCGCGTATCGCGTCTTCGAAGCCGGTGGTGGAGCGCAGGGCCCAGACGGCGGAGCCCAGGCAGGGCCAGACAGCACCGTTGAACTCGGTCGCCTGATCGGGGTGCCAGTCGGGCGAGAGGACTGCGGCGTAGCGGCCGCGGTGGTCGGGGTGGACAAGAGCCAGGACGTCGGGGAGTGCGGTGAGGGGGTCGGTGTCCTCGAACGTGACGCGGATGAGTTCGTGGAAGATCGCGGTGCCTTCCCAGGCCGCGCGGTCACCGTGAGTGAGGGCGGCGATGCGGCGGGCGGCGTCCATGGTGGCTTCTTGGCCGGCGGCCGCGAAGTGGACCGCGGAGGTCGACGCCCGCATCAAGGAGCCGTTCCCCGCCGCTCGTTGGTCGACCTGGAAATGGATCGCGGCGGCGAGGTCCCAGGGCATGCCGTTGGTCAGGACGTCTTCGGTCTGCAAGCCGATGTCCTTCGGCTCTGATGCCGCCCACCGCTGGAAGCGGGCGAAGATGTCCGGCAGATCCAGCCCGCCCCGTTCCAGCAGCGACTCCGCGACCAGGATGGCCATCTGTGTGTCGTCAGTGGCCTCTCCGGGGTCCCAGCCACCGCCTCCGCACATCTCGCCACCGGCACCAGGCGCGGGAAACCGCGCAGAGAACGCTCCCTGGGGACCGAACTCGAAAGGGGCGCCCAGGGCGTCACCCACCGCTGAGCCGACGACCGCGCCGGCGGCCCGCTGAATCCGCTGCATACACGCAGGTTAACCGTGCCGCGCCGACGTCCGCGCGGCCCGATTCTCCTCCTTCGGCGGCACGTCAGGCGATCGAGGCGATCAGCATGGCCGCCGACATGAGGAGCGCGATACCGAGCACGCATGCCGCGAGGAGTCGGCGACGCAGCAGGCGGTACATCTCCCGGTATTCGGTTCGGAGTTCCGCGCCACGCCGTGTGATGTGCTGCCAGGAGAGTCGGGCGAGCGCGACGTACTCCTCCGTGAAACGCTCCTCGACCTCAGCACGCTGGGTGTCGGTGAGCCATCCGAACTGCCGGGTGAAACGGCTGGCTTCCGTCCGTCCCTCGCTGCGGGTGGCTTCGATCAGGAGATGGCCTTCCAACTCGTTGATCAAAACGCCCGCGTCGATCGGCCGGTTGTCCCACGCGGTCATCGAAGGGCCCTCGCAGCCTCGTGCGACTCGACGCCGATCACGCCCACCTCGGGATGGTGCAGGTCGAAGGCTGGAGACTCCGAGCGGATCCGCGGCAGGGTGAGGAAGTTGTGCCGCGGCGGCGGGCAGGAGGTCGCCCACTCCAGGGAGCGGCCGTAGCCCCACGGGTCGTCGACCTCGATCTTCTTGCCGTACTTGGCGGTCCTCCACACGTTGTAGAAGAACGGCAGCAGGGACAGCCCGAGCAGGAAGGAGAAGATACTGGACACCGTGTTGAGAACCGTCAGGCCCTCGACGGCCAGGTAGTCGGGAATCCGGCGCTGCATTCCGTTCGTGCCCAGCCAGTGCTGGACCAGGAAGGTGCCGTGGAAGCCGACGAACAGGGTCCAGAAGGTGATCTTGCCGAGGCGCTCGTCGAGCATCTTGCCGG
>NZ_JBVIQK010000033.1:0-53532 GCF_055577115.1 Streptomyces sp. NPDC033216 | reverse complement strand
GCAGGGGGGACCCTGTGGGAGAGTAGGACGCCGCCGAACAATTTTTGAGGGAAACCCCCGTGCCATTCGGCACGGGGGTTTTCCGCGTTATGGGTCCCTGGTTGCGGCTTTATTCGGATGAGTGGGCCGTGTCCTGGTACTACGGTGGCCCCATGAGTTACCTGATCAGGTCCGTGCGTGCCGAGGAGTGGCCGGCTGCGAAGGAGCTGCGGCTTCTTGCCCTGCGGGACCCGGTCGCGCACCTCGCCTTCCTGGAGACGTACGAGGAGGGGCTGGCGAGGCCGGACTCCTTCTGGATGCAGCGGACGGCGGGCGCTGCCGAGGGGGCCGACAAGGCGCAGCAGATCATCGCCGAGGCGCCGGACAAGGAGTGGGTCGGCACGCTGACCGTGCTGGTCGAGGAGGCCGGTACCAAGGACTGGGCGGGGTTTCCGGTCGAACGGCGGCAAGGACACGTCGTGGGAGTGTTCGTGCGGCCCGAGTACCGCGGGATCGGGTTGACCGAGGTGCTGTTCGACGCCGGGCTGGAGTGGGCGTGGTCGCGGGGGCTGGAGCGGGTGCGGCTCATCGTGCACGAGGACAACGGCCGGGCGCGAACCTTCTATCGCAGGGCCGGGTTCATGCCGAGTGGAGTCATCGTGCCGCTCGGCGAGCCTGGCGACGGGCGGGAGCTGGAGTACGTCCTGGAGCGGCCGTAGGTGTCACACCGGCAGCTCTCGGTGCGGCCAGCGGGCCTTGGCCTGTTCGCGGGAGCGCAGCAGGGCCAGGGTGGGCAGGCCGCGGTCGGGACCGTCGGCCAGGAGTTCCGGGAGCTGGGCGAGCGGGGCCACGGCCGCGACGTCGTCCAGGATCAGGGTCAGTGGTGGGTCGAGCCGACCGGAGGATGACCGTTCGGCCATGCGCCGGCCGCGCTCGACCACGCTCGAGACGAGGGCCGTGAGGAACGGCATCGCGCCGGGATGGGTCCTCGGGTCCTCGATGGATTCACCGACCACATAAAGCGTTCCCCCTTCGTTGGCGAAGGAATCCAAGGCGAGGGCGTCAGTTCGGTTGGGAGTGCAGGCCTCGCGGATGTTCACCGTGGAAAGGGCGGACAGCGCTCGGGTCGTCAGTTCCTGGGCGATGTCCCGGCGTTCGGCGTGAGCCGTGAGGGCGGCTTCGAGTTCGCCCGCGGAGCCGGCCGCCGCCTTCGGGTTCGTGCGAAGGGTGCGGACCGCTTCCTGGATGCCGGTGCCCTGGGACCAGCGGTGGACGTGGCGGACGGTGCGGCCGTCGACGGCGGCGGCGTGCAGGTAGCTGCGCAGGAGCGTCTCGGCGGTCTCGGCGACCGCCTGGTCCAGGCGGGCGGTGGGACGGACGGGGGTGAGGAGGGCGACCGCTCTGGCCGCCGCCGTCACCTTGTCCTCGCAGCCCGCCGTGGGGGACCAGTGGAGGCGACCCGGAGTGTCGCAGAGGTGCGTCGGGTCGTAGAGCAGGACCGGGCCGAGCTTGGCCCGGGCGTCCTTGGTGTCCCCCCAGAGGGCGGGGTGCGAGGTGAGGACCAGCACGGCACCCTCGGCATCCCGGACTGCCTGGGCCGCCGTGGTGTGGCGGGTCTCCGGTGGGGCGTAGAGGACCGGTCCCTCCGGGCGGGACGCCGCCCAGCCGATCGCCGGTTCGGGTCCGGCATGGGCGACGGGAGCCGGCGCCGGGGTTTCCGGCTCGGGTTCCGTCCGGGGACTGGGTACCTCCTGGTGCGCCGGGGGGACCACCGGTCGCTCGGCCGGTGCGGGCACCGGTACCTCGTGGCCCGGTGGTGTCCGCCTCCCGGCCCGTACGGCCCTCCATCTCGCCACCGTACCCAGGACGAACACCGTGAGCACCAGGAGGACCATCACCTGGCCGATGAACAGACCCCAGAAGAGGCCGTAGCCGGAGAGGGCCGACGGGGCGGCGTCCGGCCAGGCTCCGGTCATGTCGTGCGGCCGGCCGACGAGGTGGCGCATGGCCAGGGGGGTGCGGGGGAAGGTGACGCCGGCCGGCCAGGAGCCATGGGTGAAGAGGGCCGCCAGGCCTGTCGCCGTCCACACCAGCAGCGTCATGCCGAGCAGGAAGGCGAGCAGGCCGATCAGCAGGCCGTCGGGGATGCCTCCTTGACCCTGGCCTCGGCTCTGGCCGCGGTCGTCGCCCGGTCGCATCGCGCCCCCTGCCTACGCCACCGTCGACTCGGACGAGCCGTCCAAGTCGGGGAGGTGCTGTTCCATGAAGGCCGCCGCCCGCTGTTCCTGTTCCAGCTCGGCGGCGCGCAGCGCGTCGTCCTCGGCGAGGTCGGCGGACGACTGGGTCATCGCGCGGTCGGTGAAGACCAGGGGGCGTTCCGTGTCCGTGATCAGGTGTTTGACGACCTGGACATTGCCGTTGACATCCCAGACCGCGATACCCGGGGTGAGGGTGGGGATGATCTCCACCGCCCAGCGAGGCAGGCCGAGTACGCGGCCCGTCGCCCTCGCCTCGTCCGCCTTCTGGGCGTAGATCGTGCGCGTCGACGCCATCTTGAGGATGGCCGCGGCCTCCTTCGCCGCCGCTCCGTCGACCACGTCGGACAGGTGGTGGACGACCGCGACGAAGGACAGGCCGAGGCGGCGGCCGAACTTCAGCAGCCGCTGGAACAGCTGGGCCACGAACGGGCTGTTGATGATGTGCCAGGCCTCCTCGACCAGGAAGATGCGCTTCTTCCGGTCGGGGCGGATCCAGGTGTGCTCCAGCCACACACCGACGATCGCCATCAGGATCGGCATGGCGATGGAGTTGCGGTCGATGTGGGACAGGTCGAAGACGATGAGCGGGGCGTCCAGGTCGATGCCGACCGTCGTCGGACCGTCGAACATGCCGCGCAGGTCACCGTCGACGAGGCGGTCCAGGACCAGCGCCACGTCCAGACCCCACGCCCGTACGTCGTCCAGGGCGACGTTCATCGCCTCGGCCGACTCCGGCTCGGGATGCCGTAGCTGCTCGACGATGTCGCTGAGCACCGGCTGGCGTTCGACGATCGTCTCGTTGACGTAGGCGTGGGCGACCTTGAGGGCGAAGCCGGAGCGTTCGTCCAGACCGTGGCCCATCGCGACCTCGACGATGGTCCGCAGCAGTGCCAGCTGGCCCGTGGTCGTGATCGACGGGTCCAGCGGGTTGAGGCGGATGCCGTGGTCCAGGGCGGCGGCCGGGTCCAGGCGGATGGGAGTTATGCCCAGCGCCTGCGCGATGAGGTTCCACTCGCCGACACCGTCCTCGCCCTGGGCGTCCAGGACGCACACCTGGCGGTCGCGGAAACGGAGCTGACGCAGGACGTACGTCTTCTCGAGGGCCGACTTGCCGTTGCCGGACTCTCCGAGGACCAGCCAGTGCGGGGCCGGGAGCTGCTGGCCGTACAGCTGGAAGGGGTCGTAGATGTAGCCCTTGCCGGAGTAGACCTCGCGGCCGATGATCACGCCCGAGTCACCGAGGCCGGGGGCGGCGGTCGGGAGGTAGACCGCCTGGGCCTGGCCGGTGGAGGTGCGCACGGGCAGGCGGGTCGTCTCGACCTTGCCGAAGAGGAAGGACGTGAAGGCGTCGGTGAGGACGGACATCGGGTCGCGCATGTAAAGCCCTACCTTCGGATGCCGGTGGCGAACGGGAGGGTGTTCACGAACGCGCGGTGGTGCTCTCGGTCGCACCACTCCAGCTTGAGGTACGACTTGCCCGCGGACGCCCTTATCGTCCGCTTGTCGCGGGCCAATGCCTCCGGATTGCGGGAGGAGACGGTGATGTAGCCGACGAGGTTCACGCCGGCCGCGCCGCTCGCGAGGTCCTCGCCGCGCTGGTCGATGCGGGAGTGGGCGGCCACGTCGCGCGGGTCGACCGTGCGGTTCATCTTCGCTGCCCGGCTCGCCTCGGCCTCGTCGTTCGTCTTCTCCGTCAGCATGCGTTCGATGGCCACCTCGGTGGGTTCGAGATCCATCGTCACGGCGACCGTTCGGATGACGTCCGGGGTGTGGACGAGGAGCGGGGCCAGGAAGTTGACGCCGACGGGCGTCATCGGCCATTCCTTCACCCAGGCCGTGGCGTGGCACCAGGGGGCTCGGGTGGAGGACTCACGGGTCTTGGCCTTGAGATGCGTCGGCTCCATGGCGTCCAGCTCGGCCGGCCAGGCGTTGCGCCGGGTCATCGCCTGGATGTGGTCGATCGGGTGGTCCGGGTCGTACATGGAGTGGATCAGCGACGACAGCCGGCCCTGGCCGAGGGGCTGGCGGACCCGGATGTCCGCCTCCTGGAGGCGGGAGCAGATGTCGGTCAGCTCCCGGGCCATGACGACGGCGAGACCGGCGTCGCGGTCCAGCTTGCGGCCGTGCTGCGGGCGGGCGGCGCGGGCCATGGCGTTCGCCTCGGCGGCCAGTTCGCGCGTGTAGTGCATGCAGGCGACCAGGTAGGCGCGGTGCTGCTCACTGCTCGTCGACACCATCGACTGGAGCTGGTCGTACGACGACTGCAACCACGGCGGGGACTTGTCGTCGCCGCGCTGGGACACGTCCTTGGCGTGGGCGTCGGGGTCGGCCGGGAGGGTGCGGGCGAGCATCTGGAGGCGGGTGACGAAGCCGTCGCCGTTGGCCACGTGCTTGAGGAGGGTGCCGAAGCGGTCGACGAGGGCTTCCTGGTCCTCGCTGTCGCGCAGGCCGACGCCCGGCCCCTCGATCTCGATGGCCGCGGTGACGGTACGGCGGTCGGCGTGCAGCAGTACGGCGATCTCGTCGGGACCGAAGGGGGCGGCGAGCCAGTTGATGCGGCCGATGCCGGGCGGCGGACCGACCTCGACCTCCTGCCCGTCGATCCGGGTGCCCGCCTCCATGGCGGCCGAGCGGTAGACCGTGCCGCGCCGCAGGGTGCGCTTGTAACTGCGGTTGATCTCGAACCACTTGTAGAACGTGCGGTGCTTGTACGGCACGTAGACGGCGGCCAGCGCGATCATCGGGAAGCCGGCGAGCAGCACGATCCGCAGGGCCAGCAGGGGGACGAGGAGACCGCACATCATGCCGAGGAACGCGCCGATGACGATGAGCGCGATCTCTCCGGACTCGCGGTTGCGGCCGACGATCGCGTTCGGCCGGGCGCGGCCGATCAGATATGTACGGCGGGGCGTGACCGCGTGGGACACGTGGGACTCGGTCGTCAACGCCCTTCACCTCCCGTGCGGTTGGTACTGCTGTTGCGGGTGTTGCCTGCGTGCGGGGTGTTCACGGGGCTGCTCGCGCGGGGCGCGGGGGCGGCGGAGGGGACAGAACCGCCGCCTCCGTTCGAGGTGCGCGAGCTGTGCGCGGCCATGCCGCCGGCGGTCTGGTTGGCCGGGCGCTGGCCACTGGAGGAGGACGCACCGCCGCCGTTGCTGTCGGCGCGGGTGCTGTGGGTCTTGATGCCCTGGGCGACCAGGCTCGCCGGGGAGCTGATGACGGCCGCGGCTTTGCCCTCGGCGCCCTGCATGATGCGGTTGTTGCGCGAGTTGGCGATCTCGTCGCCGAAGCCGGGCACGAAGCGGTAGATCATCGCGCTGGCGAAGATGGCCAGCAGGATGATGGACAGACCGGAGACGACGGCGCCGAAGGCGTTCGGGCCGTCGTCGGCGGAGAGCGCGCCGGCCAGGCCGAGGACGATCACGATGACCGGTTTGACCAGGATGACGGCGATCATGATGCCGGCCCAGCGGCGGACGTGGCCCCACAGGTTCTTGTCGACGAGGCCCGCGTAGACGACGGTGCCGAGCAGGGCGCCGACGTAGAGCAGGGCGGCCCTGAGGACCAGCTCCAGCCACAGGACGCCGGCGGCGAGGATCGACACCAGGGAGACCACGATCAGCATGATCGGGCCGCCGCCGATGTCCTCGCCCTTCTCCAGGGCGGCGGAGAAGGTGCCGAAGAAGGTGTCGGTCTGGTTGCCGGTCGTCTTCGCCAGGACCTCGCTGATGCCGTCGGTGGCCGAGACGACCGTGTAGAGGATCAGCGGGGTGAAGGCGGAGGCGAGGACGGTGAGCCAGAGGAAGCCGACGGCTTCGCCGATGGCGGTGGTGAGGGGGACGCCTCGGACCGCTCGCTTGGCGACGGCCAGCAGCCACAGCAGGAGGGTCAGGACGGTCGACGCGGCGAACACGACGGCGTACTGCTGGAGGAACCGGGCGTTGGTGAAGTCGACGTTCGCGGTGTCCTGCACGGCGACGCTGAGCTTCTCGACGGTCCAGGCGGCGGCGTCGGCACAGCCCTTGGCGAGGGAGGAGAGCGGGTCGAGGGTGTCGGAGACGCCGGGGGTGGTGCGGGAGGGGGTGTTGCCTTTTTCGCAGTACTCCTCGGCGGGCCCCCGGATGAGGTCGCAGGTGCTGTTGCTCGGCGAGGCTGACGCCGAGGGCGAGACGGAGGCCGACGGCGAGGGACTCGGGCTGGGTGTCGCGGCCAATGCACGGCTTGCCAACAGCACTGCGGTGGTCTGAGCGGCGACAACGGCAGCCGTCAGCTTCAGGGAGAGGTGCTTAGCGCGCATACGTGAACCCTCCGTACTCCTCGACGGCCTTCGTCATGTCGTCGGCGGTGGAGGCCTTCTGGTCGCGCCCGACCGGAACGGGCCCGTCCTTCTGCTGGAAGTCGGCGACCTTCCAGTCGTCGTTGATCCACCTGAGCTGGTAGGTGGTGGTGTACCAACTCTCGGACACGGGGTTGGTAGACGCTTCGCCCGAGAGGCCGAACAGCGACGTGTACCAGACCTCGACGGTGGCCGCGTTCACGTTGTACGCCGTGGCCTTGCTACCCACCGGAACGATGCGCGAGACGAAGTTCTGACCGCTCGGCGCCGTGCCGTCCTTGTCGAGGCCGATGTTGCTCAGGAACGTCTCGCTCGAGTACGCCGTGTCCAGGGCGGACTGGCGTGCTGCGGCGACGTCGGGCGCGTACACGGTGTCGACGATCTGGTGCCGACGGGCAGTGTTGAACATCTCCGCGGACCCCAGGACCACGGCGTAGTTGGCCGCCGCGCTCTGGGCGCCCTGCTCGGTCCGGGCGAAGCCCGACGGGATGCCGTCGGTCTTGGACTCCACCGGCTTCGTCCCGCTTGCCGCCGTCGACGACGCCCGCGGCTTGTTGCCGTTGCTCTCGCCCCCGGCAGCGGAGGAAGGGGAATCTTCTCCTCCACGGTTCGCGAAGGCGATCGCCGCGATGAGCAGGACGACGACGCCGACCACCATGACCAGGTTGCGCGAGGACGAGCGGGCGGGGCGGTGGCCGCCGCCGTAGGGGTCGGCTTCGGGGAGGCGTACGCGGGTGCCCGCGGGCTCGCCGTAGTCGTGTTCGTCTCCGGGACTCATGCCGTGTACGCCCCCTCGCTGCCGTACCGGAACGCTTGGTAGTACGACGGTAGCCGTGCTGGTTCCCGCGCGGGCGCGGTGTGGTGACTCGACATCAGGGAGACGCAACCTCAGCCGGTGGGCACGACGGGTGGGTGGGGTGGACAGGGCCGGGCGTGCCCGGAGCGGACTTGCGGGGCGACGCTCGTTAGACGGCCATGCCGTACACGATCGTGAACAGGGTGCCGAGGGATCCGATGATGAAGACGCCTGTCAGACCGGCGATGATGAGGCCCTTGCCCTGTTCCGCGCTGAAGGTGTCGCGCAGGGCCGTCGCGCCGATGCGCTGCTTGGCGGCGCCCCAGATCGCGATGCCGAGGCAGAGGAGGATGGCGACGGCCATCACCACCTCGATCATCACCTTGGCCTCGTTGCCCAGGCTGCCGAAGGGGCCCCAGTCCGGAGCGATCCCGCCGATGATGGTGTTGATGTCTCCCTTGTCGGCCGCAAAGAGCATGTAAGTCACCGCCCCTGGTGGGTAGTTCCGTGAGTCCCCTGCGGTGTGCAGAGGTCAGGTCTCATTGTCGCCGACAACGCCGCCTTCGTATGTCGACTTGGCGCCATTGACGGGCGGGATTCGTACGAATAGCACGCACTCGTCACTCTGTGTATCACGCCGGGTCACCCCGGGCAATGAAGTCGGAACGGAACCTCTCGTGTGGTCCCGTCGTTGACCCACTTCACGGACCTGTGCCGTTTCTGACGACCGGTCGGGTGAAAGGCCGTTTCGATGTTCTCATGACCGGCGGCGGACGGGCGGCTGGGCCGGTGTCCGGTGCCGTCACCCTTCGTGACCTGGTGTCAGGGCGTGGCGAGGCCCTCGGTGAGTGAGCCCTCGGCGCCGTCCCCCCTTCCCCCCCTTCGACGAAGTGGTCGAACTCCCCCGCGCGTACCCCACGTACGAACGCGTCCCACTTGCGGCGGTCGGTCGTGACCACGGTGTCCGGGTCGCTGGTCTCGCGAAGGTGGACGGGGGCCTCGCCGTCGTCGCCCTCGCCGAAGGCGATCTCGATCCAGGGGCCGGGGCCGGTCGCCCCCGGCGGGGCGGCGCGGACCCACGTCAGGTCGGGGGGGATGTCGGTCACGGGGTCTTCCTTCCGCACGGGCCTCGACGACACGTGGACGATAGCGGGGTCTGACCTTGCTCTCACCTTCGTGGGCCACAGTGGGTGCGATGAAGCGCAGCCCGCGTCCCTACGGCGCCCTGTTCGGTGCCGTGCTGCTGGCGGTCACCTCGGCCTCGGAGGCGGCCGCCGGGGGCGGCGCCGGTCCGCTCGGGGTGACGTTCGTCGCGGGGGCGACGGCGGGGGCGGCGCGGGTGGGGGCGCTGTTCGACACGGGTGGCGCGGGGGGTGCCGAGGCGCTCGCCGGAACGCACTTCTGCACGGCGTCCGTCGTCCACAGCCCGCACCGCGATCTCCTGGTCACCGCCGCGCACTGTCTCGCCGGGCAGGGCGCCCTCGCCTTCGTACCGGGATACCGGGACGGGAAGGCCCCCTACGGGGTGTGGAAGGTGCAGCGGGACTTCCTGCCCGGCGGGTGGGCCGGCGGGCGCGACGAGGACAGTGACGTCGCGTTCGCGGTGGTCGGGGAGGAGGGCGGGAGGCGCGTCGAGGATGTCGTCGGGGCCGACCGGTTCGTGACCCGGACGGACGTCGGGGCCACCGACGTGACCGTCACCGGTTACCCCGACTCCCGCGAGACGCCGCTCACCTGCACCAACAGGCCCCGCTCGCACAGCCGTACCCAGCAGCGCGTCGCGTGTCCCGGCTTCAGCGGGGGCACCAGTGGCAGCCCGTGGGTCAACGGGTACGGGGAGGTCGTGGGCGTACTGGGGGGACACGAGGAGGGGGGCGCCACGGACGACGTGTCGTACAGCGTGGTCCTCGGGGCGGAGGCCGCGGGGCTGTACCGGGAGGCGGCCTCCGGCCCGTAGGGGGCGGCGGGTCAGGCGAGGCGGCGGACGGCCTGGGTCGTCAGCTCGTAGCGGGCGCCCACCACGGTCAGCTCACCGGCCGTGATCTTCGCGGCGAGGTCGGGTTCGGCTGCGAGCCGGGAGCGGACGGCCAGGACGTTCGCGTCGATGGTGGCGTCGACGCGGGCGTCGCCCTCCTTCGTGCGGTCGACGAACGGGCGTATCTGGTCGGCCAGGTACTGGATGTGGGCGGGCAGCCGTTCGCCGGACAGGTCCGCCGCGACCGCGGCGCGCACGGCACCGCAGGACTGGTGACCGAGGACCATGACCAGGGGTATGCCCAGTTCCAGCACCCCGTACGCGACGCTGCCGAGGACGGCCTCGTCCAGGACCTCGCCGGCCGTGCGGACGGTCATCAGGTCGCCGAGGCCCTGGTCGAAGACCAACTCGGGCGGGACGCGGGAGTCGATGCAGCCCAGGACGACGGCGAACGGATGCTGCCCCTGCGTCAGGCTGCGGCGGACGGCCGGGGTCTCGTCGGGATGCCGTTCGCGGAAGGAGCGCCAGCGGCGGTTGCCGGCGGCCAGTTCCCGCAGAGCCTCGGGGGCGGTCGTGGGGCGGGCGGGTGCGGCGGGAGTGCGGGGGGCGGGCGTGGCGGAGGCCGCGGTCGCGGTGAGGGCCGCGCCGCCCAGTGCCATCGCACCGACGAGGCTGCCGCGCAGCAGGGCGCGGCGGGCAGGGATCGAGGAGGGGGTGTCGTCAACGTCAGGGATCACGGAGGGGAACGTATGCGCGAGTCCTGAGCCCGGAGGGGAGGTTGCCCAATCATGGGAGTGGATGGGCAATTGGAGACCGAAGGATGGGCAGAGCTTGGCGCACACCATGACCGGCCTTGACGAGTACGCGTCGGCGAGGACGGGCGGGAGGAGTGCAGACGATGCCTCCGTGAAACGGCCGAACCGGCTGCGAGAACTCGGTTGCACGGGATTTCAGGGGGGAAGCTCATAGACTGGCACGGGCGGAAACCCGCGCGGGCGAGGGGCGGTTGACGGTGCGTAAGGCGTGGATCCTGGCGGGTGCCGCGACTGCGGCAGGGCTCAGCTTCGTGATGCTGCTCGTCGTCGGCGTGTACGTCATCGCCGGGAACCTGTCCAACGGCGTCGGCGGCAGGAGCGTCGGGCTGGCCAAGGGCGCCGTGCCTGCCGCGTATCAGGCGCTCGTGCAGAAGTGGGGGAACCTCTGCTCCGCGATCGACCCCGCGCTGCTCGCCGCCCAGCTCTACCAGGAGAGCGGATTCAACCCGCATGCGAAGAGCCCCGCGAGCGCCCAGGGGATAGCGCAATTCATCCCCGGCACCTGGGCCACGCACGGCATCGACGGGGACGGGGACGGGGACCGTGACGTCTGGGATCCGAATGACGCGATTCCATCGGCCGCGACGTACGACTGCGAACTTGCCTCGTACGTCAGGAAGGTGCCCGGCGATCCCACCCACAACATGCTCGCGTCCTACAACGCGGGGGCCTACGCGGTCATCAAGTACGGCGGTGTGCCGCCCTACCGGGAGACCCAGAACTACGTGAAGACGATCACCACGCTGGCGAGGAGTTTCGCCGCGCCGGTCACCCGGGTCGATCCGTCCGAGCAGGCCGCCGGGGCCATCTACTTCGCGCAGAAGAAGCTGGGGACGCCGTATCTGTGGGGTGGCAACGGTACGCCTGAGCAGGGCGGACGGTTCGACTGTTCGGGGTTGACCAAGGCGGCCTACGAAAGTGTCGGCATCACCTTGCCCCGGGTGGCCAACGACCAGTACAACGCGGGGCCGCACCCCTCACGGGACCAGCTGCTGCCGGGCGATCTGGTGTTCTTCTCGACCGATCCCACCAACTCCCGCGCCATCGACCACGTCGGCATCTACGTCGGCGGCGGGTACATGATCGACGCGCCCCGCACGGGGGCCGTCATCCGGTTCGACCCGATCGACACGCGGAAGTACTTCGGTGCCACGCGGGTCACCGAAGATGGCGCAAAAGCGCTCCCCACCAGGATCTGAATAGGACGGTGACCCGTCCCCTGAGCTGCGGCGACGTGTCTCTCTTCGATAACGTCTGCGTGATCATTCGGTGGAGAGTGGAACGTATCAACGACGGTCGTGCGTTCCTGTTGACGTAGCCGAGCAATGCCTGTGACTGACCGACAGAACGGCGCACGCGAAACTACGACCACGGGGGTGGGTACGAGCGGCGTGCGTGAGGCACGCCGGGCACAGCACACGACGAAGGGGCCGCAGCACCATGGCTGGACTCGCCGCATCCGGGTCGAACCCCGACGTCGACCTGCTCTATGACATCAACGGCCTTGCCAGGGACGCGCCGCACTGGCTGGACCGGATCGTCGAGTTCGTCGGCGAGTACGGGCTCTTGCTGGCGATGGTGCTGCTCGTGGTCTGGTGCTGGTGGACCGTGCGGCGTCGGCCCGCGTCGGCCGAGGAGGCCGCCTCCGCCGTGGCCGCGCTGGTGTGGGCGCCGTTGGCCGCCGGGATCGCGGTGCTGGTGAACGTGCCGATACGGGGATTCGTGGAGCGGCCCCGGCCCTTCCTCGATCACCAGGGGCTCGAGGTTCTCGTCTCCGGCAAGACCGACTACTCCTTCGTGAGCGACCACGCGACGATCACCATGGCGATGGGGGTCGCGCTGTTCGTCGCCAACCGCAAGTTCGGGCTCGTGGGGCTGGGGCTGGGGCTGGCGGAGGGGTTCTGCCGGGTCTACATGGGGGTGCACTATCCGACGGACGTGGTCGGGGGGTTCGCGCTCGGCACGGCTGTGGCGTTGCTGCTGTCCCCGCCGGCCTCGATGCTGCTCACCCCTGTGATGAAGGCGGTCGAGGGGTCCGCGTGGGCGGGGTGGGTCGTGCGGGCGCGCTCCGCACGGGGAGCGGAGAACGACGCGCTGGTGCGGGGGGCCCGGGTGGAGGCGGCGTCTGCTGAGGAGCGGGATCTTGCGGCCTAGGGGTGTCTGACAGTTCGCGCACCCGGCGGGGATCGTCAGACGCGACCTGGGGGCGGTGGCGCCCGGCAGTGGGCTGCTGGGGGTCGACCGGGGTGCGTGGTGAGGGTGGTCGTGTGGCCCGGCGTGCCGGGCCCCCGCTGCCGGGTTCGCTCGAGCGGGGGCCCAGTGACCACCTCCCTCGCCGTCCCAGGCGGCACGCAGGCGCGCGGGCGGCGGCAGGTCGCCGTAGGCCTGGGGGCGCTATCCGCAGGCCGAGGGGCGGCGCGCTGCGCCGGCCGGGCCGGGCGGGCGAGTCCGCGGACTGTTGGTGGGCGGTCGAAGGCCTGCCGGGTCACAGGGACTGGGCGTACGTGAAGACGTTGTCGGGGTCGTACTGGTGCTTCAGCTGTGTCAGGTGGGGGAGTGCCGGCCCGTAGTACGCCTTCTTCCACGTGGTGAGGGCGGGGTCCGCGTAGTTCTGGTAGGCGGCGCCCGAGGCGTGAGGCGTCATGGCGTGGTGAGCCGTGGTGAGCCAGGACTGGGCAGTCGCGCCGCTGGTGCCCGCGCGCCAGGACACGAGGTACTGGGCCAGCATGCGGGAACGGCGGTGGACGAAGGCCGTGGCCGTGGGGGAGACCCTGTTGATCGCGCCGCCCAGGGCGGTGAGCGCGATGCTGCCCGAGCCGCCCCGGACGGTCCTCATCTGCCGGAGCAGCGTCTGGATGCCGGCCGCCGAGAGGGAGCGGTCGAAGAAGTCGGAGCGGGCCGCGTACGTCTCGCGGCCCAGGGCGCCCCGCGGGGAGCGGCCGGGAGTCGAGCCGGGCAGGTGGCACTGGGCGTCGGTGGCGAAGGAGGAGCAGCCGGCGTAGATCTCCATGGCCTCCTCGTAGGAGCGGCGCCGCAGTGACACGCTCGTCGCGGGGGCGCCCACGCGGTCCGCGAGGCGGTCGACGGCGTTCTGGAGCTGGCCGTAGGTGCCGATGCAGAAGGCGGAGACGGAGATCTTCGGGGTGCCGCCGGGCGTGCTCGCCAGGTGGAGGGCGGACCAGATCTCGTCGGGCTGGGACGGGCCCCACTCCTGCCAGGCCTTCACCACCGCCGCGGCCTTCGACCAGGGCCAGGAGAGGTAGCCGGTCACCGCCTGGGGTGCCGGGTGGGTGGTGAAGTGGAGTTCGGTGACGACGCCGAAGTTGCCGTTGCCCGCACCGCGCAGCGCCCAGAACAGGTCCTTGTTGTGGGTGGCGTCGGCGGTGAGCTGCCTGCCGTCCGCCGTGACGATCGTCGCCCGGGTGAGGCTGTCGCAGGTCAGGCCGTACGCGCGGGAGACGACGCCGTGGCCGCCGCCCAGGACCAGGCCGGAGACGCCGACGGTCGGGCAGGAGCCGGCCGGGATCGTGGTGCCCTTGGCGGCGAGCGCCCGGTAGACGTCGATCAGTTTGGCACCGGCGCCGACGACGGCGGAGGTGCCGCTCGCGCGGACCCGGCTCAGTTTGGAGACGTCGAGGATCAGCCGGCCGTTGCCCGAGGACCAGCCGCCGTAGGAGTGGCCGCCGTTGCGGATGGCGACCTTGGTGCCGTGGGCGCGGGCGTACGCGAGGGCCGTACGGATGTCGTCGGTGTGGGCGACGTAGGCGACCGCGGCCGGTTTCAGCGAGTCGAAGCGGGTGTTGTACAGCTGCCGGGCGGCCGTCCAGGAGGCGTCGCCGGGGCGGATCAGGGGGCCGTCGAGGGAGCGGCCGAGGGCCGCCCAGTTCGCGGCGGCCGTGGCGCTCGTGGCGCGCAGCGGGAGTTTCCCGTCCGCGGTCCCGGAGCCGGCCCCGTCGGCGGCTCCCGTCGCGGAGGAGCCGCCGGTGTCCTCCGACCGGCATGCCGCCGTGGCGACTGCCGCCACGGCGGCCGTGCCGCCTGCGATGAACGTACGCCGTTGCATGTCTGACCGCCCTGTGCCTTCCGTCGACTTCATGGAGCGAGACGGGTCCGTGGGCCCGGAGGTTCCCGCGAGAGGAGGACGGACAGGTCAGTCGTGGGTGTGGCCCGCGGCGTCCGCGCGGGCCAGGCTTCTCGCCCTGCGTGCCGGGCCGCGCCAGCCGCAGGTGCAGCGGGCCAGGCAGAAGGGGCCGTGTTCGACGGTCGTCGTGGTGTGGGACTCCCCGTCGCCGGGGGAGGAGGCCGAACGGTCCTGCTGCGTCACGGAGTCAACCGTACCCAGCCCCGGCAAGGCGAAGCCTGCGACCACCGCGGGCCTCGGCCGCGCGTGACGAGGGCCACCCACCCGTCGTTATCGGGAACGACAGGGGGCCCGTGACGGACGTACCGGCTGGGAGTAGACAGGCGATGGCTCAGCGGCAGCAGCGACGGTGGGGTACGGCGGTCGTCGCGGGGCTCGTGGCCGGGGTCTGTGCCGGCGCCGCCGGATGTGCCGGGCCCGGGAACGCCGCCGAGGACGCCCCGGCCGCCGACCCGGTCGAGACGCTCCGCCGGGCGGCCGACGCGCTGGTGACGGCGGGCAGTTCGAAGGCCCGGACGTCGATGGAGATGGCCACCGGCGGAACGCGCGTGACGATCCGGGGCGAGGGTGTCTACGACTACCGCCGGCAGCTCGGGCACCTGAAGGTGGTGCTCCCGCAGGATCCGGCCGGGACCAGTGGGCACCGGCCCATCGTCGAACTCCTCGCGCCCGGAGCGCTGTTCATGAAGAACCGGGGAGCGGGCGTGCCCGCCGACAAGTGGGTGCGGGTGGACACGGCGACGCTGTCCGACGGGAACCTGGTGACCGGCGGCGCGACCGATCCGTACGCCGCCGCCGAGGTGCTGCGCGGGACGCGGACCGCGACCTATGTGTCCCGGAGCCGGCTGGCGGGGACCGAGGTGTGGCACTTTCGCGGCACCGCCGACCTCGCGGTGGCGGCGAAGGGCGCCTCGGCCGGCGGCCGCGACGCGCTGGGAGCGGCGGCGAAAGGGTTCGCCACCACCCGGGTGCCCTTCGATGTCTACCTCGACGAGGCGGGGCGCATCCGCAAGGTCCGGCACCGGTTCAGCTTCGTGAACGGCCGGCAGAAGGAGGCCGTCGCCGTCGCCTCGACGACGCTGCTGTACGACTTCGGGGTGCCGGTCGACGTACGGCTGCCGGCGTCGGCGGACATCTATGCCGGGCGCATCGCCGAAGAGTGAACAGGGCCGGCGCGCCGGAGCGCGAACCCGGCCGTGACCGGCCGGTGGGGGCTGGATCCGGCCATGGAACCGGTATGAGGACTAGCCCGTCCGTGCCATGCGCGGGCTGTACGCCGCTCCCTACTCTAGGAAGTCGGTGACGGCAGGGACGAGGTGATGCGCGTGGCTCCGGTCGGCGGTACGGCGGTACAGGATCACGTGGCCCTCGCCGAGATCGAACTGTGCGGGGAGCTGATCATCGCGGCCTCCGCCGCCGAGGACCGGCTCAGTCTGGAGAGCATCGACGAGGTGCTGAGGGTGGCCGAGGAGCGGGAGGCCCGCGCCGGCTGACGCGCGGGCCCCGTCGGGGCGAGCGGTCAGGTGCGCAGCAGGCGGCCGATGGCCTTCGTGGCCTCCTCGACCTTCGCGTCGATCTTGTCGCCGCCCTTGACGGCCGCGTCGGCGACGCAGTGGCGCAGGTGCTCCTCCAGCAGTTGCAGCGCGAAGGACTGCAAGGCCTTGGTGGAGGCGGACACCTGGGTGAGTATGTCGATGCAGTAGGTGTCCTCCTCGACCATGCGCTGGAGGCCCCGGATCTGGCCCTCGATGCGGCGCAGACGCTTGAGGTGCTCGTCCTTCTGCTTGTGGTAGCCGTGCACACCGCGGTCGTGGTCGGTCACGACCTCTTCGGTGGCCGCCCCGGCCTCGGTGGTCGTCATCGCGTCCTCCAGACATATACCCCTACTGGGTATATGGTACCGAACTTTGCCGGGTACAGGGGTGGTGGCCGTCGTACCGGCGGCCGTGGGACCGGACCACCGGGCGGCCCCGATGCGGGACACCGTGCCCGATGGGCGACACTGGTGGGCGGCCCATTAGCCGTGGCCGGATGATGCGCCTAGCATCAGCCTGACCGAAAACCGATGCATCCTGAGGACCCCACGTGCGCTTTCGTCTGACCCCCAGGGAGACGAGCTTCTACGACATGTTCGCCGCGTCCGCGGACAACATCGTCACGGGCTCGAAACTCCTGATGGAACTGCTCGGGGCGGACACCGCC
Organism: Streptomyces sp. NPDC033216; assembly: GCF_055577115.1. Classification (NCBI taxonomy): domain Bacteria; kingdom Bacillati; phylum Actinomycetota; class Actinomycetes; order Kitasatosporales; family Streptomycetaceae; genus Streptomyces; species Streptomyces sp. NPDC033216. The sequence continues at coordinate 37,030 of NZ_JBVIQK010000033.1, read as the reverse complement.
GGCCGGGCCGAGATCGCAGAGCGTATGCGGGCCGCGGAACACGCCGGTGACGACGCCACGCACGCGATCTTCCACCAGCTGAACTCCTCCTTCATCACGCCGTTCGACCGCGAGGACATCTACAACCTCGCGTCGTCCCTCGACGACATCATGGACTTCATGGAGGAGGCGGTCGACCTCGTCGTCCTCTACAACGTCGAGGAACTGCCCAAGGGCGTCGAGCAGCAGATCGAGGTGCTGGCGCGGGCGGCCGAGCTGACCGCCGAGGCCATGCCGAACCTGAGGACCATGTCCAACCTCACCGAGTACTGGATCGAGGTCAACCGGCTGGAGAACCAGGCCGACCAGATCCACCGCAAGCTGCTCGCCCAGCTCTTCAACGGCAAGTACGAGGCCATCGAGGTGCTGAAGCTGAAGCAGATCGTGGACGTGCTGGAGGAAGCGGCGGACGCGTTCGAGCACGTGGCGAACACGGTGGAGACCATCGCCGTCAAGGAGTCCTGACCTCTTCATGGACACCTTCGCACTGATCGTGACCATCGGGGTCGCGCTCGGATTCACGTACACGAACGGCTTCCACGACTCGGCGAACGCCATCGCCACGTCGGTGTCGACGCGGGCGCTGACGCCGCGGGCGGCGCTCGCCATGGCCGCGGTGATGAACCTCGCGGGCGCGTTCCTCGGCAGCGGGGTCGCGCACACCGTCAGCAAGGGCCTGATCGAGACGCCCGAGGGCTCGAAGGGGATGGGCATCCTCTTCGCGGCGCTGATCGGCGCCATCGCCTGGAACCTGGTCACCTGGTACTTCGGCCTGCCCTCGTCCTCGTCCCACGCATTGTTCGGCGGCCTGGTGGGCGCGGCACTGGCGGGCGGCACGGGAGTCATCTGGTCCGGCGTCCTGGAGAAGGTCGTCATCCCGATGTTCGTCTCCCCGTTCGTCGGCCTCATCGCCGGCTATCTGGTGATGTGCGCGATCATGTGGATGTTCCGCCGTGCCAACCCGCACAAGGCCAAGCGCGGTTTCCGGATCGCGCAGACGGTGTCGGCGGCCGGCATGGCGCTCGGGCACGGTCTTCAGGACGCCCAGAAGACGATGGGCATCGTGGTGATGGCGCTCGTCATCGGCGACGTGCAGGGTTCCGACGACCCGATTCCGGTGTGGGTGAAGATCGCCTGTGCGGTGATGCTGTCGCTCGGCACGTATGCCGGCGGGTGGCGGATCATGCGGACGCTGGGGCGCAAGATCATCGAGCTGGACCCCCCGCAGGGCTTCGCGGCGGAGACGACCGGCGCGTCGATCATGTTCATCTCCGCGTTCCTCTTCAAGGCGCCGATCTCGACGACGCACGTCATCACCTCGGCGATCATGGGTGTGGGCGCGACCAAGCGGGTCAACGCCGTGCGGTGGGGCGTCGCCAAGAACATCGTCCTCGGCTGGTTCATCACCATGCCGGCGGCGGCGGTCGTCGCGGCCTGCGCCTTCTGGATCGTCGACCTGGCGTTTCTGTAGGGGTGTCCCCGCGGGGGCGGCCTCAGGCGCGGGGAGGGTCCGCGCAGAACCGAGGAGAGCACCCGCGGCCGCCGGGCGAAGGGGTACCTGGAGGGCGTTCCTCGGCCCCGGACGGCGTTCCGTAGCCCCGGACCCACAACGCGCGAGCCCGCCCCCCGGGAGCCAGGGGGCGGGCTCTCTGCGTCCTCGCGGTGGCACCGCCATGCAGCACCGCGAGGGGTCTGGGCTCTCTAGCCGAAGCGGCCCGAGATGTAGTCCTCGGTGGCCTGGACCGACGGGTTGGAGAAGATGCGCTCCGTGTCGTCGATCTCGATCAGCCGGCCGGGCTGGCCGACGGCCGACAGATTGAAGAAGGCCGTGCGGTCGGAGACGCGCGCCGCCTGCTGCATGTTGTGCGTCACGATGACGATCGTGAAGCGTTCCTTCAGCTCACCGATCAGGTCCTCGATGGCGAGGGTGGAGATCGGGTCGAGCGCGGAGCAGGGCTCGTCCATCAGCAGGACGTTCGGCTCCACCGCGATCGCCCGCGCGATGCACAGCCGCTGCTGCTGACCGCCGGAGAGGCCCGAACCCGGCTTGTTCAGGCGGTCCTTCACCTCGTTCCAGAGGTTCGCGCCCTTGAGCGACTTCTCCACGACGTCCTGCAACTCGTTCTTCTTGTAGTTGCCGTTCAGCCGCAGGCCGGCGGCCACGTTGTCGAAGATCGACATCGTGGGGAAGGGGTTCGGGCGCTGGAACACCATGCCGACCTCGCGCCGCACCGACACCGGGTCGATGCCGTGGCCGTACAGGTCCTCGTCGTCGAGGAGCACCTTGCCCTCGACGCGGCCACCGGAGGTGACCTCGTGCATGCGGTTCAGCGTGCGCAGGAAGGTCGACTTGCCGCAGCCGGAGGGGCCGATGAACGCCGTCACCGAGCGCGGCTCGACGGTCATCGAGATGTCCTCGATCGCCTTGTGGGAGCCGTAGTACGCGGTCAGTCCGCTTACGTCGATTCGCTTCGCCATGTCTGCTACTTCACTTCCAGAAGTCTGAGGGGGTCGCCGGGGTCCCGCGCGGCGGCAGCCGCGCGTCGCTGCTCAGCGACCGGTCTTCGGGGCCTTCCAGCGGGCGATGCCGCGGGCCACCAGGTTGAGGATCATCACGAAGGCGATCAGCGTGAGCGATGCCGCCCACGCACGGTCGTACGCCGCCTGCGAACCGGCGCTCTGCGCGTACTGCTGGTAGATGTACAGCGGCAGGGACGCCTGCGCGCCCTCGAAGGGGTTCGAGTTGATGAACGGGTTGCCGAAGACGAGCAGGAGGACGGGGGCGGTCTCACCCGCGATGCGGGCCACCGACAGCATGACGCCGGTGATGATGCCGCCGATCGAGGTCGGGACGACCACCTTCAGGATCGTGCGCCACTTGGGGACACCCAGGGCGAGGGAGGCCTCGCGCAGCTCGTTGGGGACGAGCTTGAGCATCTCCTCCGTGGAGCGCACGACGACCGGCATCATCAGGATGGCCAGCGCCAGTGAGCCGGCGAAGCCGAAGGGCTGCATGTCGAACATCAGCATGAGGCTGAGGATGAACAGACCCGCGACGATCGACGGGATGCCCGTCATGACGTCGACGAAGAAGGTGACCGCGCGCGCGAGGTTGCCGCGCCCGTACTCCACCAGGTAGATCGCGGTGAGGATGCCGATCGGGGCGCCGATCACGGTGGCGAGGCCGACCTGCTCCAGGCTGCCGAGGATGGCGTGGTAGATACCGCCGCCGGGCTCGGAGTCGGCGACGACGCCCATCGAGTGGGTCAGGAAGTAGACGTCCAGGACCTTCGTGCCGCGCTGCACGGTCGCCCAGATCAGCGAGGCGAGCGGCACGACGGCGATCAGGAAGGCGACCCAGACCAGGGCGGTGGCGATGCGGTCCTTGGCCTGGCGGCGGCCCTCGACGCGTGCGGCGATGCCGTAGGTGCCGAGGAGGAAGAGGAGGCCGGCGATCAGGCCCCACTGGACGCGGCTGTCGAGGCCCGCGGCCAGACCGATGATCACGGCCAGGGCGATCGAACCGCCCGCCACGGCCCAGGGGGACCACTTCGGCAGGCTGGCGCCGCGCAGGCTGCCGGGGCTCTTGTCGTTGACGACGGCGTGGCTCATGCGTTGGCCCCCGAGTACTCCTTGCGGCGGGCGATGATCGCGCGGGCCGCGCCGTTGACCAGCAGGGTGATGACGAACAGGATCAGACCGGAGGCGATGAGCGCGTCCCGGCCGAACTCGTTCGCCTCGTTGAACTTGCTGGCGATGTTCTGGGCGAAGGTGCCGCCGCCCGGATTGAGCAGGCTGGCGTGGATGTCGAAGTCGGGGGAGAGGACCGTGGCGACGGCCATCGTCTCGCCGAGGGCGCGGCCGAGGCCGAGCATCGACGCGGAGATCACCCCGGAGCGGCCGAAGGGCAGCACGGACATCCGGACGACCTCCCAGCGCGTGGCGCCCAGGGCCAGAGCGGCCTCTTCGTGCATCTGCGGGACCTGGCGGAAGACCTCGCGGCTGACGTTGGTGATGATCGGCAGGATCATGATCGCCAGGAGGACGCCGACGGTCAGCATCGACCGGGGGGCGCCCCGGTCCCAGGAGAAGATCCCCGTCCATCCCAGGTAGTCGTCCAGCCAGCCGAACAGGCCGTCCATGTGCGGTACGAGGATCAGGGCGCCCCACAGGCCGTACACGATGGACGGCACGGCGGCGAGCAGGTCGATCACGTACGAGATCGGGCTGCGCAGCTTGCGCGGGGCGTAGTGGGTGAGGAACAGCGCGATGGCGACGGCGATCGGGACCGCGAGGACCATGGCGATGATCGAGGAGACCACCGTGCCGAAGGCGAGGACGGCGATGCCGAACTTCGGCGGGACCAGGCTGGTGTTCCACTCGAAGGCGGTGAGGAAGTTCGCGTCGTCCTCGCTGATGGCCAGCGAGGCCCGGTAGGCGAGGAAGCCCGCGATCGCGGCCATGACCGCGAGCAGCAGGATGCCCGACCCGCGGGAGAGACCGAGGAAGATCCGGTCACCGGGTCGGGTGGCGCCGCGCGCCGCGCGCTTCTGCTCGGTCAGGGTGGGCGGGACCGTGGGGGGAGGTGCTTTGTCGGTGGTCTGTGTCGATACGTCCATGGGGTTCTCCGGTCTGCGGAGCCGCTCGTGGATGGGCGGCTCGGGCGGGGCCGGGTGTGCGTGCGGCCCCTGGCGGCGGTGCACCGGACGGTGCGGTCCGGGCCGGGTGGTGACCCCGGCGCCGGACCGCACCTTCAGATCAGCTCAGGCCCTCGATGGTGGTGCGGACCTTGGTGATGATGGAGTCGGGGATCGGCGCGTAGTCGATGCCCGAGAGGATGCCCTGGCCCTGCTCGCTGGCCAGGTAGCGCAGGAAGGCCTTGGTGGCGGGCAGGGTGGCGGCCTTGTTGCCCTTGTCGCAGACGATCTCGTACGTCACCAGGGTGATCGGGTAGGCACCCTCGGCCTTGCTGGTGTAGTCGATCTTCAGCGCCAGGTCCTTGCCCGTGCCGACGACCTTGGCGGCCGCGACGGCCTTGGTGGCGGCGTCGGAGGAGGCCTTGACCGGGGCGGCGGCACCCGTGTTCAGGGCGACGGTGCCCAGGCCGTCCTTGGCGTACGACAGCTCCATGTAGCCGATGGCGCCGTTGGTCTGCTTGACGCCCTGGGCGACACCGGAGGAACCGGACGCCGACTGGCCGCCCTTGGCCTGCCAGGCCTTGCCGCCGGAGTACTTCCAGTCGTTCGGGGCGGCGGCGATCAGGTACTTGGTGAAGTTGTCCGTGGTCCCGGACTCGTCCGAGCGGTGGTACGGCTGGATCTGGAGGTCGGGAAGCTTCGCGTCGGGGTTGAGCTTCGCGATGGCCGCGTCGTTCCACTTCTTGATCTTGCCGTCGAAGATCTTCGCCAGGGTCGGCGCGTCCAGGACGAGGTTCTCGACGCCGGAGAGGTTGTACGCGACGGCGATCGGGCCGGCCACCATCGGCAGGTCGATGCCCTGGCCGCCGGTGCAGACCTCCTTGGAGGCGGTGACCTCTTCGGGCTTCAGCGCGGAGTCGGAGCCGGCGAAGGCGACCGTGCCCTGCGTGAAGGCGGTGATGCCGGCGCCGGAACCCGAGCCCTTGTAGTTGACCTGGACCTCGCGGCAGGCCTGGGTGAAGTTCTTGACCCAGGCGTCGATCGCGTTCTTCTGCGCGGAGGAGCCGTCGGCGAGGAGCTGGCCCTTGGCGTCGTCGCACTTGATGTCACTGGCACCCGTGGCGGCGGAGGAACTGCTGCCGCCGCTGCCGTTGGAGCCGGTGTCGTCGGAGCCGCACGCCGTGAGGGCCAGGGCGCCGGAGACGGCGAGAGCACCGAGGGTGAGGGCCCGCCGGTTCATGCGCTGAAGCTTCACTTGAGGGAGATCCTTCCAGGAGCCGCCGTCCTGAATCCGGCGGCGTGCGAAGACGGGGCGGCACGAGCGCTTCCCCTGAGGTCGCGCACCGCACCGGTAAGGCCGAAATTAGGCAGAACAGGTGAAGCCGCCTACGGGCCCGAATGAACGCGGGGTGAACCCCTGGAGGCGGTGTGGTTAGGTCACGGAACGCTCACGTCGAGGACACGGGGTGATTCCGGTCCGCGTGCTGGGCTACGTCGGGCGCAGGGTGGTGAGCAGCGCGTCCACGAGGGCGCGGTCCCTCGGCTGGGTGAGACGGTCGCGGGCGGTCGCCGGGGACAGCCACAGCACCCGGTCCACCTCGTCGTTCGGTACGAACCGGCCGGCGCCGGCCTCGGCCGCCCAGTAGCGGACCTCCTTGGGGCGGCCCTGGGCGAGATAGCGGACCGTGGGCAGCCGGGCCCCCGGATGTGCCGTACGGCCCGTCTCCTCGGCCACCTCCCGCAAGGCGCACGCCAGCCAGTCCTCGCCGCGCTTGAGCTTTCCCTTGGGGTGGGACCAGTCGTCGTACTTCGGCCGGTGGACCAGGCATATCTCCAGCTCACCGGTGGCCTGCGACCGGCGCCACAGGACGCAGCCGGCCGCCCGGACGGGGGTCTCGGCGGGGCTGCCGTCGGGAGCGGCGTGCGGGGTGCCGTCGGGAGTGCCGTGGGGATGACTCACCGGTCACCGCCTCCTGGAGGGGGTGGGCTTTCGGGGCTACGACGTGCTCGTGGCGACGGCCTGCTTCTGCCACGACCGCTGGAAGGCGTAACGGGCCGCCTCCACCTCGTGCCGCTGGTCCGCGTGCAGCACGCCCAGCGCGTACGCCGTCGCGGGGGCGATGCGGGGCGTACGGGCCGCGTGGGCCGCCGCGGCCGCCGCCTCCGAGGCGTCGCGGTGACGGTCGAGGGCCTGGCCGGCCGAGAGCAGTCGCACGTCCAGCGGTGCGTCGTCGCCGTGCAGGACCTCCAGGGCGTACCGGTGCAGGCGCAGCAGGAGGCGGACCTGGTGCCAGGGCGCGTCCTGCGGGTGTGGGGCCGGGTCCGGGGACAGGCCCAGGACCAGCGCCTCCGCGTTGTACGGATGGCCCGCGGTCACCAGGGGCAGCGCGGCCACCGCGTCCGTGAGGCGCTCCGCGGCCGCGGCGGCCGGCGGGCGCGCGTCGGCGTCGGCGGCGTGCGGCGCGAGAGGGACCTCGCTGGCCAGGACGGCGACCTTGTCCGCGACGGCGTGGAAGCGGGAGGAGCCGAGGGCCTGGAGGGCGGTGGAGTGGGCCCGGGTGCGGGCGAGGGTGAGCTGGCGGTCGAGGAGGGCGCCCGCCTTGGCCGCGCCCACGGTGAGACTGCCGCGGTCGGGAGCGGTGCCGGCCGCCCTCGGAGGGGCGGCCTTCTGGGCGGTGGCCGCGGACCCGGCGGTCGCGGGGGCCGCGCTCGCCCCCGAGGCCTGTGGGAGTGCCGCCGTCGCCCCCGACAGCCGGTGCAGCGCGAACAGGAGGCGCTCCAGGCGGGACTCGCAGGCGTGCTCCAGGGCCAAGGTGCCCGAGAGCCAGGCCAGTTCGGGGCGGATCTCCTCCGACCACCCTGGGTCGAGCAGTGGACGGAAGGTGTGCACGCTGCCGCTGATCCGGCGGGCCGAGCGGCGCAGGGCGCGCACCGCGTCGACGGCGGGTGCGGTGCCGCCGCCCGAGCCGTTCGGCCCGCCGCCGGTCTCGCGGTGCAGGCGCAGCGCGCGGAGGAACTCGGTGGCCTGGCCACGGAGATAGCCCGCGAGAGCCTCCCCGGTCACGGGCCGGGCGGCGTGCCCGGCCGTGGAATCCGTCAGGTCATGGTGTCGCTGTGCCACGCCGGCGCCTCCGGGCGTCTATGAGCATCTCCTGGACGTTGCGCAGGGGCTGGCCGTCCGCGTCGGTCGCGTGCCGGGTCCACTCACCGTCCGGGCCGAGGTGCCAGGAGGCGGTGGATTCCGACATACCGGTTTCCAGCAGCCGGTTCAGGGCCGCGCGGTGGGCCGGGTCGACGACCCTGACGAGGGCCTCGATACGACGGTCGAGGTTGCGGTGCATCATGTCGGCGCTGCCGATCCACACCTCGGGTTCGCCGCCGTTGCCGAAGCCGAACACCCGCGAGTGCTCCAGGAAGCGGCCGAGGATCGAACGGACCCGGATGTTCTCCGACAGACCCGGCACGCCCGGCCGCACGGCGCAGATGCCGCGCACCCAGACATCGACCGGGACGCCGGCCTGGGACGCCCGGTAGAGGGCGTCGATGATCGCCTCGTCCACCATCGAGTTGACCTTGATGCGGACGTGGGCGGGACGTCCGGCGCGGTGGTGCTGGACCTCCTTGTCTATCCGCGAGATCAGGCCGTCGCGCAGGGACTTGGGGGCGACCAGCAACCGGCGGTAGGTCTCGCGGCGGGAGTAGCCCGAGAGCCGGTTGAAGAGGTCGGAGAGGTCGGCGCCGACCTGCGGGTCGGCCGTGAGCAGGCCGAGGTCCTCGTACAGCCGGGCCGTCTTCGGGTGGTAGTTGCCGGTGCCGACGTGGCTGTAACGCCGTAGCGTCTCGCCCTCCTGACGGACCACCAGGGACAGCTTGCAGTGGGTCTTCAGGCCGACGAGACCGTAGACGACGTGGCAGCCGGCCTCCTCCAGCTTGCGCGCCCACTTGATGTTGGCGTGCTCGTCGAAGCGGGCCTTGATCTCGACCAGGACGAGGACCTGCTTGCCGGACTCGGCGGCGTCGATGAGCGCGTCGACTATCGGGGAGTCGCCGGAGGTCCGGTACAGCGTCTGCTTGATGGCGAGGACGTCCGGGTCGTCGGCCGCCTGCTGGAGGAAGGCCTGCACGGAGGTGGAGAACGAGTCGTACGGGTGGTGCAGCAGCACGTCCCGGTTGCGCAGCGCGGCGAAGATGTCGGGTTCGGAGGCCGACTCGACCTCGGCCAGGTCGCGGTGGACGCCCGCGATGAACTTGCGGTACTTCAGCTCGGGCCGGTCCAGGCGGTGGATGCGGAAGAGGCCGGTGAGGTCCAGGGGGCCCGGCAGCGGGTACACCTCGGCCTCGCCGATCTTCAGCTCGCGCACCAGCAGGTCGAGCACCTCGCGGTCGATGGACTCCTCCACCTCCAGGCGCACCGGCGGACCGAAGCGGCGCCGCATGAGTTCCTTCTCCAGGGCCTGAAGGAGGTTCTCGGCGTCGTCCTCCTCGACCTCCAGGTCCTCGTTGCGGGTGAGGCGGAAGGCGTGGCTCTCCAGCACCTCCATGCCCGGGAACAGCTCCTCCAGGTGGGCGGCGATGACGTCCTCGACGGGGACGAAGCGGCCCGGGGAGCACTCCAGGAAGCGGGACAGCAGCGGCGGCACCTTCACGCGCGCGAAGTGCTTGTGCCCGCTGACCGGGTTGCGCACGATCACCGCGAGGTTCAGGGAGAGACCCGAGATGTACGGGAAGGGGTGCGCCGGGTCGACCGCCAGGGGCGTCAGGACCGGGAAGATCTGATGCCGGAACAGCGTGAAGAGGCGGGCCTGCTCCTTCTCCGTCAGCTCGCTCCAGCGGACCAGGTGGATGCCCTCCTCCGCGAGGGCCGGCGCGACGTCCTCGTGGTAGCAGGCGGCGTGCCGGGCCATCAGCTCGCGGGAGCGCGCCCAGATCATTTCCAGCACCTCGCGCGGCTGGAGGCCGGAGGCGGAGCGGGTGGCCACGCCGGTGGCGATGCGGCGCTTGAGTCCGGCCACCCGGACCATGAAGAACTCGTCGAGGTTGCTCGCGAAGATGGCGAGGAAGTTGGCCCGTTCCAGGAGGGGCGTGTTCGGGTCCTCGGCGAGTTCGAGAACCCGCTCGTTGAACGCCAGCCAGCTGCGCTCACGGTCGAGGAAGCGGCCCTGCGGGAGCTGCGGCCCGTCGTACGGCGACTCCTCGTATCCGTCGAGGTCGGCGTCGATGTCGGGTTCCAGATCGGATACGGCGGCGGCCACCGTGTGCGGGCGGTGCGCGGCTATGGAGCCCACGGAGGGCTGCTCGTGCTGGACCTTGGCCTGGGCGTTCGACTGGCTCATGGATCCATTCTTCCGCGCCGACAGCGACACAGGCGCGTCGGAACGCGCGCGGGGGAGCGCGGTGGCATCCCCGGCGAGGATTTTGTCCTCGGGGGGCGGCGAGGGCTCGGGCACGGCGCGGTTCATTGCCCGAGCGTCGCAAGGTCTTCTGAACCGCTGGTTACGGAGACATGGCGTGCGGGATATCCGGGGGCGGCTCGCGGGGGGTGGGGGGTGCTTTGTCCGGCTGGTTCCCGGACGACCTCGGGCCCGGTACGTCCCTCCCCCCCCGTGGAGGGACGTACCGGGCCCGCGATGGTGTAGCCCTCGGGTGGGTCGGGCCGTGCGGTGGCGCAGGAGGCGGAAGGACACGGCGGTGGCCACGGCGGCGACGGCCAGGAGGAGGTCCGTCCCCACCAGGTGCAGGGGCCGGAAAGGGGACTCCGGGTGGTAGGTGGCGTAGTAGCCGGTGGCACCGAGGTCGTGCGGGCAGCGCCGCGACTCCCCGGCGGTGCCGTCGCAGTCCCAGTGGTTCACCCGGGGGGCGGGACTGCCGTGGACCAGCGCGCCGTGCTCCACCTGCCGGCCCTGTCCGGTGCGTGGACCTCCTCGGTCGCCGAGGTCCGGGTCCGGGCAGGCCACAGGGAGGTGCGGAAGTGCACCGGGACCTGGGCGAGCAGCCAGGTCAGGGTGGCGGAGACGGTCGGCGCGGGCAGGCCGCGGCGCGTCAGGAGCGTGGTGAGGGTGCCCAGGGCGAGGGCGCACAGGGCGTAGGCGACGGCGGCCGCGTCACCGAGCGGGCCCTGACATCGCGAGCAGGGCGAGCGCGAGGACGGCGACGAGAGCGGCCCGGAGGACAAGGCCGGGGCGGTGCAGGCGCCGCATCCAGCCCAGGCTACGTGGAGCCGGGGCGGATGGCGCGGGGGCCGGGGTGGGGCGGTGGTCATGCGGCGGCCTCCTCCGGGCGGGCGGTGAGCCGGGCCGCCCGGGGTTGCGGAGGCAAGAGGGCTGAGCACGTCAAGCGGAGCCGGGGACTGGTGCGGCCTGGGGTCCGCCGCGGAGGGGTGCGGAGGGCTGCGGACGGTGCAGGGGGGTGGGGAGCGGTGCGGGGCCGCCGGGAGTGGTGGGCGAAGAAATTCGGGTGCCTCATCGTGAACCGATCGGCGGGGCTCGTCCGATGAGGGGATGTGAGCGAAACGAGAAGCGACGGGGAGCTGCTGCGGGCCATCGCGGCAGACGGGGACCGTCATGCCTTCGAGGAGCTGTACCGGCGATACGCGCCGTGGCTGACCGCGCGCATGCGCAGCCGTTGCGCCGACGCCGCGATAGTCGACGACGTCGTCCAGGAGACGTTCCTCGCGGTGTGGCGCGGTACCGCCCGCTTCCGTGCGGAGGGCCACTCCGAGGACGCGGCCGGCTGGCTGTGGCGCATCGGCGCCCGCCGCCTCGTCGACGCCGTGCGCGGTGACGGGGCGCGGGGGCGACTGCGTCAGGCGCTGGCCCGGCTGCGCCATCGCGACGAGGCCTCGGCGGAGGAGCGCGTGCTCGCGGGAGTGGAGCACGGCGCTCTCGCCGGTGCCCTCACCCGCCTCTCACCGGAGCTGCGGGCGGTCCTCCAGGCCACCGTCATCGACGGACTCACCACCCGGGAGGCCGCCGTCCTGCTCGGCATCCCCCCGGGCACGGTCAAGACGCGGGCCCAGCGGGCTCGCAAGCAACTGCGGGAGGCGCTGGCATGAGGCGGTACGTGACGGAAGGGCGCCCGCGCGGATGCGTGGAGGCCGGCAGAGCGAAGGAGGTCCTGGCATGACGTGGCACGTGACGGAAGAGGACCTGCGCGCCTACGCGCGGGGCGAGCTGGCGGCGCCCCTGCTGTGGTCCGCCGACACACACCTCACGGAGTGCGCTGAGTGCCGGACCCGGCTGGCGGGAGCGGTCGACCCGGTCGGGCTGGACGCCGCCTGGGAGCGGCTGGACGCCGAGCTGGACGCGCCCCGGCCGAGCCTGATCGAGCGGCTGCTGGTGCGGCTCGGCGTGGCCGACCACACCGCCCGGCTGCTGACGGCCACCCCGGTGCTGCGCCGGTCGTGGCTGCTGGCGGTGATGTCCCTCCTGGTCATGACGGTCCTGGCGGTGCGCCTGGTGGACCAGCCCGCGCTGTTCCTCGCCCTCGCCCCGCTGCTCCCGCTCGGCGGGGTCGCCCTGTCGTACGGACCGGCCCTCGACCCGTCGTACGAGATGGCCGTCGTCGCGCCGATGCACGGCTTCCGTCTGCTGATGATCCGGACGGTCGCGGTGGTGACGGCGGGCCTCGCGTTCAACGGCCTGGCCACCCTCGCCCTGCCTGGATATGGGCTGCTGGCCCTGACCTGGCTGCTGCCCGCGCTCGCCCTGACCGCCACCGGACTGGCGCTGACCCCCCGGCTGGGTCCGGTCCTCGCGCCCGCCCTGGTGGGCGGCGCCTGGCTGACGCTGCTGGTGGTGGCCCGGTCGCAGGCGCACGCCCACTCCACGCTCGTGCCCTTCACGGCGGCCGGGCAGTCGACCGCGGCAGCCATGGCGGCTCTCGCCACCGTCCTGCTCTACCAGACCCGGGACCGTTTCGACACGCGTCCCGTGGGCGGCTTCGCGGACGGCGGCGCCGTATGACGCCCCCGCCCGTCCCCGCCCACCGACCGCAATCCCAGGAGCCCCGCATGACCACCCCGCCCACCACCGTGACGGCCACCGGCCTGTCCCTGCGCTACGGCGGCACCCACGCCCTGGACGGCGTCTCGCTGCGGTTGACGCGGGGCGTGACCGGCCTGCTCGGCCCCAACGGCGCCGGAAAGACCACGCTGTTGCGAGTGCTGGCCACGGCCGTACCACCGGACCGGGGCGAGTTCACCGCACTGGGCCACGACCCCGGCACCTCGGCCGGCCGCCTGGCTCTGCGCCGCACGCTCGGCTATCTGCCCCAGACACCCGGGTTCCACCCCGATTTCACGGTCTTCGCCTTCGTCGACTACGTGGCGATCCTGAAGGAGCTGACCGACCGTGCCGCCCGGCTGCGCGAAGTGCGGCGTGTGCTGGACGCCGTCGACCTCGCCGACGTACGGGGCAAGCGGATCAAGAGACTGTCCGGCGGCATGCGGCAGCGTGTCGCGCTGGCCGCCGCGCTCGTCGGCGACCCCGGCTTCCTCGTCCTGGACGAACCGACCGTCGGCCTCGACCCCGAGCAGCGCATGCGCTTTCGCGGACTGATCGCCGAGGCCGGCGAGGACCGCACGGTCCTGCTGTCCACCCACCAGACCGAGGACGTGGCGATGCTCTGCCACCGGGTCGTGGTCCTCGCCCGGGGCCGTGTCCGCTTCGAGGGCACCCCCGCCGAGTTGACCGCGCGTGCGGCAGGCCGGGTCTGGAGCAGTCGGGAACGGGACCCGGCCGCGCTGGCCGGCTGGCGCACCGGCACCGGCACCTTCCGCAACATCGGGGACCCGCCGGAGGGCGCCGACCTGCTCGAACCCACCCTGGAGGACGGCTATCTGCTCACCCTCGACAGCGACAGCCGGACGGTGACCGCATGAGCACCACCATCACGACGGTCAGGGATTCCGCCCCCGCAGTCCCGGAGCCCCAGGAGTCCGGGAGCCGCACCGGCGCCGTTCTCGCCCTGGCCCGCTTCGAGACCCGCGAACTCCTCCTCCAGGTCCCGATACTGGTCTTCCTGCTGCTCTACGTCGGCTTCACCACCGCGCGGCTGACGTTCCAGGACGGCATGAGCGACTACCCCGTGCTCAACACGGTCGACCGCGGCACCCAGACAGCCCCCCTGCTCCTCGCCGTCGCCCTGCTCGTCTGCACCAACGCCGCCGCCCTGCGCTCGCGCAAGCACGGCACGGTCCAGCAGTTCGACGTCATGGCGATGGAGTCCTGGCGGCGCGTCCTCGCGCACCTGCTCTCCGCGGCGCCCTTCGCCGTGCTCACCGCGGTCGTCGTCACGGCCGAGTTCACCCGGGAAGCCCTCAAACCCGACGCGATCGGTCACGGCTCGGTCGGCGAACTGGCCGTGGGGCCGCTGGTCGTCCTGATGGCAGGCATCATCGGCGTCCTGCTGGCCCGGCTCGTGCCCACCTCCTTCGCGCCCATAATCTTCGTGATCGCCGCGTATCTGCTCATGGTCCTCGCCACCCAGGCCACCGAGTCGGGCGACCCGTGGGCGGGCCGGCTCTCCCCGATGGTCTTCTCCGGCATCTCCGGCGGCGACCCGGTCCCCAGCGACCTCCTCGGCCGCCCCGCCGCCTGGCACGCGCTCTATCTGCTCGGCCTGTGCGCCCTGATGGCCTGCGCGGCCCTGCTGCTGTCCGGTGGCCGTACCCGCGCCGTCAGGGGGGCGACCGTCCTCGCCCTCGCGGTCATCGCGGCCGGCGCGATCGGCCAGCTCCCGCATGACACGGCGGCCCTGGAGGCGGCACGGAAGACGGCGTCCACGACTCCGCAAAAGGTTCAGTCGTGCACGCAGTACGACGGATCGACGTACTGCTCCTTCCCCGAGTGGAAGGGCGTGCGGGACGACTGGGCGGCGGTCGTCGACCGACTCCGGTCCGCCGCCGGCGGCAGCGCGGCCGAGGCCCGACTGACGGTGCGCCAGCGCATCGGCACCGGCGGCGGCGTCGAGGTGGACTCCGCGCTGACCCCCTCCGCCACACCGGGTGAGGTGACCGTCGGCACCCGCTGGGGCGGCAACCGCGTCCCCGAGTTCGCGGTGGGCGCCGCCACCGTCCTCGTGGCGGGGACCGAGGACGCGACGACGGAGAACATGTGCGACGCCCGCGCGGTGACGATCATGTGGCTGGTGCTGGGCACCGACCCCGCCCCGGCGGCCACGTTCCACGACGTGCGGCTGGACGACAGCACCACCGGCGCCGGTGAGGTCCTGGCCCCCACGAACGGGCTGCACCTGACGGCCCACCAGACGACGGTCGTCGGCGAGCTGCTCGCCGGGCCCCGGGCGGAGATCACCGCCCGGGTCAAGGCGCACTGGTCGGAGCTGACGTCAGCGCAGACCTCGACGGCCGAAGCGGCGAAGCTGCTGGGCGTCACGGTGCCGGAGGGGGTGGAGGCGTGCGACGCCTGACCATCACCAACGGCAACGGCAACGGCAACGGCAACGGCGACGGCGACGGCGACGGCGACGGACATGAGCACGGCCTGGCCCCACGCACCGGACCCCGCACCATCCTCCGGTCCCTCGCCCCGCCGGTGTGGCGATCCCTGCCCTGGGGGGTGTTGACCGCTGCGGCGGGGACGGGGCTGCTGCTCGCGGCGAGTACGCGGCTGCCGGACCAGGCACCGGGACAGGACCTGGGACTGGTGGTGCTTCGGCTGACCGCGCTGACCGGCGCGGTGGGGCTGGCCTTCCTGCTCGACGACCCGGCCCGGCACACCACCGCCGCAAGCCCGCTCGGCCGTCCTCTCCGAGCCGGCCTGCGCCTCGCGATGGCCGCCCCGCTGCTGGGCCTGTGGTGGACGGCCGCCCTGCTGCTGCTGCCCGGACCGACTCGCCCGCCCGTGGGCCCGGTCACCCTGGAGGCCCTGGCGACGGCAGGCGGCGCCATCGCCCTCGCGAGCGCCGCGGTGCGCTTCACCGACGGCGCGCGGGTGGGAAGGAGAGCGGCGATACGGCTCGGCACGGCGACCGCGGTGGCTGTCCTCCTCCCGGCGCGCTGGGGGCTGCTGACCCTGCCGGGGGACCGTTGGTGGGAGGAGACCCACGTGCGATGGGCGGTGCTCCTGGCGGTGACGCTGGCGTCGACGGCGCTGTGCACGCCGGAGCCTCTGCGACGCCGGGCAGTGCGGCTCAGCCCGTCCGGGGGTGCCCCCCCTCGGGAAGGGTGAGGGTCGTGGGCTCCGTCAGGTCTCCGTCCGGTACATCAGATCCGTCTCGTAGGTGACGAACCCCAGCCGCTCGTACACCGACACCGCCGCCTTGTTGTCGGCGTCGACGTAGAGCATGGCCGTGGGCAGCGTCTGGGCCGCGAGGTGCCGCAGGCCGATCGTGGTGAGGGACTTGCCGAGGCCGCCGCCCTGCGCGCCGGGGGCTACACCGAGGACGTACACCTCGCCGAGCCCCTCCTCGGCGTGGACCTTCGTCCAGTGGAAGCCGATGAGCCGGTCCCCGCGGAAGGCGAGGAAGAAACCGGCGGGATCGAACCAGGGCTGGGCCTTGCGGTCGTCGAGGTCCCGCTGGGTGAGGGAGCCCTGTTCCGGGTGGTGGGCGAAGGCGGCGGCGTTGACGGCCAGCCAGGACTCGTCGTCCTGACCGGGGACGAAGTTCCGCACGGTCACTCCCTCGGGGAGCACCGGCTCGGGCAGGTCGAGGTCGGTCAACGGCCGGCGCATCTGGCGCAGCTCGCGGAACAGCGCCAGCCCGAGCACCTGGGCGAGGTGCCGGGCGGCGGCGTGGCCGCCGTGTGCCCAGACCCGCAGACGTTTGCCGGAGGCGGCGAGCAGGGCGGAGCCGAGCGCCCGGCCGTGCCCGTGCCCGCGGTGCGCGGGATGGACGACCAGCTCGGCGGCCGGGGCCTCGACGGGGTCGGTGTCCTCCAGCTGGGCGTAGGCGACCAGTTCGTCGGCCACGGAGAGCAGCAGGTGGGAGACGCCGTCGCGGGGGCCACCCCGCAGTTGCAGCCGGCCCTGTTCGGACACCGCCTGCCGGCCGTCGCTGTGGGCGGCCTCCGCGAGCAGTTCGAGGACGGCCTCGGTCTGTGCGGGGGAGAGCGCGGAAAGCTTCTCGATGGATCGTGAGCCGGGGGCCGATACGGGGTCGTCGCTGGTCATGCGTACGAGGGTAAAGGGCGGCCTAGGCAAAGTGGCGGCACCGGGAAGGGAGACGGGGATCCATCTGGAAAGCGGGGGGCGGTGAGGCACCGGAACAGGGAGGGGGACGGGGTGGGGGCAAAGCGGACGACAAGGGGAAGGTAAAGGGAAACCAGGATGTAACCATGAACCCCCTGTCGCGCTACGCGCGTTGACTCTAGGCTGCGGCCCGACGGGGCCACTACCTCAGACGCCTCGCAGGGCCTCCCCGGCCCCGAGGACGTCGACACCACAGCAGACACCACAGGGGGGCGCATGCCAGCCACTTCCCAATCGCATCCGAGCCGCAGACGCCGTACGTACGGGCTGCTCGCGGCGGCCGCAGGTCTGGCCACCGCCGGCGCACTGGTCGCCGCGCTGCCGGCGGGCGCGCACGACAGCAAGCACGGAAAGCCGCTGCCGAGCCGCTACCAGGACGTGCAGCTGCTGTCGTTCAACGACCTGCACGGCAACCTGGAGCCGCCGAGCGGTTCCTCCGGCCGGGTCACCGAACTCCAGGACGACGGCTCGACGAAGACGATCGACGCGGGCGGTGTGGAGTACCTGGCCACGCATCTGCGGCAGGCCCGCGAGGGCAACCGGTACTCCGTCACCGCGGCCGGCGGTGACATGGTCGGCGCCTCCCCGCTGATCTCCGGCCTGTTCCACGACGAGCCCACCATCGAGGCGCTCAACAAGCTGGACCTGGACGTCACCTCCGTCGGCAACCACGAGTTCGACGAGGGCGCCAAGGAGCTGGCCCGCCTACAGAAGGGCGGCTGCCACCCGACGGACGGCTGCTACACGGACGAGGAGTTCGGCGGCGCCGACTTCCCGTACCTCGCGGCGAACGTCCTGTCCGAGAAGTCCGGCAAGCCGATCCTGAAGCCGTACTGGGTCTGGAAGAAGAAGGACGTCAGGATCGGGTTCATCGGCGTGACCCTGGAGAACACGCCGGGCATCGTCTCCGCCGAGGGCGTCAAGGGCCTGACCTTCAAGGACGAGGTCGAGACGATCAACCGGTACGCCAAGGAACTCCAGCGCCAGGGCGTGAAGTCGATCGTGGCGCTGATCCACGAGGGCGGCCTGCCGGCCTCCACGTCCTACAACTACAACTGTGACTCGCCGGGCGCCGGGGACGGCGTCTCCGGTCCGATCGTCGACATCGCGAAGAACATCTCGCCGTCGGTGGACGCCCTGGTCACGGGTCACACGCACGCCGCGTACGCCTGCACGATCAACGACCCGTCGGGCAAGCCGCGCACGGTCACCTCGGCGGCCTCGTTCGGCCGTCTCTACACGGACACCACGCTGACGTACGACCGCTTCACGGGTGACATCGCCCGTACGGCGGTGAAGTCGGCGAACCACGTGGTCACGCGGACCGTTCCCAAGGCGACGGACATGACCGAGCTGATCAGCAAGTGGAACACCCTCGCGGCGCCCATCGGCAACCGCGCGATCGGCCACGTCTCCGCCGACGTCCCCAACACGGGCACCGAGTCCCCGATGGGCGACCTGATCGCGGACGCGCAGCTCTGGTACGGCAAGAAGCTGGACGCGGAGGCGGACCTCGCGCTGATGAACCCCGGTGGGGTGCGGGCCGGTCTCACCTACGCGGCCAAGGGCGGCGAGGGCGACGGCGTGGTCACCTACGCCGAGGGCTTCACCGTCCAGCCGTTCGCCAACACCGTGAACCTCCAGGACTTCACCGGCGCCCAGATCGTCCAGGTGCTCAAGGAGCAGGTGAGCGGGACGAACGCGAGCGCGCCGAAGATCCTTCAGCCGTCGGCGAACCTGTCGTACACGCTGGACCTGACCCGGAGCGGCGCGGACCGTGTGGTCACGGACTCCATCAAGCTGAACGGCGCCCCCATCGACCCGGCCGCCACCTACCGCGTCGCCACGAACAGCTTCCTCGCGGGCGGCGGCGACGGCTTCACCACCCTGGGCCAGGGCACGAACGACCTCGTCGGCCTCGACGATCTGACCGCCCTGGAGCAGTACTTGCTGGCCAACTCCTCGGCCACCGCCCCGATCGCGCCGCCGGTGACGAACCGGATCACGATCGTGCAGTGACCTTGGGGGTCCTCCCACCGAGAGAGGCGGCCGCGTCACCGACGCGGCCGCCTCTGCGCGTGTCCGGCGCCACCTCGTGGGTCGCGTCCCTGTCACGGCGCGCGGTCAGGCCGACGGCGTCCAACCGCCCAGCCAGTCCGCGACTTCCTGGTTCGCGGCCTGCGCGTCGGTCAGGAGAGGGCGGTCGGTGCTCGTGGGGCCCGTGGCCGCGCCCGGGCCCTTGTTCATGTACTCGGCGAAGCGGTCGTCCTTCCAGGAGAAGCCGCTCATGTCGGTCCAGGGGGTGGTCCGGATCGCGGCGCTGAGGGTGGTGTTGCGCACCGTGGTCTGCGGGTCGAGGGTCGCGTCGCCGCCGGCGTGCCAGGGGCGGCCGAGGTAGAAGGTGCGGTCGGAGACGTCGCCGTTCACCGTGGAGTTGGCGATCAGGATGCCCTTGCGGCCCGCCGCCGTGCTCGGGGCGGTGATGTAGCCGGCCGAGGTGCCGTTCCATCGCTTCTTCAGGGTGATGACCGACTTGTCGATCACCGCGGTCGCCCGGCCGAAGATGAAGTCGACGTTGCCGATGACGTACGAGTTGGTCATGTAGACGCGGCCCAGCTTGTCCTTGGACGCGGTGTCCACCAGCAGGGTGTCCTGGTCGCCGCTGACGATGACGCCGTCGAGGAACACCTTGTCGGCGGCGGTGCGCAGGGCGACCGCCTGACCGGCGATGTTCTGGTGTGCGCCCTCGTCGAAGTCGTTGGAGAAGGTGAGGTTGCGGGCCTGGAAGTCGTCCGCCTCCACGGCGACGGTCGCGCTGCCGCCGGTGCCGTACGTGCCGGAGCCGTCCGGCTTGGGCGTACCCGACGCGTTGTTGTAGACGATCGTCGTGTCCTTGCGGCTCGCGCCCGAACCCTGGATGGTGACGTGCGGCTTGTTGGACGGGACCTTGACGACCTCGCGGTACGTCCCCGGCTTCACGGAGATGACGACGCGCGAGGGGTTGTTCGCCGGTACGGCGTTCACGGCGGCCTGCACGGTCCGGTACTGGCCGGAGCCGTCGGCGGCGACGGTGAGCGTGGTGGCGGCGGCGGCCTTGGTGGTGGCGCTCGCCGCGGGGGTGGACGCGGTCCCGATGCTCGGACGCGGCCCCGCGCCCGCCTTGAGGAGCGCGGGCACGTCGGCGGTCCTGTCGAGGGTGTACGCGTAGAAGGACCTGGGATCGAAGGCGGTGCCGCCGCTCTCGTTGCGCCCGCTCGTGCCGGTGAAGGTGTTGCCCTTCTGGACGATCGTCGCGGTGCTGTCCTTGGTGACCGGGTTGTTCATGCCCTGGAAGTAGGAGTTCTCCAGGACCATCCTCGTCCTGCCGCGCGAGTAGTTGCCGTACGACGACTTGATCGTGGTGCCGGCCGCGTCCTTTAGGAAGTTGTTGTAGAGGTGCGCGTGGGCGGCGTTGTCCGTGGACGGGTTGCGCTGCTCGGTCTCGCGGAACCAGTTGTGGTGGATCGTGATGTCGGTGACGACGTTCGTGGTCCAGCCGATGCCGAAGGTCTTGTTGTTGTCGCTCAGCTTGTTCCAGGACACCGTGACGTTGGTGCTGTCCTTGCGGACGTCGATGAGCCCGTCGGCCATGTGCCGCAGATCGTTGTGGTCGATCCAGACGTGATGCGCCCCGTCCATCTGGATCGCGTCGAAGTCGTGGTCCTTGTCGTTCCAGACGCCCTGGTACGTGTCCCGGATGGTGAGGTTCCGGATGATCACGTTGTGGACACCGGTGCCGAGGAAGAACCCGCCGCCGACGATCTGTCCGGAGGTCCCGGCGCCCACGATCGTCTTGTCGGAGGCGACCTTGATCTCCTTGCCGACCGGGTTCATGTTGATCGTCGCCGCGACGACGATGACGTAGGGCTCGGCGGCCGTCGCGTACTTCTCCAGGTCGGCGAGCGTCTTCACGGTGACGGTCTTGCCGTTCCGGCCGCCGTACGTCCCGTTCTGCCCGAGCGAGTCGACGGACGCGAAGCCGTCGGCGGTGGCGGTCGCCCAGGCCGGCGCGGCGGGGGCCGCGGACGCGCTGGCCTGCGCGTCCGTGCCGAACAGCCCGAGGTCCGAGCCGTAGGCGAAGGTGCCGGCGGCCGTGAGGGCGAGAGGCATGCCCACCGCCACGGCGGTCCTGCGCCTGCGGTGCCGGGGCTTGCGACGGATGTCGGTCATGTGTGGGGTTCCGTTCCGTGGGAGGGGACCATCCGGAAGAGGTGCCGGTCACCGGGGGGTCGCCGCTCACGGCGGAAAGGTTGCCGAGCTCAGGGAGATTCGTCGGGGAGTGCGTCGGCGCGGGCCCTACGGCAGCTCGGGCGGAGGCGTCGGCGCCCCGGGCAGCCGTACGGTCACCAGTGTGCCGTCGCCCTCCGCGCGGGCCACCGTGATCTCACCGCCCGCCTGCTGGACCGTACGCGCGACGATCGACAGGCCGAGGCCCGAGCCCGGCAGGGCCCTCGCGCTCGGGGAGCGCCAGAAACGGTCGAAGACGAACGGGAGTTCGCCCTCCGGGATGCCGGGGCCGTGGTCCCGGACGGTCAGGACACCGTCGGACAGCCCGACCTCGACGGAACCCGCCGCCGGACTGAACTTCACCGCGTTGTCCAGGATGTTGACCACCGCCCGCTCCAGCGCGGCCGGCTCCGCCCGGACGTACCAGGGATCCAGCGAGGCCGTGATCGTCAACTCCGGGCCCCGCAGCCGGGCCCTGCGCAGGGCCGACTCCACGGTGTCCTCCAGTGAGACCACCTGGACCCGTTCACCCCGCTGGGCGTCCGAGCGGGACAGCTCCTGCAAGTCGCCGATCAGTGCGGCCAGTTCGGTCATCTGCGCCTTCACCGACGCGAGCAGGGCCTTGCGGTCCGCCTCCGGGATGGGGCGACCGGTCTCCTCGCTGCGGGTGAGCAGCTCGATGTTCGTCCGCAGGGACGTGAGAGGCGTGCGCAACTCGTGCCCGGCGTCCGCGATGAGCTGCTGCTGAAGCTCACGGGAGTCGGCCAGGGAGGAGGTCATCGAGTTGAACGACCGGGACAGCCGGGCGACCTCGTCCTCGCTGTCGTCCTCGACGGGGATGCGGATGCGGAGATCGTCCGTGCGGGCCACGTGCTCGACGGCCTCGGTCAGCTTGTCCACGGGGCGCAGGCCCGCGCGGGCGACGGCCAGGCCTGCGGCGCCGGCCGCGAGGACGCCGATGCCGGAGACGAGGAGGAGGATGAGGGCGAGTTCGTTGAGGGTCTTCTCGGTGCTCTTGAGAGGGGTGGCGAGGACGAGTGCCACCGGCCCATCGGTGGTCTGCACGGGCAGCGTCAGAACCCGAACGGCCTCACCGTTCTCGGCCCTGCTGTCGTAGAAGACGCCGTCGGCGGTGTCGTCCGCGTTCGCGATGACCTTCCGGTCGTTGGCGGAGACCCTCACCTTGCCCGCGGAGAACGAGTTGACGCAGACGGTGTCGTCTTCCGTCACCACCTGGAAGTAGCTGTTCCCCAAGAAGCTCTTGTTGGGTTGTGTGTCCTGCGGACACATCCTGAGGACGTTCTCGATCTGGTCCTCGAGTCTCGGCTGCGCCACCATCTTCTTCAGGTCGCCGTCGACCTGCTCGTACAACTTCCCCTGCACGATGAACCAGCAGGTCACCGAGACCGCGGCCACCGCGAACGCCACCGCCGCGGCGACCAGCATCGACAGCCGGGCCCTGATGGGAAGGGTCCGCAGCCGTCGTACGACCCGGTTCACTCCGCGCCGCCCTGCCGCAACACGTATCCCACACCCCGCACCGTGTGCACGAGGCGCGGTTCGCCGCCGGCCTCCGTCTTGCGGCGCAGGTACATGACGTACACGTCGAGCGAGTTGGACGAGGGTTCGAAGTCGAAGCCCCACACCGCCTTGAGGATCTGCTCGCGGGTCAGGACCTGGCGCGGGTGCGCCATGAACATCTCCAGGAGCGTGAACTCGGTACGGGTCAGCTCCATGGCCCGCCCGGCACGCGTCACCTCCCGGGTGGCGAGGTTCATGCGCAGGTCGGCGAAGGTGAGGGCCTCGTCGTCGTCGGTGTTCGCGCCGGCCGCCGCGGCGTAGGAGCTGCGCCGCAGCAGGGCCCGTACGCGGGCGAACAGCTCGTCCAGTTCGAACGGCTTGACCAGGTAGTCGTCGGCGCCCGCGTCGAGTCCGGTGACGCGGTCGCCGACGGTGTCGCGCGCGGTCAGCATGAGGATCGGGGTGGTGTCCCCGGCCCCGCGGAAGCGGCGGGCGGCGGTGAGGCCGTCCATGCGGGGCATCTGGATGTCGAGGACGACCAGGTCGGGCCGGTAGACGGTCGCCTTCTCCAGGGCGTCCGCGCCGTCCACGGCGACCTCCGTGGCGTAGCCCTCGAAGGCGAGGCTGCGCTGGAGTGCCTCGCGCACCGCGGGCTCGTCGTCGACGATCAGGATGCGCTGGGTGTCTCGGTCGCCTTCGGCGGGGTTCATGACGTGGATCCTCAGGTGCGGGGGGCGGCGGGGTGCTGCGGGCGGAAACCCTCTCAGCCTCGCATCGTAGTGAGCCGGTTCAACGGCACCTTGCGACGGTGCGGGCGGGCGGCGCTGGTGCGCAGGCCCATCAGCTGCGGGGCGGCGACCTCCGCGGCCCGTGTCGGTGCGGTCGGGGCGTGCAGCTCGTACGCCACGTCGAGGGCCAGGGCGAGGTCGGCGGCGCCGACGCCGGTCACCGGGTGCGAAACCTGCTTGATCATGACGTCCTCCCTGAGCGCTGGAAGGGAGCTCAGCTGTCGGAACCGCCGGCCCGCAGGGTGGCGAGGTCGGCCTTGACGGTGTCGATCGGGATGGCGAAGCCGAGGCCGACGCTGCCGGCGGTGGAGGAGGTGGCGTCGGCGGCGGAGTACATCGCGGAGTTGATGCCGATGATGTCGCCGTTGGCGTCGATCAGGGCGCCGCCGGAGTTGCCGGGGTTCAGGGAGGCGTCGGTCTGGAGCGCCTTGTACGTCGTGGTGGACGAGCCGGTGTCGCCGTTGAACTGCCGGCCGCCGAACTCGAACGGCCAGCCGCCGCCCTGCTGCTGTTGCTGCCGGCCCTGGCTCTCGTCGGTGGAGACGGTCACGTCCCGGTCGAGGGCGGAGATGATGCCGCTGGTCACGGTGCCGGTGAGGCCCTCGGGGGAACCGATCGCCACGACCGTGTCGCCGACCTTGACGCCGTCGGAGTCGCCGAGGGTGGCCGCCTTCAGGCCGGAGGCGTTCTCCAGCTTGATCAGGGCCAGGTCCTTCTTGCTGTCGGTGCCGACGACCTTGGCGGTGTACTCCTTGCCGTCGCTGGTCGACACCTTGATGGCGGAGGCGCCGGCGACGACGTGGTTGTTGGTGAGGATCTCGCCGTCGCCGGTGATGATCACGCCGGAGCCGGTCGAGGAGCCGCCGCTGAGAGCGGCGTTGATCTCGACGACGCTCGGGCTGACCGCGGCGGCGATGCCGGCCACGTCGCCGCTCCTGCTGGCCGGCACCACGCTGGTGGTCGTGGAGGAGGTGACCACCTGGTCCTTGCCGGTCAGCTCCTGGATGCCGTAGGCGGTGCCGCCGCCGATCGCCGCGGCGGCGATGGCCACGGCGGCGAGCAGGGCGACCGGGCCGCGCGTCGCGCGCTTCTTCGGAGGCACGGGCGCGGGCTCGGCCACGGGGGTCAGGTGAGCGGTCCCGCCGCCGTCGCCGTCACCGGCGGCCGCGGTGCCCCACGCGCCGGCCGGCTGGGCCGGCGCCTGCCCCACGGCGGTCGGCGCGACGGGCCGCTGAGCGGCCGGCCGGTACGCCGGCGGGGGCGGCCACTCCGGGTTCACGGGGACGGAAGCGTGCTGCGGGGCGCCCTGGTACGGGTTCTCATGGTTCTCGTACTCGCCGCTGCGGCGGATGCTCTCGGTCATGGAACAGAGCTTTCCGCCCGACCATGAGAGCTGCCTGAGTGCTCCCTGAGAAGCCCGGCAGAACCTCGTGTGCCCGTGATGAAGACGGTCCCCGCACAGGACCGGCCGCTCTCGGAGAAGTCTCACGCGGGGTGGACGGATGCCGCCCGCGGGGTCACTCGCAGCCGCAGGAGCGGCGGACCACCAGCCGTGACGGGAACACCTTGAGACGTTCGCGGCGCGAGCCCGCGACCCGCAGCCCGTCGTCCAGGACGAGGTCGACGGCCGCGCGGGCCATCGCCGAGCGGTCGGAGGCGACCGTCGTCAGCGGCGGGTCGGCGAGCGCGGCTTCCTTGATGTCGTCGAAGCCGGCGACGCCCAGCTCGCCGGGCACGTCGATGCGCAGTTCGCGCGCCGCCCGCAGCAGGCCGATCGCCTGGTCGTCGGTGGAGCAGAAGACGGCCGGCGGCCGGTCCGGTCCCGACAGCAGCTCCAGGCCCACCTTGTAGGCGTCGTAACGGTTGTAGGGGGCCTCGAACAGTCGCCCCTCGGTGGGGATGCCGGCCTCGTCCATGGCCCGCCGCCAGCCCTCGACGTGGTCGGACACCGGGTCGCCGACGGAGGGCGTGTCCGCGGTGCCGCCCACACAGGCCACGTAGTCGTAGCCGTGCTCCAGGAGGTGGCGTACGGCGAGCTGGGCGCCACCCAGGTCGTCGGTGACGACGGCGACGTCGTCGATGGCCTCGGGCCGCTCGTGCAGCAGCACCACACGGGCGTCCCAGGCGTCGATCTCGGCGGCGGCGTTGTCGTTCAGCGCGTGGCTGACCAGGATCAGGCCGGAGACCCGCATGCCCAGGAAGGCGCGCAGATAGTGGACCTCGCGCTCGCCGATGTAGTCCGAGTTGCCGACCAGCACCATCTTCCCGCGCTCGGAGGCGGCCTGTTCGACCGCGTGCGCCATCTCCCCGAAGAAGGGCTGGCGCGCGTCCGGGACGATCAGGCCTATGAGGTCCGTCCGCCGTGAAGCCATCGCCTGCGCGACCCGGTCGGGCCGGTATCCCAGCTCCTTGATGGCGGCGAGGACACGCTCGCGCGTGGCCGGGGCGACCGGCCGGGGTCCGTTGTTGATGACATAGCTGACGACGGCGGTGGACGTCCCCGCCAACCGCGCCACATCATCCCTGGTTACCTTGGCCACGCGCGGAGTCTACGCGGATGGATCCGCCCCGGGCAGGGCGTCTCACGGCTTCCCTGCGCGGGAGCGACGCCCGGCCTGAGCGGCGGCTATGCCTCCGCGGAGAGCTCCGCGGCGCCCACGGGCGCCCCGTTGTCCGCATCCTCCGGCTTTGCCCGTCCCGCGGTGGCCTTGGCCTCTTCGGCGGCACGGTCGATCTTCTCGGGAGTAACGAATCGATAACCGACGTTGCGGACGGTTCCGATCAGCGACTCGTGCTCCGGGCCGAGCTTGGCGCGCAGCCGTCGTACGTGCACATCGACCGTCCGGGTACCGCCGAAGTAGTCGTAGCCCCAGACCTCCTGGAGGAGCTGGGCACGGGTGAAGACGCGGCCGGGGTGCTGCGCCAGATACTTCAGCAGCTCGAACTCCTTGAAGGTGAGGTCGAGGACCCGGCCCTTGAGCTTGGCGGAGTAGGTCGCCTCGTCGACGGACAGGTCGCCGTTGCGGATCTCCATGGGGGAGTCGTCGTTGACGATCTGCTGACGGCCCGTCGCCAGCCGGAGCCGCGCTTCGACCTCCGCCGGGCCGGCGGTGTCGAGCAGGACGTCGTCGATGCCCCAGTCGGCGGTGACGGCGGCGAGACCGCCCTCGGTGACGACCAGGACGAGCGGACAGCCGGGGCCGGTGGAGCGCAGCAGCTGGCACAGGCTGCGGACCTGTGGGAGGTCACGGCGCCCGTCGATCAGGATCACGTCGGCGCCCGGTGTGTCGACGAGGGCGGGGCCCTCCGCCGGGGCCACTCGCACGTTGTGCAGCAACAGTCCGAGCGCGGGCAGCACCTCCGTCGACGGCTGGAGGGCGTTGGTCAGGAGCAGCAGAGAACTCATACGTCTGGTTCCTCCTCGGTCCCTGCGAGGACGTTTGCGGCACTGCGGCACTGCTCTGCGCGTCCCGGCGCCCGTACACCTGCGGTTTCCCGCTTCGTATACAACGCTTCCGAAAGCACGAAAGGACCCGGGGGCAACGCTGCCCGAGTCCTCTGCCCAGCACAATAGCCCACATGAGCAACGGTCCGGCAGGTCATGTGGCACGTTCCACCGTTCGTCCGAACCCTGAGACGGGCGCGGGCGCACCGTTGCGGACGTTCCTGCCCACGGCCGACGGCGTCTCCATCGAGTCCGTGTACGACCCGGGAGCGGTCGGGTCCGACGCCTCCGCGCCGCCTTCCCGCGACCTGGTGTTCGTCGTGGCCCACGGATTCACCGGTGACGTGGACCGCCCGCACGTGCGCCGGATCGCGGCGGCGCTCGCCCGGCACGGGGCCGTCGTCACCTTCTCCTTCCGCGGGCACGGCCGATCCGGCGGCCGCTCCACCGTCGGCGACCGAGAGGTCCTCGACCTGGACGCGGCCGTCGCCCGGGCCCGCCGGCTCGGGCACACGCGCGTGGCCACCGTCGGCTTCTCCATGGGCGGCTCGGTGGTGCTGCGGCACGCGGCCCTGCACACCGGCACGGTCGACGCGGTGGTCTCCGTCAGCGCCCCCGCCCGGTGGTACTACCGAGGTACGGCACCCATGCGCCGGCTGCACTGGCTGGTCACCCGCCCCGCGGGCCGCCTGGTCGGCCGCTACGGCTTCCGTACCCGCATCCAGCACCGCGGGTGGGACCCCGTCCCCCTCTCCCCGGTGGAGGCGGTCCCGCGGATCGCGCCCACACCGCTGCTGATCGTCCACGGCGACAGCGACGGCTACTTCCCCCTCGACCACCCCCGCATGCTGGCCGAGGCCGCCGGTGACCACGGCGAACTCTGGGTGGAGGCCGGCATGGGCCACGCCGAGCAGGCCGCCACCGACGACCTCCTCACCCGCATCGGTACCTGGGCGGCCGCGCGGGCGGGCTAGCCTGACCCTGTCGACCACCGAAGAGACTGACTGAGGGACGAGATGGCAAAGGTCACGGTGCGCTACTGGGCGGCCGCCAAGGCCGCGGCCGGAGTCGCCGAGGAGCCGCACGACGCGGACACCCTCGCCGAGGCGCTCCAGGCCGCGCGGGAGCGACACCCCGGCGAACTCGTGCGTGTCTTGCGGCGTTGCTCGTTCCTCGTCGACGGTGACCCCGTGGGCACCCGCGGACATGAGACGGTACGGCTGGCCGACGGCGGCACGGTCGAGGTGCTCCCGCCGTTCGCAGGAGGGTGAGATGAGCGACCAGCCGTACGAGGGCCAGTACCCGCAGGGATACGACCCGTACCAGCAGCAGGCGCCGCGGCAGCGGGAGTGGCCGGCCCGGCAGCAGGAGTACGGGTACGAGGACCCGCAGGCCCACCTCCAGCACACCCAGCAGTGGCAGGGGCAGACCTGGGAGACCAGCGTGCAGCCCCCCATCGCGGCGGCCGACCCGGCGGAGACGGCCTACCTGCCCCCGCAGACGGGCGAGGCCCCGGCCTGGCAACCATCCCAGTACCCGCAAGACCCCTACGGGCAGGGCCAGGCCCCGCAAGGTCAGCGGCAGCCACCCCCGTACCCGCAAGACCCGTACCGGCAGGGCCAGGCCCAGCAGCACCCGCACGAGCAACAGGCGCAGCACCAAGCGCCGCACGGGCAGCAGGCGCCGCACGGACAGCAGGCGTCTTACGGACAGCAAGCGCCGCACGCGCCGCACGGACAGCAGACGTCGTACGGACAGCACGCGCCGCACGGACAGCACGCGTACGGGCAGCAGGCGTCGTACGGGCGGCAGCCGGCCGCCCACGCCGCGCAGCCCGCCCCCGTGCCGGCCCCTGCCGCTCCCGAGGTGCTGCCGGAAGGTGAGGGCGGGCCGTCCTACGGGCCCGCCACCATGGCCGGCAACGCGCGCGTCACCGACGCGCAGCGGGCTCGCCTCGAAGGCCGTTCGCCGATCATCGAGCCCGGCATGCAGCCCGCCGCGCTCACCGCGCTCCTCGGCCTGCTCCTGTCCGGTACGGCGGCGATCGGCACGTACGCACTGGTCGTCCCGCTCGTCGTCCTCCAGGCCGTCACGGCGGCCGGTTGGTTCCGGCTGAACGGCATGTGGCCGGCCCGGCAGGGCATCGCGCTGGCCTTCCTCGGTGCGCTGGTCTCCGACGTGGCGCTCCTCGCGGCCGGCCGGGAGAACGCCCCGGCCGCGATCCTGGGCAGCCTCGGCGTCTGGGTCCTGCTCTGCCTCGTCCTCCAGCTCCGCTCGCACGCCGACCCCGACGAGCGTATGTACGGCCTGATGGCGACGGTCGCCTCGTCCGCGCTGGCGATCCTCGCGACCGGCCACCTCGGGGCCGACCCGGACGCGGTGACGGTCGGCGCCGCCGCGGTCGCCGTCGCCGTGGTGGCCCGCGCGCTGCCGCTGCCGACGCCCGCGTCGGTGGTCGTCGCGCTGCTCGCGGCGGCGGGCGCGGGCATCGCGGTCGGCGGGATGACCGGGCTGGGCGCCGAGGGCGCTCTGCTCGGCGCGGGCGCGGCGACCTGCGCGCTCATCGGCCACCGGGTGGCGAGCTACGACTACCCGTCGCGTTTCGTGCACTTCACGGCGGGCGTGGCCCTGCCGCTGGCCGCCGCGGCACCGGCGGTGTACGTGCTGGGACGGGCGCTGGGGTAGGAGGCGGACGGTCGCCTGTGTCACAGGTGATCGACAAACTCCGGACACCCTCCGCGTCCGGAGTTACCGTGAGTGGTCAATGACCGTCCGACCATCCAGGTGGGGGAACAACCGCATGCGAGCGCTTCGAATACTGCTGGTCGTCGTCGTGGTTCTGGGCGGCCTGTTCGTGCTCGCCGACCGCCTCGCCGTGAACTTCGCCGAGGGCGAGGCCGCGGACAAGCTCCGGGCGAACGAGAACCTGGCGACCACCCCGGACGTGTCCATCAAGGGCTTCCCCTTCCTCACCCAGGTCGTCGGCGGCGAGCTGGACGACGTCGAGGTCGGCATCGACGACTACGAGGCCGTCGCCGGCGCCGACGGCCGGAAGATCCGCATCGACGATCTCAAGGCGGACATGAAGGGCGTCGAGTTCTCCGGCGACTACAGCTCCGCCACCGCGTCCAGCGCCACCGGCACCGCGTCCATCAGCTACGCGGAGCTGCTGAAGACCGCCAAGTCCGAGCCCACCGAGATCGGCCCGGCCACGGCCCGGGTCATCGGTCTCTCCGACGGCGGCAAC
This sequence comes from Streptomyces sp. NPDC033216, assembly GCF_055577115.1. Lineage (NCBI taxonomy): Bacteria > Bacillati > Actinomycetota > Actinomycetes > Kitasatosporales > Streptomycetaceae > Streptomyces > Streptomyces sp. NPDC033216. The sequence continues at coordinate 6,878 of NZ_JBVIQK010000033.1, read as the reverse complement.
GGCAAGATCAAGGTCACCGTCGAGGCGAGCATCGGCGGCACCAAGCTGCCGCAGCCCGTCGCCGTGCTGAGCACGGTCACCGCCGAGGGCGACACCGTCCGGGTGCACGCCGACTCGCTGCCCAGCTTCGGTCCGTTCCAGGTCGCCGAGGACGAGGTGCGCGGCATCACCGACTTCGAGCAGAAGATCGACGACCTGCCCGGCGGCATCCAGCTCGACAAGGTCGAGGCGGCGAAGAACGGTGTGGAGATCACGGTGAAGGGTTCCAACGTCCGCCTCGCCGGGTAGTCCACCGGTGGACGACGGGTGTCCGACAGGCGAGACGCCGCCGTCCGGCCCGTAGATGTGCCGGTGGAAACAGATCGACATGAGCGCCCGGAAGCCGTGCGGTGACGGCCCGGGCGCTTCGTGCGTCTCGCTATGCGGACGATCGTGTCTCATAATGCGGAGCGCTGGTGACACGTCCGCCCCAACCTCCCTACGATCGACCGCATGAAGCAGCGACAGGCGGATCTCACGAAGCGGCGGGCAGTAGACCTATGCCGCGTCGCCGCCATGCTCTGTCGCCCTGTCTGAGCGGAAGCCCAGCCGGCCTTCCGCGCCCTCCCGACGCCCTCCTCCCAGGGCGTCCGTGCGTCGGCCGCCGGCGAGACCCGGCCGCGCACCCTCCTTTCTTGCACCCCCGCCGTAACTGCCCCGGAGGAGAACGAGCATGAGCCGCAGCGACGTCCTGGTCGACGCCGACTGGGTCGAGGCCAACCTCGACAACCCGGACATCGCCATCGTCGAGGTCGACGAGGACACGTCCGCGTACGAGAAGAACCACATCAGGAACGCGATCCGGATCGACTGGACCCAGGACCTCCAGGACCCGGTCCGCCGTGACTTCATCGACCAGCAGGGCTTCGAGAAGCTCCTGTCGGCGAAGGGCATCGGCAACGACACCCTGGTGATCCTGTACGGCGGCAACAACAACTGGTTCGCGTCCTACGCCTACTGGTACTTCAAGCTGTACGGCCACGAGAACGTCAAGCTCCTCGACGGCGGCCGCAAGAAGTGGGAGCTGGACGCCCGCGAGCTGGTCGAAGAGGTGCCCGAGCGCCCCGAGACCACCTACCGGGCCAAGCCGCAGAACACCGCCATCCGCGCCTTCCGCGACGACGTCGTGGCGGCCATCGGCTCGCAGAACCTGGTCGACGTCCGGTCGCCCGACGAGTTCTCCGGGAAGCTGCTCGCCCCGGCCCACCTGCCGCAGGAGCAGTCGCAGCGTCCCGGCCACGTGCCCAGCGCCCGCAACATCCCGTGGTCCAAGAACGCCAACGACGACGGCACCTTCAAGTCGGACGAGGAGCTGAAGGCCCTCTACGCCGACGAGCAGGTGGACCTGTCCAAGGACACCATCGCCTACTGCCGCATCGGTGAGCGCTCGGCCCTGACCTGGTTCGTGCTGCACGAGCTGCTCGGTGTCGAGAACGTCAAGAACTACGACGGCTCCTGGACCGAGTACGGCTCCCTGGTCGGCGTGCCGATCGAGCTCGGCGCCGGCAAGTAACCCAACCGACCCGACCTTCTGGTCAGACACCTCTGGAGAAAGACATGTGCGGAGCGAAGGCCGGCGGCCCGGACGCCTCGACGATCAAGCCCGGTGAGACCACCATCCAGGGTCAGGTGACCCGCGACGGCGAGCCGGTGACCGGTTACGTCCGGCTCCTCGACTCGACCGGCGAGTTCACCGCGGAGGTCCCCACCTCCGCCACCGGACAGTTCCGCTTCTACGCGGCCGAAGGCACCTGGACCGTCCGCGCCCTCGTGCCCGGCGGCACCGCCGACCGCACGGTCGTCGCCCAGCGGGGCGGCCTCGCGGAGGTCGCGATCGCCGTCTGAGACCGACGCTGACGGGCGCTGACCGACACCAGTCGGACGCGGACGGCCGGACGGCCGCGGGGCCGCACCTCTCGGGTTGGACACCTGAGGTGCGGCCCTTCGGCGTGTCCGGCTCCGGTTCGGCGGGCCGTGCCGGACCGCCCCGCCCGGACCTACCCTGGAGACATGTACGCCCGCCGTCGGCACGCCTACTTCGCCATGATGGGCACCTGTATCGCGCTGTTCGTCCTGGCCTGGGGCGTCGTACGCCTGTGGTCGGTTCCCGTGGCCGTCGGGATGTGTGTGGTCGCGATGGTCATCCCCCCGCTCGCCGCGGTCGTCGCCAACCGGCGCGGCCCCGAGGACCGTTGGTGGGACGACCCCTCCGGCGATCCGAAGTCCGACGAGTGGTGGGACGAGCTGGACGGGAAGAAGCGGCACCCGTAGGAAGGTGGGCAGGTCCTGCGTGAGGCCGTCCACCGCGGTGCTCGACGCGTACGAGCCGGTCGGGTCCGCCATGCGGCTGCTCGAATACGTGGTGCGCGCCGGGAACCCGAACCGGGCCCTCGGCGGCCCGCGCCCGGAGCCACCGGCTCGGCGCACGCCTTCGAGAACGGACCGGTACAGGTCCGCCCGTCCGACCCACCCGCGGACCTGACGAGCAGCGGATGACGCCGCGCCTCGACAGCGAGGTCGGGCCTCCTGGAGAAGGAGACGGGTCGGGCCGTCACCGCGGGCGCGCGGCTCGCCGCGTACCAGCCCCAGGGCGGCGTACGGGCCTGCCCGGCCCCTCGGCCACCGGCTCCGCCGGTAGGTGGAGACGTCTCAGTAGACGAGCGCCTGGGTCTCGTCCGCCAGCGCCTCCTGCACGAACACCTGCGCCCCGGCGATCCGTACGCCCTCCAGGACGTCCTTCTCGGTGATGTCCCGCCGGGCCGCGCACTGCGTGCACAGCGTGACCTTGCCGCCGAGCAGGAGCGAGTCGAGCAGGTCGGGCAGCGGGGCGGCGTGCGGCAGCTCGAACTCGGCGGCCCGGCCCGGCAGCGCGAACCAGGCGGACTCGCCGGTCAGCCACAGGGAGACCTCCACCCCGCTGGCCACGGCCACCGCCGCCACCGTGAACGCCTGCGAGCACCGTTCGGGGGCATCGGCCCCCGCCGTCACCTTGATCACGAGCTTCTTCGCCATGACCGAATCGTAAGCAACGGCTCCCCTCTCCTCGATGTACGGGCCGGAGCAGGGGCGGTCGGCCCGTACAGCCGCCGACGTGTAGGCGGGTCGTCCAGGCGCCGGCCGCCGCGGCGACGCCCCGGCGAGGGCCCACCTCCCAAGGAGAGCCGGTCCCCGGCCGCGTAAGCTGGGGCGCGGCCCTGTTGTACGTCATCCCGAAGCACGCTCATCCGAGGAGCACCCCGTGGAGATCTTCTTCGAAGCCCTGCTGGTCCTGGTCTGCGTCGGCGTCCTCGCCTTCGCCGGGCTGACCGTGAAGAAGCTGTACCAGGGCCAGCGCTGACCCACGTCTAGGAAGTGCCACCGATGATCGAGATCCCGTCCGACCTGCACAAGGACCTCGTCCCCCTCGCCTTCCTGCTGGGCACCTGGGCGGGCGCGGGCGTGCACGACTTCCCCGGCTCCGAGAAGTGCAACTTCGGACAGGAGGCCACCTTCTCGCACGACGGCCGGGACTTCCTGGAGTACCACTCCCGCACCTGGGTCCTGGACCAGGACGGCAACAAGGTCCGCCCCCTGGAGTCCGAGTCCGGCTTCTGGCGGATCGACGCCGACCGCAAGGTCGAGGTGACGATGGTCCGCGACGACGGTGTCGTCGAGATCTGGTACGGCGAGATGGCCGACAAGAAGCCGCAGATCGACCTGGTCACGGACGCGGTGGCCCGCACGGCCGCCTCCGGACCGTACACGGGCGGCAAGCGCCTGTACGGCTACGTCAAGAGCGACCTGATGTGGGTGGGCGAGAAGCAGACCCCCGAGGTCGAGCTGCGCCCGTACATGTCGGCCCACCTGAAGAAGGTCGTCACCCCGGAGGAGGTCGAACGCTGGGCGAAGGCCCTCCCGGACGACATGCCGGACGACGGCATCGCCTTCTTCAAGTAGGCGGCCCCACGCCGAAAGGGTCCTAGACTCTTCGGTGTGGTGAGCACCGACTGGAAGAGCGATCTGCGGCAGCGCGGTTACCGGCTGACCCCGCAGCGGCAACTCGTGCTCGAAGCCGTGGACACCCTGGAGCACGCGACCCCCGACGACATCCTCGTGGAAGTGAGGAAGACGGCGTCGGGGGTCAACATTTCCACCGTCTACCGGACGCTGGAACTCCTGGAGGAGCTGGGGCTGGTCAGCCATGCCCACCTCGGGCACGGGGCGCCGACGTACCACCTCGCCGACCGGCACCACCACATCCACCTGGTCTGCCGTGACTGCGGCAACGTGATCGAGGCGGACGTGGACGTGGCCGCCGATTTCACGGCCAAGCTCCGCGCGACCTTCGGCTTCGACACCGACATGAAGCACTTCGCGATCTTCGGCCGCTGCAAGGACTGCGCGGCCGGCGCCGCCGAGGGTGCGACCGGCGAGGGACCGACTACCGAGTCGTAGGCTTACGTCCATGAAAAGCCCTCTGCTGTCCCTGCCCGGCGCCGTCCCCGCCGAGGGCGTGGACGAAGGCGTCGCCGCCCACTACGGCGACCTGTTCCGCGAGCAGCGCGCCCTCGCCGAGGGCACCGGATTCGTCGACCTCTCGCACCGCGGAGTCGTCACGGTCTCCGGCGACGACCGGCTGAGCTGGCTGCAGCTCCTGCTCACCCAGCACGTCAGCGACCTGCCCACCGGCCGGGCCACCGAGGCGCTGATCCTCTCCGCGAACGGCCACATCGAACACGCGCTTTATCTCGTGGACGACGGCACGACCGTCTGGGCCCACGTCGAACCCGGCACCCAGGACGCGCTGATCGCGTACCTGGAGTCGATGAAGTTCTTCTACCGCGTCGAGGTCGCCGACCGGACGGCCGACACCGCGGTCGTGCACCTGCCCGCCGGTTCCATCACCGAGGTGCCCGAGGGCGTCGTCGTCCGCGAGACGGCGTACGGCCGTGACCTGTTCCTGCCGCGCGCGGACCTGGAGTCCTACGCCGCGAGGTCCGGCCCCGTCGCCGGGCTCCTCGCCTACGAGGCGCTGCGCGTCGAGCAGCACCGGCCGCGCCTCGGCTTCGAGACCGACCACCGCACCATCCCGCACGAGCTGGGCTGGATCGGCACCGCGGTGCACCTCCAGAAGGGCTGCTACCGGGGCCAGGAGACCGTCGCCCGCGTGCAGAACCTGGGCAAGCCGCCACGCCGGCTGGTCTTCCTGCACCTCGACGGCAGCGAGGTCCACCTGCCGCCCGCCGGCACCGAGCTGCGCCGCGCCGACGAGGGCCCCGACGCCCGCAGGATCGGCTTCATCACCACCTCCGTACGCCACCACGAGCTGGGCCCGGTGGCACTGGCCCTGGTGAAGCGGAACGTCCCGCTGGACGCGCCGCTGCTCGCCGACACCACGGCGGCGGCACAGGAGGTCGTGGTCGAGCCGTGACCCCCGGCCCCGGTCAGATCTCGAGCAGCACGGTGAACGGGCCGTCGTTCGTCAGCGACACCCGCATCTGAGCGCCGAAGCGGCCCGTCGCCACCGTCGCGCCGAGCGCGCGCAGCCGGGCGACGACCTCGTCCACGAGCGGCTCGGCGACATCGCCGGGGGCGGCCGCGTTCCAGGTGGGGCGGCGGCCCTTGCGGGCGTCGCCGTAGAGCGTGAACTGGCTGATCACGAGGAGCGGGGCGTCGATGTCGCCGCACGACCGCTCCTCGCTCAGCATGCGGATCGACCACAGCTTGCGGGCCAGCTGCGCGGCCTTCTCCCTGGTGTCCTCGTGAGTGACCCCGACGAGGACGCACAGCCCTTCCCCCTCGATCGCTCCCACGGTCTCGCCGTCCACGACGACGCTCGCCCCGTCCACCCTCTGCACCACTGCACGCATGCGCCCCATCATGCCGTGCGGACGGCGGACCCCGGCGAGGGCTTCTTTTCAATCCTTAAGCCATCATCTGGGCCGTTCGGGGGCACTCGGTCACATTGGGGCCACTTGGGGTGGCACGATGCTTCCCACACGCCGGTCGAGGGGACGGTAGAGCACATGAGCACACCGAGTACCGGGCAGCTGGGGCTGACCACCCAGCGTCCGCCCGTGCAGCGCACGGACAGTCCACCCTGTCCGCCGCCGACGGAACCACCCGCACACGAGTTGACCGCGCTGAGGCTGCCCGAGCTTCGCACCCTGCGCCGGGACGCGCAGCGCGACGAGGCCGACCTCAGCTACCTACGACGGCTGCTCCAGGGCCGCATCGACATCCTGCGCGCGGAACTGGCCCGGCGTTCTCCTGCCGGAGCGGCGTCCGTCGTGGACCGCCTGCCGGAGATCCTCACCGACGCCCCGGCCCGTCACCGCTCCTCCGCCCGGCACGTCACGCTGGGTACCCCGCAGAGCGAGGAGTACCGGCGGCTGGCGTCGGAGATGCTCGCCGAGGTCGAACTCTCCGATCTCAGCGCCCGCACCGACCCCGAACTGCACGAGGCGATGGCCCGCCTCGTCGGTTACGAACACCAGGTCTCCCGCCGCCGCCAGCACCTCCAGCACACGGCGGACAAGTGCGGCAAGGAGATCACCCGCCGCTACCGGGACGGAGAAGCCCAGGTGGCCGATCTCCTGCTCTGAAGTCCCGGCCCGCCGGGGGAGTCCGAGGACGAGGCGCACGGCGCCGCCGGGAGGTCGGGGACGCAGCCACCGGGACGGGGTGGGGGAGGGGGGGGGGGGGGGGGGGGAGACCCCCCCCCCCCCCCCCCCCCCCCCCCCCCCCCCCCCCCCCCCCCCCCCCCCCCCCCCCCCCCCCCCCACCCACACCCCCCCCCCCCCCCCCCCCCCCCCCCCCCCAAACCCCCCCCCCCCCCCNTCCCCCCCAGTCCCGCCCGA
>NZ_JBVIQK010000032.1:0-56802 GCF_055577115.1 Streptomyces sp. NPDC033216 | reverse complement strand
TTCGAGGCGACGTCCAGCACCCAGCGGGCCACGGCCTCGCCGTTACGGCCGGGACGGGTGCTGCCCAGGATGATACCGATCTTGGTCATACCAAAGCATTTTGTGAAACCCGCACGCCGCGAAGGAACGAGAATGGACGGGAATGGTCAATAGGCTTATCCCGCCGAGCGGTACGAGATGTACTCTTGCTATGTCAAGTACTTGCCGGTGGTCGTGCGCCGACGATCGGGTTCTCCTGCATTCCGGCGGGAGACTTACCGCTCGGCGCACGGCCCACCGCCATCGACCTGCCCACCAACGGGAGCGAGCGGACCGAACCCCAGCCTGCTCGCGGGAGACGCTCCCCCCTGCCTGATCGGCGGGGCGCGCACGTCCCCCACCGGGAGACCCGGGGCCTCCTCCGACCAACGCTGCCTTGACCAGGACAGACGGGAAACCCTTCATGACGCCCGAGCCGGCGGAGAACACGGTGCGACCCCTCACAGCCGACGAAGAGGCCATCGTCCGCTCTCTTCCGCAATTGATCTACGCCCTCCCCCGCGCCATCGACGCGGAGATGACCCGTGAACAGCGAATGTCCAACACGGAATACCTTGCCTTGATGCACCTCTCCGAGGCGCCGGACCGACGCCTGCGCATGGGTGATCTCTCCGCCGCCTGCGAGATGTCACTCAGCGGTACGACCCGTGTCGTACACCGGCTGGAGAAGGACGGGTTCATTCGACGCGTGCAGTGCGATCAGGACGGGCGCAGTTGGCGTGCCGCCCTGACCGAGGCCGGCTTCGCCCGGCTGGAAGCGGCCTGGCCGACCAATCTGGCCGCCGTGCGTCGCCACTTCCTCGACCATCTCACAGACCTCGACCTCCGCTCCCTCGCGGCCGCACTGCGGAACGTCGCCACCTGATCGACCGCCGTCCGCGTCCTCTCTCAAGGGAGGAGCAGTGAGCGGGCACTCGGACACGGCGTCCGGTCGGCGGTTCCACGCTCTGTCCCGACGTCCGGTACTCACGGCCGCTGCCGGCCCACCGGCGAGAGCGGAACGACCGGGTGGGGCTGGGCCATCGAGGTGATCCATCGGTCCGGCGGCTTTACGAGCCGATGGTTCCGGGCGAGTGTCGTTGTCAAAGTGTCGCCCTCTGCCGGCAGGAGATGGACGGGCTGTCCGCCCGCACGGGAAGCATGGATGCCGGAACTTCCCAGGTGAGAAAAGTGTGGTCGTGCGATTCGAAAAATGGTTCAAGCGTCTCCGCACAACGGAGCAGAAGCGAGCCGCCCTGCCGACCGAGTCCACGGCGTCTTCGGGGGCGGCGAAGGTTGTCGCCGTCAGCAGGCCGGACCCGGTCACCACGGTCCCGTGGGGCCTCCGCGTCGCCGCGGAGGTCGTGTGGCGGCTCCTCGTCATCGCAGCCGGCCTCTGGGTACTGACGCGGGTGCTCAGCGCGGTGCGGGTCCTCCTGTTCGCCTTCGTCGCGTCCGTCCTCATCACCGCGCTGCTCCAGCCCACTGTGGCCCGCCTTCAACGGCACAAAGTGCCGAAGGGGTTGGCGACGGTCCTGACGGCCCTGTGCGGATTCATTCTTCTGGGCCTCGTCGGATGGTTCGTCGTCTGGCAGGTGATGAGCAATATCGGCGAACTGTCCGAACGCCTGCGGGACGGCACCGAGGATCTCAAGCGGTGGCTGCTGAACAGCCCGTTCCATATCACGGAAACACAGATCGACGAATTCAACCGGATGATTCGTGACGGTATCGGTTCCAGGAGACAAAATCTGACGGCCGCGGGACTTCACGGTGTCACTGTTCTGGTGGAACTCATCACGGGCGCCTTGTTGGCGCTGTTCTCGACGCTGTTCCTGCTTTATGACGGGCCACGCATCTGGAGCTGGGGTCTCAGATTGGTGCCGGCCACCGCGCGGCCCGCTCTCGCGGGAGCCGGAAACCATGCCTGGCGCACCCTCACGGCCTACGTACACGGCACCGTCGTCATCGCGTTCATCGACGCCCTCTGTATCGGGCTGGGCATCTTCATCCTCGGTGTGCCCCTGGCCCTGCCGCTCGCCGTAGTCGTTTTCGCCGGTGCCTTCATTCCCCTGGTGGGCGCGGTCGTTTCGGGCGCCCTGGCCGTCGTCGTCGCGTTCATCACGCAGGGCGTGTTCATGGCGTTGCTCGTCCTGCTCATCGTGCTCGGTGTGCAGCAGCTCGAGGGACACATCCTCCAGCCCTTCATTCTCGGCCGCGCCGTGCGTGTCCATCCACTGGCCATCATCTTCTCGGTGGCCGCTGGAGGTCTGGTTGCCGGTATCGGTGGGGCGGTGGTCGCCGTGCCCTTGGTGGCGGTGCTCAACACCATGATCGGTGATCTGCTCCATCCAGACCCCGAGCGACCGCTCACAGCCACGGCCTCGGAACGTTCTGCCGAGCAGGACCGCCGTCCGTAGGCGTCGCCGCGGACGGCGGGACGGGGCGGGTGCCCGCCCGGAGCGCTCCTGACCGGCACTCCTCGTGCGGCCTGCCGGACACCCGAGGCCCGCCACCTTCCCGCCTCCGGGACCAGCCGATCATCGCCCCGACGGCGGTGGCACTTTCCCTTGGGCGGCGAGTGGGGGCCCTGTGATGCTCACGATCTGACCGGACACCCGATGCAGGCTCTCCGCCCGCCCGGCGACGGCTGACAGACGCACCGCTCACGGTCGGCACCGCGCGGAAGGGGCGGGCGCGGCGCGACAGGTCAGACGCCGCGGAGAAGGTCGGCCGCCCGCTCGGCGATCGCGAAGACGGTCGCGTTCGTGTTGCTGGAGGGGATGGCCGGGATGACCGAGGCGTCGGCCACGCGCAGGCCGTCGAGGCCGTGGACGCGCAGTTCCGAGTCGACCACGGACATCTCGTCCTCTCCCATCATGCAGGTGCCGACCGGATGGCAATAGGAACTGAAGTGCTTGCGGACGTAGTCGCTGATGGACGGCTCGTCCACGGCGGTGAGGCCGGGGCTCACCTCCTCGATCCCCCAGTCGGCGAGCGCCGACGACCACGCGATCCTGCGCGCGGTCTCGACCCCCGACACAACCGCCCGGACGTCCTGCTCCTCGGCGAAGTAGTTGGGGTCGATCAGGGAGGGGGTGTACGGATCGGCCGACGCGATCTCGAGTGAGCCGCGGCTCACCGGGCGCATGGGTGAGACCCCGATGGTGAAGCCGTTGTCCACGGCAGCCACGGGGTTGGGCACGGGGATGTCGATGAAGATGATCTGGAGGTCGGGGCCGGTAGCCGCAGGGTGGCTCCGCAGGAGTCCCAGGATCTCACCGTGGTTGTTGCGAGCCGCCGGGACCGTGCGCTGGGCGCGATAGACGAGGTTGGCCCGCGGATGATCGTGCAGATTCCGTCCCACGCCGGAAAGCCCGTGGAAGACGCCGACATGAGCCTGCTTGAGCACGTCCACGGGACCGATGCCGGAACGCTGTAGCAGTTCGGCGGAGCCGATCGTGCCGGCCGCGAGAACCACTTCGCCGACCGTCGTCGCGGTGCGCACCTGGCCATCGATGCCGTACTCGACACCGACGCAGCGCGTTCCCTCGAAGATCAGCCGGTGGGCGGTCGCCCCGGTGATGACGTCCAGGTTGGGGCGGCCCAGTGCGGGCGTGAGGTAGGCGTCGGCCGCACTCTGGCGACGACCGGCGACGATGTTCAGGTCGACCGGGGCGAACCCCTCCTCCAGGCCGCCGCTGATGTCATGGGCTCTGCGCTGTCCGGCCTCGACCGCCCCCGCCAGGCACGCGAGCAGCACTTCGTTGGGCTCGGCGGCCGGGCCGACGACGAGAGGCCCGCCGCTTCCCCGGCCGGGAGCCGTCGGGTCGGCCGCCCTCTCGCTGCGCTGGAAATAGGGGAGCAGGTCGTCGAAGGTCCAGCCCTTGGCACCGTGATCGCCCCAGCTGTCGTAGCTGGAGCGATGGCCACGGGTGAAGACGAGCGCGTTGATGGAGGAGGAGCCGCCCAGGCCCCTGCCGCGTGGCAGCGCGACGCGGGCGCCGGAGAACTTCTGGGCCACGGTGAAATCCCCCCATCCCGCCTTCGACGCGGCCAACAGGGGCCAGGACGGTGGATGCGCCACGGCGGTGGGGAGTTGGGAGTCTCCCGCCTCCAGCAGGAGGACGTTGACGTCCGCGTCCTCGGTGAGTCGGGCAGCCAGCACGCAGCCGGCCGTGCCACCGCCGACGAGTATGAAGTCGTAGGCAGATCGCGAAGACATACCGACTCCCCTCCGTGTGAACCAATGATCTCCTTTCGAGAGTAACACCGGTTCGAAACAGTGGTTCGGTCACTGCGATATCGTCGAGTCATGACAGCCGACGGGGCGGACGCCCAGACCGCGGGGGCTCTGCACACCAGGATCGTTCTCGCTGCCGCCGACCTGCTGGGGGACGAGGGGCTGGACGCCATGTCCGTCCGCGCGGTGGCAGCCCGGGCCGGGGTCTTCCCGCCGACGATCTTTCGGCTGTTCGGGGACAAGGACGGCCTGCTGGAGGCCGTGGGCGAACACGGCTTCGAGACCTACCTCCTCGCCAAGAGCCGGTTGCCGCAGAGCGACGATCCGGTCGCGGATCTGCACGCCGCCTGGGATCTGCACATCAACTTCGGGCTCAGCCAGCCCTCCTACTACACCCTCGTCTTCGGGCGATCACGCTCGGGCCTGCTCTCGCGCGCCGGCCAGAAAGCGGTGTCCCAGCTGGAGCGGATGGTCACCCGTGTCGCCGCGGTCGGGCGCCTGCGGATGAGCGTCGAGCGAGCCACCGCCGTCATGCACGCCGGCGGTGTGGGCGTGGTCACGACCATGCTCAGTGCCCCTTCGCGTGACGTGGCGGTGTCCGAGGTGACACGAGATGCCGTGTTCGCCGCCCTGCTGCGTTCCCCCGCCACGACCGGACCGGCGTCCCCGGAGGACGGCCCCGCCGGACCGGCCATGGCACTGCGCGCCGCCCTAGGCGACGAAGAGGACCTCCCCCTCAGCCCCGGCGAACAGATGCTGCTCCTGGAGCTGCTGAACCGCCTTGCTGACACGCGGACCGCTTCCGGGCGAGGCGCCCGCGAACCGCTTCCGAGAGGAAACCAGGGCCGGGACCGAAGCGCCTGACCGGGAACCACGTCACGCGGACCGGCGGACACGCCACCTGGTACATGACCCGAGTCAGGACGAGCCGGCTGCGGCGACGTCCGACGAGGCGGACGCGTCGCGGTTCCGGCGTCGGCCTCCTCAACGAGAGCGACAGCACGCCCCCACCCGGGTCACGGGCCGGCCGACGGACCAGGGCGCCCCTTCGCCCGGTTTCACGGCGGCCCTCCTGCTACGACGCGCCGCGCGTCGAACGGCTCCCGCCGCTGAGCAGTCCGCGGCCGCGCGTCATCGCGCGTCCGCTGGAGGGCAGCCGGACTCAGTCCGGGTCTGCGACCGAGCTGGATGCGGCGGAGCGAGCCTGAGCGATCACACGTCCGCGCTCCGACGTGGGGAACCGATCGAGCATCGCGCGCAGCTCACCGGCGCTGACGTTGGCCCCGAAGGGCTCGGTTCCCGGTCCCAGTCGCACGCCTTCCGCGAGCGAGCCGGCGTCGACCGGGTCGAAGCCGAGGGCGTCGACCAGGACAGCGACCACGGTCCGGTCTCCCGGGTCGTCACCGGCGATGGCGATCGCCTTGCGCCCGACCGCGCCTCGCGGCGACGCGCCGTCCTCGAGGTCGTGGTAGCCCATGTGGTTGAACGCCTTGACGACCCTCGATCCCGGCAGGAACGCCTGGACGATCTCGCTGGTGGAGGTACGTGGGTCGGTGAGGTCGTCCCGCGCTCCGTCGACCTCCCACCAGTAGTTCATCGCATCGATGACGAGCTTGCCCCGCAGCGCCTCCACGGGGACGCTGCGGTACTTGCCCAAGGGAAGCGCCAGGATGGCGACGTCCGCCTGGTCCGCCGCCTCGGCCGCGGTGACAGCGACCGCACCAGGGGCGAGGACCTCGACGGTGAGCGCGATGCTGTCCGGTGCGCCCGACCCTGCGACAAGTACCCGATGGCCGGCGGCGACCGCCAGCCGGGCCAGCACCGTTCCCACCTTCCCGGCGCCCAGAATGCCGATCGTGCGCACGTCCTCGACGTCCATACCGTCTCCTTCCACGGGTCAGCCGGCGAGAAGGTCGCGGACCATGGGGATCACCTTCGTGCCGTACAGCTCGACCGAACGAAGGCGAGCGCTGATCGCCTGCGAGCCCGCCGTGTAGATGAGGTCGAACCTGCCGACGCCGAGCTCGCCGACGGCTCGAGCGATCTTGCGCGCGACCGTCTCGGGCGAACCGATGTACAAGGAGCCGTGCGCGATCTCGGCCTCGTACTCTTCCCGGCGGATCGGCGGCCATCCTCGCAGGGCGCCGATGCGGTCCCGGATCTCCCGGTAACCCGGCCAGTGCGCCTCGCGGGCCTCCTCGTCGGTGTCGGCGACAAAGCCGGGCGAGTGCATGGCGACCGGATGGGCGGTGGTGCCGAACTGCGCCGTGGCGCGCTCGTACAGATCGATGTAGGGCGCGAAGCGCGTCGGGGAACCGCCGATGATGGCGATCATCAGGGGGAGGCCGTGACGGGCGGTACGCACCACTGACTGGGGAGAACCACCGACGCCGACCCAGGTCGTCAGATGACCGGACTCCGTCGGAGGGTAGACCTCCGCACGGTCGAGCGGCGGCCGCACGGTGCCCCGCCAGGTGACGGGCTCCTCCTTGAGCAACTGCACGAAGAGTTCGAGCTTTTCCTCGAAGAGGACGTCGTAGTCGGCGAGATCGTAGCCGAACAGGGGGAACGACTCCGTGAAGGAACCGCGGCCGAGGATGACCTCGGCCCGTCCGTCGCTCAGGGCGTCGAGTGTCGCGAACCGCTGGAAGACCCGGACCGGGTCGTCGGAACTCAGCACGGTGACGCCGGAGGACAGGCGGATGCGCTTGGTGCGGGTGGCGATGCCGGCGAGCACCGTCTCGGGGGTGCTCACCGAGTACTCCGGACGGTGGTGCTCGCCGAGTGCGAGCACGTCGACGCCGATCTCGTCCGCGAGGATGGCCTCGGCGACGGTCTGGCGTATGGACCGGGCATGGGAGACGAGTGCACCCGAATCGTCTTCGGGTACGTCGCCGAACGTGTCCAGGCCGAGAACGAGATCAGACATGTATGGGTTCCTTGCTCAGTATCTCCCGCACACGCGGCGCGACTTCACGACCCAGCAGCTCGATGGTGCGGGCGCGAGCCTGGCGTGGCAGGTGCATGACGTCATATTTCAGGTCGAAGCGGCTCAGGCGCAGGTCACGGGCGACGGTGGCGATCTTGCGAGCAACCGTTTCCGGGGACCCGACGAAGAGTGCGCCGTGGTCCAGTTCGGCCTCGTAGCGCTCTCGGCTGGGCTGGTAGAAACCGCGCTCCTCCGCGAGCTGGGTCACGACCGGCTCCCAGTACTGCCACCAGGTCTCGATCGCCTCTTCATCGGTGTCGGCGACCAGCCCCAGGGAATGCTGGCCGACCGGCAGCGCGTCGTGGCCTGCCCGCTGGAGCGCCTCGTGGTACAGGGTGATGTGTCGGGAGAAGCGTTGGGGGCGGCCGCCGACGACGGCCAGCATCACGGGCAAGCCGTGGCGGGCGGCACGGACGACGGAGCTGGGGCTGCCGCCCACACCGATCCAGGTGGGTATTCCTCCGGGGCGCATCCGCGGACGCAGGCGCTGATCGACGATCGAGGTCCGGGTCACGCCGCTCCACGTCACCTTCTCTTCCCTCTGAAGGCGCATGAAAAGCTCGAGCTTCTCCTCGAAGAGCTGCTCGTAGTCGGCGATGTCGTAGCCGAACAGGGGGAACGACTCCGTGGCGGAGGCGCGCCCCAGCACCAGCTGGGCCCGGCCGTTCGACACGGCGTCGAGCGTGGAGAACTCGTGGTACAGCCGCACGGGGTCATTGGTGCTCAGCACCGTCACGGAGGTTCCCAGGCGAATGCTTTCCGTAGCCGTGGCCATGGCGGAGAGCAGAACGGGTGTGGCGCTGTCGACGTGGCCCGGCCTGTAGTGCTCCCCGACGCTGAAGACATCGATTCCCGCGGCTTCGGCGAGTTTCGCCTCCTCCACGAGAAGTCGGACGGTCTCGGCGTCGTCGAGCGTTCGGCCGCCGTCCGTGGCGACCTCCCCGAAGGAGTCGAGCCCGACCTCGAAGGCATTGGTGGGCATGGCCTTCCCTTCCTCCGCCGCTCCCGGGCCGGATGACCACCTGAGCAAGCGATGTACTTGACCTGGCAAGCATGCCTCTCGATGTTTGACGAGTCAAGTAGATAACTCCCGTCGTCGCCACGGCGAAGGTCGTGCCCACCGAGGGGGAGAGAGGATACGGCTGTGTCCATCCGACGCCCGGTCCGTGTCATCGAGTCGCGATGCGGCGGACCGTCACACCACCTTCGGCGCACACAGCGCGGCCGGGTGAGGTGACGCCCGGTCAACTGACACGCCCGGTGAAACCTGTGTGCAGGTAAGGTGTCTCGGACGGTGCCGCCGGATGTGTACGGACCCGGCTTCCGTGTGTGAGGTCAAGGACCTCGTCGACCGATTCGGAGCATCCCCTCGCAGGCACCGACACACCGGCGTTCTCACGTTTACGGAGTTGCGATGCACGGGGAAATCCTGCCCCACATGTTCATCGAGGTCGGGGCCCAGTACGGAGCCCGCGAAGCCGTGGTGGACGGAAGGATCCGGTTCACGCACTCGGAGATCCTGCGGCGTGCCGTGGCCGTCGCTGTCCGGCTTCGCGACCATGGTGTCGCGCCAGGCGACCGCGTCGCCATCCTGCTGCCCAACTGCTGGCAGTACGCCGTCGGTTACATCGGTGCCCAGCTGGCCGGTGCCATCGCCGTCCTGGTGAACACCCGTCTCACCGCACCGGAACTCGACCACGTCCTCGGTGACAGCGCCCCGACGGTGATCCTCACCGACGCCGCCGACGGGCCCCTCGGGTCCCGGATCCCGCCCCGCCACATCACGCGTGTCGTTCCGGCCGACCAGCTCGTCGCCGAGCCGGACGACGCCGTTGTGGTGGACGTCGATCCGCACACCCTGCCCGGTTGCCGCCGCTCCCCCGACGACGTGGCGCATCTGCTCTACACGTCGGGCACCACGGGCAGGCCCAAGGGCTCGATGCACACCCACGCGAACCTGCTGTCCAACGCGCGTACGGTCCGCGAGCGCCTCGGCGCGGGCCCGGACGAGCGGACACTGATCGCCGCTCCGATGTTCCACGCCACCGGTGTGGTCTCGCAGTTCGTCGGATTCCTCAGCGGCGGCGCCTGCTGCGTCATGGTGCCGGAGTTCAGGGCGGAGACGGTCGTCGAGCTGATGGTGCGCGAGCGCGTCACCTTCTTCGCCGGCGTCGCGGCCATGCTCAGGCTGATCCTGCTCAAGGCGCGGGGCACCGCCCACGACCTGTCCGCCCTGCGCCTGTTCGTCATGGGCGGATCACCGGTACCGGAGGGCTTTCCCGCCGAGGTCACCGGACGCCTGCCCGGCCTCCGCCTCGGCAACGTGTGGGGACTGACCGAGGGCACCTCGATCGTGACGTACACCGAGGGCGACGAGTACCTCGCCCACCCCGGCACCGTCGGCCGGCCCGTCGCCGGGCTCGAAGTCGCCGTCTCCCTCGGCGGTGCGCCTCCTCGCGACCTGCGGGACACCGTCGGCGAACTGTGCGTGCGCGGCCCCGTGGTGACCGCCGGCTACTGGAACGACCCGGACTCCACGGCGTCCACCTTCGTGGACGGATGGCTGCACACCGGCGACGTCGGCAGCGTCGACGCCGACGGATTCGTCCGGGTTCTCGACCGCCTCAAGGACATGATCATCCGCGGCGGGGAGAACATCTACAGCCTTGAGGTCGAGAACGTGCTGGCGGACCACCCCGGTGTCGCCGACGTGGCGGTCGTCGGCGTGCCCGACCCGGTCCTCGACGAGCGGGTGCGCGCGGTGGTCGTGCCCCGGCCGGGCCATGCCCCCACCGAGGAGTCGCTGCGTGCCCACGCGGCGGTGCGCCTGGCCGACTACAAGGTGCCCGCCGAGTACGTCTTCACCGGAGAACTGCCCCGCAACGCGTCCGGCAAGGTCCTCAAACGCCGGCTCGCCGGCGTCGTGGCGGACACCGACGTGGACCTGGCGTCCGGCGACGCGGCGACCCCCGCCACGGGAGTCTCGCATGACGCCCTCGACTGACGCCGCCCCCGTGCCGGGTGACGTCGACGCCGTGATCGTCGGCGCCGGGTTCAGCGGTCTCGGAGTGGCTGCCCGGCTCGGCAGGGCGGGTGTCCGGTCGTACGTGATCCTGGAGGCCGCCGACGACCTGGGCGGGACGTGGCGCGACAACGACTACCCGGGATGCAGTTGCGACATTCCGTCACCGCTGTACTCGTACTCGTTCGACCAGAACGCCGACTGGAGCCGGTTGTTCGCGGGTCAGCCGGAGATCATGGACTACCTGCGCGACGTGGCCCACCGGCGCGGGCTCGTCGACCGTATCCGGTTCGGGCAGCGGGTCACGGGCGCCCGCTGGATCGCGGCGGACGCCCGCTGGGAGGTGGTGACCGCGACGGGGGCGCGCTGCCGCGCCCGGTTCCTGATCTCCGCGGTGGGGCCCCTGCACCACCCTGTGCTCCCCGAGCTGCCCGGAAGCACCTCCTTCGGCGGGCCCGCCTTCCACTCCGCGGCCTGGCGGCACGACGTGGATCTGACAGGCAAGCGGGTCGCGGTCATCGGCACGGGTGCAAGCGCCATCCAGTTCGTTCCCGCCATCGTCGACTGCGTCGCGGCACTGACCATCTACCAGCGCACCGCGCCGTGGATCCTGCCCAAGGTCGACCGGGCCTTCGACAACCGGCACCGGCGTCTGGCCCGCTGGTTCCCGCCGTACCGGTGGTGGGTGCGCGAGCGGCTGTTCCGGATCCACGAGGCACGGGCCGCCGCCTTCGTCAGTGACCCCCGGAAGATGGCAGCGACCGGAGCCCTCGCGCGCCGGCTGATCGCGAAACAGGTCTCCGACCCGGAACTGCGCGCCGTCGTCACACCCGACTACTCGATCGGCTGCAAGCGCGTCCTGATCTCCAGCGACTGGTACCCGAGCCTGGCGAAGCCCCATGTGGAGGTGCGCCGAGGCGGGGTCAAGGAGGTGCGGCCCGGTGTCGTCGTCGGGGACGACGACCATGAGTTCCGTGCCGACGTACTCGTCTACGGCACCGGTTTCGACACGCAGCACACCATCCGGTTCGACGTCGTCGGACGCGACGGCCAGACCCTCGCCGACGCCTGGAGCGATGGCAACCAGGCGTACCTCGGTACCACCGTGTCCGGCTTCCCGAACATGTTTCTCATGGTGGGCCCCAACACCGGGCTGGGGCACAACTCCCAGATCGGCATGATCGAGGCGCAGGCACGGCACATCGTCGCCGTCCTTCGCCGTGCGCGCCGGCACGGCGCGGACACGGTCGAGGTGCGCCCGGATGTGCAGCGGGAGTTCAACGACTGGATCGATGACCGCATGGCCGGCACCGTCTGGCAGTCCGGCGGGTGCCGCAGCTGGTACCAGGATCCGCGATCGGGCCGCAACACCGTCTTGTGGCCCGACACCACGGTCGCGTTCCGGCGCCGGACCCGAGGGGTCCGCAGGGGGGACTACGCTTTCGGCCGTTCCTGAGCCCGGCACGGCCGCGACGGCCCGGCACCGGCATGTCGCCCCTCCTCCGCGACCGAGGGCGTCGCTCACGCCCTGGCCGCGCTCGTCCGCGACGCACCCCGGCCGGGCTCCCTGACCCCGACACCCTCAGCGGCTCGGCCTCTCGAGACTCATCGCGGTCATCACTCATCTCGGTCATGACGAAGGACGCGGAAGCAGCGCCCGCGCCCGCGAGTACGCCCAGGATGACGACGGTGCCCGCCTTGGAGAGTCTGACAGTGGTAGTCCAGCCAGCCTTCGCGCACGGTGCGTTCGTCGGTGTCCCGGGCGGGTTCGGTGCGCTGCGTGTCCTGTCCGCGTGGTCGCCCACCCCGCGCACGACCCGCGGCGCCCCCAGCCCAGCCGCGCCCACTCCCCCGCCTCCCCCGACCCACCGGGCGCTCGACGGTCTCTCGGCAAGGAGCCGGTCGTCCCCGCGCCCTCGTCGATGTGACGTGGAGCATGGCGCCCGGGTGTCCGACCGCCCTCGGGAGCGGTTATATTTGCTTCGCACAGCAAGTAGAGCTTCGAGTCACTCCGGCCCGGAAACCCCGCGTCGACGCTCGCAGACCGACAAACAACCGGGGAAAGGAAACACACGTGTCCCCCATCGTGATCGACATCCAGTCCGACCGCTCATGGACCGGAGGTGTCCCGGACGTCGCGGGCGCCGGCCGCCACCGGGGCCGGCAGGCCGACGAAGACATGTGCACCCCCGGGACCGACGCCGCGGGCCGCGGCCGTCACCGCGCACCCGCGCACGTCGTTCCCGCCCGGCCGGCCGCGACGCCCGGCTTCTTGGACAGTGATCCGGCCGGTCAGTTCGTCCGGAGCTGAGGCGCCGGCTCGCCGCGACGGAAGCCGCGTCCGCCACCGGCAGCCGGTGCACGTCACCGCCCGGAGAGCTGGGACGCGTCCCGACCGGACCCGCGGGGCCGCGGACCGCCCCGCAGCGGTGCGTCGACTGAACGAACGACCGACACGACAGACAGGAAGTACACGATGCAATTCGGGATCTTCGGCGTGGGGGACATAGCGCGTGACCCGGTGTCCGGACAGACGCCCACGGAGCACACGCGGATCAAGGCCCTCGTGGAGTACGCCAAGCTGGCCGAGGAGGTGGGCCTGGACGTCTTCGCCCTGGGCGAGCACCACAACCGGCCCTTCGTGCCGTCCTCGCCCACCACGCTTCTCGGCCACATCGCGGCCCGCACCGAACGCATACTGCTGTCCACCTCGACGACCCTCATCACCACCAACGACCCGGTGAAGATCGCCGAGGACTACGCGATGCTCCAGCACCTCGCGGACGGCCGGGTCGACCTGATGATGGGCCGGGGCAACACCGGCCCGGTCTACCCCTGGTTCGGGCAGGACATCCGCAACGGCATCCCGCTCGCGGTGGAGAACTACGCCCTGCTGCGACGCCTGTGGCGCGAGGACGTCGTCGACTGGGAGGGGAAGTTCCGTACGGCGCTCCAGGGTTTCACCGCCACCCCGCGCCCGCTGGACGGCGTCCCGCCGTTCGTCTGGCACGCCTCCATCCGCAGTCCGGAAATCGCGGAGCAGGCCGCCTATTACGGCGACGGCTTCTTCCACAACAACCTCTTCTGGCCCAAGGAACACGTCCGCCGCCTGGTGGACCTCTACAGGGGCCGCTTCGAGCACTACGGTCACGGCAGGGCCGACCAGGCGATCGTCGGCCTCGCCGCCCACATCTTCGTACGGCCGAACTCCCAGGACGCGGTACGCGAATTCCGCCCGTACTTCGACCACTCCCTGTACGGCAACAGCGGGTCCCTGGAGGAGACCATGGCGCAGACCGCGGTGATCGCCGGCAGCCCGCAGGAGATGATCGAGCGGGTGTTGGCCTACCGCGAGCACGCGGGGGGCGACTACCAGCGGCAGTTGTTCAACGTGGACGGCATCGGGGTTCCGCACAAGACCGTGCTCGAACAGATCGAGTTGCTGGGCGAGATCGTGCCGGTACTGCGCAAGGAGTTCGCCGACGTCCGCCCGGCGCACGTGCCCGACGCCCCCACGCACGCCTCCCTCGTCGCCGCCGACCGGGAGCGGGCGGCCGACGCGGGTGGCCGGCGATGAAGCGCACTCTCGCCGTCGTCTCGGCGGGCCTGCGACTGCCTTCGTCCACCCGCATGCTGGCCGACCGGCTCGCCGAAGCCACCCGGCGGGATCTGGAGGGACGGGGGGCAGAGGTCGACATCGACATCGTGGAGGTGCGTGACCACGGGCACGACATGGTCAGCTATCTGACGTCGGGCTTCCCGTCGGACGCACTGCGGCAGGCGTCCGAGGCGGTCGCGAAGGCGGACGGCCTGATCGCCGTCACGCCGGCCTTCACCGCCTCGTACAGCGGCCTGTTCAAGATGTTCTTCGACTGCCTCGACGACACCGCGCTGGTGGACAAGCCGGTCCTGATCGCCGCCACCGGCGGCACGGGGCGGCACTCCCTCGTTCTGGAACACGCCCTCCGGCCGATGTTCGCCTACCTGCGTGCCGTGGTGGTGCCCACCTCCGTGTTCGCCGCCACGGAGGAGTGGGGCGGTGGCGGCGATTCCCCGGGCACGCTCCTACCGCGGATCGCGCGGGCCGCGGGCGAGTTCGCCGACGAGATGCGACGGCGGGAGTCCCCGGACATCCCGGATCCCTACAGCGATCCGGTGCCGTTCGAACAGTTGCTGGACGGGCACTGAGACGCGTCCGCCGGTGAGGTCGCCGTATTCCCGGCGGGCGGAGAACCCGCTGCGACATGTCTCACGGTCCGGCCCGGTCCACAACCAGACAGACCTGTCTACTATGAGGTGGTCCCCCGCGCCGACCCTGAGAGTGATCGCATGAGCTCCCTACCTTCCACACCTCAGTCCGTCTCGCCGGGCACGCCCGGAGGTCGGTCCGGAGCACACGCGGCTCCGCGACGCGGGCGGCTCGGCCCCGTCGCCTCCATAGGCGTGCTGGCGTCGATCCTCGTCTCGCTGCTGGCGGCGTCGAGCGCGCCGACGCCGCTCTACGCGATCTATCAGCAGCACTGGGGCTTCTCACCCATCACGGTCACGGTCGTCTTCGGCGTCTACGCGGTGGCCGTTCTCCTCTCGCTGCTGGTCTTCGGGAAGATCTCCGACCATGTAGGCCGCCGCCCCGTGCTGGTGGTCGCGCTGCTCGGGCAGGCACTGGCGATGGTGGTGTTCGTCGACGCCGGCGGAGTGGACGCGCTGCTCGCCGCCCGTGTCCTCCAGGGGATCAGCACCGGCGCCGCGGTCGGCGCACTGGGCGCCGGGATGCTCGACATCGATGCGCGCAGGGGCGGCTTCCTGAACTCCCTCGCGCCGACGGTGGGCACGGCGGGCGGCGCCATGGTCTCCGGGCTGGTCGTGCAGTACTTGCCCGCTCCCACCCGTCTGGTCTACCTGGTGCTGCTGGGCGTGTTCGTGCTCCAGGCGCTGGCGGTGCTCGCGATGGGCGAGACGGTCTCCCGCAAACCGGGCGCACTGGCCAGCATGGCCCCCGAGTTCAAGCTGCCGCGATCCGCGCGTGCGGCGGTGGCCATCGCCGCGCCCGTCATGTTCGCGGTGTGGGCACTGACGGGCCTGTACGCGGCACTGGGTCCGGCCATCGTGCGGACCCTGGTGCACTCCTCCTCCGTGGTGTGGGGCGGCCTGCCCCTGTTCGTCCTCGCCTCCTCCGCCGGGCTGGCCGTCGTGCTGCTGCGGCGGACGGCCACACGCAAGGTCATGCTGATCGGTATCGGCGCGCTGGTCGTCGGCGTGCTGATCACCCTGCTGTCCGTGGCCTCCGGCGGCGGCGGCGCCCTCTCCGTGACCGGGTTCTTCGTGGGCGCGGCGATCTCAGGCTTCGGCTTCGGCGGCGGCTTCCAGGGCGGCATCAGGCTCGTCGTCCCGCTGGTCGAGCCGCACGAGCGAGCCGGCGTGCTGTCCCTGCTGTACGTCATCTGCTACGTGGGCCTGGGCGTGCCGGCCGTGATCGGCGGCTTCCTGGTGGTACACGGCGGTGGCCTGGTGTCGACCACCCGGGAGTACGGCGGGGCCGTCGTCCTGCTGGCCCTGGTGGCACTGACCGGGCTGCTGCTGAGCGGCCGCCGCGCGGAGCGCCTGTCCGTGGTGCGACCGGCCGACCTGGCCGCCGAGACCGTACCCGGGCCCACGGCGGAGATGGCCCAGCGGTGACCTCATCCGAGGCGCTACAGTAGACAAATCTGTCTGAGTGAGGTGTCGAGATGGCGACCAGCAGGGCCGGGACCCGGACGCCGGCGCGGGAGCGACTGCTCCAGGCGGCCAACGAGCTGTTCTACGGCGAGGGCGTGCAGACCGTCGGCATCGACCGTGTCATCGAGCACGCCGGGGTGGCCAAGGCCTCCTTGTACAACACCTTCGGCAGCAAGGAAGGCCTCGTCTGCGCCTACCTGGACTTCCGTCACGAGCGCAGCCGCGAGCGGATCATGCGAGCCCTGACCCGCTTTCGCACCCCACGTGAGCAACTGCTCGGTGTCTTCGACGCACAGGGCGAGGTGTTTACCGACCCCGCGTACAACGGCTGCGCCTTCGTGCGGGCCACCGCAGAGGCACCGGCGGACAGCACGGTGCGTCGCGCCGCCGAGAACTACCGCGCCTGGGTTCGCGGCCTGTTCACCGAACTGGCCGCCGCTTCCGGCTTTGCCGAGCCGGAGGAACTGGCCCGCCGGTTGCACCTGCTGTACGACGGCGCGGAGCAGGCGGCACGGATGGACCGCGACCCGTCCGCCGCCACGACCGCCCGCAACGCCGCCGCCGCCCTCCTCGAGACGGCTCCCCTGGCCCAGTCACCGCGCTGACCGCTCCAGCGGGCCGGCGCGGAGCGCGCGCAGGGGCCGTACGCCGCCTCCGACGTCCGCGGGTGCGCGCGGTGACACCTCGACCGTGTCACGCGGCAGCGAGCACCGGCGTACGCACCTGCGACGTGGCCGGGCCGCGCGCCCGGTCGGGCGGATCGTCCGCATCATCGCTTCCTGCTCAGGGTTCGGCCAGGACCGGTTCTGCCCGCGGCTCGGACGAGACCGGTTCTGCTCGGGGCTCGCACGGGACCGGTCGACGACCACCGCGTCGCGCGGCGGCGTCCCTTCCCCGCACGACCGCGCCGCATCTTCCGGCAACCTCCATCGGGCGGCACGGGCGGCGGTGCGCCACGACGCACGGATGCTTGCAGCGTCAAGACAAGGGGCACGTCATTCTCGCCATGAGAGGGACGCAGCTCGGCGGAAAGGGCGTCGTAAGCTGCTGTACATGAATGCTCTTTCGCCGTTCCGGTTGTCCAAAAGGTCTCCCTCCTACTGGCGCGTCACCTTCGACATGCCACCCATCAACCTCGTCGACTACCAGGTCTTCGCGGCATTGGGAGACCTCGTCGATCAGATGGAATCGGACGACGAACTGAAAGTGGTCGTCTTCGACAGCGCGGATCCCGACTTCTTTCTCGCGCATTTCGATCTGATGCCCCCGAAGGAGCCGTACACGGGACCCACGTGGCTGGACGTCGCGGCTCGCCTGGCCCGTTCCCGTGTCATCAGCATCGCCTCCATCCGTGGCCGGGCACGGGGGGTCGGCTCCGAATTCACCCTTGCCTGCGACATGCGCTTCGCGAGCAAGGAGAAGGCCGTCCTGGGACAGCCGGAGGTGGGGGCGGGCATCACGCCGGGAGGGGGAGCGACCGAAAGGCTTCCGCTCCTGGTGGGGCGAGGACGCGCGTTGGAGATCATCGCAGGGGCCGACGACTTCGACGCCGAGACGGCTGAGCGGTACGGCTGGATCAACCGGGCGCTTCCGGATGCCGAACTGGACGCTCACGTGGAACGCGTCGCGACCAGGATCGCCTCGTTCGACCGCAAGCCGCTGGCCGAGGTCAAGGCTCTCATCAACCGTTCGACTCTCCCCGCCCAGGCCGACTTGACGGCCGGTCAGGACACTTTTCGCACATCCCTGACGTGGCCGGAGGCGCACGAGCGCATTCGCAGGCTTCTGCAACGGGGCATGCAACAGCGGGGAGAACTCGAGTACCACCTGGGAGAACGCCTCGCCGACAGTGACTGACCACCAGCGTGGTGCCGGCCGGCAGGAGCGGTGACGGGGTCGGCATCGCCGCCTCGGTCAGCCCGAGGGCGGTCGAGACCAAGATCGTCGCACAACGCGCCAGAGTGACCGCAGACCCGCCGTTCAGGCACCGGTCGCGACGCCTTCGAGAGGGTTCACCGGCGACGTCGGTGGACCCTCTCGGCGCGTGAAGTCGGCGTCAAACAGTCGGTTGACGCGACCGTCGTGCCGGGGGGAGAGGCAGTAATGCCCTGTTCCGGCGCGTTGCGGAGCAGTCGCGGAACCAGAACGAGTGGCCGTTCGACATGTCGCGGCGGCCCGGCAGCTCGATCGAGGGCGAGGACGGTCC
This sequence comes from Streptomyces sp. NPDC033216, assembly GCF_055577115.1. NCBI lineage: Bacteria > Bacillati > Actinomycetota > Actinomycetes > Kitasatosporales > Streptomycetaceae > Streptomyces > Streptomyces sp. NPDC033216. The sequence goes on along the minus strand of NZ_JBVIQK010000032.1, from coordinate 38,609 downwards.
GGGACGCCGATGCGACTCCCCCGGACGCGACGCGGGCGTCGGCCGGCGCACGTCGGATGGACGGCGCGGCGACGCCGAGCCACCACACGACGAAAAGCCGACAACAATACTTGACACAGCAATTACTTTAGGTTTCCATACTTCTACCTCCCTCCCGTGGCCGGTTCAAGCGCGGCCTGTCAGCTCAACCACCCATCCGGAGACGCTCATGAGTTTTCCGCTGAATGAGGTTGCACCCGACGATCCGACGTGGAACAAACGCGGCGCTCTCTATGTGCCGTCCGGGGAGGGCCCGACCGTGTGGGCCGCGGACGACATCTACACGGTCAAGGCGACGGGTGCCCAGACGAGCGGCAACATCGGCTTCATAGAGGCCACGGTTCCGGCTGGGGGCGGCCCTGTCCCGCACGCCCACACAGAAGAGGACGAGACCTTCTACGTTCTCGACGGTGAACTGGAGTTCGTGGACGGTGACCACACCTTCACGGCTGTGGCCGGTGACTTCATCCACGTGCCCAAGGGAATCCGGCACGGCTTCAAGAACCGGCGCATCCACGCCGCCAGGCTGCTCTTCATCTATACGCCGGCGGGCCTTGAGCAGCTGATGCTCGACCACAGCACGCCCGCCCGGCCCGGCGAGAGGCCACCGCCTGTCGACGACGACATGACCGCCCGTGCGGAACAGGTGATTCGACGGTCGAAGACCGTCATGCTTCCGTGAACCAACGGCCGGGCCGCTCCACGCACGTGTTCGTACGTGCCCGCTTCTCCGGGTGAGGGATCGGTCTCGTGGCTGCGCGTCCCCCGGTCGGAGCGTCTGCGGAGTCAGGTGACCGCCGCGAAGCAGCGAGCTCTCCGCCGCACCTCGGGCAAACGCCTCCAGCAGTCGTCCTGATCAGCCCGGGAGGCCGAACACCGGCGTGAGCGTGGCTCGCGCCAGCGCATGGGCGACGAGCCGGAAACCCAACCAGGCAGGGGTCGCCTCCGCGGTGACGTCGAGGACGGGAGCGTCCAGCGCATGCACGACAAACATGTAGCGATGCGGAGCCTCCCCCGGCGCCGGCGCGGCACCCAGGTAGCCGCGCCGGCCGGCGTCATTGATGAGCGTCTTCGCCCCGGAGGGGAGCCCGTCCCCTTCGGCGCCGCCTGCGCCGGCGGGCAGTTCCGTCACCGACGCGGGTATGTCGTGAACGACCCAGTGCCAGAAGCCGCTGACCGTCAGAGCGTCCGGGTCGAAGCATGTGACGGCGAAGCCGGCCGTCCCCGGCGGATGGCCTTCCCACACCAGGTGCGGGGAGCGGTCCTGGCCCGGGCCGCCGAAGATGCCGCTGGTCTGGGCCACGGCCAGTGTCTCGCCGTCGGCGATGTCTGTGCTGCGCAGAGCGAACGCGGGCACCGGCGGGAGCACGCTGTAAGGATCAAAACGTCCGGGCATCGCGTCTCCCCGCTGCTGATGCTGATGCGCGGTCGGGTGGATTCCGGTCATGATGCACGGTCGCGCGGATTCCGGTCGTGAGGCCCCGCACACCTGTCCGCCGCCTCATGCGGAACATGCACCTCGTCACCTGGCTCTCGGGAGGCGCGCTCCCTTCCCCGGGCGGCCTCCGGCACCGCGCCCCTGCCTCCGACCGCACGGGAGGCGCGATGGCAGCCCGTCAGGAAAGCAGTTCGAGCAGCCGGTCCGCGACGACGACGGCCGACTGCGGATTCTGCCCCGTGATGAGATTGCGGTCCTCGACCAAGTAGGGCTCCCACAGATCGCCGCGGCTGTACTCGACGCCGATCTTCTCCTTCAGCTCGTCCTCCAGCAGCCAGGTCGCCTTGGAAGCCAGTCCGACGGCCTCTTCCTCTGCGTTGGAAAAGCCCGTGACCCGGTAACCCCTGAAGGGCGACTCACCGTGGATCCTGGTGGACAGCAACGCCGCGGGAGCGTGACAGACGATGGCGAGCGGCTTGCCCGACGCGAGCTGCGCCGTCAGGAGCCTGCCGGCGTCGGCGTCCTCCCACAGGTCGGCCATGGGGCCGTGGCCTCCGGGCAAGTACACCGCGTCGTAGTCCTCCAGGCGGACGTCCGAAAGCTTGATCGGCCGTCGCATCACCTCGGCGGAGCGGATGATGGACTCCAGCTCGAGGGCGCTGTCCTCGCCGCCGGCCATGGAGGGCCGCAGGCTCATCATGTCGACGTTCGGCGTCACGCCGTTCGGTGTGGCGACCACTACCTCGTGTCCCGCCTCGGTGACCTTCTTGTACGGCAGCGCGAATTCCTCGGCCCAATAGCCGGTGGCGTACCTGCTGCCGTCCTTCAGGACCCAGTACGTCGCACCGGTCACCACGAAAAGTACCTTCGCCATGTGAGTAGCGCCTTCCTGCCCTTACGGGCAAGCGAATGGTTCGATCGTCCGTTTCGAACAGGTACACACTATTTGTTACTCCGAACGGATGCATCCGGGCACCCAGGCTCCGTCGCGCCAACCCGCATCGTGACGGGAGGAGCCCGGCGCAAGTGGCACGGGTTCTGGCCGCCGCCCACCTGGCACCGCCACCCGCGCCTTCGACGGGGTCGAGCCCCTCGAGACGTGGATCGCCCCAGAGGATCCAGTCTCACGCTTCCCGGAGTTCACGGGCGGCGTGGCCTCTGACGCAGCATCCGGCCATAGTAGACGGTCGGTCGTATACTTGGTGTATGGGACGAACAAGCGATGCCAAAGACAAGATCCTCAACGCCGCTCAGTCACTGTTCGAGCAGTTGGGCTACTCCGCTCTGAGCGTCGCCGAGATCTGCAGGGCGGCGGGGGTTCCGAAGGGCAGTTTCTACTACTTCTTCGAGTCCAAGGAGGCCCTCGCGCTCGCGGTGATCGACGAGCACTGGGCCGCCGAGCGGCGCGACTGGGAGCACATCCTCCATGACGACGTCGATCCCCTACAGCGGATGCGGCGCCTCGTCGAGGCCACCGAGGCACGCCAGCGGGCCGGTCAGGGCAGCTACGGGACGGTGATGGGCTGCATGTTCGGGAACCTCTCCCTGGAGATGAGCAACCAAGCCGACGCCATACGCCTGCGCCTCCAGGAGATCTTCGAAGCCGAGGTCGACCTCGTCGAGGGGGTCATCACCGAAGCCCTCGGACGTGACCTGGTGACGGTGACCGACGCCCGGGATGCCGCCCGGTCCGTGGTGGCACAGCTTGAGGGGCAGGTGCTCTTCGCCAAGCTGTACAACAGCCCTTCCCAGCTGACCGCGCTCTGGCCGAGCTGTCAGGCCCTGCTGGGTGTTCGCGACACCGCGACCGCGACCCGCTCCTGAAAGCCTCCCCCTGGAGGGGTGAGAACCGTTGCTTCGGCCGCACCACACCCGACGGCGCCCTCCCCTGCCCGACCACAGGAAGGCGCCCCCGGCACGGGCATTGCGCCACAAGCAGGTCGAGGACGCGCTCGCGTACGGCGCGCCGCGCGAGGATCGTGGCTGGCGGCGTTCGGCCTCACCACCACCCTGGTGTGGATCCATCTGGAGGTGCTGCGCGTGCCCACTCTTCTGCGGGACGACGCCTGAGCCGAGGCAGGCGCCGACCGTGACCTTCACCGAGGTGGCCTTGAGCAGGGCCCGGCGACTGCTCCGCCCGGAGGCGGAGGCCCGGGTCGGGGGTGTGGGCTCCGGGAGCTTCGGCCCTCCCACAGCGTTCCGCGCGGGCCCGGCTCAGGCGTCGTCGCGCCCGGTCGCCGTGACGCGGTCGGCCGCGTAGGAGCGTCTGCCGTCCGTCGTCGCCCGCACCGTCAGCCGGCGTCGCCCGGACGTGGAGCCGGAGCGCGAGGATCCATGACCCAGGATCAACCGTACCGCGGGAGCCCGCGCCCGCAGGGTTGAGGGAGCCGATCCGGGGGCTCCCCGAAGCGGCTCCCTCACCATGGGGACGGGGCCTCAGATGCCGCCGTCCTCCCAGTGCTGGGTCACGTTGGTCGCCGTGACGTCATTCGCGTAGACCAACGCCACACGGTGGTTGTACTGGACGGTGTACATCTTCCTGGCGCCGAGGACGACCGTTCCGCTGCTCTTGAAGTAGTCGTCGGTGACGGCCGCGGGCTGGGTGGCGACGTATGCCTGGCCCACCGGGACGGAATACATGCTCAGCGGGGCCTGCTTGGAAGGGCTCAGGCCGGCCGGGTACTCCGACGCGTCCGGGTAGCTCTGGCCGTAGACGGCGACCGGAGTGGCGCCGGCGGGCCGGACGATCTTCACACCGAACGTCCGCTTGGCGTTCTTGCCATCAGGGTTGTGGAACCACACCTTCGCGCCGCTGTACCAGACCGCGGTCCATTCGCCCTGGACCTCGGCGACGACGAACTGCTGGCCGGACTGGGCGGTGCTGCCCCAGTCGTTGATGCGATTCGTGCCGGCGCCGGTGCCGTGGATCGCCTGATCCCCGAAGAGCGGGGCCGTCTCGCTCGGCGCGGTGCGCAGATAGACGAAGTTGGACGCCTGCTGCTGGTCCGTGCAGGCGGTCGTGGCGCCGGTCGGGTCGTCGACAGGGCAGATCTGCACGGTTTGCAGGTTGTCGGCGAACGCCGGAGCGATCGTCACGACCGAACCCACGGGGGGGACTTCGTGCAGCCCGCTGATCGGGTGGCCGAGCAGCCGCATGAAGTGGTCCCAGTCCCACCCGTTGCCCGGGTCCCAGTGCATGCCGGAAACGTAGGAGTCCGCAGGTCCGGCAACGTTGTCATGACCCAGGACGTGCTGACGGTCCAGAGGTATGTTGAACCGCGCCGACAGGTACTGCACGAGATCCGCCGTGGCCTGGTACTGCGCCTCGGTGTACCACTTGGCGCCCTGTACGGCGTATCCCTCGTGCTCGATGCCGATGGAGTGCAGGTTCGTGGAGTAGTTGCCGGCGTGGAAGGCGATGTCCTTCGTCGGCACCATCTGGGTCACCGCACCGTCGGACGACCGCATCACATAGTGGGTCGCCGCGGAGGTGGTCGGCTGGGCCAGGCCGCTGACCCCGGCATCGTAGGAGGTTTCCAGGTCGTGGATGACGATGGTGTCGATCCGGATGCCGTTGGCGGGCCGGTTGGACACCTGGACGCCCGCCGGCGAGCCGGGTACGAACGTGCACTGCACGGTCGACGGGCATTCGGTGGCGGCGTTGTCCGACGCCTTCAGGTGCAGCCGGTCCACCTGCGAGGTGACGGGACGCACCGAGGGCACGGCCTCCACGCGGATGCGCTGGCCGTCGTGCGTCACGCTCGTGGCGCCGGTACGGATGGTCCTGAAGACACGGTCGGCGAAGATTACCGCGCCCCGCTCACGCGTCGACTGGCTGTAGCGGGCCACGGCGCCGTACCACTGTGAAGCGTCGGCCGACGTGCCACCGGCCACCGCTGTCTGGTACGAGGCGAGGAGTGCCGCGCCACCGCGGATGTTCGCGGCCGGGTCCTTGCGGAGGCTTTCCTCGGACAGGCCGGTCAGCTTGGCGGCGGCCCGCAGCGTGTGCAGAGCCGGATCCGCGGCCAGGGACTCGAGGTCACCACGGCCGGCAGCACCCGCGTCACCGCCGGCCATCATCTCCGGGGTGACGTCGGTGAGGTGCATGGGCCCGTAACCACCGTCGGAGCTGGGCAGCGCGCCGTGCGCATCCCACCCCGACTCCTGATACGCGACACCCAGCAGAACGCTGAGCGGAATGTGATACTCCGCGGCTGCCGCGGCGAAGTCCTGCTGTCGTGAGGTACTGGGAGCACCGGCTCCGGTGTCGGCGAGGGCGGTGAACTGCACCGCGGCCAGAGCGCCCGCGGCCAACGCGCCCACGGCAATCGCGGTGCGAAGTCGCAGCCGCTTCCTTCTCTTGTGCAAGAGCTGATCCTTACGCGAACGGACTGGGGATGAACGGTCGTCGGGTACACCACCACCCGCTTTCCGAGCGAGCAGTGGACGTCACGGGTCCGGTACGAGGAAGGCTCGACGACCGGTCGTTCAGGACTGCTCGGGCAGCGGGTATCGGCGTACGGATGCACACGTGTGCCGATCCCCCGCTCGTGATCCGAGCGAGCCCGGCCTCGCCGGTTCGTCGATCAGCGTCGTACACGGTGTGTTCCACACCCGGTGCCTCGACCGCGACCAAGGCCTGAGGTGATCCGCCTCCGAAGCCGGTCCCGGCGAACTGCACGCGAGTTCCGATGTCACACGTACCTTACGTGAGTCACGCGTCATCGTCGTCGCCAGGGTGGGTGTCTCGCGCCGTCGCCGAACTCGGCTCAGGTGTCGCCGGGCAACGGGCCGCTCGTACGGGTCGACGGGTCCGCCGAGGGAGACGTGGAGCGGGGCTGGTGCGAAAAATACCGAAGAGCCGAAACGCATACGGCCTGCCTGCCCGACTTACGTCTTCAAGGCCCGGTACTCGAGAAGTCCGTGCCGACACGCAAGTGCCCTTCCGCACAGGCACCGTCGGCAGCGACCGCGTCCGCTCGGTACGCGCACGGCCCGCCGGCCCGCGCACCCCGGCCTTCTCCGACAGCCCATGATCGGCGCTGTCGGCGGCCTGTCCGGGCGTGGGGCGACAAACCGTACTGATCGCGATTCCGGACACGCACTAGTGGACCGTCAACTTCCGTTTGTACATGACGACTTGATGGACTGTGCCCACCTGGCCGGGGTACGCGGACGTGTGACTCCACACGGAAGGGCCGACAACCGTGGAACGTGTCAACGCCTATCTAGGCAAACACCTGTGGCTACAGTTCGTGCTGTCGATCCTCTGCGCCAGTGCCCTCATCATGCTCCTGTACCCGGGGCACTCGGCGCTCTCGGTCGTCCTGCGCATCGCCGTCACCTCCATCGGGGGCATCGTCATCGTGCTCATCGGGCGGAGCAGGGAGAGGCGGGCGGCCGGCGGCAGCACTGACGGCCTCGTCTCGCTGGACAGGAAGCTGCGCAAGGGTGAGGTACCCGTCGACCCGAGTGAGCGCGAGGCGATGCGCGCTCTGGTCGCACAGCGCCTGCACCGCACACGCCACCGCGTGGTGGCCTTGGTGTTCCTCGCGGTCCTCTTCTGCTCCGTGACGATACTGACGGCCCTCACCTCGGGCTCCCGGCAGACCATTGGACTCGCTCTGCTCACAGTGGTCTTCCTCGCTTGGAGTGTCGGCAACGGCAACCTCCAGCATCGACGTCTACGCACCATGCAAGCCGCCCTCGACGGCGACGACATCCCGGCTCCCGCTCACCCCACCGGAAACAGGCACGGAGGCAACGCATGATCCCGCAGAAGGTACCCGGCGCATCCGAACTCGGCGATCTGGGGCCCGGCACCAAGCAACGATCTCAGCTACAGGCCCGTATCGCCGACATCGCGTGGAGCGCTCTCTGCATCGTCCTGGCGATCTGGGCGATCTGGGGCTCCGTCGGTGCCCTGCGGGACGAGGGGGCCTGGGCGCACGGCGTCGTGGCGTGGATCCTCCTGGCTGTCGCACTGACGCTGCGCTTCCTCTCCGTCCGCCGCCGGACACGCTTGTGAGCGGCGGCGGCCGACCCCCCCGGTGAGCAGCTCTGTCGGCCGGCCGGTGCAGCCGTCGGCCGCCGGCCTCCCGGTGGGTGGTCCTCGCCGGGCCGAGGGCATCCACGTGGCCGTGACCGCGGCTCGGGTGCCGTCGACCGCACCGACGGCACCCGCCGGCGCAGTCATCAGCCCTGGCGCCGGCGTGGCCATCGAAGCCGCGGATATCGCCTGCGGCTTCACCCGCGTCCACGCCCTGACGACGCCTGAGCCGCGCCCGGCCGTACGGCGTTCGACTCCCGGATGACACGGAGAGCGCGCGCTCGCTCAGTGCGCGAGGAGCTGCTGCCCGCCGTCGATGTCGTACGTCGCGCCCGTGAGTGCGTCGTTGCACATGATGTGCGTCGCCAGAGCGGCGACGTCCTCCGGGCCGACGACCCGGCGGATGGGCAGCGCGGCGCGCAGTTCCTCGCGGCGGGCTTCGATCCGGTCGCCCAGGAGCGAGGCGGACAGAGGTGTGTCGACGAAGCCGGCGGCGATGAGATTCACCCGGATCGGCGCGAGTTCCAGCGCCAGGTTGGCGGTGAGGGCCGGAAGGGCCGCGGTCAGCGTGGACGCTATGGCGAGGCCCACGCCGGGGCGTCGGGCACCCGTGCCACCGATGAACAACAGCGTGCCTGCCGGGCGGACCTTGTCGCGGGTGTACAGGGCGACGGCGAGGTTCATGGCCAGGCGCTCGGCGAAGTGCCGGCGGGCCTCCGCCAGGTCCATGTCGGCCAGGGGCATGTAGAACGGGCTGCCCGCCGTGAGGACAACATGGTCGATCGGCCCGGCCAGATCGCGGAAGAACTGCTCCAGACGGGGCTGCGTCCTCGCTCGGCGGTTCATGAGGGGCACCCGCGAGCGGATGTATGATGCGAATCATCCAGTTGCACCGTGATCTTGGTGCGCCGCCCGACGAAAGGCAGGGCCAGGTATGGGCCACTCGCAGGCGGAGAAGGCGGCGACCCGCGAACGGGTCCTTCGCATCGCCTCCCGCAAGGTCCGCACCGAGGGGCTCACCCGGCCGGGCATCGCGGACCTCATGAACGAGGCCGGTCTCACCCACGGCGGCTTCTACAAGCACTTCACCTCACGCGACGACCTCATCGCCCAGGCCGCCGCCACCGCACTGGCCGAGGGCGAGGCGAAGATGGAACGTTCCGCCCGCGAGAACGGCCAGGACCCCCGCGCCGGGCTCATCGACGCCTACCTCGCCTCCCAGCACCGCGACGCGCCGGCCACCGGGTGTGCGCTGGTCACTCTCGGAGCCGCCGCCGGACGCGGCGACGAGGACCTCAAGAAGGCCTACCAGAAGCAGGTCCACACGTACCTGGACCTGATCGCCGGCCTCGGGGACGGCACCACCGACGACGCCCGAGCCCAGGCGATGCTCACCCTCAGCGCCCTGGTCGGCGCCGTCCTCATGTCCCGCGCCGTGGCCGACGAAGGCTTCTCCGACGAACTCCTGCACACCGTCGCCGAGCAGCTCAAGAAGTCGGCCTGAGGAACTTCGCTGCTCGATCCGAGGGGGGTCGTCCGGCCCCGAGCGGGCAGGAGTCCGCGGAGTTCACGGCCGGGGCGGATGCCGTGGTCGTCGCATTCGGCCATACGCGATCCCCCCGGCTTCTCCGCCTGCCCGTGCCGGAGGCCCCGGAACGGGCAGGTGCGGTGGCGGGCTCGGATCGAGAGACCGTAACGGTCGGTCACGCTCACCGGCGCCGACACCCACACCGGAACCGTCTGGATGCGCGCGGGTCGGCGAGTACCAGCGTCTGCTCCTGCCTCGGGCGCGATGTGCGCCTGGGCCTACGCGCACGACCGCCACACGTATCTGTCCCGGTGGTGGTTCGGCACAGCCGACCTCGCCGGGACAGGACGCCGCTGTGTCCCAGCACGAGGAGCAGTCTCGTCACCAGGCGCTCGCACCGCCGTCCACCGCGTAGTTGGCGCCCGTGATGTAACCCGCCCGATCCGACGCGAGGAACGCGGCCAGCTCGACGATCTCCTCCGGGCGGGCGAACCGCTTGAGAAGCGTCTTGCTGATGATCGCGTCCCGGGCGGCCTGGTCGTCCCCCAGATCACGGTCGCTGGCCGGGGTCAGGACCGGGCCGGGGCTGATCGCCACCGCACGGATGCCGTGGGGGGCGCCTTCCAGCGCGAGCTGCCGCGTCATGCCGATGACGCCGGCGTTGGCCGCTGTGTGCGCGACCATCGGGGGTGTCGAACCTGCGATCAGACCGGCCTCCGACGCGACGTTGATGATGACGCCGCCACCACGAAGGACCAGATGCGGCCAGGTGAACTTCGACACGAAGAAGGGGATGTCGAGTTCACCGGCTTCGGTCGCCCGCCAGTCCTCCACCGAGAAGTCCGGCATGGGGCCGAAGCGCTGCATCGCCGCGTTGTTGTAGACCACATCGAGACCGCCGTAAGCGGCGGCGGCGTCTTCGGCCAACTGCCGCACCGCGTCCGGGTCGGTGAGATCGACCGGCGCGATGCCCGTCATCTCGCCACCCGCACGCCGTACGAGTTCGACGGTCTCCTTGTTGGCCTCGACCTGGATGTCGGCGCCGACGACCTGTGCACCCTCTCGCGCGAAGATGAGTGCCGCGACGCGGCCCATGCCCCCGGCGGTACCGGTGATGAGCGCTACCTTGCCCTCGAGTGTTCCCATGGAACTGCTCCTGGTTCTGATGTGCGCGGCGCCGGTGTGCACCGCGCGGGTGTGCTGGGACGGCGTCGGCCCCGGCCCTGAGCTGTGCCAGGGCCGGGGGCCCGCGCTGGGCTACTCGGCGCTGGGAGTGACGGTGCCGGGAGCCGTGTCACCGCGGAGGTCGTCCAGGAAACGGCCGAAGTTCCCCTCCGACCAGTGCTCGACCGACTGGCCGTGGCTCACGCGGTCGATGGAGATCCCGCTGAGCGTGACCTCCCGGCCGGAGGCGGGTATCCCGAAGACCGTGCCGGTGTGGACGCCCGTGAAGCTCCAGCGCGTGACGACCTTGCTGCCTTCCGCGATCTGGTCCAGGACCGTCATTTTGAATCCGGTGAGCCCCGCCTTGATGTTCAGATCGCCGTTGAGCCAGGCCTGGCGGTCCTCGGGCCCGTTGAACCCGTGCAGCACCAGGTCCTTCGAGATGTAGCGGTCGAAACCGGCGGCCAGGTCGCCGTTGTAGCTGGCGTAGAACGCCGAGGCGACCTGAAGCGGCGAGAGCTGGTGCCGGTGGGCCGCGGAGGCCGAGGAGGTGGGGTGGGGTGCCTGCCCCTGCGCCGATGCCGGGACCGCCACCGCGGTCAGGGCCGCAGCGGCGGCCAGGCCGGTCATGGCCCCGATCAGCCGCTTGCGGGGCTTCTGCGAGGAGGTGGAGTTGGGGTTCGACGCACTTTCAAGATCCTTGCGGATAGTCACAGATCACTCCTGAGGAACGGGTCGGGCGTGCCGACCTCGTCGATTTCCTTGACGAGTCAAGCATGTTCCTCAACCCCGACGGGCGTCAAGCCATTCCCGGGAGGGCGCACCAGTTGGGCCGCATTGACGAACTCCTTCATAACCGGCTTGACAGGTGATGAAACCGATGCCAAACTCGTCACCACTTCAACAGGTGACGCCCACCAGGGCGACACCTCCGGCCAGGAGAGTGAAAAGCACAATGGATCTGAAACTCGAAGTCGTGGTGCTGCCTGTGTCCGACGTCGACCGGGCCAAGGCGTTCTACGAGGCGCTGGGCTTCCGCCTGGACGTGGACTACATCGCCGACGACAGCTACCGGGTCGTGCACCTGACCCCTCCCGGCTCGCAGAGTTCGATCCTCTTCGGCACCGGGGTCACCACGGCCGCGCCGGGCTCGGTACAGGGGCTGCACCTCATCGTGGACGACATCGAGGAGGCCCACGCCGCCCTCGTCGCCCGCGGCGTCGACATGGGCGAGATCTTCCACGACGCGGGCGGGGTCTTCCACCGCGGCACGGAGGAGGGCCGGGTCAGCGGTCCGCACCCGACGCGCGCCAGCTACGGCTCGTTCGCCGCGTTCAGCGACCCGGACGGCAACGGATGGGTGCTCCAGGAAGTGACCACCCGCCTTCCCGGTCGCTGACCGCGATTCGACACACCGCCGGCGGACCGGGCCGCGCTCGGGGGCGAGGACACGAAACCAGTGACAGGAGCAGTGATGCAGGAGACTTCCCGCACCTACGACGTGGTCGTCATCGGCGCCGGCCCGGTCGGTGAGAACGTGGCCGACCGTACCCGCGCCGCCGGGCTCAGCACGGTGATCGTGGAGCGTGAGCTGCTCGGCGGGGAGTGCTCCTTCTGGGCCTGCGAGCCCAGCAAGGCGCTGCTGCGGCCCGTGGTCGCCCGGGCCGACGCGCGCGGTGTCCCGGGGCTGAACCGGGCGGTGGACGGGCCGCTGGACGTGGCCGCGGTCCTCGCCCACCGTGACGAGCTGGCCGCCCACTGGACGGACGGCGACCAGGTCGACTGGCTCGACTCCGTCTCCGTCGACCTCGTCCGCGGTCACGGCCGGCTCACCGGCCCCCGGCAGGTGTCGGTGCACACCGGTGCCGGCGGCGTCGTCCACCTCACGGCACGGCACGCCGTCGTCCTCAGCACCGGCACCGGCACGGCCTGGCCGGACATCCCCGGACTCGACACCGTCCGCCCCTGGACGAACCGAGAGGCCACCAGTGCCGACCGGGCACCCGACCGGCTCGCGGTGGTGGGCGGCGGGGTGGTGGCGGTCGAGCTGGCCACCGCCTGGCAGGCGCTCGGCTCACAGGTGACGCTGCTGGTCCGTGGTGACCGGCTGCTGGCGAAGATGGAGCCCTTCGCGGGCGAGCTGGTCGCGGAGGAGCTGCGCGCGGCCGGTGTCGACATACGGCTGAAGACCTCCGTCACCTCCGTGTCTCGCGACGACGGTCCCGACGGCGAGGTACGCATCACCCTCGCCGACGGCGGAGAGGTGTCCGCGGACGAGATCCTGGTCGCCACCGGACGAGCCCCGCGGACCACCGACGTCGGCCTCGCCTCGGTCGGCCTGGCCCCCGGCGAGTGGCTCACGGTCGACGACACCTTCCGGGTCACGGCGGTCGCCGACGGCTGGCTCTACGCCGTGGGTGACGTCAACCGCCGCGCGCTGCTGACCCATCAGGGCAAATACCAGGCCCGGATCGCGGGCGCAGCCATCGGCGCCCGCGCGAAGGGCGAGCCCGTCGACGACACCCGGTACGGTGCCCATGCCGCCACCGCCGACCACACGGCCGTACCCCAGGTCGTCTTCAGCACCCCCGAAGTCGCCTCCGTCGGTCTGACCACGCAGGAAGCGCGGCGGTCCGGGCGCCGGGTGGACGTGGTGGACTACGACCTCGCCCGTCTCGCGGGGGCGCACCAGTACGCCGAGGGCTACCGCGGCCGGGCGCGCATGCTGGTGGACCCCGACCGCGGCATCGTCGTCGGCGTCACCTTCGTCGGCCCCGGCGTCGCGGAACTGGTCCACTCGGCGACGATCGCCGTCGCGGGCGAGGTACCGATCGATCGGCTCTGGCACGCCGTACCGGCTTTCCCGACGCTGGGCGAGGTGTGGCTGAGGCTGCTGGAGACCTACCGTGACGCCGGCCGACCCGCGCGGCCCTGACCGGACCCGCACCCACGGGGAGCCGCATCGCAGGGGCGGGCGTCGGCGCCACGCCCGCGATGCGGCTCCGGGATCAGGGGCGGTGACGATCTACGCAGAACGGCCGACTGCTCCGCTCCGGCCTTGGATCCCATGATCGCCACGTCTGCGCCGGTCTGGTGCAGTCGATCGACCACAGGTCGCGACCGATGCGGACGCAGGTCCTTGTCCCCGACGTCACCTCATCTGGGGAGCAGGCGTCGTCGAGCGCCGGGCTTCGCCCCTCGGCCGCCCTTCGACGCGCCGGTCGCCGACCCGACCGGCGCACCCGCATGCCCACCGGGGGACGCGGGGCCGCTGCCCTACGTACCAGGGAGCGCCACCGCGCCCGGCCGCCGGGCGAAGATCCTTGGCCGCTCGCCCGGGCCGCAGCGCCCCGGCGAGGAAACGATGCGCTCGCGCGAATCAAGGCATAAGGTGTGAATCACCCGTTTGCCCGTGTCTCGGTCGACAGCCCGGCGAGGAGACATCGCATGGCCAGGACGCCTCCGCTCCCGTGCGGGTGCGCTGTTCCCCTCTCGAGTGCTCCGCTCACGAGTGCGGCGCCTGCCCATGCCTGAGCGCGCCGAAGCGCGCACTCCTCGCTCCGGTCGGGAGCGCGCGGCCGTGGTCGACGAGGCACGGTTCCCCGCACAGGTCCGGCCGTCGCAGAGGCGGGCCGCGGGAACGACCGAGCCAGACACCCGAGTCACAGGAGCAGCGATGAACGACGTCCCCCGCACGTATGACGTGATCGTCGTCGGGGCCGGACCGGCTGGTGAGAACGTGGCCGAACGCACCCGGTCCGCCGGGCTCAGTACGGTCATCATCGAACGCGAACTGCTCGGTGGCGAGTGCTCGTTCTGGGCCTGCGAACCCAGCAAGGCGCTGCTGCGGCCGGTGCTGGCGCGGGCCGACGCCGGGCGCATACCCGGTTTCCGTCACGCGGCGGACGGCCCCCTGGACGTTCCCGCGGTGCTGGCGCACCGGGACACGATGGCAGAGCACTGGCATGACGACGACCAGGTCGACTGGCTGAACTCGGTCTCGGTGGACCTGATCCGAGGTCACGGCCGGCTCACCGGGCCGAAGCAGGTGACGGTGGAGACCGCCGAGGGCGAAACGGTCCGGCTCGCGGCCCGGCACACCGTCGTCGTCGCCACCGGCACCGGCGCGGCTCTGCCGGACCTTCCGGGCCTCGACTCGGTGCGTCCGTGGACCAGCCGCCACGCGACGAGTTCCTCCGAGGTGCCCGGTCGTCTCGTGGTGGTGGGCGGCGGTGTCGTGGCCGTGGAGATGGCCACTGCCTGGCAGGCGCTCGGCTCCCGGGTGACCATGCTGGTCCGCAGCGAGGCCGGGCTGCTCCCCCGCATGGAACCGTTCGCCGGTGACATGGTCGCCCAGGGCCTGCGGGAAGCCGGGGTGGATGTGCGCCTCGGCGCCGCGGTGATATCCGTGACCCGCGAGGGGCCCACGGCCGGCGAGGTCGAGGTCGAGCTGAAGGGCGGTGGCGAGGTGACCGCGGACGAGATCCTCTTCGCCATCGGCCGTACTCCCCAGACGTCGGATCTTGGTCTGGAGAGCGTGGGACTGACGCCCGGTGACTGGCTGCACGTGGATGACACCTGTCGGGTGACCGCCGTCCCCGACGGCTGGCTCTACGCCGTGGGTGATGTGAACCACCGGGCGTTGATGACGCATCAGGGCAAGTACCAGGCCCGCATCGCCGGCGCGGTCATCGGCGCCCGCGCCCGCGCCGAGAGCCTCGACGAGGCCAAGTGGGGAGCACACACGACGACCGCGGACAGCGTGGCCGTCCCCCAGGTCGTCTTCACGGACCCCGAGGTCGCGTCCGTGGGCCTCACCACCCACGAGGCCGCACGCACCGGGGTCCGGGTCGACGTCGTGGACTACGACATCGGCCTGGTCGCGGGGGCACGTCAGTACGCCGAGGGCTATCGCGGCAAAGCGCGCATGCTGCTCGACCCGGACACCGGCGTCGTCCTCGGCGTCACCTTCGTCGGGCCCGGTGTCGGGGAACTGCTGTACTCGGCGACCGTCGCGGTGACGGCAGAGGTGACCGTCGACAGGCTCTGGCACGCCGTGCCGGCCTTCCCGACGATCAGCGAGGTCTGGCTGAGGCTGCTGGAGACGCACCGCAGCCGGGGCAACGCGGAGCCCGGCTGACACCTCGGTGACGGGCGGGCGGCCTGCTGCGCCGACGTCGGCTCAACGGTCGCTCCGGCGCACGGTCGCCGGGGTCGGTCCCCCCGCGTGCGGACCGGCCGTGCGCGGTAGGCGCGCCGGTCGCCTCACCGGGCGGCCGGCACCGGGTGCCGAACCTCGCGCGACGCCCGCAGGTGCTCCACGGGCGTGGGGGGGCGCCGACCGAGCCACGGCCGACGAAGCCGACGGCCGGGCGAACCCGTGCTGGTCCGCCACGGGCCACGGCCCGTGGCGGACCGCTTCACCGCCGGACGGCGGTCAGGACTGCCCTCGCCTCGGCAGCCGCCAGTTCGGGCGTGGGAAGTGACAGGTGTAGCCGTCCGGGTAGCGCTGGAGGTAGTCCTGGTGCTCCGGCTCGGCTTCCCAGAACGGCCCGGCCGGTGCCACCTCGGTCACCACCGGCCCGGGCCACAGCCCCGATGCCTCGACGTCGGCGATGGTGTCCAGTGCGATGCGCCGCTGCTCGTCGTCGAGGTAGAAGACAGCGGAGCGGTAGTCGGCCCCGATGTCGTTGCCCTGCCGGTTCGCGGTGGTCGGGTCGTGGATCTGGAAGAAGTACTCCAGGATCGTGCGGTAGTCGGTGACGGTGGGGTCGAAGACGATCTCGATCGACTCGGCGTGGTTCCCGTGCCGGCGATAGGTCGGCCGGGGCAGGTCGTCGTCGCCGCTGTAGCCCACCCGGGTACCGGTCACGCCGGGAAGCTTGCGGATCAGGTCCTGCATACCCCAGAAGCAGCCGCCGGCCAGCAGCGCCGTTTCCTCAGTCATCATTCGTCGCCCTTCTTCTCCCCCGGCGACGGGGGAGATCTCGACGCCACTATGCCGCACGAATCATCACCTGCCAAACAAGTGACGATCTCACCGCGATTTGACAACGATCCGCCAGGCCATTTCACTAAGTAACCGTCTCGACAGGTTACTGACGCCGTGAAACAGTCACCTCGACCCGCCCGGCGGCGGCGACCTCCAGCGCCGCGACTGCCACCAGTCACCCAGCTCCACACCCAGCCCCACGGAGGGTTCACATGATCAGCAGGCGCACATTCAACAAGGCCGCCGGCCTGGGCACAGGCGCGGCCGCGGTTTCACTCACCGCCCTCCAGGGCATCCCGAACGCCTCCGCCGCCCCGCGCGGGGCCGGCGGCGGCCCCGCGCCGACTGTTCCCACGGTGCCCCCCGGCACCCACACCTCGTTCGCCGAGCTGAAGCAGATCCGCGCCGGTGTGCTGGACATCGGGTACGCCGAGGCGGGCCCCGCGCACGGTCCGGCAGTCATCTGCCTGCACGGCTGGCCCTACGACATCCACAGCTTCGTCGACGTCGCGCCGTTGCTGGCGGAGCAGGGCTACCGGGTGATCGTCCCCTATCTCCGCGGCCACGGCACGACGACCTTCCTGTCCGCCCGCACGTTCCGCAACGCGCAGCAGTCGGTGGTCGCGCTCGACATCATCGCCCTGATGGACGCCCTGAAGATCGAGCAGGCCGTCCTCGCCGGTTTCGACTGGGGCTCGCGGACCGCCGACATCATCGCGGCCCTGTGGCCCGAACGCGTCAAGGGTCTGGTGTCCGTGAGCGGATACCTCATCACCAACGTCGCGGCGCAGAAGAAGCCGCTGCCGCCCGCGGCCGAGCACAACTGGTGGTACCAGTACTACTTCTCCACCGAGCGGGGTCGCCTCGCCATGGCGGACAAGCAGAACAGGCACGATCTGTGCCGGTTCGTCTGGCAGACAGTCTCCCCCACCTGGCAGTTCGACGACGCCACCTTCGAACGCACCGCCACCGCGTTCGAGAATCCCGACAACGCGGCCATCGTGATCCACAACTACCGCTGGCGGCTCGGCCTCGCCGACGGCGAACGGCGCTACGACCGTTACGAGCAGGTGCTCGCCACGCGACCCGTCATCGAGGTGCCCACCATCACCCTCGATCCCGAGCGCGACCCGTTCACCGCTCCCGGCAACGGCGCTGCGTACCGCGACCGTTTCGTCGGCGCCTACGAGCACCGCACGTTGTACGGCATCGGTCACAACGTGCCGCAGGAGGCCCCGTCCGCCTTCGCCCAGGCCGTCGTGGACGTCGACCGGTTCTGACCCCACGTCCCCCGCGGAGACACCGGTGCCGTCCCCGGGTCCTGGACGGCCTGCCTGGCCCGTGGCGGGACCGGCCTGGGCTGCGGGACAGCCGCGATTCTTCCGAAGCCGTGAACCCCGACACCCCGCGTTTCCGTTGACCAAGTGGAGAGGCTCCTGCTGCCGAGGCGTTGATCGATCGCCCTGAGCAGCAGGCGAGGAGCGGTCGCCCGGACACACCCCCGTTGTGTGGGCGACCGCTCCGTCATGTCCTTTGACACCCCTGCGCGCACATGCGCTCACACCACGATGCCCACCGGTCAACAGGGTGACGCCCGGTGGGCTTCAGGCTCCCCGCGGCACCCGGTCCGCGCCGCCCGTCCGGCTGCTGATCGCGACCGACACCGCGGCCGGCCCGCCCCTCCACCCGTCCCCGCCACGCCCCAGGCGGCGGGCCGTCCACCGACAGGCGTGCCGTCGGCTGCACGGCTGCCGCCCGCCCCGGTCCCCGGGCTCGCGACACCACCTGCTCGGAAGCCACCCTCCTGGGCCGGCCGCGGCGCTGGCGCTGCTCACGGCCACCACGCCGCGGCACAGGGTCGATGCCGTGTGCCGCGCCGTCGCGCCGCGGACCGCCGGTGCGGTCAGGTCACAGGTGACCGGCGAGCCGCCGCAGCGTGCGGGTGGCGCTCTCGGCTCTCGCCTCCCGGTGGCCCGTGCCTGCCCACAGGTGGATGAGACGGGTGTCCCCGGCCGCCGTGGCGGCCTTGCGCAGCGGAGCGGTGAGGTGGTGCACGGCCGGATAGCCGGCCGGGGCGACCGCTTCGTAGCGCTCGATGAAATGGTTGCGCAGGCCACGTGCGGGACGTCCGGTGAATGCCCGGGTCAGCACGGTCTCCGTGAAAGCCGGGTCGACCAGGGCGTCCTGGTACGCGGCGGCGGCCCCGCTCTCGTCCGTGCGCAGCAACAGGGTGCCGACCACGGCGGCGTCCGCGCCGGCGCGCAGCGTGGCCGTCACGTCGGCGGGGGTGGCGATGCCGCCGCCGGCGATGATCGGCAGTCCGGTGCTTCGACGCACGTCGGCGACCAGGTCGGGCAGCGGCACGGAAGCGAGCGGCCGCTCGGGGGTGAGCGTCGCGGAGTGCCCTCCCGCGGCGAATGCCTGCACGACCAGCCCGTCCACCCCGGCCTCCGACGCCCGCCGGGCCTCGTCGGCGGAGGTGACGCTCTGAAGGACGGTGGTCCCCGCCCGGCGCAGAGCCGTGATGACGGAGCGGTCCGGAATGCCGAAGGTGAACGAGACGAGGGGAACGGCCGACGCGAGGAGCAGATCGAGCTTGTTCTCCCAGTCGTCGTCGTCCTCGACCGGTTCCAGGGCATTCAGTCGCACGTCGTAGCGGTCGGCCTCGGGCTGGATGGCCTGGGCGTAGCGGCGGTACTCCGCCGGCGCGACGGGGACCGGGGCGGGGGCGAAGAGGTTGACGCCGAAGGAGACACCTTCGGCCCGGACGGTGTCGATCTGCTCGGCGAGCGCCTGCGCGGTCTTGTAGCCGGCGGCGAGGAAACCCACGCTTCCCGCCCGGGCAGCCGCCGTCACCAGTGCGGGACCGCCGGCCCCGCCGGCCATCGGGGCCGCCAGGACCGGCAGCGAGACCCCCAGGTCGTCCAGTAGTGGGCTCATGTGGTTTCTCCTCCTTGGACCGGGGGTGGCACACGTGACTCTGGACAATCGAGACACGTGGTGAAATGCCGATCGCGTCACCATGATGCGCCGTGGCACCGATGGTGGCGTACATTTCTTGTACCTCACGAGCACGATCGTCGGACGGAGTCGGCAGTGACGACCACGAAACTCCTGCGTCAGGAATGCGCAGCCACGGTTCTGGGCGGCCCCACGGCCGTCATCGACCTGGGCGGTCTACGGATCGTCAGCGATCCGACCTTCGACGAGGCGGGCCCGCACGGGTATCTCACCAAGACGACGGGGCCGGCCCGGACCGAGGACGCCGTGGGCCCGGTGGATGTCGTGCTGGTCAGCCACGACGTGCATCCCGACAACCTCGACGAGCGGGGCCGCGCGTTCGCGAAGGCCGCGCCGCTGGTCCTGACCGGGCCGCTCACGGCGGCGCGGCTCGGCTCACCGGCGGTCGGTCTCGCCCCTTGGACGAGTCACTCCGTGGCACGCGGGGACGGCGAGGGTGACCTCACCGTGCTCGCGGTGCCGGCGGTGCACGGTCCCGAGGACGGCGACCGCGACGCCGACGGTCATGTCAACTGCGAGGTCACCGGCTTCGTGCTGTCCGGCCGGGGACTTCCGACGGTGTACGTCAGTGGTGACAACGCCTCGCTGCGTGTCGTGGCGGAGATCTCCCGACGTGTCCCGGACATCACCGCGGCGCTGCTGCACGCCGGAGCGGCACGCGTGCCGGCGAAGTTCGACGGGCGCCCGCTGTCCCTCGACAGCCGGCGGGCCGCGGCGGCGGCGGCCGTCCTGCGTGCGGACGTCGTGGTGCCGGCCCACTACGACGGCTGGGCCCACTTCTCCGAGGGAGGTGACGATCTGGAGCTCGCCTTCCACGAAGCCGGCCTGTCCTCGCTGCTGCGGACCGCGCCGCACGGCTCCTGGGTGGGCCTGCGTCCCTGAGGGTCGGGGGCCGTGCCGGCTTGCCGTCCCACCGACATCTCCTTGACAGGTCAATCAGTCGGCCTTTTTACTTGACATGGCAAACGTCAGCGGTCGTCCACTTCCCGGTGCGAGTACGGCGTTCGAGCAGTGCATGACGTTCGACGCCGGAGGGGGCGGAAGGGGCATGGACGCGGCAGTGCGCTACTCGATCCTGGGCACCGTGCGGGCGATGCGCGGGGACACCGAACTCCCTCTCGGCCCGCCCAGGAGACTCGCCCTGTTCGCCCTGCTCCTGCTGCGCGCGCCCGGCCCGCTGACGCTCAGCGAAGCCGTCGACGTGCTCTGGGACGAGGAGCCGCCGGCCAGCGCGGTCAACGTGGTGCACCGGCACATCGGCGCCCTGCGCAGGACGTTGGAACCTCATCTGCGCAGCCGGTCCGACGCCCAGCACCTGGTACGTGCCGCCGACGGGTACCGCCTGCTCGTCGACACCTCGGACTTCGATCTCCTGCACTTCCGTGACAAGTGCGCGCAGGCACGGCTCGAGGCCAGGACCTCGGACCGCGCCCGGGCCGCCCACCTCTTCGTCGAGGCCCTGCGGCTCTGGCGCGGTCCCGTGGTGGCCGAGGGCAGCTACGTGTGCCGGCACCCGGTGTTCACCGCGGTAGGGCAGGAGTTCGTCGCGGCGGTGAAGGAAGCCGCCGACGTCGTCCTGGCCGAGGCCCCCGCATTGACGGACGACGTCCTGACGGCACTGCGCCACGCCCTGGTCGGACACCCCTTCGACGAGGCCGTGCACGCCCGGGTCATCACCGCCCTCGCCGCCACCGGCCGCCAGGCCGAGGCCCTGCGGCAGTTCGACCGCATCCGCCGCAGTCTGGCCGACGAACTCGGTGTCGAACCCGGCCCCGAGCTGCGGGCTGCCCAGCAGCGCCTGCTCCAGCACGAGATCACCAGTCCCTCGCGCACGTCGGTGTGCCCCGTCCCCGGCGCTTCGGTACCGGCCCAACTTCCCGTCGACTGCCCGTCGTTCGCCGGTCGCCAGGCCGAGCTCGACCAATGCCTCGAACTCCTGCCGCCGAGAGGGGATCAACGGCATCCCGCGCTCACCGCTGCCCTCTGCGGCATGGCGGGAGTGGGCAAGACGACTCTGGCCGTCCGCTTCGCCCACCTGGCGGCCGCACGCTACCCCGACGGACAGATCTTCGTGGATCTCCAGGGGCACCACACCTCGCGGCCGCCTCTCGCGTCCCACGAGGCCATGCGCACGGTGCTCGCAGCGCTGGGTGCCGATCCGGTTCCGGCGGACTCGGTCTCGGACGCCGGCACCGCCGCGCTCGGCTCCGCGTATCGCAGGACCCTGGCGGGGCGCCGGCTGCTCCTCGTCCTGGACGACGCCCGCGACAGTGAACAGGTCCGTCCCCTGCTGCCCAGCACCGCCGGCTCACTCACGATCGTCACCAGCCGCCGGCGGCTGGAGGGACTGGTCGTGACGGACGACGCCCGGATCGTCACCCTCCATCCCATGAACCGCCAGGAGAGCCTGGAACTCGTGGAACACCGCCTGGGCGCGGACCGGATCAGGGGCGAGCACGCCGCGGTGGGGGACATCGTCGACGCGTGCGGAGGACTGCCGCTGACGCTGGCCGTCGCGAGCACCCGGGCGCGGCTGCAACCGGCCTTCTCCCTCGCCTCGCTCGCATCGCGGCTACAGGACGACCGGGGCAGACTCGCCGCCCTGTCCACACACGATGACCGCACCGATGTCAGAAGCGCCTTCATGACCTCCTACGCGGCGCTACGCCCCAGCGCCGCGTCGCTGTTCCGACTGCTCAGCCTGCATCCCGCACGGGAGATCAGCTCGCGAGCCGCCGCCAGCCTGACCGGCACCGACCTGCGCACCACGCACACGGATCTGGCGGAACTGGTCGATCACCATTTGCTCACCGAGCCGGCGCCCGGCCGGTACACCTTTCATGAGCTGCTGCGCGGCCTGGCCGCGGAACTCAGCTCCGAGCGGGACCTGCCCAGCGCGCGGTCCGCGGCACGGGCCAGGATGGTCGAGCACTATCTCTACAGCGCCGACGCGGCGACCGCGCTGATGGCGCCGCACCGCAGAACCCTGATCCTGCCGCCGCCGCGGCCCGGTGTGCGACCGCAGCACTTCGGCGGAAGCGCGGAGGCCGCCGAGTGGATCACCGCCGAGAGGCATCTGCTGCCGTCGCTGGTCCGGGACATGGGCCTGCACCCACGGGGCGAGCCGTTGTACCGACAGCTCAGCTCCGCGCTGGAGACGATCCTTCCTCCTGCCGACCGCTGAGCGCATCGCTCCCCCACCGGAACTCAGGAGGCGTCGCGGTGCACCACGGAACGGAGGTTGCGCAGAGCGTTGTGGTGGCGGGACTTGACCGTTCCCGCCGGTACACCCAGAATCCCCGCGGTCTCCTTGATGGTGCGATCACACAGGTAGATGTGGGCCAGGACCGCGCGGTGCTCCGGTGACAGCCCGTGGAGGAGGAGCTTGACCGTCATGGCGTCGTGCACGGCCTCGACACTGTCCGTCCCCGACAACGGCTCGTTGTGGACGGCTCCGAACACCTCCCTGCGCGCGTGCGGCTTGCGCACCCAGTCGATGACCAGGTTGCGGGTGACGGTGAACAGCCATCGCTTGACCGAGCCCTCCATGTCGACGAGGCGGTCCAGGTTGCGCCAGGCACGGATGACCGCCTCCTGCACGATGTCTTCGGCGAGTGCCCGGTCGCCCAGCGCGTTCTCGGCGTACGAGACGAGCCCGTCCCGGTACTCCCGCATGATGGTGACCAGCAGTTCCGCCATGGTCGTTGGCGTGGGGAGGGTAGTCATAGTTTCCGAGCCGTTCCGGTGCTCCGTGGTTCTGCGGCCGGAGGGTGCACATACGTCCTCCGAGGCATCCGCACCCTAGGCACGGACGAGTGCCGGAAAACTGCTGCACTTGTGACGCGGCGATGCCGACCCGCGTCGCGACACGGTGCCCTGCACCTGGCCCGCCGCATCGAGTACGAGGACCGGGGGTGGCTGCCCGGCGGTCCGGCGCCGGCGGGCGTACCTCAGCCGTCCGCCTCACCGGCCACCGGTGCGAGGAGAGGTCCGGTCCGGGGCGGAGTCCGCCCGCGGTGGCCCGCAGTGCTGACCATGGTCCGGGCGGTGACGGCCGCCACGGCACCCACGTCGATGCAGCTGACCCGCGAAGGTGTGGGCTGCCGTCTTGCAGGGGGCGCGAGGCTGAGTGTGAAACCGTCGGCCCCGCGGTGCACACGTCACTGGCGCGGACGGCCGACGGCCGTGCAACCCACACCGCGGATCCTTCGGCAGCCGACACCACCTGAGGGGTATGTCCGAGGCGCCGCTGCCTCGACACGTCGCTGCGTGTGCACCCATGCATGGGTACCATGCCCAGCATCATCTATTTTCGAGGGAGTGAACGGTTGTGACCAGCCAGTCAGCCGCGACGCTCCGATCGCGGTACGTCGAGCAGGCCGCATCGGATCTCAAGGAAAACCGCCGCCGACAACAGGAACTCCTCGAAACCGTCAAGATGTTGAAGCGGGAAGAAGCCCTCCTCGCTGACATCCTGGCCCTCGCGGAGCGGCACGAGGGCGGCGTGAGCGAACCGCCGCCGCTGCCCGAGCAGGCGCAGGAGGAACCCACACTCCCGCGGTCGGGTCGGCCCGCAGCCCGCCCGAAGACTCCCAGGAGGAGTCCCGGCACGGGCAAGTCGCAGCAACCTCTTCTCGCGGACCTCCTGCTGGATCTGCTCCGTGCGCAGGAACAGCCGCGCTTCGCCAAGGAGCTGCGGGACGAGCTTCTCGCCAAGCACCCCGACCGGACGCCGACGCCACAGGTGGTGCGCAACACGTTGGAGTCACTCGTGGCCAAGGGTCGTATCCGCCGCCACAAGGACCAGCGGTCGGTGAGGTACACACTCGCATGACGTGGGGCAGGGCACCGCGACCGCGCCGCTCCGCTCAGGGGGTGAGCGGAGCGGCACGAGCGGGGCAGTCGCCTCCCTGCCGGGGGAAGCCAGGAGGCGACTGCCCGCGCCCCGCCGCGGTGTCAGCCAGTCAACATGCGCGGCGGGAGCCTTCAATGACAGAACGGATCCGGTGGTGGCCGGGGTTCACGAGTGAGCCGTGAAAAATGTTCGCTCGCCGACCGGACGCCCGAGGTCAGGACTTCAACACCGACTCGGTGCGGGCCAGCGGCGGCATCACCGTCGAGCGCGGCGCCAAGAAGACGGTGAAGGGAGCGGAGCGGGAGTTCGGCAGCCCTTCGCCGACGTCACGTAGGGGTCCGCGGCGGTGATCCGAAGGCCTACGCGGCCGGGGGTGGCCGCTGACGCCTCGGCACTGTCGCGGTCCGCTGGAAGTACGGCAGCGGCCGCCCGTACGACCAGCCCTTGGCTCCGCACCCGCGCCACGCCTCGTAGCCGCCGGGTGGCCGCGGGCGAGCACCGTCGCATCGAAAGCCGAGGAAGCCCTCACCCCCTGCGACGCCAGAGCGATCCCCACCCGAGTGAAGCCCCTGGCCTGCGGCACCTCGTCCCGCGGCCGGTACCGCCCGCACGTCGCAGGGCGCGCCGGAAGCGGTCCCGCCGCACGCGTCACATCCCGTGTGCTCTCCCCGCACATACGTGTGCCCTCAGTAGTCGGATGTGTTGCGTCTCCGGATGCCCGTGACCGACCAGGGTCTCCCACGGGTGCGACACGCGGCCAACAGGAGCAGCATGGGGCGAGGCGGGAGTCCGCAGGGGCGGACGCACACCTCACCGATCGCAGGATGGCAGGAGCGAACATGACGGCGAAGCTACTGTTCGTGATGACCGGAGCCTCGTACTGGACTACGGCTCGTTCCTGTCCTTCAACGACCCGGACGGCAACGGCTGGCTCCTCCAGGAGGTCACCAGGCGACTGCCGGGACGGGTGGACCCCGCGGCCATGACGTTCGCCTCCGCGGACGAACTGGCGGGCGCCCTCCACCGCGCAGCGGCCGCCCACCGCGCGCAGGGGCCGGGCACCGGCATGGAAGATCCCGATTGGCCGGAGTGGTTCGCCCGCCACCTGGTGGGTGAGCAGACCGGCGCCGAGGAGCTGTGATGAGCGAGTCCACCTACCGAGCCTTCACCGTCACCGGCCAGCGGCAGTTCGCCGCGGTCGAACGGGAGCGCCAGGAACCGGCCCGCGGCCAGGTGCGGATCCGTGTCGAGGCGTGCGGGGTCTGCCACACCGATGTCCTGGCGGTCGAGGGACTGCGACCGGACCCGGCAACGCCGATCGTGCCGGGCCACGAGATCATCGGTGTGATCGAGGCCGTGGGACCCGGCGTCGAACCGGCATGGCGGGTCGGCGAGCGCGTGGGCGTCGGCTTCCTCAGCGGCCACTGCACCGTGTGCGAGCCGTGCCGCCGCGGCGACTTCGTCAACTGCGAGGAACAGCCGCAGACGGGTACCGCCGTCGACGGCGGTTACGCGGAGGTGGCCTATGCCCGGGCGACCGGTCTCGTGCGGATCCCGGACGCACTGGACGCGCTGGCCGGTGCACCGCTGCTGTGCGCGGGGTTGACCGTCTACACCGCGCTGGTGTCGTCGTCGGCTGCGCGCCCCGGCTCGCTCGTCGCGATCCAGGGCATCGGCGGCCTCGGCCATCTCGGCATCCAGTACGCCCGGGCGCTGGGGTACCGCGTCGCCGCCATTGCCCGGGGCACGGCGAAAAGCGGGCTCGCCGCGGAGCTCGGCGCCCACGAGTACATCGACAGTACGGCGACGGACCCCGGCGAGGCGCTCCAACAGCTCGGCGGGGCGGCGGTCGTCGTCGCCACCGCCGCGTCGGGCGCCTCGATGTCGCCGCTGGTGCGGGGCCTCGGCAGGCGGGGCGAGCTGGTCGTCGTCGGAGCGGCTCCGGACCCCTTCGAAGTGAGCACGACCGACCTCATCTTCGGCAGCCGCGTCGTCCGCGGAAGTCTCACCGGCTCGTCCGTCGAGAACGAGGACAACGTGCACTTCACGCTCGCCCACGCGATCCGTTCCCTCAACGAGGTGCTCCCCCTCAGCGACGCTCCCAGGGCCTACGAACGGATGCTCTCCGGCGAGGCCCGGTTCCGTGTGGTACTCGACGCGACGAGGTGACACCGTCCTGGCCGAGCCGTCGCCCGAGCCCGAGCCCTCGTCCTCGTCACCGGAGCAGGCGACGGGATACCACCCCACGCAGGCATCCGTTCGGGACGGGCGCGAGGGAGCGGGCGCGGGCGGACCGGGACCACGACCGCAACGTCACCGCGCGATCGACAGGGGATCGCCTGGCGGGCACCGGGCCGGTGTGTCGGTCCGACGGCGGCCTGCGGATGGCCGTGCTGGAGGCCGAGCTGGTGGGCGGGGCGTGCTCGACCACGCCGCGCACACCGTGGAAAACGAACGCAGGGCCGCTGCTCGCACGCCTGGTCCTCGCCCGCCCGAGGCCGGGGCATCCGCGAGAGGTGACGACGAAGATCCTCCCGCGGCCCGGCCTTCGGAGACCGGTACAGGGCCGCGTGACGAGATGACGGGCGTCGTCGGCGTCGCCGCGGCGGCCGCCACCCCAGGGGGCCCGGAACCACCAAGCGCCTCACCAGGGGGGTCAGGAACCATGGGGGTCCGCGCGGGAACGCTCAGCTCTTCTTGCTGTGCTGGCGGGACCGGTAGGCGGCCGCCTTGACTCGGTTGCCGCAGGTCTTCATCGAGCACCATTCCCGTCGCGGGCCGCGCGAGCGGTCGAGGTAGACCTGGGTGCACTCGGGACGGGAGCACTCGCGCAGCAACGCGCCCTCCACTCCCCCGAGGATCTCCACGGTCTCCCGGGCCAGAACCACGAGTCCCTGGGCCACGGAACCTGTGCGGCGACGCCTGCCGTCGGCGCCGAGCTGCACCCGAACCGGCAGGCCGGCCGCCTGCCGGTTGACCTCGGCGAGCGCCGCGCCGGGCAAAGGCTCGCCGGCCAGATGCGACGCGACCACCGAGTAGATGGCCTCCCGCAGGTCCAGGGCCGTCGCGACGTCCGCCTCGTCGGCGCCGGGAGCCTCGTCGAGGATGCCGGACTCCACGAACCAGTCGTCGAGCGACTCGGGGCGTGAGAGCATTTCCGTCGGCGCCTCATTGCGGCGTGCGCGCAGCGTTCCGACGAAGTCGAGGAAGAGCGTCCCACAGGGAAATGCATGATTCACGTCACCATTCTGACTGGTGACAAGCGAAAATGCAAAGGCCCAGGTCGGAGAGCGTCACGCGAGATCCAGGCTTCACCTGCCGCGCACACCCCCGACCCGCCGGACGACCGGCACCCGCCTCTCGGCCGGCCGGCCGGTCAGCGCACTGAGGGCGAGCCGGTAGCCTGCCCGGCGCCCCCCTGGGCAACACCCCCGAGGCACCGGCCAGGGGGCCGGTGGTGCCAATGCACTGTGCTCATGGCGGACGCGACGGCGATCGAGCCCCTCGATCAGGAGGAGGAGGAGGAGGCATTCCTCCGCGCTCTCGGCCGGGTCATGGCATACCTGCCCCGCGTCGTCGACGCCGACATGGCTGCCGATCAGCCGATCAACGGCAGCGAATACATGGTGTTGGTTCATCTCTCCGAGGCACCGTAGAACCACCTGCGGATCAGCGCGCTCGCCCACTTGGCCGGCACGGGACGCGTAGGGCGTCGGGCCGAGCGCCGGGGACCTGTTCCCGCGTGTCGGCCGAGTGCGTCAGAGGCGCCGGCCGCCGCACGTATCCGTCATTCGGTCGACGGCGGGCCGGGGCGATCGAGCAGCTCCGCGATGAAACCGTCCCAGTCCAGTGCGTCGCTCTCCGCCTCCGCCGGAACGGTCCGGTACGTGGCTTCCAGCCACTCGGCGAGCGGCGGCACGGGAAGGCTGAACAGGGCGTCGAAGCGGCCGGAGTCGAGCAGCAGCCAGGCCATGCCCGGCGTCTCGCGGAGAGCCGGCCACACCTTCACGTCCCACTCGCCGCTGTCCTCGAAGAGGCCGCGGTACAACAGTTCCCGGCCGATGCGCCAGGTCACGGCGGATCCCGCCGCGGGTTTGAACGTAACGGAGACGATCATGGGGGTGCCGGGGTCGAACCGGAAGTCCGCCCGGATGGGCCGCGACGTCTGCTCGTCCAGTACGCGGCCGATCTCCAGAGAGAGCGAGGACGCCCCCTGCGGCATCGTCTCGCGTACCCACAGACCTGATTGATCGCTGTTCATGACACGCTTCCCTTCCTGGAGCAACGTTCTTGCCCGAACTGTTCTGCACGACGACGTCTGCCTGATCCGTCACCTGACGTTCCGTCGGCCTACGTCATCGTGGTCACACCTCGCCGAGCCGCCGGGGCGGTGGGCCGGCCGGGTCCGGGCTCGGCGACGACGGTCCCGGCCTTCAGGTGCGACGGCCGAGACTCGCGGACCCGACCGGAACGGGAGACCGGCCCACCAACTCAGGATTATGAGCATCATCCAGATTGTCAAACGGTCACCCACCGGCCCCACCGGAACCCGACCCCGTATGACGAACATCATCCCGCTTTGCGCCGGCGACGCCGTTCCCCTCCAGGGGGCGCGGCGGGCCACCGCGGTGTCGAGTCGGCTGTGGACGCCGCGATCGCTCAGCACGTGACTTTGCCTGGTTTACTTCGCTGTGCAAGCATTGATGCCATGTCGACCGCGAAGCCAGCACCGGCCCCCTCCGCACCGAAGGCCCTCACCCCGGAGGAGGAAGCGGTCGTCCGGGCCCTTCCGCGTCTCATTCACGCGCTGCCGCGCGCCATCGACGCCGACATGATGCGGGAACAGCGTCTGCCCAACACCGAGTACCTGGCCCTCATGCACCTCTCCGAGGCGCCGGGTCGACAACTGCGCATGAGTGATCTCGCCGGAGTCTGTGAGATGTCGCTCAGCGGCACCACTCGTGTCGTGTGCCGACTGGAGAGTCAGGGTTTCGTCGAGCGGGTCCGGTGCGCGGAGGACGCCCGCGGCTGGAACGCCGCTCTCACGGACACCGGCTTCCGGCGGTTGCAAGAAGCGTGGCCGACCAATCTGGCCGCCCTCCGCCGGCATTTCCTCGATCATCTGGCCGGTCTCGACCTCAAGGAGCTGGCCGCGGCCCTCCAGAACGTGGCGACCTGAGCCTGCTCCCGCAGGCGACCGACCGCACTGCTCGTTCCGTGTCGGCGGGCCCTGGCCCACGCCCCCGATGTCGTGGTGGACGACCTCGATCCGACGCCCACCGGCCTGCCTCCTGCATGGTCGTCACCGGCGCCCGCGGCCTCGGAGACCCTGAAGACGGACCCGCCGTACGGCCTTGCCCGTAGGCGCTCCCGACGTGCGGACCCCGGCTACGAGTCGTCGACGCGCCGCCTCCGCCGTCTCGTGACGAACGGTGCCGTCCGCCGGCGCGAACGGAACGGCCCTCACGCACCAGCACGGTCCCCAGCACCTGCCCTGCTGTGGCCCCGGGCGCCCGCCCCGCAGTCGTACCGCGGCAAGCACACACGCGACACATCACCCGTCATAGCGGTGGCGAGATGTCCCCCAGGTCCACCAAGAGGGGAAACGGTGGCTCGCCGACCAAGCGGCACGTGGCAGCCGCCGAGTGCGATCATGTCCTCATGACCTCCCCAAGCGACGGCCCCCAGCCCGTCACGCTCGGCACCCGGCCCACTCCGCTGGAGCCCATGCCCCGACTCGCCCGGGAACTGGGGCTCGGCGCGGACGATCTGTGGATCAAGCGTGACGACCTCACCGGTCT
Source organism: Streptomyces sp. NPDC033216 (assembly GCF_055577115.1). Classification (NCBI taxonomy): domain Bacteria; kingdom Bacillati; phylum Actinomycetota; class Actinomycetes; order Kitasatosporales; family Streptomycetaceae; genus Streptomyces; species Streptomyces sp. NPDC033216. Next base: position 8,722 of record NZ_JBVIQK010000032.1, on the reverse strand, counting down.
GGGCGGCGGCGGCAACAAGGTGCGCAAGCTTGAGTGGCTCTGCGGAGCAGCCCTCGCCGAGGGGGCGACCCACCTCGTGACGACCGGCGCCCCGCAGAGCAACCACGCCCGCCTGACCGCCGCCGCGGGCGCCCGCCTGGGGCTTCGGACCGTACTGGTCCTGGCGGGCGCGCCCGGTGGGCCGGTGCACGGCAATCTCGTCCTGGACGCCCTGTTCGGCGCCACCGTCGTCTGGGCCGGTGACGTCGACGGCGACGCCCTCGGCGCCGTTGCCGCGACAGTGGCCGCCCGGCTACGAGCCGACGGTGCCGTACCGGCGCTGATCCCCTTCGGTGGCTCCAGCACGCTCGGCGCCCGCGGTTACGCCGTGTGCGGCCGCGAGCTGCTCGCCCAGGCCCCGGATCTGGACACCGTCGTGGTGGCCCTGGGTTCCGGCGGCACCATGGCCGGTCTGGTGCACGCGCTCGGCACCCAGCGGGTTCTGGGCGTCCACTGCGGCGCCGTGACCGATCCGGCGGACATCGTGGCCGCGTTCGTCTCCGATCTGTCCGGCACGGCACACCCGCCGAGTTCGCTTCGGCTGCGACTGGACCAGGTCGGCGAAGGGTACGGCGCGCTCACCGAACCCGTCGTGGCCGCCCTGAACCGTACGGCCCGCGCGGAGGGCGTCGTGCTCGACCCGGTCTACACCGGCCGGGCCATGGCCGGCCTGATCGCAGCGGTGGAGGACGGGCACATCGTTCGTGGCCGACGCACGGTCTTCCTCCACACAGGCGGCCTTCCCGGCCTCTTCGGGCACCGGGCCGCGATGGAGGTGACCGCGTCGGACCTTGCCGCGAGAAGCCACGCGCTCTGACGTCGCAGGGTTCGCGGGCTCGGGCTCCGTCTGCCGTACGGGCCGGTGGGAGCGCGTGGGGCGGCGTCGGCCACAGCGGCACCCGAGGTGTCCACGCCGCGACCGGCGAGCGGGACTCACCGTTCCCACAGCGCCGTGACCGCACCGCAGGCCATCCGCGGGCGCCGGGCCTATCCTGCTGCTGGAGGCGACGATCTGTGGACACCAGCCGTTCGCACAGTGCCCAGCCCGGTCAGTTCGCGGGAATCCAGGACGAGGATCTCGCGAAAGTCCTGCACGGGGCCGCGCGCGAGGCCATGGGCGCCCTCGGCGCCGCTGCCGCAGCCATCCACCTGCTGAGCGGTGATGGCACCCGGCTCGAACTGGCACTGACAGGCGGCGGCCCCCCGTCCCTGTTCATGGTGCCCGGAAGGGTCCGCCTGGACTCGACCGGCAGCTGCGCACGCGCCTTCGCCTCCGGTGATGCCGCGGTCTCGGCCCAGGTCGACGCCGCCGGTACGGCACGCGGGCAGGCACTCCCCCACCCCTATGCCGCACTGTCCGTCCCGATCACGGCGGAAGACCGACGTTTCGGCACCATGAGCGTGCTCCGCGGGGAGGGTTCCGAACCCTTCGGGCCGGCAGACCGGGGGCGGTTGCGGCGTGCCGGGGACCGGCTCGCCACCGCTCTCGCCGTACTCGCCGGACGGGGCACCGCCGTCACGGCCGGCCCCGTGCCCGCGCTCGTACCGATCTGGCCGGAATCGGACATGGGTGGGCACACACCCGGCTGGGGGGTGCCCGGCGCGCCCGGCTCCGCTGGCACCAGCATGATGTACCCGGTGCGCCGTCTGACGGAGCTGCTCAATCGGGCCACGACGCCCGACGACATCGTCGAAGCCGCCCAGGGGTGCATCATGGCTCCCTTCGGCGCGCGCGCCCTCGCCCTGGTGACGGCCGACCAGGGGCACCTGTGGGTGCTCGGGCACAGCGGCACGTCGTCCGGCATGGTCCGCCATCTGCACGGCGCCAGGACGGACGCCGAGTCCCCGGTCACGGAGGCGCTCCGCGGGCTCCCGCAGTTCCTGGCCGCATCCGGTCCACCGGCCGTCGACTCCGATCGACCCGACGGCGGGCCCCATGCCGAAGCCCATCTGCCACTGCCCGGAACCACCCGGTTCGGCGGTCTCGGCGCCGGGGAGCAGCAGACGGTCATCGGCGTGTGCTGTCTGACGTTCCCGGACTTGCGCACGTTCTCGACCGAGGAGCGGGCGATCCTCGGCATGATGGCACAGTCGCTGGGGGCGGCCGTCGAGCGGGTGGAACTCGGCTCCCGGCAACGCGAGGTCGCCGAGTGCCTACAGAGAACGCTTCTGCCCTCCAGTCTCCCCGAGTTGCCCCGCCTGACCACCGCGGCACGCTACTGGCCCGCCACGGCGACGTCGAAGGTGGGCGGGGACTGGTACGAGGTCATCCCGCTTCCGGGCGAACGCATGGCCCTCGTCGTCGGGGACGTCGAGGGCCATTCCATGGAGAGCGCCGCGGTCATGGGGCAGGTGCGCACCGCGGTGGCCGCCTACGCGAGCGAGGACCATCCGCCCACCACGGTGATCGACCGTGTCGGCCGGCTGCTCACCACGTCGGGTACGGAGCTGACCGTGACCTGCTGCGTCGTCGTCCTGGACACCGGCGACGGCACCGCGGAGGTGGCCTTGGCGGGTCACCCGAATCCGCTGGTCCGGCATGCCGACGGGAGGATCGACGCGCTGGAGGCACCCGCGAACGTGCCGCTGGGTGTGGCGGTGAACGGCGCCTGTCAGGGGCGGGAGCACAGACTGGAGGCCGGGAGCATCCTCATGCTCTACTCCAACGGCCTGGTCGACTGGAACGCGACCACCCCGGAGGCACGCGCGCGGGCTCTGCTCGGTTCCGGCAGCGTCACGACCGGATCGGACCTGGAGCAGCTGGCCGACCACATCTCCGCCGACGTCTCGCACCCGCAGCGGCGGCGGGACGACGCCGTGCTGCTCGTGGCCCGGTACGAGGGGGCCTCCAGCCAGGCGGCCCCGCGGGCCGGAGGCATGGTCATCCAGCGTGGCGACTTGCAGGGCGCCGGGGCGGCACGGGCCTTCGTCGACGACCGGCTGCACACCTGGGGGCTGCCGGATCTCTCGGACTCGCTCCAGCTCATCGCCTCCGAAGTGGTGACCAACGCACTCATCCATGCGGGCAGCGACGTCGACGTCCGTATTCGGGCGTTCGACGACCATGTCCGGCTGGAGGTGCGGGATTCGCGGAGCAATCCGCCGGTGCCGTCGCCTCTCGCACTCTCGGAGGAGGACAACGCCGAGGCCGAGCACGGCCGTGGTCTGCTGATCGTCGACGCATTGGGCGGAGTGTGGAACAGCTTCCCGAACGGCCGGGGCAAGAACGTCGTCGTCGACATGCCCCTCTAGGCATGTCTGACAGCGCGCGTCGGATCGGTGCGCGGCGTCCGGTGCGGTGCGTCGCAAGACGGAGGACCGTCCGCGTGCCGGCTGTCCACGGGTGATCCGACAACGCGGCGAAGTGCCGTGCCAGGCGTCGTGCACGCGGCGGCAGTTGTCAGACACGCCCTTGCGCGTACAGGGGCCGGGAAGCGGGCCGTGCTGTGCCGCCGTCGTGTCCGGCCGCCGCCTGCCACGGGGCGGCGGTTCGGCGCTCGCCGGCCGTTCGGCCGTCAGAACACCTGGAGGGAGCAGCCGCAGGCGATCACCACTGCGGCCGACACCGACACGAGGACGGTCAGGGCTTTGCGAATTCTCACTGTGGCTCCTTTGGGGGTGAGGGAGAGGGATCGTGCGGTGCTCCGTGCCCTCGGCCGTGACCCATCGAGGGTCGGACGGATCGCGGCACGGGCGTCAGAGGCAGACGCGCACCAGCCACTCGTCGGCGTCGTACGCCTCTCTCGTCGGATCGTGCACGACCGCCCGCCGCTCTTCGGTCATGTCTTCCGGACGGACGCGTTCCGGCAAGGTGCCGAACCGCAGGCGCCCGACTTCCTGAGCCGGGCCCCCGGTCTCGGGTTCGTGTCCCACTTCGACATCTCCTCCACGCGCTGAGGTACCACGGTGCGCGGCAGCCGTTTCATGTGGTCGACGGTGCCCGACCGACGGGAAGTCGGCCGGTGCCAGGGACTCGCACGGAGAGCCCGACGACTCGACGTGGTCGATAGTCACACCAGCGACGTCACCTGTCAAGGCGGTGACGTGCGAAAGGCGCTGGATGCGCGTCGCCGCCGTTTCCACGGCTTCCTGATCGCGGCCGGACCGGGCCATCTGCTGCTCACCGTGTCGAATGTGCTGTTCTCCACCCTCAGCGACGGCGAGGGGCTCAGCTTCCGCGGCGACGACCTCGACCTCGCCTTCGGCCTCGTCGCCCTGGGGACGTCCTTCCTCGCCCTGCCCTTGGAGCAGGGTGAGGACGGCATCGCCTACGGGGCGCCCCGAAACGCCTGGCTCGCCACCTTCGGCTTCCCGGTGCCCCTCGCGTGGCTGTACGGCGCCTACGTGGCCTACGTGGAGATCCTCACCTTCCTGACGCCGCACAGGAGGAGGACGCCCCCCGAGGCTTCCGACGGACGTCGGGGCCCGACCGGTGACGGCCGCAGGTCAGGCAGCCCACGAGCCAGGGGCGGGCACGTTCCGCGCTCTTCCCTGCGGAGCAGGGGCCCGGCTCAGCGGTTTCGTTCCGCGAGGGCGGCCGCCTCTGCCGCCTCGGCCGTCACACGGGTGGCGGCGCGAGCGGCACGCCCGCCCAGCTTCCAGGCGACCATACGCAGGGCGGTCGCGGGAGCGGGCGGGAAGACGCCGAGTTGACCCAGCATGGTGATGTCGTCGCGCACGGCCTCATGGCCGACCACCTTGCCCTCGCGCAGGTCCAGCACATGGATCTGCTCGAAGTCGATCTCACGTCCTGTCGCGGGAACCGCCTGTTCGAGCGCGCCCTCACGGAAGCGCACGAAGGGGCCCGTGTGGCGCCCCTGCATGCGCAGCCGGACCCAGACCTGCCGGTCGTTGGTGGCGATGTCCATGATCGGGAAGCGCAACTCGTCGAAGGCGGAACGCATCCAGGCCCCCGAGGCGAGCACACCCGCTGGGCCCGGGATCGAGCAGGGCGAGGGTGCCACGGCCGCCTCACGGTTGCGGAAGTCCACCGAGACCACGTCGGCGGCCAGATCCGCGTCTCCGGTCTCGAGAACGCGGAAGAGCCCCTGGGCAAGTTCGGCAGCGGTCATTCCCATGATCGGTCACACCTCTCGGCAGCTGCGACCCACGCGGCGCGGACCGCTCAGAATTAAGGTAACAGCATACCTAATCATTAGGTCGGTATGGAAAACCTAAGATGGGGCGATGCCCTCCAAGCGCTCCTACGTCTCCCCCTTGCGCGAACAGGCCGCTGCGCGAACCCGTGAGCAGATCCTCCAGTGCGCCACCGAGCTGTTCGCGGACCGCGGCTACGGGCTGGTGACCGTCACGGACATCGCGTCCGCCGCCGGCGTCTCTCCCAAGACGGTGTTCGCGAGCGTCGGCAGCAAGGGCGACATCCTGGACCGGATCGTGGACCAGGGCGTGGCCACGTCGGGTCACGAGCGGGCAGTACGGCACCTGCTCGGCCTGCGGGCGCCCGAGGCGGTCCTGGACACACTCGCCCGAGGCACCCGAGCGGGCAACGAGGGGCGCTTCCTCGTTCACGAGGCGATCCACAAGGCCTTGCCGGTCCACGAGAACGGTGCCGCCCTGTGGGAGCGAGCCACGGCGGCCTACCGGAACGCCCTGACGACGGCCGCCGGCCACCTCCACACCCTGGACCCCGTGCCCCTCTACGCGGAACAGGAGACGGCGGACGCGCTGTGGTTCTGGTTCGGCCCGTCCGGCTGGCGCTCGCTCGTGGTCGACAACGACTGGCCATGGGATCGCGCCGAGGAATTCCTGCGCCACACGGCCACCGCCACGCTGTACTCGCACCCGTAAGCCTTCGACCGCCTGCCAGCGCGCCTCCTGAGCGGTTCTTCGAGCGCCTCGAGGACACGGCGCCAGAGGGCAGATCCGGCCTGTTCGCCGCCTCGGCGGCACCGGACCGCACCCGGTAAGCCCTCGACCATGCACGGCGACCGGCCTTCACCCGGCGGTACGCCGCTCCCCGCCGCAGCCGTTCGTCGCCCTGAACGACTGGCGCGCCGACCGCGGGCCACGAGCCCCTCCGCGAGCGCGTCCAAGCAGCTCAGGTCTGGCCCACGAGCCAGGCGCCGGGAAACACCGGTTTCCCCCGTCCCCACGACCGCCCCGAGCCGTTGGAGCGCTGCTCGACGGCAGGCGACCGGCGCGAGCCGAGGAGCGGGCAGGCGGCCTCGGCCGCCTGCCGGGCGACTCACCGCAGCAGCACGCCGAAGACCACCGTGAAGAACGCTTCGAACGCCCGAGCCGAACGGTCGGCCCGGGCGCTGATCAGTACGCCTTCCCACGCGCTCAGCACGAAGCGCGCCAGGGTGGAGGCATCGAGCGCTTTCGCCACCTCGCCCGCCTGCTGGGCGTCCGTGATGGCGAAGGCGAGGGCGTCGGTCCAGGCCTGGAAACCGTCGTGCACCGTCGCGCGCACCACATCGCTGTGATCGGCGACCTCGACAGCGAGGTCCCCGACCAGGCAGCCCCGGGTGAACTCTGCCTCGAGGTTCTCGTCGCGCAGGAACTCGAAGTGCTCACGCAGCCGGGTCAGCGGAGCGACCGACCGGTCATGCAGCTTCTCCAGCCCCCGACTGGCGCCGTACCGGTCCAACGCGACGACGGCCAGCGCTTCCTTGCTCGGGAAGTGGTTGTAGAAGGACCCCTTGGGCGCGCCGGCGGCGTCGGTGATGTCCTTCACCCCCGTGGCCGCGTAGCCGCGAGCATGGAACTGCTCGACCGCCGCAACGATGAGGTTCTCCCGCAGACTCACTCTGGGCACGCGCTGACCTCCTTGTTCCCACCCTTTAAGACGATCGGTCGCATTCGACGGTATCAGACGGCCCCTGAGATCTTGTCGATGACGGCTTTCACGTGGGCGGAGACACAGGCTACTTGCTTGCCCCTTTTAAGACGACCGGTCATCATAGAAAGCAGCTCATCCCGGACCAGCACACAGGAGAACAGCACCATGAGTGATCTCACGGCCAAGGTCGTCAAGGCGCACGGCGGCCAGGACCGCTACTCGCGGTACGAGTCCGCCACGGTCGACTTCCGCTCCGGAGGAGCGTTGTGGGCGATGAAGGGCCAGGAGGGCGTCTTCGACCGTGCTGCCGTACAGGTCGACCTGCATCGGCAGCGCGCCAGCCACTACCCCTTCACCGCCCCGGACCTGCGCACCTCCTTCACCGCCGAGCGTGTGGCGGTGGAGAGCGACTCCGGCGAGGTAAGGGCCGAGCGCCTGTCGCCCCGGGACGCGTTCGCGGGTCACACCCTCGAAACCCCCTGGGACGACCTGCACGTCGCCTACTTCGCCGGATACGCGATGTGGACGTACCTGACGTCCCCCTTCACCTTCGCCTCCCCCGGTTTCCGGACCGAGGAACTGCCTGCCGTGACCGAGGACGGCCAGACGTGGAGCCGGCTCAAGGTCACGTTCCCCGAGCACATCGCGACGCACAGCCGGGAGCAGGTCTTCTACTTCGACGAGGACGGACTGCTTCGCAGGCACGACTACACCGCGGAGGTCCTCAACGCCGGTCCGGCCGCGCACTACACCTTCGACCACGCGGAGTTCGGCGGGATCGTGCTCCCCACCAGGCGCCGCGTCTACCCGCTCGGAGAAGGGGGTGTGGTGGTGCGCGACATCGAACTCGTCACCATCGACATCGAGGACGTCAAGTTCGCGTGACACCGTCCTGACCCGAGCGACTCAAAGACTCACCCCTTGGCCTCCGAGAAGGCCAAGGGGTGAGTGTCGTGCCCCGGCCCGGCGCTTCCCCTCCCCCAAGGGTCGCCGAGCCGGTGCCGAGCGCCCTGGTCAGACCGCGGCCACACCCAGTTCGGGGGCGCGCGCTCCCAGCAGAGCGAGACAGTTCAGCCAGAGGGCATCGAGCTGGGCGGTGCTGTTGTAGAGCTTCGCGAACAACACCTGCCCCTCCAGCTGCGCGACGACCGAACGGGCAGCGTCACGCGTGTCGGTGACCGTCACGTCACCGCGCTCGTGGGCGGCGGAGATCACCTCTTCGACCATGCCGACCTGGGCGTCGAAGATCTCCTGTAGACGCTCGCGGATGGGCGCCGTCTGGTTGCTCAGCTCCAGGGTGAGGTTGCCGAACATGCACCCGGACACGGTTCCGCACGTGGCCTGGCCGGCGCGCTGGGCGGCCGCGGCCTCCTCGAAAAGCTGCCGAAGTCGCAGCAGAGGAACCTGGTCACCTCGCAGAGCACGCTCCCAGTCGCGTCGCTGAACAGCCCACTGCTCATCGAGGACCGTCAGCGCCAGGGCTTCCTTGGACTCGAAGAAGTAGTAGAAGCTGCCCTTCGGCACACCGGCCGTCTTACAGATCTCCGCCACACCCAGCGCGGAGTAGCCCCGCAGTTCGATGAGAGACCGCGCGGCATTGAGGATCTTGCTCCTGGCATCGCTCGTCCGTCCCATGACTTCAGTATACGACCATTCGACTAGTGCGGGCTGAAGCCGAATCCAGCGCTTGCGCAGACAGAAGAAGCAGGTCGGGGGGGGGGGGGGGGGGGGGGGGGGGGGGGGGGTGGGGGGGGGGGGGGTGGGGGGGGGGGAGGGGGAGGGGGGGGGGGGGGGGGGGGGGGAGGGGGGGGGGGGGGGGAGGAGGGGGGGGGGGGGGGGGGGAGGGGGAACAAAAACCCCACCCCCCCCCCCCCCCCCCCG
>NZ_JBVIQK010000031.1:0-57692 GCF_055577115.1 Streptomyces sp. NPDC033216 | reverse complement strand
CCTCGTTGATCCGGTAGCCAACGGGGTGCTGCATCCATTACTCTGCCGCGATTACTCATCACTCCCCCCCCCCCCTCCCCCCCCCCCCCCCCCCCCCCCCCCCCCCCCCCCCCCCTCGCCCCCACCAGGCTGCCGCAGGCCGGATCCGGCTTGAGCCACGTCCCGACGCCCCGGCCGCCCCACCCGGCGGACGGTCGGCCCTTCTTCCTTCCGCCACGGCAGGCAGTCCAGGTGCTCGGCCCCTGCGCGCGTGCCGCCCCGCCCGACAGGAGCGCAGGAACCCCGATGACCGACCCGCCCCGTTTCGGACCACCACCCCCTTTCGACCCTGAACTGGTTCCCGCGCTCGAGGCGTTGGCGCAGGCCATGCCGCCGGCCGTCCTACCGGAGATGATCCCGGCCCTGCGCCAGTTCATGGCGGCCACGGCGCCGACCGACGACGAGCTGCGCCGGGGTGGCGCGATCGACTTCACGGAGCGTCGGATAGCGGGGCCGGAGGGCGCTCCCGAGATCTCGTTGCTGATCTGCCGACCAGGCGGTTCCACCGGGCCACGGCCCGCGATCTACTTCACGCACGGCGGCGGCATGATCCTCGGGGACAACCGCAACCTCATCGGGGAGATGCTCGACTGGGTGCAGGAGCTGGGCGTCGTGCTCGTGTCCGTCGAGTACCGTCTGGCCCCCGAACACCCCTTCCCCGCGGGGCTGGAGGACGTGTACGCGGGGCTGCTGTGGACGGTGGAGCATGCGGAGGAGCTGGGCGTCGATCCAGGGCGGCTGGTCGTGTCGGGGCCCAGCGCGGGCGGTGGCCTGACCGCGGCCCTGACCCTGCTCGTCCGGGACCTCGAGGGCCCTGTTCCAGCAGGTCAATTGTTGGTCTGTCCGATGCTCGACGACCGCAACGACAGCCCGTCCGCCCGTCAGATGGCCGGTGTGGGCGCATGGGACCGCACCGCGAACGACACGGGCTGGACGGCGCTGCTGGGTGAGCGGCGCGGCGGCCCGGACATCCCCGCCTACGCGGCGCCCGCGCGCGCCGAGGACCTGTCCGGCCTGCCGCCTCTCTTCATCGACGTCGGTTCCGCAGAGACGTTCCGCGACGAGGTCGTCACCTACGCTTCGCGCGTCTGGCAGGCCGGAGGCGTGGCGGAGCTGCACGTGTGGCCCGGAGGCTTTCACGGCTTCGACGCGCTCGCCCCGGACGCCGAGCTGTCGAAGCGGGCACGCGCGGCCAGGGTGGCGTGGCTGAAACGAACACTGCTCATCTGATCGCTCACGGCGAAATGGTCGTTGTGGTGACAGCAATCACCGGCCCATTTCGTCAATTCATCAGCCAAGGAGCGCAGTGTGAACATCACAGTCATCGGCCGCGGTCGTGTCGGCAGCGGTCTGGCCCGCAGATGGCAACGGTCCGGCCACCAGGTGACCACGCTCGGGCGGGAGGGCGGCGACGCCTCCGGCGCCGACGCCGTCGTCGTGGCCGTACCGGGCAACGCGATCGCAGAGGCACTGGGAAAGGTCACCGGCCTTGCCGGCCAGGTGACCGTCGACGCCACCAACATCTACGGAACGCGGGACGACACCTACCCGTCTCTCTCCCACCAGATCAAAGCGGTTATCAACGGGCCGACCGCCAAGTCGTTCTCCACCGTCTTCGCCGCCGCGTACGAGGAGATCGACGCCCAGCGGGTCACGCCCAGCAACCTCTTCGCGGCCGAACCGGGCGCCAGGGACGTCACCGAACGGCTCATCCGGGACGCGGGCTTCGACCCGCTCCACGTCGGCGACCTCGACCCTGGCGCACGGCTGCTGGAGAACAGCTCGGCGCTCACCCGCGCCCTCGCCGCGCAGATCGGCCCCTTCTTCTACCGCTACGGGCGCCCCGGCGAGCTTTGAGCCCCCGCGCTCCACCCTCATCGCATCCCGCACGTACCAGCCCAAAGGGACACCCTTCATGACCCGTATCGCGATCATCCGCGGCAGCACCCGTCCCGGCCGCAACGGTGAAGCCGTGGCCCACTGGGTCCACGACATCGCCAAGCAGCGCACGGACGCCGAGTACGAGCTCGTCGACGTCGCCGACTTCAAGCTTCCCCACCTCGACGAGGTAGCGCCTCCCTCCCTCGGCCAGTACACCCAGCCCCACACCAAGGCCTGGGCCGAAAAGATCGCCTCCTTCGACAGTTACGTCTTCGTCACCCCGAGTACAACAGGCGGGTGATCGCGGTCGGGAAATACTCCTCGGCACGGTCGTCAGCGCCCGCGTCGAGCGCCCGGCGGCGGGCGCCGATGCCCTTGGCCCGGTCGGTCCGGGCGAGCCAGGTGCGCTCCGCGGTGCGGCGCAGTCGGTGTGGCGGACGTCCAGCAGGGGGCCTCGGCGCCGAGGGCGTAGGCCTCGCCTCACTGGCTCAGCGCCATGGGCACGGGTTGCCTGCACCGTCTCCCCGTCTCGAAAGGCGGCTCAGCGGGGGTAGAGCCAGCGGCTGAGGGCCCGGGTCAGCGTGGGCATGACCGCGTAGGTCATCAGGCTGCTGAAGAGGACGGCGACCAACGTGGTGCGCAGCAGCAGCGGCAGGCCGGTCAGGAACGGCGCGAGGACCGTTCCGGCGAGGAGGGAGATCGGAAAGATGCCGAGCACTGCCGTGAGCGTCATCTTCCATCGCGGCGGAGGGGGCGCGGGCAGGTGGCTCAGCGGTACGAACCAGCCCTCGATGCCGCTGAGGCTGCGCCGGTCGACCTCTCGGTGGTGGCCGTCGGCCCGGGCGAACCAGGCGGCCCGTTCTGCGGAGCGGTCCCAGCGGGCGTGCGCCTCGGTGTCCTGGAACCGGTGGACCACATACCAGGGGTCCCCGGGCCGGTTGGGCCGGAACAGGCCGTAGCCGAGGTGTCCGGGGAACGTGGCGGCGGCGTCGAGGACTCCGTGGGCCCATGCCTCGAAGTCCGCCTCGTGGCCGGGGTCCACCTGGCGCGAGATGAGCAGGCCCACCTCCCCGGAGGGGACGGGGGCCGATCGGCGCTCGTGGCCGACGAGCTTCGTCATGGCTTGCTCCTCATCCGGCATGAGACGGGCATGCGCGGATCGTCGTCTCGGGCTGTCCTCGGCCGCGTTCGTGCTCAGTGGGCCGTCTGACCGCCGTCGACCGCGAAGACTCCGCCGGTGGTGAAGGAGGCCGCGGACGAGGCCAGGTAGAGCACCATGCCGACGATCTCCTCGGGGTCGGCGGCGCGGCCCATCTGCGGGCCCGCCATGACGATCTCCCGCTTGACCGGGTCGTCCAGCCAGGGCTGGGTCATGGCGGTCCGGGTCAGGCCCGGCGCCAGGGCATTGACCCGGATGCCAGCCTTGGCGTAGTCCACGGCGGCGGCCTTGGTCAGCCCGATGACACCGTGCTTGGCCGCCACGTAGGGCGCCATGTCCGGGTCACCGATGAGGCCTGCGATCGAGGCAGTGTTGATGATCGAGCCACCACCCGCGGACGCCATGTGGGCGATTTCGTACTTCAGGGAGAGGAATACGCCCTTGAGGTCGACCGCGATCGCCTTGTCGAAGTCCTCCTCCGATTGCTCCGCCAGTGGGGCCGGCGGTACGAAGACACCCGCGTTGTTGAAGGCGATGTGCAGGTCGCCGAAGGTGTCGACAGTCGTCGCCACGAGACGGGCGACCTCTGCGGCGCGGGTGACGTCGGTGGGGACGAACAGGCCCCGGCCGCCCTCCTTCTCGATGAGGTCCACGGTCTCGCTGCTGCGTTCGTCGATGTCGCCGATGACCACGACGGCGCCCTGCCGGGCAAAGGCCAGGGACACCGCCCGGCCGATGCCGGTGGCGCCGCCGGTAACGAGCACGACCTTGCCGGTGAAGTCGAAGTATGGGTCCGTCACAGTGTCCAGCTCCTGACTGGTGGTGCGAAGGTGCGGCCGGTGGCGTTCCAGCCGCCGGCGGGGGCCGGGGCAACGCCCCAGGGGCGGCTGACTGGGTCAGAAGGTGACGGTCACCTTGCCGCGGATGTGCTGGGAGGCGAAGGCGATCAGGGCCCGGTCCGCTTGGCCGAAGGGGTAGTCGGAGTCGATCTCGACGCGCAGCCGGCCTTCGGCGGCCTGCTCGGCGAGCGCCTCGAGCCGTCCCCCGGGAGTGCGGGTGCCGGTGTAGGAGGCGGTGACGCCGCGTTCGAAAGTGGGAGGACCGCCGAGAGGCGAGACGAGGTGTCCCCCGGCCTTGGCGGCGGCGGCCGTGGCGGAGAGCGCGGGGCCGGCGTTGGCCAGGTCGATCACCGTGTCGACGCCGTCGGCCACAAGGCGGTGGGCCTCCTCGGCGATGTCGGCCGTCCGGTAGTCGAGAACGTGGTGGGCGCCGAGGCCGCGCAGGAAGTCCTCGTCGTCCGCGCGTCCGGTGGCCAGCACGATGAGACCTGCCTGCCGGGCGAGCTGCACCGTGAAGGATCCGACGCCGCCCGCGGCTCCCACGATCAGGACGCTGCCGCCCCGGGGCGCCCGCACCTCGTCCAGCAGGGCCGCCGCGGTGAGCGCGCCGGTGCTCAGCGCTGCGCCCTGGGCGGGGGTGAGCGCCGGGGGCCGCAGCGCCACGGAGGGGGCGTCGTCGATGACGATGTACTCGGCGAGCGCTCCGGCGGTGACGCTGTTCCAGGCGATGACGGCATCGCCGACCGCGAAGCGGGTGACGCCCTCGCCGACGGCTTCGACAACGCCGCTGACGTCCACGCCAGGAACGAAGGGGTGGCGCACTGGCATCGCATCGCGCATGGCGCCGGTGACGAGTACCTTGTCGACCGCGTTGAGTGAGGTGGCCTCCAGCCGGACGAGTAGTTGGCCGGGGCCGGCGACCGGGGTGGGCAGCTCCGCGAACTCCACGTCCTCCAGGGGACCGTACGACCGGGCGATGAGCGCCTTCATGATCTTGCTCCTGTCACATGGGTGATCAACGCCGTCGGTGACACCGCGGCTGGGAGGGCGGGGCGACTCCCCCGACTCATTTAGTGATGCGTCAACAATATCGCGGATTGTTGACCTGTCAACATCGCGCTGGAGGTCTGTCGAGGCGGCCGGTGTGATGCACGCGGCGGGCTTCCGCGAAGCCGCGGCGGGCGGAGCCCCCGTCCGCCGCTCAGTCGCTGACGCGGCTGACGGAGCGGTAGCGCCACGGCTCGTACTCGGGGTGCCGGTCCGCCCAGGCGGCGATGAAGGGGCAGACGGGCAGGAACTTCAGGTCCGCCCGCCGGACCATGTCCAGGGACGCGCGCGCCAGCACCGACCCGATGCCTTGTCCCTCGCGCTCGGGCAGGACCTCGGTGTGCACGAACGCGAGCAGTCCCTTGGCCGGGATGTACTCGACCAGGCCCGCGAGCCGTCCGTCCACGTACGCCTCGAGGCGGTTCTTGTCATCGACCCTCGTCACGGTGATCCGAGGCTTCTCGCGTTCCATGGTTTCTCCGTTCCGGGCGGCACCGCGACGCGACGTACCGCGGACGGCGTGCACCGGCTGCCACGCTGCCAGGAGCGCCCTTGGGCGCACATCGGCGATCACCGCCTACACACTTCACCGACCCGTCCCGCCGACGGACAGAGCGGCCGGTCACCGGATGGAGCGGCCACGCCCCGCCCGGTCACCGCGCCGCCCGCTCCTGCACTGTCGGCCGCACTCCGACCGGAATCCCCGGCCCCACCCTCGACAGGGATGCAGACACCCTTCTGCGTCGGCCGTACCGGCCCTCTCACCGCCTTCACCGGCACCCTGCGCATCGCCGCGTCCGGGCCCCCCGCGGTCCTGTACGTGCACGGCCCGGCGGGCATCGGCAATCGCGCGCTGCTGCAAGTGTCGGAGGGTCCCATGACCGCCGTCCGGTCCGGTGTTCGAAGTCGACGCTGACCCGGTTCAGGGAGCGCACGTGAGCGGCCGGCTCCGGTAGGCGCGGCTGACGTGACGCAGCGCGACAGCCACCGTGGTGGGGGGCTTCGTCAGGGTGACCAAGGCGCTTCCGTCAATCTGCGCACGAGAGAGCTGGGGCGGTCGCCGGACGCGGTGGAGGACCACGGCGGCCGGGTCCCGGCCACGCCACACTGCCCGGCGTACGGCCCAGCATGGTCGGGGCGCGGGGAGGCGGGCATCGGCATCCACTCCGTAGATCGCCCCCTCCTGACACGCCGGGGCGCAGGACGGAGTCAGGCCTTTCGCGTGCTCGGCCGGTCGGTCGCGGCGGCTCGCCGGGCGAGTAGACGGGTCACCGTCTGCTCGCTTCGTACCGTCCGCACCAGGTCGAACCCCTGGCCGTCCCGGTAGTAGCGCAGCAGCCCTTCACTGGTGCAGCCCCTCCGCACCCACGTCCGGTCGGTGGCGGCCGCCCGCCGCAGCGCCCACGCGGCGAGCAGCGCTCCGGGCCGGTGCCAGCGCCATGCGGGGTCGGTGACCGTGGTGTTCAGGTAGAGGGCGGGCTCGTCGCGTTCGGCGTCGCTCCACCCTTCGTCGAGCGGCCGGTCCGACAGCTGGGTGCACCCCACGACGCCCTCCCGCGCATGCTCGAGGACCCAGCCCGGCGACCGGGGCCGGACGGCGCGCACAGCCATCATGGGGGCGCTGCTCAGCCAGCCCTCCCAGTCCTCGAGGCCGCGCTCGCGCATCCACGCCGCCCGCTCCTCGATGACGGCGGTGAGGGCGGGCAGGTCGTCGGGACGAGCGGGTCGTACGGAGAACAAGGGCAGCTCCAGACGGACGACGGCGGCCACGGCGGCCGACACCACGTGGCCACACCTTCTCACCGCAGCACCGACGAAAGTCTTTGAATAATCACGTACGTGCGGTCGCCGACGCCCCGGCGGCCGCAGGTACCTGGTGCGTGCTGCGCCATCCGCGCGAACGCCGCGTCGGTCTCACTCAGGACGACGGGGACCCCGGGTCAGTGGTCGTCCGGCTCGGCCGGGGTCTCCTGGGCGTCGCGTACGGCCGCGAGGACGCTGTCGAGCAGGCCGGGGAAGCGGGCGTCGAGATCGTCCCGGCGCAGGCTGTGCAGGATGATCCGGCCTTCCCGGCGGGCACGCAACACTCCGGCCTCGCGCAGGACGTGCCAGTGGCGGCTGGCCGTGGAGGGCGAGACGTCGGGCAGCGTCGTCGAGCAGGTCAGCTCCTCCCCCCGGGCCAGACGCTCGATGATCCTCAGCCGCGTGGGGTTGGCCATCGCGTCCAGAACCGACTCGATGCGCAGTTCGGCCGGGGCGGGATGCGTCAGCGTCTTCATAGTTCGAGTGTACGCAAGTTTGCGGATTGACGAATCTGTACGCCCCGGTTCACAGCCCCCGCGCTTGGCGTCCCCTCCCCCCTTATAGTTCAATAGTTCACGTAATCGCGAACTAACGAAGGATGCGACAGTGAGTGCCTACATGGTCATCAGCGTCACCCCCCGGGACGAGGAGAAGATGCGGGACTACGAGTCCCGGACGCTCGACGTGGTCTCCCGCTACGGCGGCAGGCCCATCGCACGGGACACCGAGTGCTTCACCCTGGAGGCCGACGGGCGTCCCGGCATCGGAGTGATCCTGGAGTTCCCCGACAAGCAGGCCGTCCTCGACTTCTACCACTCCGAGGAGTACAAGCCCCTCAAGGAGTTCCGGCACACCTTCGCGACCGCCAGCGCGCTCGTGGTCGACTCCGTCTGAGCCCGCCCGGCCCGTCCGTGCCCGCCGGGCCGGACGAGCTAGGTGACTTTCACCGAAGCGGCCCCGCGCAGGGGCGGACACAGTGGTGTCCCCGGTCGCGAGATCGGCGGGAAGCCCACGCGTCCGTATCCCGCGGGTCGGCCTCCCGCCGTTGCGCACGTTCCGTCCGCCGCCACCCGGCCCCGCCCGGTGGCGGCGGACGGAGTCCTGAGGAGGCTGCACGTGGAACGGTCGGTTCGGCTGGGGCGGCACACACAGGTCACGCTGCGTGTCACGACGGCGCAGGACACGGAACGCACCTGTGAGTTGTGGATCGTGAGCGTGGACGACGACGTGTACGTCCGGGCCCTGTCCGGGGTGCGGGCGTGGTGGTACCGGCGGGTGGCGGGCTCCACCGCGCAGGTGTGGTGCGCGGACGGCATGGTGCAGGCGTCCTTCGAACCCGTGCCGGACCCCGGCCTGCTGGAGCGGATCGATGCCGCCTACGCGGAGAAGTACGGGCTGGGCTGGCCGGGCCCGGTCGGCTTCCTCACCGCGCCCGCGGCCCGCGCCGCCACCCTGCGCGTCGTCAGGGCGGCGGACACCGGCGGCCCGGCCGGGACGCCGCCGGACGCGGCATGAACAGCCCGTCGGCGGCACTGGACGTCATGCAGCGATGACGCCGCCGGCCAGGCCGGCACGCTCGACGCCTACGCGATCCCATTCCAGTTCCGCAGCTGGCGGCGCGAGGTGATGCCCAGCTTGCGGAAGATGCTGCGAAGATGCGCGTCCACGGTGCGCGGGCTGAGGAAGAGTCGGACACCGATCTCCTTCGACGTCGCCCCGGTCGCCACCAGCCGGGCGATGTCCAGCTCGCGTCCGGTCAGCTGCTGCGCGGTGTCCCGTGTCGGCCGCCGCGTGTGCTCACCCGTCGCCCGCAGCTCCTGCACGGCCAGCGCGGCGAACGCCTCGGCCCCCGTCGAGGAGAACATCTCCAGCGCGGCACGCAGCTGCTCGCGCGCCTCCCGGCGCCGTCCCGCCCGCCGCAGCCACTGGCCGAACACCAGATGGGCCCGCGCCGGGTGCAGGACCACGCGGCAGCCCCGCAGCCGCTGGACCGCTTCGAGGAAACGGTGCTCCGCGCGCGCGTGGTCACCGGCGGTCAGGGCCTCGCAGTACGCCTCGACGCCGCGGGCCCAGTCGGTGACCGCGGGACCGGTGCGCCGGGTCAGCGCGGCGAGCGCCTCGGCGGCCTCTGCGGGCTCGCCGCACCGCACCGCGGCCTCGACGAGTTCGATCAGCGCCAGCCCGGTGATCGCCGGCTCGTCGCGCCGCGCCGCCGCCCGCGCATGCTCCAGCGCCGCCGGGTAGTCGGCCAGCCCGTTGTGCAGGACGGCCCGCGCCCAGTACGCCACCGCGGTGGCCTGGCCGTCGTCGCGTTCCACAGCCTCGCGCAGGGTACGGCTCAGGAAGGGTTCCGCGGAGGCCCGGCCGCGCACGGATTCCAGGTGCAGCCGCGGGTAGGGCAGCGCGGAAGCGCCGGTGACCGCTGCCAGCGCCTCCTCCTCCGCGATGAGCGCCGCGGCCCGCGCGAAGTCGCCGGCCTGCGCGGCAACGGCCGCCAGCATGGCCAGGCCGACGGCCAGAGCGCCCAGCGCACCGGTGTCGCGCGCCTGCTCGACCTGCGCCTGCGCCAGCTCAACGTAGGCCTGGTCCTCCCACAGGTCCACGGCGATCAGGGACGCGAGAGCGGGGCGCTGGAGCCACACCGGGTCGTGTACATCGGCGAGGACCTCGCGCAGCAGCGGCACGGCCCCAGTCATGTCCCCGGCGAAGAGCGCCACCAGGCCGTCCAGCACCCGGTCTACGGTCCGCGCCGGTCCGGGCGCCGGGGGCGCCTGGCGCGCAGCCTCGATCGCCGCGTGCATCTCGGCGCTGTGGCGGCCGATCAACGCGCCCGTGGCCAGGGCGTCCACCAGACACTCCCGCGCCAGCCCCGCGTCGAACGGCGCGACGCGCCGGGCCACGGCTAGCAGCAACCGCGGGACCTCGCGCAGCCGGCGCTGAGCGAAGGCCACCTGGCAGCGGACGAGGTCCGCCCGTGCGTCGCGCAGGACGTCTTCGGGGCCGGCCTGGGCGTCGGCGGCGAGGCGCTCCGCCGTGTCGTAGTCGCCCGCCGCGTACGCCGCCCGCGCGGCGCCCAGCGCGCGCCAGGCCCGGGTGCCCACGTCCGGGGTCAGTGCTGCCGCGCGCTCAAGGAACGCCGCGGCGGCGGCCGCTCCGCCGCGGGCGCCCGCCCGTGAGGCCAGCCGTTCCAGCTCGCCCGCGACCTCTTCGTCCGGCCGCACCACCGACTGCGCCCGATGCCACACCCGGCGGTCCTCGTCCGTCCCGGTCTCCGTGACCTGCGACAGCACCGCGTGCACCCGGCGCCGCTCGGCCGGGGACGCCAGCCGGTAGACCACGGAACCGACCAGGGGGTGACGGAAGCGCAGAGCGCCGTCCATGGTGGCCAGGCCGGCGGCCTCGGCGGCGGCCAGGGCGTCACCGTCGACGCCCAGGCGGTCGGCTGCCGCCCACACCCGTGCCGAGTCCCCGGTCGCCTCGATGGCCATGACCAGCAGCAGGGTGCCGGTGGACGGCGGCAGCGGCCGCAGCCGCCGCTCGAAACTCTCCTCGATGCGGCGCGACAGCGGCACGGCCTGCGGAAGCCCGAAACCGCCCGCCGCACGGTTGGGCCCCACCGTCCGCGGCAGTTCCAGCAGCGCCAGCGGGTTGCCCCGGGCCTCCGCCAGGATGCGTTCGCGCACCTGGTCGTCCAGCGGAGCACGGAACTCGGACACGAGAAGGATGCGGGCCGCTTCGTGCGGCAGTCCCGTCAGCGACAGGTGGGGCAGGTCGGCGAGTTCGGGGACGCTGTCCGGCTCACGCACCGCGAGGACCAGGGCGATGCGCTCATGGTCCAGCCGGTGGGCGACGAAGGCCAGCGCCTGCGCGGAAGCGCGGTCCAGCCACTGCGCGTCGTCGACGATACACAGCAGCGGATGTTCCTTCGCCGCGTCCGACAACAGCCCCAGGACCGCCAGCCCCACCAGGAAGCGGTTCGGCGCCTCCCCCTGCGCCAGCCCGAACACCACCCGCAGGGCGTCGCGCTGGGGCGCCGGGAGCTGTTCCAGCCCGGACAGCAGCGAAGCGCAGAGCGTGTGCAGGGCCGCATAGCCGAACGCGGCCTCGAACTCCAGGCCCGTGGTGCGCAGTACGCGGACGTCGCCCGCGTCCTCAGCACTCCGCCGCAGCAGGGCCGTCTTCCCGATCCCGGGTTCACCCGCGACCACCAGCGTGCCGCCGCGGCCCGCACCGGCTGCGGTGAGGAGGTCACCGATCCTCGTGAGTTCCCGTTCACGGGCCAGAAGACCCTGCGGGGCATGCGGGGCATGCTGCGGGTGGATGATCACGCGTCAGAGGATCGCATAGTCGGGTCAGGGGTCGGAAGCGGTGCCGCGGGCGTCGTCGGGCATGCCACTGGTGAGGCGTGCCTCCACGCTTCCCGCGTGACTCTGGGCACCGATGTGATGGAGGATCTCCAGGGCCGTCCGCCAGTGGTCGCGCGCGTCCCGGGGACGGCCTGTCGCCGATACGGCGTCGCCCAGTGCGCATTGAGCCAGGGCTTCCATCAGCTGGTGCCGACTGGCTCTGGCCAGCAGCAGGCCGACCTCGGCATGCTGCACGGCCTCTTCTCGTTGATGCGTCAGCGTGTACGCCTCGCTGAGGCGCACGTGACAGGCGGCACGTACGAAGTCCTGCTCCCCTTCTCCCACCAGTTCGAGTGCGTGCTGGTAGGCGGCGATCGCCTCACTCCCCGAACCCTTGCGTGCCAGAACCTGCCCATGGCGATAGTGCGCGATGGCTTGTCCACTACGATCGCCGAGCCGGCGGAACAGTTCCACCTGCCGCTGAGACTCGGCCACGGTCAGCTCATCAATGCCTTCGCCACGCAGCCGAGTCTGAACCAGGTTGCCCAACGCCATACCCTCAAGGGACAGGTTGCCCGCTTGCCGGGCCAGGTCCGCAGCCTCTCGGTGCAGCTGGACGGCGCGGTCGGGATCGAACGAATCGTCAAGAAATCCCTGGGCGTTGAGCGACATCGCGTAGACGTCCCGGTCCCTGTGGCGTGACAGCTCCAGTGCCCGGGCCACATGCTTCTCGGCCTCGCTCAGCCGCCCGACTTCCGCAAGGGCCCCGCCCAGGATGTAGCGGGCACGGCCCTCGGAGCGCCGGTCGTGCGCGTGTGCGGCCGCGTCGGCGACGAGGGTGGCGACGGGGATGACCTGATGCCACAGGTGGGCGTGCATCAGGACGGCGTCCAGCATCAGCAGCAGCGTCGCGGCACGGTCGGTGTGCGTAGCCGCCGTCTGCGTCAGGAGCATCAGGATGTCGTCGAGACTGGACGCGCTCCAGGCGAGCACCTCGTTGACGCTGTCGAAGCGCGTTCCTCCCGGCACGACGGGCAGGGCGGTCTGCGCCACCGTGTGACCGGGCCGGATGACACGGTAGGACTCGGCGGCGGCGACCAGATACAGGTCCAGGAGGCGGCCCAGCGCGGCATGGCGGAGCCGTTCGGGGTCGATCTCCAGAGCCAGGCGCCGGGCGAACAGGCGGACCAGGTCGTGGCAGCGGTAGCGCTCCAGCGCGGGCGACTCCAGCAGCCCGACGCCGACCAGCCGTTCAAGCAGGGTCTTGGCCGTCTCCGTCGGCATGTCGAGCACGGCGCTCGCGGTCCGCAGGTCGTACACGCCGTGGGCGGGCAGGGCGAGCAACCGCAGGGTCTGGCGCGTGAGGTCGTCGAGCTGGCCGTATCCGAGGGCGAAGCTCGATTCGACGGTGACCGTGTCCACGGTCAGTTCGGACAGCCGGTGCTGTTCGTCGGCGAGGCGCTCGGCCAGGTCGGCCAAGCTCCACTCGGGGCGTGCGGCCAGACGGGATCCGATGATGCGCACGGCCAGCGGCAGTCCCCCGCAGGCGGTGAGGATGCGGTGCGCGGTGTGCGGCTCCGCCTCGACGCGGGCGGCTCCGATGAGCCGGGTGAACATCCGCAACGCCTCCGCGGAAGGCAGCGCGCCGAGGACGATCCGCAGGCTGACTGGGAGGGTGGCCAGGCCGCTGCGGCTGGTGACGACGACGGCGCAGCTGGGGGCACCGGGCAGCAGTGGGGTCACCTGGTCCATGTCGGCGGCGTTGTCCAGCACGATCAGGACGCGCTGCTGGGCCAGCCGGGAGCGGTACAGGGCGGCCCGCTCGTCCAGCTCCGTGGGGATGTAGGAGTCGCGCTCGCCCAGGGCGCGCAGGAAGGATGCCAGGACGGTGGCGGAGTCGGCGGGCGTTCCGTCGGCTCCGCGGAGGTCGACGTACAGCTGCCCGTCCGGATAGGCGGCGAGCACGCTCTGCACGCTGTGCATGACCAGGGAGGTCTTTCCCGCACCTCCCATGCCGGTCACCAGCACGATGGGCAGCGCCTCCGGCGAGGGGTGCGACAGAGCGTTCCTGATACGTTCCGTCTCCTCGGCGCGGCCGGTGAAGTCGGCCACCGCGTGCGGAATCTGGCGGGGCGCCCGCTCCCGGCGGGAGACGACCTCGGGCTGCCGGACGGACGGAGCGGTGCGGTCGAGGATGTCGGCATGCAGCTGCTGCAGGCGGGCGTTGGGCTCGATGCCCAGTTCGCGCGTCAGCAGGCGGTGCGCCCGGCGGTATGCCTCCAGTGCCTCGCCCTGTCGTCCGGTGCGGTGCAGGGCCTGCATCAGCAGATAGTGCAGGCCCTCGCGCAGTGGATGGATCTCGGCGAGGGAGGTGAGTTCGGTGGCGGCATCGGCGCACTCGCCGAGCTCCACCATCGCCTCCAGGCGGGCCTCGACCACGTCCAGGCGGCGTTCCTCCAGCCGCGAGCGTTCGGCTTCCGCGAAGGGGCCGGGTATCCCCGTCAGGGCCGGCTCCGGCCACAGTGCCAGGGCGGTGTCGAACAGGTGCCGGGCGCCCGCCGTGTCCCCGGTCGCACCGCGGATCCGAGCCTCGCCCACCTGCTGTTCGAACAGCTCCCAGTCCAGCGCGCCCTCGGACAGGCGCAGCACATAGCCGCCGGGCACGGACCGCAGGACCCGCCACGGCTCGTCCGGCGCGTGTACGGGCTCCAGCAGCTGGCGCAGCCGCCATACGTACGTGCGCACCACGCTCTGCGGGCGGCGGGGCGGAACCTCCCACAGGGCGCTCACGAGGTCGTCCCTGCTCACGACTCGGCCGTGACGCAGGATCAGGACCGCGGCCACCGCCCGTTGCTGGGGGGATCCGAGATCCAGCTCCCTGCCGTCGCGGCTCGCCCGAAGACGGCCGAGCACCGCGAAGTGAAGGCGTGGCGGACACGTTCCCCCCATGGTGAACCTCATCGTGTTCGAGATGTCGAGCCGCTCCAGCCCCCGGAAGCAGTTCGTATGTTTACGGTTGAGCGAAGTAGCGTAATGATGCCACACCAAACGTCCTGAGCTGGGGTTTCGCTCCCTGAGGACGCTCGCCGCCACCCCCTGCCGGGAGGCGGTCGAGCCCGCCGAGGGCCGCGAAGACACGCGCCGAGCACGACTGGCCGGTACAGCGGGGCGGCCGGGCCGCCCCGCCCGTGCCGGTCAGGTGAGCGGGGTGGCGGTGGGGAGGGCGGCCAGCACGGACGGATAGGTCGCACGGACCGCTGTCGTGTTGAAGCCGAACTTGTCCAGGGCGGCGGGGGTGATCTCCCGCTTGTAGCCGTTGGAGACCAGGTAGACGGTGGTGTCGTCGGTGCTGCGGGCCAGGTGGGCGTAGGCGGTGAGCGATCCGCCGTCGGCGATGTTCGCGGTGGTGAGGACCAGGCGTACGCCGTCGGTGCCGCGGAAGAGCGCGTTGTAGGTGACGGAGCTGGGTACCAGGTGCCGCTGGCCATCCAGGACGAGGTAGATGTCGTCGGAGCCGGCCGCCTTGATGCGCAGGCCGTTCAGCTCGGGGAAGAGCTCGCCTTGGCTCTCCGCCGTGGGGGCCGGCGGCGTCGCCGGAGCCTGCGGGGTTGCGGCGTGCGCCGAAAAGCCGGAGCCGGCCGCGACGGCACCCAGGGTCGCGAGCACTACGGCGACACGCGGCATGAGGGACTGCTTGTTCATGACGATCCTCCGGTCAGCTTCCGGGGGGCGTGCGGACCGGTCCGTTGCCCGGTCCGATCCCCCTCGGGTGATAGTTGAAAACTAACCTAGTTTTGCTGACGCGTCAACAAAATCCTGCAAGGGGGTGACAACAACTCCGCGACGGCATCGCACACATGACAGCGCGTCCGCTGACACCCGGTCCGGCCGGGCGCGGTACCAGGGACGGCACTGCAGGACGTGACGCGGCAGCAGAGGATGACGGGACAGAGCCCGGACGGTGACGTGGTCGCCCGGCCCGAACACCGCGAGCTGCCCAGCACTCAGCGGGCGCCCCGCCTCACCTGCCGCGCCGTGGCTCGGGAGGACGTACGCCATGGCACTGAAAGGTTCCCCGGGATGGACAGCCGCGCGTCCCCCGTGAGGGACGCGTGTGCGCAGGTGATCGGCGTGTGGGTGACGCCGGGGCCGGTGCGTCCGGCGATGGCCCCGCGATCAGGCGCACGAGCGCGCCGCCGTCGTCATCGGAGGTCAGCAGCCGCAGCGCGTCCTGAGGTGGCGGGGCCGGCCGCCATCTTCAGCGACGCGGGCAGGTCGCCCAGAGCTGCTCGGCGTGCATGCGTGCGCCGGCCTTGTGCATGCGCTCCGTGGGCAGTTCGTCGTGCAGGATGCCGCTGCCCGCCGTCATTCACTGGGTGTCTCCCTCGCGGATGACACCGCCGCCGCCGTTGGTTTCGTGGTGGGCCATCTCAGCGTCCATGAGGTCGGTGACACGCGCCGCCTTGAGCGACAGCCGTACGTCCTCCGCGTCCAGCACGTCCTGGACGCCGCGCAGCACGATGTCGTCGATGCGCCCGGCGTCCCGCAGTTCGGTCAGCGCCTGCCTCTTCACGTGCAGCAGCGCGGCCTCCAGCTGGTGGGCGCTGCGGCTGCGCCGGGTGGCGGCCTCCCCACCGTGGACGCGGTCGCTGATGTCGCGTTCCAGCTGGGCGACCGTGCCCTCTTCGACGCCGTAGCGGCGGGCCAGAACCGGGAGCGCGCTCAGCGCGGCGGCACCGAGGTAGTGGTGGGCGAGGACGGACTCGGTGGTCTGCTCGTCGTCGGCGTCGGTACGGGAGCGCCGGACCACGGCCGGCAGGGTCGGACCGAGCACGGCGAGGGTCACGACGATGACGACGACCGTGGTGAAGACGATGGCGTCGCGGTGCTCCACGGGCCGTCCCTCGGTGGTCACCGCCGGGACGGTGAGTGCGGCCGCCAGGGAGATGGCGCCGCGCATGCCGGCCCAGGCCAGCGGGAGCCGCTGCACCGCCCCGATCCGGCGCGCCTTCTGCGTGGGCCGCCGGTCCACCAGACGCACCGCGTAGGGGACGCTGTAGAACCACAGGAACCTCGTCCCGACGACCGCGGCGCTCACGGCGAGGGCCACAGCGACGGCCTGCAGCAGGTCCGTGGAGGTCAGGGCCCGGACCGCGGCGGGCAGTTGCATGCCGACCAGGACGAACAGAGCGCTGTTGAGGAGGTGGCTGGTGACCTCCCAGAAGGCGGTGGCCTGCACGCGGGCGTCGGGGCTGATCACCCGGGGCCCGTACCGGCTGGTGACCAGTCCGCAGGTGACGACGGCCAGGACGCCTGAGACGTGCAGGATTTCGGCGGGCAGGAAGGCGAGGAACGGGGTGGCGACGCTGAGGACGCTGTGCAGCAGCGGGTCGCCGAGCCGGCGCCGGACCAGCCTGAGCAGCAGGGCGGCGGCGGCACCGACGGCGATGCCGCCGGCGTAGGACTCGACGAAACGCAGGGAGGTCCCCACCCAGCTGAAGGGGGCGTCCTCGGCGGCCACCTCGATGGCGACGGCGAGCAGTACCAGAGCCGTGCCGTCGTTGAGGAGGCTCTCGGTGCGCAGTACGGTCAGGATGCGCCGGGGCATGGCGCGGGCCACGGCGGCGACGGCGGCGGCGTCGGTCGGCGCGAGCACCGCGCCGAGCACGAGGGCCAGGGGCCAGGGGTAGCCGAAGGCGTGGGCCACGGCCGCCACAGCCAGCGCGGTGACCAGGACCAGCACGGTGGACTGGAGGGCGATGGTGCGCAGGTTGTGGCGGATCTCCCGCACCGAGGAGGTCAGCGCCTCCCAGTACAGCAGGGCGGGCAGGAACAGCAGCAGCACCACTTCGGGCGAGAGGGTGATGGTGTCGAACGCCGGCGTCAGGCCCAGGAGGCAGCCCGCGCCCAGCAAGAGCAGGGGTTCGCTCAGGCCGGTGCGGCGGGCGGTCCATCCGGTGACGAGCACGGCCGCGGCGACGGCGACGACCAGTTCCAGGCTCTCCATGTCCGTGTGCCTTCCAAGGTTCGGGGGCGGACGAGGCGGAAGGAGAAGGGAGGCTGTCCTGCCCGTGTGCCGGGCAGGACAGCCTGGTCAGCGGCGGTCGCGGACTGGGACCTCGTCCTCGCGGTACAGGACCAGGTGTTCGTGGTACAGGACGCCGTCGCGGACGTCTCCGGTGGCGGTGAAGCCGGTGTCGTCGACGTAGTCGATGTGGTCGCCGGTGACGGTGTAGCTGCCGGTGTACGCACTGCGCCGGGTGCCGCGGGCCTCGTCGTAACGGCCGTCGGGCAGCAGTTCCTGACGGATGTGTCCGTCGGCGGTGACCCACATCCCGACGTAGGGGTGCGGGGCGGGGGAAGAGGTGTCGTTGGTGTTCATGGCATCCACGGTCGCCCGCGGCACCGGCAGGCACCAGGCCGCGGGTTTCCTGGGTGCACCCCACCCAGGTTCAGCGGCGGGCGGCGCTCAGGACGGGTCCGCCGCCTCCGCGTCGACCTGCGTCAGGACGCGGTCGAGGAACTCGCCGAAGAGGCGGACCTCCTGGTCCGTGAAGGGGTCGAAGAAGAGCCGCCGCACCGTCGCGGCATGTCGGGGCGCTGCTTCCTCGATGGCCTTCCGCCCGGCCGGCGTGAGCCGGACCATGGAACCGCGGGCGTCCTCCGCGCACGCCTCGCGTGTGACGAGACCGCGCTTCTCCATCCGGCTGATCTGGTGCGACAGACGGCTGCGCTCCCAGTCCACCTCGGCCCCGAGGTCCTTGGCCCGCAGCAGACCCTCCGCCGCCTCGGACAGCGGGGCCAGCAGGGCGTAGTCCGCCGCTGACAGGCCCGAGTCGCGCAGGAGCTGCTGCTCCTGGGCCCGGTGCAGTTCGCGGCGCAGGCGCCGGTATTTCGCCCATACGTCGGCCTCTACGGGGCTCAGCCATGACGGTTCGCGCATGAGCCGAGACTATCACATTGTTGACACGTCATCATACCATGGATTGCCGGAGAGGCCGTCCGTTTCCGGGGGCGGCAGTCCCAGGAAGAGCTTGGCCTTCATCCCTGCGGGGCCGCCGAACGGACTCGTTGACGTAACGAGCGACAGACCCCGGCCCGGGGCCCACGGAAGGTTTTCCTCATCGCCGCTCAAGGACGGCAACCACGTCGCCGTCGCCGCCCGAAACCCGCCTAGGACAGCACCACCCGAGAAGCACCCGGCCGCGAGGTAGGCAGTTGCCGCCGACGCGCGGCGGCGGTGTGCCGTGCCAGGGTCGATGCAGCCGCACACAGTCCGACCCCCACCTCCGCACCCCGAAGGGCACCATGAGCATCGCCGCCACGTCCCGGTCCCTGTTCCGCACCACCACCGGCAGCCGGGCCTCGCGCATCTACCTGGCCGTCGTCGCCGCCACTTTGGCATGGGCGCACGTGGACGCGGCGTTCGTCGCACAGGCGGACTCCTCCTTCGCCGGCATCTACCCCGTCGCGGCGACCGCGCCGGTCAGCGTCGTGGTACTGCTGGCCGGCGCTTTCGAGGTGCTGCCGTTCACCCTGCTGATCGCGGCCTGCGCACTGGTGAACGCCTATCTGATCGGCCTGCTGGCGCGTCGGACCGCCACCCGCCGCTAGAAAGACCATGTCCGACACCCCGGTTTTATTGATATGTCATCAAAACTGGGAAGGGAAGTGCGCGGCCGGCAGCGGCCCGCCCGTCCGCAGCCACCACCAGGCACAGGAGACTCCATGGACCCGCAGGTGACCGTGACCGACAACCCGTCCCAGTCCCGCTTCGAGATCCACGAGGGCGCGGACCTGGCCGGTTTCGCCCAGTACCACGCGTACAAGGACGAGATCGCCTTTCTGCACACCGAGATCGACAAGCGGTTCGGGGGCCGCGGCCTCGCCGGCCTGCTCATCAACGGCGCCCTCGACGCGGCCCGGGAGCGCGGCCTCAAGGTGCTGCCCTACTGCCCCTTCGTCCGTGGCTGGATCACCAGGCACCCGGACTACGCCGAGCTGGTCCCGCGGCAGGACCGCGCCCGGTTCGGGCTGTGACGCGGTGAGCAACCTCGACACCGCGCCGCCCGTCCTGCGCCGGGGAGGCCGCGACGAGATCTCCGCCCGCCCCGTCCACGAACTGCTCCAGCCCCGGATCACCCCGCTCGGCGAAAGCACCGTCGTACGCCGGCTGCTGCCCAACCTCGGGCGCAGGATGGTCGGTGCCTGGTGCTTCGTCGACCACTACGGACCCGACGACATCGCCGACGAGCCCGGCATGTGGGTCCCGCCCCATCCGCACACCGGCCTGCAGACCGTCAGCTGGCTGCACGACGGGGACGTCCTGCACCGCGACAGTGTCGGCAGCCTGCAAACCATCCGCCCCCGCGAGCTCGGACTGATGACCGCGGGCCGGGCCATCGCCCACGCCGAGCAGTCCCCCCTCGCGCACGCGCCACTGCTGCACGGGGCCCAGCTCTGGGTCGCCCTCCCCGACGCGCACCGCCACGTCTCCCCCGCCTTCGAGCACCACACCGACCTACCGCTGGTCACCTCGCGTGCCGGGCTGCGGGCCACCGTCGTCCTCGGCGAGATCGACGGCGCCGCCTCGCCCGGCACCACCTACTCGCCCCTGGTCGGGGCGGACCTCTCCCTGGTCGCTGGCACGGACGTGAAACTGCCGCTGGAACCCGACTTCGAGTACGCGGTGCTGACCATGTCCGGCTCCACACACGTCGACGGCGTGTCGCTGGATCCCGGGTCCATGCTGTACCTGGGGTGCGGCCGCCGGGAGCTTCCCCTGCGGGCCGCCGCCGACAGCCACCTGCTGCTCCTGGGCGGTGAGCCGTTCGACGAGAAGATCGTCATGTGGTGGAACTTCATCGGCCGCAGCGGTGAGGAGATCGCCGAGGCCCGTGCGGACTGGAACGCCGGGCGGCGCTTCGGCACCGTCCACGGCTTCGACGGGGATCCCACCCCCGCCCCGGATCTGCCCGAGGCCCGTCTCAAGGCCCGCGGCCGGGAGCGCTGAGCCCGCGCACACGCTGCCGTGCAGCCGGAAGGCGACCCCCCGGCGCCCGCCGGGTCCGATGTCACTGTCACCGGACCCGGCGGGCGCCGGGCCGGGCCGACCGATCGGGGGAGGTCGGCCGACCCGGTGCTTTCGCGCCGGCCGGTCGGCCGGGCTGAGGTACCACAGGTGAACCGGTACGGCGGCGGCTCGCGTCGTGGCCCCTCACACCGGCCATCCTGCGGTCCACCGGCCGTGCCCGCATCGGCGGGTTTCACCGATGGGCGGTACGCGCGCGGATCATCGGGCCGGTCACCGCGCCCGCCCGTGCACGGGTGCGAGGGTCAGGCGGTAGTGCCGGCGTCGAGGATGTGGTCACGGGAGGCGGCGACGTCGTCGCGCAGGGCGGCGAGGTCGACGTCGAGCAGGCGCCCGTCCCACTTGCGGACCTGCCCGGCGACGAAGACGGTGTCGACGTTGCGGGCGTCGGCCCCCAGCACCAGCGTGCCCACCGCGTCGTTCAGCGGCATGTTGTTGATGTCCTCGGCACGCACGACCAGCACGTCGGCCTGCTTGCCCGGCGTCAGCGAACCGGTCACTTCGCCCAGCCCGTTCGTCCGGGCCCCCTGCAGAGCGGCGAAGTCCAGTACGTCGAGGGTGCTGATCCGGCGCGGTTCGGCATCGGTGCCGTAGGCGGCGTTGACCGCCCGCATCCGCTGGATGGCGTGCAGGGCCCGCATCTGCGTGAACATGTCGCTGGCCAGGGCGACCTCCACGTCGATGCTCAGCCCCGGCCGCACCCCCACCGCCAGCGCCTCGTCCACCGCCGGGATCGCCGACTCCAGGCCGATCTGCGCGTCTGACGTCGGCGCCAGCGCGATCGTCGTCCCGCTGTCGCCGATGGCCCGCCAGGCGTCCGGGGTCAGGCCGGTGGAGTGGATCAGCGTCAGGTCCGGGCCCAGAAGCCCCTGCCGCTCCCACTCCAGGATCGCCCGCGACGACGGCAGTCCGAAGACCGCGTCCACGCTCACCCCGACGCCCAGCTCGCGGGCCGCCGCGGCCAGCCGCGGCCCGTACTCCAGCTCCGGGCCGGCGATCTCGCCCGTCGCCAGCGTGGCGATGCGAAAGGTGAGCAGACCGCTGCCGTACTCCTTCCGCAGCCGCGCCACGTCCGTGGGCCACTGCTTGTCCCAGTCGCCGAAGTGCGGGGCCATCGCCGCGTGCACGCCCCGGATCCCGGAGTCCGCCAGCGCCTGCACCGCCGCGTCGGAGTGCGCGGCCGTACGGGAGTTGTGGGAGAAGTCGAGCATCGTGGTGATGCCGCTGTCGAGCGCCGTGAGGGCCGCCAGCCGGGTGCCCACGTACATGTCGTGCGGGCGGTACACCGGCGCGTATCCCAAGAGGGTCGTGGTGACGTAGCCGCCCAGGTCGTCCACGTCCGGCATGACGCGGCGCAGCTGCGTCTCCCAGGCGTGCCGGTGCGTGTCCACGAACCCCGGCGCCACGACGCAGCCCGACGCGTCGATCACCACCGCGTCCGTCGCGGCGCCCTGCGCCCGCAGGTCCGCGCCCACCGCGGCGATCACCTCGCCCTCGATCAGCACGTCGCCGCTGGGCAGCACGCCCAGCGTCGGATCCATCGTGACCACCGTGGCACCCGTGAGCAGGACACGCCGGTCACGGTCGCCGGCCGAGGAAAGCAGCCGGTCCAGCAGACCCTTGCGTACGGAATCGTCGAAGTACATGGCACACACCCACATCGTCAGGAGGGACACCGCCGGCCCCGAACGGCCCGGCGCTGCACCCACCGTCGCCGCGCGCCGCACCCCCGCACCAGGCCGCCGTGTACCTGGGAGTACCGCTCCCAGGAACCGCCCGGACCAGCGGCAGGACAGGAACAACACGGCCACCCTCACAGCTCGCCCACCGCTCCGCCCGGTGCGCACCATGGAGCCCATGGATCAACTCGTCACTCTCGGAGAGTTCCTGAGGTCATGCCGTTCCCGGCTCGTCCCGGACGAGGTCGGTGTGCCCCGTACCGGGCGCCGGCGGGTGTCCGGTCTGCGGCGTGAAGAGCTGGCCCAGCTCGCCGGCATGAGCGTCGACTACTACACACGGCTGGAGCAGGGCCGCAGCCGTACGGCCTCCCACGCGGTGCTGGACTCGCTGGCCGCCGCCCTGCGACTCGACGGCGCCGAGCGCGCCCACCTCTTCGACCTCGCCGGCGACCACCGGCCGCGCCACGAAGAGCCCGGCCGAGCGCTGCAACAGGTCGACCCCACGACGTACCGGCTCCTGGAGACGCTGGACAGGGCCTACAGTCCCGCCTTCGTACTGGGCCGCCACACGGACGTCCTGGCGGGCAACCGCCTCGCGTACGCGCTGATCACCGACTTCGCCGCGCTCGCTCCCCGGGGGCGCAACCCGGCCCGGTTCGTCTTCCTCGACCCCTACGCCCGAGAACTGTACGGGGACTGGGACACGGTCGCCGCCGACACCGCCGCGATGCTCCGCATGGAAGCGGGACGGCGGCCCGCCGACCGGGAACTCGCTGACCTGATCGGTGAGCGGTCGGTGCAGAGCGCTGACTTCCGCGCCCTTTGGGCCGACCGGCGGGTGGTCGAGCGGACCTGGGGCACCAAGGCGTACCACCACCCGGTCGTCGGCGACCTCACCGTCTCCTAACAGGCCATGGCCCTGGCCGGACGGGAGGACCAGACCCTCTTCGTCTACACGACGCAGTCCGGGTCCGCGGACGAGACGGCCCTGCGCCTGCTGGCCGCCTGGAAGTCGTCCGTGGACCTCGGCCGGTCTCGGGAGAGCGAGCCGTCGCCCCCGGCGGGCGGGCAGCGCGGTCACCTGCCCCGGAGGACGCCGACGGTCCGCCTTCCGGGTTCTGAGTGACAACCGCGATTCCAACGGCGCCGCCCCCGTGCGAGGTGAACGGCGAGAGCCGCTCGCCGCCTGCGGTCGGGTGCTGCTTGCTGAAGAGCCTGTCGGATCCTCCCGAAGCGCACCAGGGCGCTTCGCCGCGGTCCACGGCAATCTGAGTCACTGTGCGCTGTCGGCTCGGTCGCCGCTCGCGGTCGCACGGCCCCTGGTGCGACGATCAGTTTCCCGATACAGGACCATGTGCTCGTGGTACAAGGCGTGGGACGCCGGGGTCCGGTTGCCGGCGTTGTCGCCGGGCGTGGGAGGCGACGGCCGGGGACGGAGCGGAAGCGGTCTCCCGCCGGACGGCGGAGCCCACGAGGGCGGCCAGCAGGACGGACACGCCAACGAGACGCACCGCGGTCGAGGCGTTCACTCCCTCGCTCCTCCTGCCCGCCTCTGCCACCGGACGCTCCGAGGCGTCGGCGGGATGCCGGTCGAGCGTCGCCTGCCGGCGTACGGGGGGAAGGCCGTGGTGCTCCCGGGAACAGCGGTGCCGGGGGCCTCGGACCGGGTGCCGCGCACCCGGGCACCCGGCGTACCGCGTGACATGTCGGTCAGGCCAGCGGCCGGTGGCGGCCCCCGCAGGACCGCAGCTGCCTCTGGCGCGGTTCAGCCGCGTTGTCACACCTCGCTGCGGTCGGCCGCCCGCAACCCTTCCACGTGACGGAGCTGACGCCGCGAGAGGATGTCGAGCTTGCGCAGGATGCTGCGGACGTGAGCGTCCACCGTGCGGGGACTGACAAAGAGGGCCGCGCCGATCTCACGTGAGGTCTCCCCCGACGCCACCATGCGCGCCACGCGCAACTCCTGGGCCGTCAGTGCGTGCACGCCCCTACTGGGCCGCACGGACCGCTCGCCGGCCGCGCCGAGCTTGATGGCGGCCCTGGTCCGGAAGGCCCTCGCGCCAGCGCCGGAGAACACCGTCCATGCCTGCCTCAGCGGTTGGCGCGCCTGAGTGCGACGCCCGGTCTTCAGTAGCCACTCGCCCCACAACAGGTGAACTCGGGCCGCCTGCAGCACGGCACCGGCCCGGGTCAGTTCCTCGGCGGCCCGCCGGTACGACTCCTCCTTCTCGGCGCCGTCCTGGAGCAGCGCCTGGGTCTGCAGATACAGCCCTTCGGCCCATGGGGTGCCGCACGCCAGGGCGTTCTCCCGGAGCACCTCGCGGGCGGATCGGGCCGACGGCGTCTGCCCGCAGGCCACGGCGGCCTCGGCACACTCCGCCGCCAGCAGGACCCGGTAGCCCGCTCCGGCACCGTCGTACGGCTCCCCCACGGCCGCGAGCGCCGCCTCCGGCCGGCCCGCTCCGTTGTGCAGGACGGCACGCGCGTATTCCGTGGCCGTCAGCAGCCGTCCCTCCCGGCGCTCACCGGCCTCGCGCTCCGCGAGATCGATGAGCGGGACACCGGCCACCTCGTCGCCCCGCCACGCGGCCAACGCGAGATCCGCGTAACGCAGCGGCGCCATCCCGAGGGTCTCGGTGATTCCGTGGGCCTCCGCCACCCGCTTCGCCGCGTCGTCCAGGCGGCCGAAGTACAGGTCCACCATGGCCTGGTGGTTCAGCGCGATGGGCAGTGCGACGTGGTCTCGGCTCGCTCGCGCGCTCTGTACCTGCCTGCCCACCAGCCGCTGCCACGCCCGCGCGTCACCCACGTACAAAGCGGCGTCGCTGGCTAGGCGTGCCAAGTTCGGGGCGTCCAGCGCCGCGGCACGGGGGTCGGCCAGACATCCGTGCAGCGCCCGGGCCATCAGAGGTGCGGCGACTGCGGGCCCCTCGGAGAGCGAGGCGATCTGGGCCCGCAGCACAAGGCCTACCAGACCGTCCGGACTGCCGTCGGCGGCCGGGCTGCCAGTGGCAACCGGGTTTCCGGCAGCGTCGGAGCCGCCCTTGTCCTGGGACGCTGCCGGGCCCCCGTCCACGTCCACGTTCGGGCCCCTGTCCACGTCCACGTCCAAGCCCACGTCCACGTCCACGTCCACGTCCACGTCCACGTCCACGTCCACGTCCACGTCCATGTTCGGGCATATCCGCCGGGCCTCGACAACGATGTCCGCGACCCTCTCCTGGGAGAGATGCCGTCCGGAGAAAGCGACGGCCGCGAACGCGTCAAGCAGGACGCGCCGAGCAGCGGCGGGATCCTGGTCCGCCACCAGACGTGCCGCGTCCACCAGCAGGCGCACCGCCTCCTCGTCGCGCTGGACGGCGTACACCGTGCGCGCGTGCAGCACGACCACCCGGGCGTGATCGGCATCGGGCATTGGTTCGTGTCTGAGGGAGGCCAGAATAGCGAGTGCCTGGCGGAACGCGCCGGTCTCCCGCTTGGCGCACGCCGCCGACAGCAGCCGCGACGCCCTGGTCCGGCGATCCGCCGTGAGGGCGGCGGCCAGTTCCCAGAACCCGCAGGCGGCGGCCGCCCCGGCGCCCCGCGCCGCCCTGCGCGCGGCCTCCTCCAGGCGGCCGGCCACCTCCTCGTCGAAGCCTGCGGCGGCCTGCCCCAGATGCCAGGCGTGACGGTCGGGATCCTGCCCGGCGTCACAGCACTCGGCCAGGGCGGCGTGCGCGCGCCGCCGCTCGGTCGAGGAAGCCGCCGCATAGACCATGGACCGTAGGAGCGGGTGGCGGAATGACATCCGCGCGCTGGTGTCGAGGATGCCCGCGGACTGCGCGACCGCCGCGGCGTCGGGGCCGATGGCCAGCCGCGCCGCAGCCCGGCGGACCACGAGAGGATTACCGTCGGGTTCCGCCGCCGCCAGGAGCAGCAGCAGCTGCGTGTCGGTGGGGAGCTGGGACAAGCGGATACGGAAGGACTCCTCCAGCCGCTTCGGTCCTCCCCGGCCCCCGTCGGTCGACCTGGCCGCCATCTCCGTCGGTCCGATCCAGCGGGGCAGGTGGAGCAGGGCCAATGGATTCCCGTGTGCCTCCGTCAGGACACGCTCACGCACCCGCTGGTCGAGCGGGGCGCGGACGGTGCTGTCCAGCAGTTCCCGTGCGTGCCGGTCACCGAGCGGCCCGACGGCACGTGCTGGCAGTCCGCTCAGTTCCCCGAGGCGGTCGATGTCCTCGGCGGCGACAAGGACGGCAATGCGCTGGGCGGCGATACGCCGGGCCGCGAAGGCGAGCACGGCGAGCGAGCTGCGGTCCATCCACTGCGCGTCGTCGACGAGGCAGAGGACCGGCTGTTCCTCGGCTGCGGCCGACAACAGGCCGAGGACGGCCAGCCCTAGGTGCAGCGGGTCGGGGGCCGGGCCCGAGCGGCGTCCCAGCGCCACGCCCAGCGCGTCGCGCTGCGGCTGTGGCAGGCCGCCGAAATGGCGGATCAAAGGACCGGTCAGGCGCTGGAGTCCGGCGAAGGACAGCTCGGTTTCGGTCTGTGTGTTCTCCACGCGCACGACCTGCAGTGTCCGGTACTCGGTGTGCACGCTGTCGAGCAGCGTGGTCTTGCCGATGCCTCCCTCGCCGTGCAGTACGAGGACGCCGCCGCTGCCGGCGCAGGCCCGCACGACGAGCGCCCGCAGTGCGGCGCTCTCCCCACTGCGGCCCAGCAGCCCCGCCGCTCCGGGTCCGACCTCTGATCGGTCGCCCACCTTGTCATCGCCCCCCACGGTCGTTCTCCCCAGCATTTCGATACCCCGCGTGTATGCCTGTCTCGTCGTCGCGACGAATGTGCGTGGCTCGCTGTCGGAATCCTCGGCCAGGTGCGTCTACGACCCGTCTGCAAGGCGTCTACGCGTGAGCTGTGGCGCGCTGCCCCACAGCTCACGGCGTTGCGCCGACCAGGTAAGGCCGGATCCCGCCACGCCAGGGCCCTTCTCCGGTGTGAACGTGACGGGCAGGCGGACCGGTCCCCGGGTGATGCCGACGGGCAGCCAGGTGACGCCCTCCGTCGGTCGGGCCCACGCCATCTCCGGCAGGCCTGTCAGCAGGCCCGCAGTGCGATCGTCGCCTCCAGGCGGGTCAGCGGTGCCCCGATGCAGTAGTGGATGCCGTGGCCGAAGGACACGTGGCGTGCGAAGTCGCGAAGGACGTCCAGCCGGTTGGGGTCGCCGTCCGCCTCGACTGGGGCGTCCGGGCCCGCGGGGGTTGGCGCCACGGTAACGGTGTCGCCCGCCTCGACAAGCGCTCCACCAAGGGTGAAGCACTCGGTGGCGAAGCGGGTGGGGATGCCCTCCACCGGTGCGTCGTAGCGCAGGAACTCCTCCGCGGCGCCCGGGATGCGCTCCGGGCACCGACGCAGTTCACGGGCCCGCTCCGGGTGATCCAGCAGGGCCACCAGGAGCAGACGTCGTTCCAGCTCGAACCGGGCGACCGGCTGATCGCGGTCAGCACCGAAGTGCACGGCGCACGTGCCGCCGATGGCGGATCCTTCGGGGAGCGAGCTTTGCGCCGCATGAGGTTGCACGCGTCATGCTCTCCGGTCTGATCGAGCACTTCGTCAGCAGGGAATCGCCGCCAACGCTGCGGTCGTATGCCTGGACTGACCAGACCGAAACGCCGAAGCGCCGCGGCACACCCCGGGAGCTGGCTGGTCGACCTCCCCCACGTCGAGGTGGACCCGCGGCTGCCCTCGCCGTTCACTACGGACGGCACCCGGCCGACGGGTGACCTTCCTGTGGCGGGACGGCGGGTAGTGCTGCGGCTTCGTGTCCGGCACTTCACTTGCGAAGGGGTCACCTGCGAGCGGCGTACGTTCGTCGAGCAGGTCGCGGGCCTGACCCGGCGGTACAGCCAGCGGACCGAACGAATGCGGTCGGTGCTGGCCAAGTCGGCCTCGCCGGCGCCTCCACGCCTCCGGTCTCCGGGAGGGTGAGTCTACGACGGGTCGGCGCACTCAAGGTCGCTGCGATGGCGGCGGTGACGTTCAGGCTCATGGGCAGAGCAGCGTGGATGGCGGCGTAGTACCCGCCGTCTCGCCTTCCGCACCGCCGACCGAAGTGATGACGGCCGTCATCCATCACCGAGGTGCGGGCAGCCGCGCGTCGAGGAGCTGTTCCGCCAGCTGGATCATGTGGTCGCCGGGGGCGTCGGTCGCCATGGCCGCCGCGAGGACTTGGGCGCCGTCGAGGATGACCAGGAGCTTGCCGGCGGTGTCGTCGGCGTCCGCGTCGCCTGCTGCGCGGAGCTGATCGCTGATCCAGCTCTGCACCTCGGCCTTGTGCGCGACGGCTGCGGCGTGGGCGGGATGGTCCGTGTCGGGGAACTCGCTGGTGATATTGAGTGTGGCGCAGCCTCGGTAGCCGGGCGTGCCCATGTCCTGACGGGTGAGGTCGAACAGGGCCTTGATGCGGGCACGGGGATCCGGCGCCGCTGCCGCCGCCTCGCGGAGCCGCTCCCACCAGTGCGCGTTGCGGGTGACCAGGTAGGCGGTGACCAGTTCGTCCTTGTTGGCGAACTGGCGGTAGAGGGTGGCGTTGGCCACGCCTGCCGTGCCGATCACCAGGTCCATGCCGACCGCGCGGACACCACGGGAGTAGAACAGGTTGCCGGCCACGTCCAGTATGTGCCGGCGCGTCTCGTCGGCCGATCGTCGCACCTGGTGCCTCCTGTTCGGTGAGCGCAAGTCTTCGCCACCCATTATGAGACGGATCGTTCTTTTCAGCAACCGCTTGACAGAGAGAACGTTCCGTCTCATCCTCGAAGAGAACGATCCGTCTCATCGGTCGGGTCGCCGAGCGCAGCGCTGCTGGTTCGGGGCGCCGCACTACCAAGGGAAGACTCATGCACATCGACTTCACCGGCCGTACCGTCCTGGTCACCGGCTCGACGCTGGGCATCGGCCTGGCCACCGCGGAGGCCTTCGCCCGGGCGGGGGCCCGCACCGTTCTCAACGGGCGCGACGAGGCCCGGCTCAAGGCGGCCGCCGACGGCATGCGCGCCCGGGTGCCGGGTGCGGATATCGTCACCGTCGCCGCCGACGTCTCCACCGCCGAGGGCGCTCAGACGCTTCTGGAGGCGATACCTGCGATTGACGTCCTGGTCAACAACACCGGCATCTTCGCTTCCACCCCGGTCCTGGAGATCCAGGACGAGGAGTGGCGTCGCTTCTTCGAGGTCAACGTCCTCAGCGGTGTCCGGCTCGCGCGCCAGTACATGCCCGGGATGATGGAGCGTGGGTTCGGCCGCATCGTGTTCGTCTCGAGCGAGACGGCCATCGACACACCGCTCGACATGGTCCACTACGGCATGACCAAGACGGCCCTGCTGGCAGTTGCCAGCGGCCTGGCCAAGGCCGCCGCCGGCACCGGTGTCACCGTCAACTCCGTACTTCCCGGCCCCACGCACACGGAAGGCATCGAGGAGTACATCACCGCCCTCATCCCCGAGGCGGAGACCTTCGACGCCGCGCAGCGCGAGTTCATCGCCCGGTTCCGGCCGACGTCGCTGATCCAGCGCCTTATCCAGCCGTCCGAGGTCGCCGATCTGATCCTGTTCACCAGCTCCGTCCGCGCCT
The DNA here is from genome assembly GCF_055577115.1 of Streptomyces sp. NPDC033216. NCBI lineage: Bacteria > Bacillati > Actinomycetota > Actinomycetes > Kitasatosporales > Streptomycetaceae > Streptomyces > Streptomyces sp. NPDC033216. The sequence continues at coordinate 28,203 of NZ_JBVIQK010000031.1, read as the reverse complement.
CGGCGACCACGGGTGCGGCCCTGAAGGTCGAAGGAGGCACCCTCACCTCCCTCACGCCGTGACGCGGGTCCAGCGCCACCGTCGACTCAGAGCCCTCCCCAACCAGCTGCCGCGTCAGTGAGCCGCTCGCGCACGACGGTGAGGGCCGGGTTGGTCGGCGCGCCGCGGCGTACCGCGAGGTAGATGGTGTTGAGCGGAGGCGCCTCGGGGCGGTGGAGCTGAGTGATGCGGCCTGCGGCCAAGGCGGGTTCGGCCACGTAGCGCGGTAGCGCGGAGATCCCGGCGCCCGCTTCGACGGCCGCCAGGACCGCACGCAGGTCGGGGGCGACGAGCGCGACGGGGTTGGGGGGGCGGTGACCGAACTCGCTGCGCCAGTAACGGCGCAGGATCGGCAACTCTTCTCCGTAGGCGACCAGAGGCAATGCGGCCAGGGCGTCGGCCGGGGCGGTGCGCAGCCGGTCGTCGTCCACGGTGCGGGCCATGGACGGCGGGCCGACGAGGAGGAACTCCTCGTCGACCAGGGGGACGGCGAAGAGCTCCTGGCGTGGGGGCCGGATGGCGGAGACGACCAGGTCGAGCCGGTCTGCGGCCAGTTCGGTGAGGAGATCCTGGGCCAGGCCGAACGCCGCACGCAGGTGCAGTCCGCGGCCGGTGAGCGGGGCGAGCGCGGGCAGTACCCGGAGGGTCATGATCTCGGCCGCGCCACCGATGCGTACCGTTCCGCGCAGTGCCGGCTCGGCCTCCGTGGAGCCCAGGGCGTCACGAAGGCCGTCCAGGTGCAGGCTCACGCGGGTCGCGAGGGCCGCGGCGCGCGGTGTGGGGGTGACGCCCTTGCGGGAGCGGATGAAGAGCGGCTCCCCGATCTGGTCCTCCAGGCGGGCGAGCTGGCCGGTGACGGCGGGCTGGGTCACGCCCAGCCTTTGTGCGGCTGCGGAGAGGGAGCCTGCCCGGTAAATCTCCAGGAATGTGGCCAGCAGGTCCAGGCTCGGCACGCTTTCTTCCCTCTTTCGTTGCTCGGGGCGCCCGCCACCGGTGCGCGAGGTGCGGCAGCTCAGTGTAGGGACGACCTCCCGCTGCCCGTGGTGGGTGTGGGTTGTTCTTGTCAGCGGTGGGCGTCCGGACAGAGCCAGTTCCGGAAGAGCCTGCTGAGGAAGGGCATGATCAGGAAGGTCGGCAGCGGGTCGCCACGAGAGGGAAGGCCGGCGCGCGCAGGGGTAGGGGCCAGTCTGTGATCTGTGGGGCGAGGACCAGGTGATGCCGAAGGCTACGGGGTGGGCGCCGAGCATCGTCACGAGCGTCGCCTTCCACTTTGGTGGCGCCTCGACCGATTGGTCGGGCAGGCTGAACCAGGTCGGTTCCCGTGGTCTGCGGGGTGATGCGGACACTTCGTGAGCGATGTCGTGGAGGCGATGGAGCCATTTCTGACGCTGCGGCAGGCGGACCCACTGCGTGGGACGTTCTTCGTCGGTGAAGCGAAGGAGGCTGTGGTAGATCCCCCGGCCTGTAGGAGGGCGCAACTGCGTGATGCCCTCGTGGCCGCAGAACTGGCGCGCGTGGGCCGCGATCTCGTGAGTGAGGGTGTCGAACCGCTCTTCCTTGCCTGCGTCGACGGCCCAGCTGATGACGAGTGTGACGCCTCGAGGGGCGTGGGCGTCGGGATCGGGGAGGCCGGTCGTTGCGTCATCTGGCCGTCCTTCCGGTACGTGAAAAGGTGCGGTTCACTCGTACGCAAGCCGCGCCCGGTGTCCGTGCTGTGTGGCCGGTGGTGGCCCGGCGTCTCGATCGTCGGCGCCGGGCCGCAGGGCCGTCAGGCCGCAGGGTCGGTCAGCAGGGGTGTAGCGGACGTCTGGGCGCGGATGAGGCCGTCGCGGAAGACGAGGGTGTCCACGCCGTCCTCGAGGCACGCTTCGCCCGCGGTCGCTGCCCGTTCGAGGAACGGGACGTCGTCGGGGAAGAGCGGCGCCGGGCGGGGGTGCGCGGCGTCGGCCGGTTCGCTCCACGCACCGGAGGCGTCCCACCCCTTGGCTCCACTGCGCGTCCGGGAGATCGGCCAGGACGACGCCGATGCCCTGCTGGACACCGTCGCGTCCGTGCAGGATGCCGCCAGGAGTGACGAAGACGGCGTCGGGTGTGAAGTCGGCGGCGATCGCGTGGAGGTCGCCGGAGTCGAGCGCCCGGACGTGGTCACGGAAGGTCTCCTGGGGGACTGCGAGTCATCGAAGCGTGCTCCGTTCGGTGAGAGTTGCGGGCGCGTCAGGGGAGGTAAGCGATGCCGTGGGCACCTTGCGTGGTGTCGGGGTCGCCCGGGTCGATGTCCAGGACCGTGCCCACGGAGCCATCGGCGAGATCGACGACGTGCACGGTGCCCGAGCGGAGGTTGGCGACGAACGCGCGGTCGCCGTCCGGGGTGGTGCGGATAGTGATCGGGGCTCGGCCCACGGGCACGGTGACCAGCGGGGCGAGCCCGTCGGCGGACAGGACCGTCAGCTGCCCGGCCTCCGGCTCTCCCCCGGGGCCGGTGGGTGCCAGGCCGATCAGGACACGGCCGTCCGCGGCGACGTGCACCGGGCATCCGGGAGCGGCCAGGGGGACGTGTGCGACGACAAAGTCACTGGCGGTGTCGATGACGAGCAGCGGGGCCGGGGCGGAGGCGTGTGCGTCGTAGCGGTGCAGTGCCATGCCGGCCGCGTAGGCGCGGTGGCCGTCAGGCGAGACCGTGATCTCCTCCGTGCCGTACGGTGCGGGGATCCGCCCGGCCAGGGTCCGTTCGGCGAGGTCGATCACGGAGATGAACGGGTCGGCCTTGTTGGTCGCGTAGCCTTTTGCGCCGTCCGGCGTGATGGCGAACCAGTGAGGGCCCCGGGCACCGACCTCGATCCGGTCCACCTGCTTGCGGGTGGCGGTGTCGATCACCGCGATCGCTCCGCCGCCGGCGGCCCCGGCTTCGACGGTCGCGTACAGCAGTCCGCGGTCCTGGTCGAGGGCGAGGCCGTGCGGCGCCACCTCCGGTGCGAGCGACACCACCCCTACGACCTTGCGCTCCTGAGGGTCGACGACGGAGATCTCGTGGGCCTTCTCGCCCGGGTCGGTGTAGACCCCGGAACGGTAGGTGTGCGAGACGTACAGGACGCCGGCCCCCGCGTCGACGGCGATCTCGTGCGGCTGGGCCGGCACGGGAAGGTCGCCCAGCGGATCATAGGTCAGGCCGTCGAAGAAACGCAGCGCCGCCCCGGTGGAGGTGACCACGGCCAGGACGGGCCGCTCCCGCTCTCCGCCGTTCATCGCCGGCTGCCCTCGCCGGTCTCCCGGTCGATGAACTCGATCACCTCATCGTTCGGACCGTAGACGAAAGCGGCCTGGAAGCTCATCGAGTTCGGGGCGTCGGTCGTGATTTTCATCGGTCCGGCGAACGGGCGGGCGCCCGCGGCGAGCGCACGGTCGAAGAGGGCGGGGGCGTCGTCCGTACGGATGGCGAAGTGCACCAGCGCGGCCACACGGCCACGCTCGGCGTCGGTGGGTCGGTGCGCGGGATCAAGCGGCTGCGACGCCCCACCGGGCGGGGTGGAGCCGGCGTCGAACAGCTCGATGAGACGGTCGTCACCGGCATCGAGGAACACGACGCGGGTCGCGCCGCCGCCGAGAGTCCACTCCCGGACGAAGCGGAAACCGAGCCCCTCGGTGTAGAAGGCGACAGAGGCATCCAGGTCGTAGGCGCGGATGGCGATGTGGTCAAGGCCCCGGTTGAGGACAGGAATTGTCACGGACTTCTCTCTTTCGCAGGCGGGACTGACGCTGGGTGCGCGGTGCTGGTGGAACTGATCCGACGGCCGGGAGCACCGGTGGCTCCCGGCCGTCGAATCGGGCTCAGCGCCCTGGTTCAGGCGGAGAGGGCCTTGAGGACGGACTCGGCCGTGGCCGTGCTCGACTGCGGGTTCTGGCCCGTGATGAGGTTGCCGTCGACGACGACCGTGTTGCTCCAGGCGGCACCCGTGCGGGGGACCGCTCCCCGCTCGCGCAGCCGGGACTCGACGAAGAACGGCGTGTTCTCGCCGAGGCCGCCCTGGCGCTCCTCCTCGTCGGTGAACGAGGTCAGGTCACGGCCGGCGAACGTGAAGCTGCCGTCAGCCTTGGACGCGCTCAGCAGACCGGCGACACCGTGGCACAGGGCGGCCACGGTCTTGCCCTGGGCGTCTGCTTCGTTCAGGAGCCGGCCCAGGTCGGCGTCCCGAGCGAGATCGGCCATCGGGGCGTGCCCGCCCGGGATGTAGATCGCGTCGTAGTCGCCGATGGTGACGTCGGAGAGGGCCAGCGGTGCGGCGAGTTCATTCGCGATGCCGACGAGGTACGCCTCGAACTCCTCCGCGTCCGCGTCGGAGACGCCGCCCTGCTCGCTGAGGCTGAGCGCGTCGGCGGTGGGCTTCACGCCGCCCGGGGTGGCGATGTCCACCTCCACGCCGGCGGCCTTGAGCACGCGGTGGGAGGCGGCGACCTCCTCGGCCCAGAAGCCGGTGGGGTGAGTGGACCCGTCAGCCAGTTGCAGGGTGGTGGCGGCGGAGATGACCATAAGGATCTTCGACATGGATGTGCCTGACCTTGTCGTGGGTAACGGGATGTCACGCGGCGAGCCGCGTGCCGCCGGGTATCCGGCGGCTGGGGACAACCCCAGAATCCATCACCAGTCATCCAGGCACATACCGAGTGCCATAAGAATTGTTATGACTCGGGGCCGTGTTTTGAAAGTCGGCTACCCCCCGCGCCGGTGGGAGCGCGAACTGCTGCGGGTCCTGGGCAGCGTCGCCCTCCTCGTCCCGGTGGGGCGCTCCCTGGAGTACTCGCGCAGTTCGACCGTCGGCTGTTCCACGCGGCCGTCCAGCCGGCGAACGAGCGCCGAGACGAGATCCGCGCAGCGGGCAGCTCCCGAGTCCAGCGCGGTATCGAGAGCGGCGCGCCCACCGGCTGCCGCGGCCGGAGCGTCCCGGCTGTGCAGCGAGCCCACTACGTCCGCTACCCGCACGAGTTCAGCGGCGGCCAGTGCCAGCGCGCGGGCACTCACGGCCGACCCGCGCGTCATCGTCTGCGACGAGCCGGGCTCCGCGCTCGTCGTCACCACTCAGGCCCAGGTGGTCGCCTGCTCGGTGAGTTGCAGCGGGAGCTGGGACTCGCGCTGGTCTTCGTCGCACACGACCTCGTCGTACGCCAGGTCAGCGATCGGGTCGCCCTGATCGCCGATCTGCGCAAGAAAGTCGAGCCGGATCCACAGCACCCGGTCCACTTGGTCACCGTCTTCGGCGTCGGCTACAAGCTGTCCTCCGGCACCGGCCACGACGGCGGCCGTTGACTCTGATGTGTCCCAAAGTGCCCTTCCGCCGCAGCCTTCTGGCGCGTCTGATGGCCACTTCCGTCCTGGTGGCCGTCTGCTCGATCGCGGCCACGGCCTGGTTCGCCGTACAGAGCGCCACCCGGGCCGTCCGCCAGGAACACGGCCAGATCATTGCCGGCGGCCGGATGATCCACGACGCCCTCACCGCCCACGCGGCCACCCACCCCAGCCGGGACGGTGTACAGCCGGCCCTGCGCACACTGGCTCGGAGCACTGGCCGTCGCATCGTCGGGACCTCCGGCGACCGCACGGTGATCGCCGGCTCCTCCCCGGACGCCCCTCCCCTGCCTCGACATGCCTCGGCCGTCATCGCCCCCGTGCGCACGGACGTCGGGGCAGGCATCGCAGTGACGTGGATCACGGGAAGGAGCGTCGCCGAGCGGACAGTTCAAGGTGACGGAGGAAAGCCCGGGCGATGCGCCGACACGCGCGCCGCCGGCCTCGCGCCGAACCACCGGAAGCGGTCCGGGACGGTACGCGCCCTGACGGCTCCGTCCGACTCCCTCGAAGGAGGCTGCTTCCCCGTGCGTAGAAGAACGAGGACAATCACGCTGGCGGCACTGGCGGTGAGCCTGCCCGTAGCCCTGCTCGCAGGACCCAACCCACCGGCACATGCGGACCCGACCCCGCGAACAGATGGCTCGGGTGCCCTGCGGACCGTCACCCTGGTGACCGGCGACCGCGTCACCCTCGACAGCCGCGATCAGGTGACGGTCGAGCCCGCTCAAGGCCGCGAGAAGGTGGTTTTCAGGATCCAGCGTGCCGAGGGCCACCTTCGCGTCATACCGTCCGACGCAGAACTCCTGCTGGCCCGCGGCCGGATCGACACCCGGCTGTTCGACATCACGGGTCTGACCGACCTGGGCTATGACGACCGCCACCGTTCCGACCTGCCGCTGATCGTGACGTACGGCAGGGGCGCGTCACCTCCCGAGGACGAAATGGCGCGTGCCCGGGCCACGGTCGAACGCCGACTGCCCGCTGTGAACGGTGCCGCTGTCAGCGCGCGCAAGTCGGGTGCCGCCGACCTTTGGGAGACCCTCACCGACCAGTCGGCCGGCACGGCACGGCGGACAGCGACCGGCGTGCAGCGGATATGGCTGGACGGGAAGCGACGCGCCGTACTTGACCGCAGTGTGCCGCAGATCGGCGCGCCCACCGCGTGGAAGGCCGGGTACGACGGCACGGGAGTCACCGTCGCCGTGCTCGACACCGGGATCGACACCAGTCACCCGGACCTCGAAAACCGGATCGTGGCCGAGCGGAACTTCTCAGACGACCGGGACGCGGTGGACCGTCACGGCCACGGCACCCATGTCGCGTCCACTGTGGCCGGCTCCGGTGCCGCGTCGGCTGGTGAGCACCGAGGTGTGGCCCCCGGGGCGCGGCTGCTGAACGCCAAGGTGCTCGACGAGGGCGGCTCGGGCACCGAGTCAGACATCATCGCCGGCATGCAGTGGGCCGTCGGCCAGGGCGCCGAGGTGGTCAACCTCAGTCTCGGCGGCGAGGACACCGAGGGCACCGACCCCCTGGAGGAAGCCGTTCAAACGCTCTCGGCGAAAACAGGGGCACTGTTCGTCGTCGCGGCGGGCAACGAGGGCGAGTTCGGAGCGCGCACCATCGGTTCACCGGGCAGCGCACCCGCGGCGCTGACCGTGGGCGCTGTGAACCGCGCCGATGCCCTGGCTCCTTTCTCCAGCCAGGGCCCCACCGCAAGCGGCGCCTTGAAGCCCGACGTGACCGCTCCGGGTACGGGCATCGTGGCGGCCGGTGCAGCCGAGGGCAGAGAGGGAGATCCGGTCGGGGACGACTACGTGTCGATGTCGGGCACCTCGATGGCCACCCCACATGTGTCGGGAGCCGCAGCGGTCGTCGCCCAGCGCCACCCTGACTGGGACGGTGAGCGGCTGAAGGCGGCGCTCACCGCGTCGGCGAGGCCTTCTCCCGGCCACTCCGCCTACGTCCAGGGCAGCGGCCGGATCGACGTGGCGGCCGCTCTGGAACAGCGCGTCACCACCGTCCCCGCCGCCCTCGACTTCGGTGTCCAGCGATGGCCGCACAGCGACGATCCGCTGATCAGCAAGGAGGTCACCTACCACAACACCGGCACACAGTCCGTGACGCTAGACCTCTCGGAACAAGCCTTCGGCATCGACGGGAAGCCTGCCGCCGAGGCCATGTTCACGGTCACGCCCGCACGGCTGGTCGTTCCCGGCGGCGGCACCGCGGCAGTCACGGTGACCGCGGACACCAGGGCCGGGGACAGCGACGGAATGTTCGGTGGCGCTCTGCTCGCCACCGTAGACGGCAAGCCGGTCGCCCGCACCGCGCTAGGCACGGAACGCGAGGTCGAGTCATACGACCTGACGATCCGTCACCTGGACAGCGGTGGCGCGCCCACCGGCTTCGCCCACACGGGAGTCAAGGGGAGGGAGGCGGCGACCGGTTCCGTCTGGCGGACCGTCGGGGACGCGGACGGCGAGATCACCGTCCGGCTGCCGCGCGGCCGTTACGCGCTGGAGGGCACCGTGTTCGCGGGCGCCGAAGGCCAAGGGGGCGCCGCCGTGCTGTTGCGCCCCCACTTCGACCTCACGGCGGACGCGACCGTGGTGATGGACGCGCGGAGCGCCGGACCGATCGACATCACCGCCCCGGACTCACAAGCCGTGAGTGTCGAACGGCATCTGATGTACGAAGTGAACGGCCCCTACGGATACGGCAGCTCCTACCGCATTCCCTCCGACTCGGCGCAGTACCGGTTCGCCGGGGAGGGTCCGGCAGTCCCGCTCGACGAAGCGTCATTGCTGATTGCGGAGGTTCTCAGCAGCCCTTCCGCCACCTACCGCCTGGCCTGGAACCGTCCGGCCTCGCCCTTCAGCGGCTTCAGCGCACAGGTGCGCCGCTCACAGCTCTCCGAGGTCACGGTAACGGCGGGAGCGCCCGCCGCGGGGCGTACGGCCATCCTGGTCGCCGGGCCGTGGACCCTCAGCGGCCGTAGCTGGACAGGTGTCGAGACCCCGGAGACGGCATTGCCGACACGGCGGACGGAGTACCTGCTGCGCGGTAGCGACGTGCGCTGGGAGTACGACCTCCACCAGTACGCGCCCGGCAGGGACGGCGGCGGATCCGTCTGGACCGCCACCCTGATGACGGCTCCCATGACATTCACCCGCAACCGCCACCTGCTTCGGATGAACCACGGCGTGTTCGGTCCGATCCTGATCACGCAGGACGTGCCCCAGCACCTGCAGACGGGAGCGATCAGGAAGGACAACACCCTCCGAGCCAACCTGCCGTTGTTCGGTGACGGCGCCGGCCACTCCGGCCAGTCCGCCTACGCTGAAGCCCGCACCTCCCTCACGGCGGACGGCGAGGAGATCTTCACCTCCGACCGTCCACTCACCACTTCCGACGCGCTGGCTCTGCCCGCCGACGAGCGCGTCTACTGCCTGAGCACAGAGGTGTCCCGCCCTGTCGCGACTTTCCCCCTGAGTACGCGCGTCGCCGTAGAGTGGACCTTCCGCTCCGCGCAGGTGCCCGACGGCCGGGAGAGCCGCCTCCCCCTGTCCGCCGTCCGTTTCTCCCCGCGGCTCGCACCGGACGGTACCGCTCCCGCGGGCACCCGCTTCGAGGTCCCGTACGCCATCCAGGGCGCGGCGGTGTCGGGCGGTGTGCAGTCCCTGAAGTTCGAGGTGTCCTATGACGAGGCTGGCACCTGGAGGCCGGTGACGGAGGCCGGTGACGGGCTGCTCATCCTGGATCATCCGCGAGGCTCCGGCTCGGTGTCCCTGCGGGTCCACCTGACCGACCAACACGGGAACAAGGTGCGGCAGACCATCGACCGCGCCTACCTCCTGCGCTGACCCACACGCGCGTCGGCCCGCCGGTTCCTCAGCGGCGGGCCGACGCCCGTCCACCGCTACGGCGGGGACCCGGGCTCCAGCGGCACGCCGTTGACACGCGTGGAGCCGGACGTGGTCAGGACCGCGTGCTCGAGGTTGGGGTCCATCGGCGGCTTCACGTCGGCGCCCTCGGTCAGCGAGACGGGGGCCGTCGTGCGACGAGGGACCCAGCCCTCCAGCACGACTCGTTGGGCATCAGTCACTGACATCGGCGGAATCTTCGGGCCTGGACGACTCATACCGAACCAACGACGAATCTCCGACTCAGCTCACTGGTGAACGTCGGGGTAGGGGATGGTGTAGTCGTCCACGGGCAGGGCCTGGTCCGCGGCGTACTCGTCACGGGCCTGCCGGTCGGCCTCGGTGATGTCGGGGTGGACGGGGAGCGTGTGGGGTGCGGGCCAGCACTGGACCAAGTGCCGTTCCCCATGGTCGCCGATGCCGGGTTCGGGGTCGTCGGCGTGGCTGTACAGACGCATGCGCACCCGGTCTCCGCTGTCCGGGGGCGGGGCATCGAGGGGGTCCTGGTCCTGGGGCCATGCGTCCAGGATGTCGCCCTGCTCCAGGGGCGCGAGGCGGAGTGCGGGCGCTTCGATGCGCAGGCTCATCTCCTCCGCCGGCTCCCAGTCGCCGCCGGTCTCCGGTGGCGGCGGGCCGTCGTGGATTTGGACGGTCAGGTGGAGAGGGCCGGTGTCGGTGGTGGTCGGGACGACGGCGTCGGCGTCACCGGCGGCCGGGCCGCAGCGCCATCCGAAGGGCATGTCGGCGGGGTATGCGTCGTCGTCGGTGAAGCCGATGAGGTAGCCGTTCTCACCCAGGTCGACGCTGAACGAGGACGCGCGCACCAGCATGAAAAGCCTCCTCGGACACGGCCATGTCGGCCGGGGCGCGGGCCGGGAGACCCGCTCCCCACATTAGGTCACGGGTTCGATTTCTCTGCCAAGCGACACGCCTCTGAGATCCCCGCCCGGAGCACCCCTGCCGGAAAGGGCTGCGGAGCCAGGAGGCGGTGCAGCAGGGGGAGCGCAGCCGAGCAGAGCCGCCACCAGGCAGGCATTCGACTCTCTAGTCCCTCTATGGGAGCTGATTCAAGGCGTCGGGCAGACAGGAAGCTGCCGCTCACAGGCTTCGAACATCACCGCCGCCGTTTGGGAGGTGCGGGAACGGTTCGGTCGGATCGACGTCCTCGTCGACACCGCCGGTCTCGGCTCGGCCGATCTCAGGAGGCTGCGTGCACTCCGATAGGCGATGACGCAGGCGTTTCGTTCCTCACAAGGGCGGCGGGACGGCTTGTCGTCACGACGCCCACCTTCGCCGTCACCGTGCAGCTATTACTCCCGATGGTCGACGACGCGTTCCGTGTACGGAGTACTCCAAACGTCTGACCTGCGCATCTTTAGTGATCACGGGGTCACGCAACGCTCGCGCGGTTGCGAAGTTCGCGGTCACAAAGCTTGCTTGATACGGACGTCACAGAAGCTGCGGTGCCGGGCGCCCCAGGGCGGCCGGACCCATGACGGCAGATGTCGCCTTCCGATGATCTGGCAGGAGGCCAGCTATCCATGAACAGCACCTTGTCGGAGGCTGTAATCGCAGGGGCAGACGCACAGGACCTCAAGGCCCTGCCCGTCCCCGAATCCTTCACGGCAGCCATGGTGCGTGCCTGCGACGTCAACATGTTTGAGGGTGTCGAGGACAAGGACGTACGCAAGTCCTTGTTCGTCGAAGAAGTGCCGATGCCGGAACTGGCCCCCGATGAGGCCTTGGTCGCTGTCATGGCCAGTGCGATCAATTACAACACGGTGTGGACGGCCGTGTTCGAACCACTGCCGACGTTTCAGTTCCTGAAACAGATGGGGAAGGCCGGCGGGTGGGAGTCACGCCACGACCTGCCCTACCAGGTGGTGGGATCGGACGCGTCGGGCGTGATCGTACGCACCGGCTCGTCGGTGCGTAAGTGGAAAGTCGGGGACCATGTGGTCGTCGCCCCCGCCTACGTCGATGAGCAGGACCCCGATACGCACCGGGACGGCATGCTGGGAGCCGGGCAGAAGGCTTGGGGCTTCGAGACGAACTTCGGCGGTCTGGCTCAATACGCAGTCGTGCGGGCGAGCCAGCTGATGCCCAAGCCGGCTTTGCTGACGTGGGAGGAAGCCGCCGCCAACCCCCTGTGTGCCAGCACCGCTTACCGCATGCTGGTCAGCGAACGCGGGGCGCGGATGAAGCAGGGGGATGTCGTCCTGGTGTGGGGAGCAACCGGTGGCCTCGGCTCGTACGCCGTCCAGCTGGTGCTCAACGGCGGCGGTATTCCGGTCGGCGTGGTCAATTCCCCTCAGAAGGCGGCCGTGTTGCGGTCACTGGGCTGCCAGGCGGTCATCAACCGCTCCGATGTCGAAGACGGCGACCCGGGCGCACTCGAGCGGCCGGACGGGTGGAAGAGACTCGGTGCCGCCATCCGCGACGCAGTGGGCGAGGACCCGCACATCGTGTTCGAGCACACGGGACGCAAGACGTTCGGGGCGTCGGTCTTCCTCGCCCGCCGCGGCGGCACCGTCATCACCTGCGGCTCCAGCACCGGATACGAGCACACCTACGACAACCGCTACCTGTGGATGCGTCTCAAACGGATCGTCGGGAGCCACGGCGCCAACCTGCACGAGCAGTGCGAGGTGAACCGGCTCTTCAGCCTGGGCCATCTAGTGCCTGCGCTGTCCAAGACGTACGCGCTGCGTGAGGTGGGGGCGGCCGTCCGGAGCGTGCAGACCAATCAGCACATCGGCAAGGTCGGTGTGCTGTGTCTTGCGCCGAGCTCCGGGCAGGGCGTGACGGACCCGCAGGCTCGGGCGAAGGTGGGCGAGGACCGGTTGCAGATCTTCCGCAGATGAGCCGGCTGTGATCGGCCCGGTCCGACGCCCGTCGCCCGTCGCGGTCAGCCGCTGGCGTCGTCGAGGGCTTGGGTGAGGTGCTCGGCGATGACTTCGACGAAGGGCGGGTCGATCAGCGAGAGGTGATCGCCCTGGACGGGGACGACCTCGAGCGAGGGGCACAGCGGCGCCCATCCCAGGTCCGCCTCGGAGCGCAGATAGCGTGGGTCCAGGGCCGTCGTCAGCGGCTGGGCTTCTTGCGCTCGGTAGAGCACCACGTGCCCTTCGTACGGCCTGGGCCGGTAGCGTTCTCCCAGCCGTGCGTCGATGTACGAGGTCCGCTGATGCTCGAGGATGCCAGGGCTCATGCTGAGGCCTGCCTCGGCCACCAGCCGCATGACGACGTCGATCTGTTCCTCGTCGGGGGTGTTGGCCAGTTCCTCGTAGGGAAGCTCCAGACGGTGTCCGTAGGTCTGCTCGATGTATTGGACGAACCGGCCGAAGCGCTCGAGCAGCATCTGTGAGTCCAGGCCGGGCAGCGCTGCGGGCAGGATGGTGTCGATCAGTCCGAGGTAGCTCACGTCCTGGCCCTGCTCGCGGAGCTGACAGGCCGCTTCGTAGGCCAGGCAGCCTCCGAAGGACCAGCCCAGCAGATGGTAGGGGCCTTCGGGCCGAAGGTCTTTGATGATCCCCAGGTACCGGGTGGCCCTTTCCTCCAGCGAGGCGGCCTCCTCGATGCGCTCGAATCCGTAGACCGGCTGATCGGCACGGAGCAGCTGGACCAGGGGGCGGTAGACCGACGTGGGCCCGCCGGCGGGGTGGAAGGTGAACAGGGGCGGGCGGCGGCTGCCCTGCGGGGCTTGTCGAAGCGTGCGTACGATCCGGTTGCCGGTGCCGTTGACCGCGGGCCGGATGAGGTCTGCGATGGCGGCGACGGTAGGACCGTCCAGGACCTGTTCTTCGGTGAGGGCGAAGTCCCTGTCCCCCAGGCGCCGACGGATGCCCTCGGTGAGGGCGTGCACCGCGTGCGGGCCGCCGCATTCCGCGACGAAGTCGTCGTTGACGCTGGCGGGGCGGGCCCCCAGAACGTGACCCCACACACTCGCCACGAGGCGTTCGGCGGCGTCTCGGTGGCCGATCGTCGTCGGCAGGGGCGGGTAGTCGTCCTGGGCGGCAGGACGCGGCTGATCTGGGGTCGCGGGCAGCGGATCGGTGGGCGACGCCGGGTCCGCAGGCTGGAGTTTCAGTTCACTGAGCACCGCAGCGCCGAGGTCGCGCAGACTGGCTCCGCGCAGCAGAAGCGCCGGGGGCACTTCCACCGCGAAGTCGTGGCGGGCCGCGTTCTGGATCCGCACCGTCATCAGGGAATCCAGGCCGAGGTCCGTCAGCGCAACGTTGTCGTCCAGCTCGTGTGCCGCGAATCCCATGACCGCCGCCGTGCGTTTGGCCAGCCGTTCCAGGACCCTTGGGGCGGCTGCGTCGCCGAGTGCGGCGATGCCGTCGGGACCGATCCAGTCCTCGCCGAGGTCGGCTTCGTCCGAGAGCACGTCGGCGAAGAACGGTAGGGCTTGCAGGCCGGGGAAGGCCTGGAGGGCCCTTTGGGCGTCGAGGTGAACCACGCCGGTGTAGGGCCGCCCGCAGGTGACAAGTGCCTGCAGGGCGTCCAGCCCCTCGGACAGGGCGATGGGTTCCAGCGGCAGTGCCGGGTTGTCCGCCGGGGCGCCACCGACCTGCGCCCACGGCCCCCACGCGATGGCGGTCGCGGGGCGCCCGGCGGCTCGCCGCTGGTGCGCCATGGCGTCCAGCCAGGCATTGGCCGCCGCGTAGGCCGCCTGCCCGGGCGAACCGAACAGTGCGGCAGCGGAGCTGTAGGAGAGCCACCAATCGAGGCCGTGATCGTCTGTAGCGGCTTCGAGCTGAAGCGCGCCCATGACCTTGGGCCTGAAGACCTCCGCGATGTCGCAGGCCTGTAGGTCGGTGACGACGCGGTCATGAAGGACGCCGGCGGCGTGTGCGACACCACGCAGCACATGGCCTTCGGCCTCAGCGGCCTCCACCAGGCGTTGCGCCACCCCAGGGTCGGCGATATCGCCCTGGACGACGCTCACCGAGGTGCCCAGGTCGGCCAGGTCCCTCAAGGCCTGTGCCGTCTGCGGATCGGGGGCCCGGCGGCCGTTGAGCACGATACGGCCTGCTCCGTTTTTGGCCAGCTGCCTTGCCGTGGCCAGGCCCAGCCCGGTGAGTCCGCCGGTGAGGATGTAGGCGCCGTCAGGACGAGCGAAGGGCACGTTGTCGTACGGTTCGCTCAGGTCGGCCGGTGACAGGCGGGCCACGAGGCGGGTTCCGGCACGCCAGGCGACCTCGTCGGCATCGCCGTCGGCCAGGAGTTCTTGGACGAGGTCGTCCACCAGGGCGGGCTGCGGGGCGATGTCGACCAGGCAGGCCCGAAGTTCGGGGCGCTCAAGGGCCATGGCGCGAATGAGGCCACGCAGACAGGCCTGGTCGGGATGCGGTACTTCGCCCGGTGCTGCGCAGACGGCATTGCGGGTCACCAGCCACAGGCGGGGAGCCGGTGTCTGTGGCGGCGCGGAGACCAGAAGGCGTGCCACGTGTGCGGCCGCTTGCATTTCGTGCGAGGTCGCCACGGACGCCGGTTGGGGGCTTTTGAAGAGCATGGCAACAGCTGTCCGGTCGGCGCCGGCCCGGTGTCGCCAGTCGTCCAGGAGGGCGGCGATCGAGTCGTCGTGGTACTCGCCGATGGTGACGCTCATCCCTTTGTCCTCGAGGGCTGTCGCGAGGGGAGCGGCGAGTCGATGGCGATCGGCGTCCTGGGAGTCGGTCAACAACAAGATGGAATGCGGCGGGCGCGGTACACCGACGTCGGTCTTCGTCCACTGGATGTCATAGGTGATGTGGTCCAGGGGCGCGGGCACTTCGCTTTGCCGGACGGGCCGCGTCTGCACACCGTGGGCCACGATGTCCGACTGGCCCGACGCGCTCGCCGCCCAGACGTCCCAGCGGTCGCCCTGATGTGGCTCGTGCCCGTCGTCTGGCGGGCAGTGGCCGCCTGCCGAGAGCTCGCACCGGATGTGGTACTCGTCGTCCACCGCAGTGCGCTGCAACTGTAGCGATCGCAGTGAGGCCGCAGTGCGCACGCCCGCCGACGTCGGCCGGTTCGGATCCAGATCTGCTCCGGCCGCCTCCATGCCGGTCGGTGCGTGCAGCAGGACGTCGAGCAGTTGTGCCAGCGGACGCCTGCCCGGCGCCGGTTGCGCGTCAGTGCCGGCCTGCCAATGGAGCGTTGGCGTTTTGTTTGCGTCGTGGGGCCAGTCGTCTTCGAGGCGGCGCGGTGCGCTCACAATGCGACCCGAGGCGTGGCACAGCCACGTGCCTGCGGCGGTCCGGGAGTGGATGGTGACGGCTGCCTGGTGGGGGCCGGACGGCTGCCACACGGTCGTGATGGGGGTGCTGGCGGACAACGGCAGCCACTGGTGCACGACCAGGTCTTCGATGCGGACAGCCGTCAGATCGCTACGGCGCATGTCCACGGCCGCGGCGAACAGCAACTGCGCGCAGTCAGACAGGCTGAGTACGGGCCGTCCGTGCAGCTTGCGGGGCTGCTGCCGGACCTGGGCGGTACCCACGTCCCCGTGCCACAGGGTCCGTCCGGTCACCGGGTCTTCCACCCGCAGGCCGATCAGCGCGCCGCCGCGAGCGGACGTGCCCTTGTATGCTCTGCCGGCCGTGAACCAGTGTTTTACGTGGCGCCACGGCGGGGTGGGCACCGGTGCGCGCTTGCCGCTGGGCCACAGGGCCTGCCCGGCCCCGGCGACACCGGCGAGGTGGAGTCGGGCCAGTGCGGCGAACAGGTTGACCGTGTCGTCGCCGTTTTTGTGCAAGGTGGGCACCACGAGGGCGTCGTCTTGGGATACCGCGGCGAGGGTTTCGGCGAGCGGGACGGCCGCGACGGGATGTGGGGCGATCTCGACGAAGAGATCGTGGCCGTCCGCGGCAGCGGCCGTCACTGCCTGCTGGAAACGCACGGGCCGGCGTGCGTTGGCGCACCAGTAGTCCGCGTCCGGGTGCACAGGCGCGCGCGGGTCGTCCAGGACGGTGCTGTACCAGGCGATTGCGGGTGTACGAGCCTGGAGGGGATCGAGGGCTTCGCGCAGGACCGGCAGGATGGGGTCGACGGCACCGGAGTGGCCGGCTCCGCCCACGGCGAGCAGGCGGGCCAGTCGTCCTTGCGCCGTGAGGTCTTCGGTCAGCTGCCGGACGGGGTCGCTCGGCCCGGCCACCGTGCACCGCTGCGGTGAGGCGTGTACCGCGATGTCGACGCCGGGGTAGCGGCTGAGGACTGCGGCGCGTTCGTCGTCGGGCAGCTCGATCGCTGCCATGGCGCCTGCGTGTTCCTCGTCGATGCCGGTGAGCTGCAGCGAGCGGTGATGCATTACCCGCAGGCCATCGGGCAGGGCAAGTGCGCCGGTGACCACTGCTGCGCTGACCTCTCCCATCGAGTGGCCGATCACCGCGGCCGGCGTGACGCCGTGCGCGCGCACGGCGTCGGCGAGCGCGACCTGCAGTCCGAACAGGAGCGGCTGGACACGGTCCACGCTCGTGCTCTGTTCCTGCATGATCAGGTCGGTGAGGGAAATGCCCAGCTCCGCTGCGAAGGCAGGGTCCATTCGGTTCACGGATGCGGCGAAGGCCTGATTCTCCTGAAGCAGGCGGCGCCCCATGCCGCTCCACTGGGAGCCGTAGCCGGAGAACACGAAGACCGCACGGCGAGAACCGGGCCGATCGGCCCGGGCGCTGGCCTCGATGACGGCGGGCACTGACTCCTCACGCACGAGTGCGGCCAGCGCGCCCACCAGGTCACTGGTTGTTCTTCCCACGACGCCCGCGCTGACGGGACCGCGGTTGAGGTGCGCCAGGGTGTGGGCAAGGTCGGTGAGAGGGGGGGCGTCTTTGGAAGCCAGCCGGTGTGCGAGGCACGTGGCGACGTCGCGCAGGCGGTCCTTGGAGCGCGCGGTGACGAGCAGGACATGGGGAGCCTCGCTGTCAGCGGCTTCGTGGTGCGCGGTCGCGCTCCCTGCACGCGCTGTCATCGCGGGCGGCGGCGCCTGTTCCAGGACGACGTGTGCGTTGGTGCCTCCGAAGCCGAAGGCGGACACCCCGGCCAGGGCCGGCTGGTGCGGCCGGTGGGGCCACGGCGTCGGCTCGGTGACAACGCGCAGTCCCAAAGCCGTGAAGTCGATGTGCGGGTTGGGGCGTTGGAAGTGCAGGGTCGCAGGCAGGTGGCCGTGGTGGAGCGAGAGCACGGTCTTGATCAGGCCGACGATGCCTGCCGCACCCTCGAGGTGTCCTAGGTTGCTCTTGACGGATCCGATCAGCAGCGGGCGGTCGGCCGTGCGCCCCCGTCCCAGGACGTCGCCGAGGGCGTCCGCCTCGATGGGGTCGCCCAGGAGGGTGCCGGTGCCGTGTGCCTCGACGTAGTCGACATCGGTCGCCTCCACCCGGGCGTCGCGCAGAGCGCTGCGCAGCAAGGCACGCTGGGCGTGGGGGTTGGGGGCCATGAGTCCGGCCGAGCGGCCGTCGGAATTGACGGCGCTGCCGCGGATGACGGCAAGGATCCGGTCACCGTCGCGATGGGCGTCGGGCAGTCTCTTGAGGACGACAACGCCGCAGCCCTCCCCTCGTGTGATGCCGTCTGCGCTGGCGTCGAAGGGCTTGCATCTGCCGTCGGCCGCCAGCGCGCCGGCCTGGTCGAAGGTGACGGTGGTGGCCGGGGACAACACCACATTGATGCCCGCTGCCAGCGCCGTGTGGCTCTCTCCACTGCGCAGGCTGCGACACGCCTGGTGAACGGCGACCAGCGATGACGAGCACGCGGAATCGATGGTCATGCTCGGCCCGCGCAGGTCCAGCAGGTAGGACATGCGGTTGGCAACGATGCTGCCCGCTGCTCCGGTACTGGTCCAGGCCGTGACACGGCAGACGTCGGCGGCGGTCAGATGCCCGTATTCCAGTGCGCTGATGCCGACGAATACGCCGGTGGCGCTCGCTCGCAGGCTTTCGGCGCCGATCCCTGCGTGATTGAGGGCCTCACAGCCCACCTCGAGCAGGAGGCGCTGCTGGGGATCCATGGCTTCGGCTTCGCGCGGGGTGATGCCGAAGAAGTCGGCGTCGAAGCCTTCGACGTCGTCCAGGAATCCCCCCCATCGACAGGTGTGTTCCAGTACGGCGGCGGTCTCGGCTGTGCCGTTGTCGAAGTCGCGCCAGCGGTGGGGGGGAACCCGGCCCACGGCGTCGGTGCCGGCGAGCAGCTGCTGCCAGAACGCCTCAGGACCGTTGATCTTGCCGGGAAGACGGCACCCGATGCCCACCACCGCGATCGGCACCGCATCGGTTTCCGGCGCGTCGTCGTCGGGCGCGGTCCGCCGGTCCTGGCCCGGCTCTTGCCCTGGGGCCAGGTGGTCAAGGAGTGCCTCGATGGTCGGGTTCTCCCACAGCAGCGTGGTGGGAAGCGACGTGTTCAGTAACTCTTCGAGACGGCCGCTGAGTTCGACCGCGTCGCGTGACGTCAGACCGTATTCGGGCAGCGGGCGCGTGTCCTCGAGTTCGCCCACCGGAACGCCGCACATGCTCGCGACGAGTTCCCGCAGCACGACGCGCAGCTCTGTCGGGTGGGGTGGGGTCTGGGGGGTGTCGGCGCCCTCGAGCCCGGGGCCCTCTGCCGAGGTGTCGCCCTGTCGACCTGCTGCGGCCATGCGCCGTCAATTCCCTTCCGAATCCGCCGGCTTCGTCTGCCACTGCCCTGCGAGGTACTTCTCGCGGCAGGCCGGGCGGGCGACCTTGCCGCTGGTCGTGTGAGGCACGGTGTTGGGTGCCGCAAACACGAAGTCGTGGACGGTGATCGCGTGGCTGTGGGCGACGGCTGCGCGCACGGCGCGGGTAACTTCTGCGCGAACAGAGTCGGGGTCGGTGAGGTCGCGCACGTGCTCGGCGACGATGACGAGCTTTTCTGCCTCTTCGGAACTGACGGCGAAGGCCGCGCAGTGGTGGCGCCGAATGGCGGCATGCGCGTTTTGCGCGGTTTCCTCGATGTCGTGCGGATAGTGATTGGTGCCGTCGACGATCACCAGGTCCTTGGTGCGGCCCGTCACATAGAGTTGCTTGTCGTGCCACAATCCCAAGTCGCCTGTGCGAAGCCAGCGTTGGGCCGGCTGATGCGGGTCCTCCCCGTCAAGAACCGCGTGGAAGATTTCGCCGGTCTCCTTGGGGTGGCCCCAGTACCCGCGTCCGACGTTGGGCCCCCTGACCCAGATCTCGCCGACCGTGCCGTCTTCTTGTTGGCGGCATGTCACGGGGTCGACGATGGCGACGTCCTGAGCGATCGGCCGGCCGCAGGCGACCAGCTCGCTGGTGGGCGAGCCCTCTGCGGGCTCGACGACACAGGCCGTGCCCTGCGCCAGCATGTTCCGGTCGAAAACGGTGACCGTCGGCTCTTCCTCCTGGGGAGAGGTGGCGACGAACACCGTCGCCTCCGCCAGGCCGTAGGAGGGGCGCATGATCACGGTGCGCATGCCGTGGGGCCCGAAAGTCTCCTGGAAGCGGGCCAGGGTCCGGCTGCGAATCGGTTCGCTGCCATTGACCATCGCGGCCACGGACCCCAGGGACAGGCCGGCGCGTTCGCTGTCTCGCACTCGCTGCACGCAATAGTCGTAGGCGAAGTTCGGCGCCGCGGTCAGAGCGCCGCTGTGCCGGGTGAGCAGGCGCAGCCATCGCGCGGGCTGCTGGACGAATGCCGCCGGATCCATGAGGACCGAGGAAACACCGCCGACCACGGGCAGCACGACCATCAGTACCAGACCCATGTCGTGGTAGAGCGGCAACCATCCGACAGTGCAGTTGCGGTTTGGGTGGATGTCGTAAGCTTCCAGCGCCTGGTGGGCGTTGGCGCAGACATTGGCGTGCGTGATCTCCACCCCGGACGGGGATCTCGTCGATCCCGACGTGTACTGCAAGTAGGCACAGTCCTCGGGCCCGACGAGCCAGTGCGGCTCCTGCTCGTCGTCATCGTCGGCGTACTGCTGAACGTCTGACAGCGTCGTGATGTGCGTACCCGGGTGGACGCCTGCCTCAGCGCAGAAGGCTTCCACCGAAGCGCGCTGCTCTTGGGTGCAGATGGTCAGCATGGGAGCGGCGTCGTTGAGGGAGGAAGCCAACT
Organism: Streptomyces sp. NPDC033216; assembly: GCF_055577115.1. Taxonomy (NCBI): domain Bacteria; kingdom Bacillati; phylum Actinomycetota; class Actinomycetes; order Kitasatosporales; family Streptomycetaceae; genus Streptomyces; species Streptomyces sp. NPDC033216. Next base: position 7,827 of record NZ_JBVIQK010000031.1, on the reverse strand, counting down.
TCTCACTGTGGCCGGGCAGGGAGGGCGGGAACAAAGGGACCGCGATCGCTCCGGCGCAGGCGGCCGCAAGGAAGCTGACGACGTAATCCAAACCCTGGGGGGCGACGAGGGCCACTCGCTCACCGGCCGCCCCCATGCGACGCAGGCCCGTCGCAGCTGCCCGGACCTTATCCTCGAGCTCTCTCCATGTCAGCTCGTGCGCAGTGCCGTCTCTGTCGGCGCTGAAGTCCACAAACGTGAAGGCCGTCTTGTTGGGCGCCTGCGCTGCCGACTGAGCCAGATAATGGCTGAGCGTATCTCTCACAAATGAGGGCACTGAGTCACCAAGCCTTCGTCGTGTCGGACAGGAGCGAAGGATTTCCCGTCCGCCCAGCGCAGACAAGCATCGCGACGTGCTTGCACGAGCCGGCCGTACGAGTCGCGGCCCACACCTACCTGAAGCGGTCGCGCGTAAGATCAGAGAAACACACCCGTGAGCTGGGAACCGGGTGACACGCCATGGGCGCGCAGCATAAGCACCTGGCGTCCTGTCACTGCCGTATGGGTACGGCTTTCCCCCGTGTCGGCTCTGTACGGATGGTGTGGAGTCAGGAGATGTCCGGGGCGGCAAGGCGCCGAGCACAACGGGACGCGCGGTGGCGATTTCATGGCCGGTATCGGGTGAAGCCGTCGAGGCGGAAAGTCTTCGAGAGCGCGGTCGGTGGGAGTCGGGGTGATGCGAGCATGCGCCGGCTGCCTCGCGTGACGACGCGGGGCGCCGCGCCCGCCGGCCCGGCGATCAACCAGGTCCTTTCCTGCGGCGCCTTGGGTGAGGGGATCAGTCTCAGGAGGCTGTCTGCACGCTGACGACACCTGCCCCCGGACCCGTGGCGATGACTTGCGTTTTCGCCGACATTTCGCTGGCCCCGGGCACCGGGTCCGAACAGTCGCAGAAAGCGGCCAGCTGACGACTTCTCGCAGGCGGCCATGTCGAACACGGCACGGTTTTCGGCGTGTCGGTTTTGAGGGCCGTGATCTCTCACCGAGGATTGTCAGCACCGGTTGAGCTGCGGCGATCGTCGCCATCAGGCCGGGCCGACTCACGGGGCTAATCAATGAGCCGACTGCGCCATATCGGTATGCTTTCGGCCGTCATCCTGCCCTCATTCATGACGGCCCTTGACAGCACAGTCGTCAACGTGGCCCTACCTCAGATCCAATGAGAATTAGGCCTGGACGAGTCAGGCCTCAAGTGGGTAGCGGCTGTTTACCCGCTCATGTATGCCAGTTCTCTTCTGTTCGGAGGTCACCTGACGGACAGAAAGGGCCGCCGACCGACCCTGATCGTTGGCGTGGCCATTTTCACGCTGTCGTCGGCGGTGTGCAGCGTGTCGGAGCACGCGGGGGCGCTGATCGCGGGCCGAGGGCTGCAGGGTGTGGGAGCCGCTTTGATTTCACCCGCGTCCCTGGCAGTGCTGTCGCACGACCTTCCTCCCCGTTCCAGAAGCGGCGGCATCGCCGCTCTGACGGTCGCTTTGGCCTCAGCTCTGGCGAGCGGCCCCGTCCTGTCGGGATTGATCACGGAGCACCTGGGCTGGAACTGGCTGTTCGCGATCAACATTCCCGTCGGGGTCGTGTGCTTGTTCCTCGCCATCGTCCATGTGCCTTCACTGTCATCTTTTGCGGCTTTTGCGGCGGCACCGGCCGTTGCTGTACCTACCACTCCTTTGCGCATGGTGGCTTTGTTCTGTCTCCCCCTCGGCGGACTGTCCTATTGCCTCATCGAGGCGCCCCGTTACGGGTTCGCCGCCCCCCGTGTCGCCATCGTCGGCATGCTGTCCGTCCTGTCGTTGCTCATGCTTGCCGTGAAGCCATCGTCTCGCCGTCGGTCCGCCGTCAAAGTGCTGTTCGCTCAGCGCGCTTTCACCGGCGGAACGATCAGCCAGCTGCTCTGGGGGTCAGGCGTCAGCGGCGTCTACTTCTTCACCACACTGTTCATTCAGAATGTGCTGCGCCTGAGCCCCACATCCGCCGGGCTCCTGTTCACGCCGGTGGCTCTGGCTCTGTTGGTGACCGCTCCGTTCGTCACTCGGCTGGCTCGGCGCTGGGGGGACGGGCGGGTGTCGGCCGCGGGTCTGTTCCTCGTCTCCGCGGGACTGCTACTTGTGGCGGTGGGGAGCGGGCGCCACGACGCCGTGGCTCTCATTCCCGGGCTGGCGGCGATCGGCTTCGGCTCGGCCCTGGCCGTTCCGCTGACCACACGGGCTCTGGAAGCCTCTCCAGAGGGCCTCTCCGGAGTCGCCGCCGGACTGTTCAGCGCCACACGTGAAGCCTCTGGGGTCTTCGGCATCGCCGTAGTGGGTCTGATCGTGACGTACGTGCAGCGTTCGGTGTCATCAACCAGCGTTGACGCCGAGCACGCCTTCCTTGCGGGCTACCAGGTGGGGCTGTGCACCGCTGCGGCGATGGTGGCCACCGGGGTGCCCGTCGCCCTGTGGGCACTGCACAAAAAACAGGTATGCCCGCAACACCACTGCACCACAGCGTGAGTGCGACCGCGCCAGTGGCGGGGCCGGTGCGCGGATGAGATGAAAAGAACTGGTCCGGTATGTGTTCCGGGTCGGTGCTGTCGATGGCGGCCTGCCGCTGCGTTCAAGGTCCGCCGCCGAGATCCTCATCGGCATCGGTGACGCCGGCGGCGCCGCCACCGCCGGCTGTCTCACCACCCGCGCAGGCCTGGCATCCGTGCCCCAGGAGGTCCGGGGGGGTTCCCTCTGCGGCGAACGCCCTTCACGGCGCCACACCCAGCAGCTCAAACGGGCAGCCTCTGGTCTCAGACGCCTTGCGCTTCCCGACCGTTTGTTGCGGCAGCGGCGAACGCCGCAGATGGCTCAGCGCGGCACTCCGGGAAACGGGGCACGGCCAGCAGACTGGCCAGTCGTGCAGCCGCCCGGCCGCACGACTCCCGCGACACCTGAAATATCTGCCCGACAAGACACACCGTGCGGCGCTGACGGCGCTCCAGCAGTCCGCGAATCTGCTCGCGGAAGCCCTGCCGCCCGCAGCCCAGGACCGGACAGACCAGCCGCCGTACGCGCCGGTGGACGACGACCTGGCGGCCGTCGACCGGCAGGTCCACACCGTTCGGCGGTGATAACCGTGACCTTCGCCGTCCCGCACACCGGACACGGCACCGCCACGTCCCGAGTACGAGCCGAGATCACCACCGCGTCGCCGCCGTCGCCACGTCCTCGACGACCAGCGCCGAAAGCCCCGAAAACACCGTCTCCGTAGGGACGTTGATATCCATCGGCCAGCTCGGCGCTTGTTGGGGTTGGGCCCGGTAGTGGCTGTGGGGCTGTGGGTGGTGGTCGGGGTGGGTGCGTGGTGGGTGGACGGGCGGCGTTATGTGAGTTGGTTGAGGATGTGGCGTGCGTGGGTGACGCCGTTTTCGTTGGCGAGGGTGTGGGCGAGTTGACGGGTGGTGGTGGTGTACGGGGGGTGCTGGGTGAGTTGGCGTAGGCGTTGGGTGAGGGTGGTGAGGGTGAGTTGGCGGAAGGGTAGGGGTGGGGGGCCTGCGCCGAGTTGGTGTACGCGTGAGGCCCAGTAGGTTTGGTCGCCGAAGAAGGGGCAGATGAGGCAGGGTTTTCCGGCGCGTAGCGCGGTGGCGGTGGTGCCGGCGCCGCCGTGGTGGACGACAGCGGCCATGTGGGGGAAGAGTTGGTCGTGGGGGGTGTCGTTGATGGCGAGGATGTCTTTTTCGCTGGTGGTGGGGTCTGCGGCGAGTACGCCGCGTAGTCCCGCGTGTTTGAGTGCTGTGCGGATGAGATGGTCGGTGGCTTGCGGGTTGGGGGGCTTCATGCTGCCGAAGCCGATGTAGACGGGTGGGGGGCCGTCGGCGAGGAAGGCGAGCAGTCGTTGGGGAGGTTCCCATTGTGGCTGTTCGTGGTGCCAGAAGCCGGTGAGGTGGACGTTGGGTCCCCAGTCGGGTGGCCGGGTGACCAACGTGGGGCTGAATGCGCACAGGACGGGGGCTCGGCGGATGTGGTGGAACGGGGCGAGGAGGGACATGGGTGGCAGGCCGAGGTGTTCACGGCGCCAGTCGTTGATGAAGGGTCGGCACATGAGCCAGGATCCGGCGTCGACGGCGTCGAAGCTGAGGCGGTTGCCGAGTCTTCCCAGGAAGCGGGCGGCAGGTGCCATGGGGTGGGGGAACGTGGCGGTGGGCTGGCTGGGCTGGAAGTGGATGATTGCGTGCGGTACTCGCAGGTATTGGCTGAGGTGAACGCCGAGGAATCCGTAGGTGGGGGCAAGGACCAGGTCGGCGCCCTCGGCTGCGGCGCGAGTCTCTTCGAGAATCTGTGCGATCCCAGGCCGCAGGACGCGGCTGATGCCGCGGATGAATGCGGCCGGATTGCGCCGGCTGGCCAGTAGCTGTTGGCCGTGGGCCGACTCGATGATCTCAGCCGGGTCGGCGGAGAGGGGGTGGAAGTCCACTCCCGGGGTGTGGTTCAGGTGTTGGTAGCGGGCGCTGGCGAGCAGGCGCACGGCGTCGCCCTGCTGGGCCAGTGCGTGGCCCAGGGCCAAGCAGGGCTGGACGTCTCCGCGAGATCCTGCCGCGAAGATCATCACTGTTCGGCCCATGGCTGTGCCTTTCCGCGTCGGCGCTTGCCGAGGCTGGTGGTGCTTTTCACCTCAGTGCCTTCTGGATGGCGGGCCACAGGGTGTGCAGTTCCCGGTTCCAGTAGGGCCAGGAATGCGTGCCGGGCCGGTAAAAGTGGGTCGTCGTCCTGACGCCTGACGAGCGGAGCGCCGCGGCGAATCTCTTCATCGATGTGGGCAGTGCCGATTCGGCCAGTGCGCCTACCAGCACGACGTCGAATGCGTGGTGTGCGTCCAGGGGGCCGGGCGTTCCATCGCCCGCGGACAGGTGGACCTTTGTTCCGCGGAAGGCGGCTGGCATCGCCGCGGGGTTGTGGGCCTGCCAGATGTCGGCGTCAGTGTGCGGGTCACCCCACACCTTTCGCAGGTCGGTGCCTTCCCTGTGGGCGCCGAGCGCCAGAGCCAGACGCGCCGGGGGGTCGTTGAGGTCGACGTAGGAACTCATGGACGCCACGTAGCGGAACATGCCCCGGTGATGGGCTGCGTAGTTGAGTGCGCCGAACCCTCCCATGGACAGGCCCATGATCGCTCGGGAGGAGCTGGCCCGGTACCTCTCTTCCATGAGTCGGACCAACTCGACGGTGTGAAAGGTCTCCCATCGAGGAGTGCCGGCCTTCCAGTTGGTGTAATAGCCGGCTCTGCCGCCGTCGGGCATCACCACCAGGACGTCGGATTGCTCGGCGAGCGCCTCGATGTCCGTCTCTCGTGTCCAGGAGGTGTAGTCGTCGTCCCCGCCGTGCAGCATGTACAGCACGGGGAATGTGGCCAGCCTGTGAGTTTTCCAGCTTCTGGGAAGGATGACCCTGACCGGGATGGAGCTGTGCATCGCAGGTGAACTGACCGTCAGGTCAAGGGTACGGGCGTCGATTTCACGCATGGCAGTGATCTGGGCGCCGCCCTCGTCGGGACGGGGCGCGTCGCCCGCGCGGGCATGTGCAGTCGTGGCGCCGAGCAGCGCGGTGACCAGCAGCAGGGAGCAGGTCAGAAGCCGACCGCGTCTGACGCGCTGTGCGCGGCCGGTCGAAGCGGATGTGACGAGAGGTGACATGAGCTGCGGGGACTCCTTAGCGAAGCGACAAGCTCGGGGGGAAGCGGTGCTCACGCATCAGGCACTGCGTGTCGGCGTTCTGCCGCGGTGATGTGGGGGGAGGCATGCGCTACGTGGCAGGCTCATTTCGACGATCGAGTGATCGTGACTGGTGCGGCCGGGCTACGCGCAGGGTGCGTCGGCGGTGGCGGTGGCCTCAGGGCGACGGGCCTGGGCCGCAAACAGGCATCCGGCGTTCTCCTGGGCGGGCGGGAGGGCCGACTTCGGCGGGGCACTGTGCGGCCGTGCGTGGCTTTGTGAGCACGGCTGCTCCTTCCACGCACGTCCATGGGCAAGATCGAGCTACACGGGGTCGACCATGCCCAGGCGGGAGGGAAAGCGCCAGGCGACACACCGCTTTGCCCTGGAAAGCGACTGATGTGTGGGTGGCTGTGTGGGGAGGGAGACGCTCAATTGTGCGTCCGACCGCAGTGTCGACGGGGAGACCCGCCACTGTGTCAGGAAGTCGAACGAGATGCCCTCGTCGCGTCCCAGAAAATAAACGGCATCACTGAAGACGCCGCCGCTGAACGCCTCGTAGAGCTCCTTGTAGTCCGCCGGCAGTGGAACCCCCAGCTCTCCCTCGATCGCGGCCCGGTCTACGGAGATCCCGAGCGGCTCCCACCCGGTCAGTTCGATCACTCGCTGAACCCACATACGACAGTCTTTCAGCACCGGCCTTCGTCCCGATGCCTGTTCCCCGGAAGCCGTAACTCCGTTTCGAGCTGGTCCCGTCGGGCGGCATACTCCGATACGGCCGACCCACCCGGCCTCTCGGCTGGAGCGACGTCGCGTTCCAGCCGAGGGCCGCTTCTGGACGGTGGTGATGCTCGAAGGAGCGCGTTCCAGGCTGGTCGACTCGGACAGTGCGGGGTGGGGAACGCAGCAGAGCTCGATGTGCATCTGGTGCAGCCGACTTCCGCCACGCAAGACGCTCCGGTGCTCACCACCGAACACCCGGCGACTCCCTGGGGAACCCCGCCGTGACCGTGGACGGCCGGGCCCGGGCCTGACCGCCGCCCTCGACTACCCGCGCGACGGCGACAGGCTCACCGTCCAGGAAGTCGACCGACTCGGCCGCACCCTCGCACGAGAAGTGCCCGCAACCACCTCCAACGGTTGCGGGCACCTCGCGTGCGCCGACGGGGAACCGGTCGCGGCGGCCTTGTTGGGGCCCCGGTGGACGTTCTCCCGTGTCGGCTGATCCTCAGCAGTCGCGCAGTTCGGAGACGTACGGCCGGGTGCCGGGCTTGGATTCGCCGTGGCTCTGTCCCGGGGCGAGGCTGAAGCAGGCCCCGTCGGTGGTGCCCACCCAGATCATGCGGGTCCGGATGGTGTAGCCGCAGTCGTTCCTGGCGTTTGCCAGCGAACGGTACTGGCCGTCACGGATGTAGTCGGTCTGGTACAGGTAGACGCAACTCGGTGCGGCACTGATGCCGGCCGACGACGCGCTGGGCGCGGTGACAGCGGAAGCAGGAGCAGCGGTCGCCGTGGCCGCGCTGGCGAAGAGACCAGCTGCGGCCAGGCCGGTGATGGCGACAGTTCGGACGAAGTTGGACCTCATAGTGACAGCTGCCTTTCGATGGGGTGGGCCTTCGCCACGTCGGCGAGAAGCGCTTGTTGGTCTGATGGCACGGTCATGGTTCGGCTGCCGGCACGAGCGGTGCCATGAGCAAGAAGGCACCTGCGGGTAGCCGTTCGCGCGGCGACCCGCGGCCCGGTTGGCCGGCAGCCTCCGCCGCTATTGACGGAAGGTGGACGCCGGCTCTGCTGTACTGGCTTGCCCCCGCGCAGCCCGACATCGCTGGCGTCCGCCGCAGAGAAGTACCGAGTCATGGCAAGAACTGGACCTGGTGATCCCGCTGACGTGGGTGAAGCGGTCATACGCGTCCCTCGTGTCGCAGGTGGCGTGCCTCCAGGAGTCCGGCACCAGGCGTCCCCGGACATGTCGAACGCTATGAATGCTCCACGCTGCCGACACGGGCGGCCATCCCCTTAAGCCAGGGCTTAGACCGTGTCCTACATGGTCGGTTGGTCGTTGGGTTGGGCATGGGGCGGGGTACGTGGAGTTGGATTGTTCCGGACGGCTTGTGGGAGAT
>NZ_JBVIQK010000030.1:0-60025 GCF_055577115.1 Streptomyces sp. NPDC033216 | reverse complement strand
TTTCTGGTTCCCTTTCTACGAAACCCCTTCCGGGGTTTGGGGGGGGAGTCCTTGTTTCAACGTCTACCTCAACGACCCCCCTTCCCAGAAAACAGGACCCCCCCCCCCCCCCCCCCCCCCCACGACCACACAATCCCCCGCAACTTCGACAGCTCCCTCACGGGTGCCTTCGTCGCGAACACCGACCAGCAGCGATAGAGCCTTACCCGCAGACGGCCGCGCGCGAGGACGCTGCCCGCGCCCTCTCCCCTGGTACGCCAGGTTGTCCGGCGCTGAGCGCGGAGGCCTCGCCAACACGCAAAGTAGACGGCCTACCCGTCAGATCATCGTGCGCGAGCGGTGGCACCGGCCGGGCCGCAGCGTCGACGACAAGGCCCTGCCCGCCCCCGTGCACCTCACTGACCGGGTCCGGGTACGGCGCGACATCGGCTCCGGCCGGGAGCATGCAAGCCGGGCCGCCGCCCGGCCGGGTTCCGGGGCGGGCCGCAGGTCGTGGCTCGTACTGGATCGGGCTGGACATGTTGCGGGGCGGCCGCGTTGTCGCCGACCACCGTCCGTCCGGGCAGCGCAATCGCGGCGGACGCGGGCGGACACGAGCCAACCGCAGCTCTTTCAGACCCGGTTTGGCCGAGAAACCCTGAAGAAGGGGAGCAGTCCTGGCCGCGTCAGCGGGAGGAAGGAGCGCTCCGGGGACGAGGCGGTGCTCGGGTGAACGCTGCCACCCTCGCGGATGACCCGCAGGCCGAACCCGCCCCATGCCACCGCACTGCGCGCTATCCACATTCCGTGACCCATACCCTCGCGCGCGTTCTCGCCGCCTGCTGTCTCGCCCTGGCGTCGCTCGCCGCGGGCCCCGCCGACGCGGTGGCCGCCGAGCCCGTCGTCCTGCCGCTCACCGACGCCGTCGCCGCCCTGCCCTTCGCCGGTGAATCCCGCGACGGCTACACCCGCGACGCCTTCCGCCACTGGAACTCCGGCGCCGACCCGACCGACGGCTGCAACACCCGCGGCGAGGTCCTCATCGCCGAGGCCATCACCACCCCCGTCGTCGGCGCCCGCTGCGCGCTCACCGGCGGCAGCTGGTTCTCCTACTACGACGACACCACCGTCACCGACGCCTCCGGCCTCGACATCGACCACATGGTCCCCCTCGCCGAAGCCTGGGACTCCGGCGCCTCCGCCTGGAGCCCCGCCCAGCGCGAGGCCTACGCCAACGGCCTCGGCCAGGACACCAGCCTCATCGCCGTCACCGCCCGCTCCAACCGCAGCAAGGCCGACCAGGACCCCGCCCAATGGCTGCCCCCGGCCCAACGCGCGGTGTGCCGGTACATCTCCGAATGGACCGCGACGAAACTGCGCTGGAACCTCACCGCCGACCAGAGCGAACGTGACCGGCTGACCGAACTCGCCGGCGGCTGCGGCGACACCACCGTCGCCTACACCCCCGCGGTGTAGACGACGGTTCACGTACCGGCCCGGCCGCCGGGACAACGGCCGGGCCGGGCCGGCTCAGGACAGCAAGCGCGTCCGCCAGATAGCGTCGGCTCGCCCGTGCGTGGGCCTGTCAGCTCATTGCCTGGGCGGCACGAAGGCGTCGTAGCCGTCGGCGTCGTCCGGTGCAGCGAGCATGCCGTGGAACACGATGTTGCGGTGGTGCAGGATGGTCGCGTCCGTGCAGACGCCTCGGACATCCTCCGCCATGAGGTAAGTGGACAGCAGGACGCACGACGTACGACCCAGCTCGCGCACCAGAGCGTGGAAGCGGACCCGCTGCCCTACGTCCAGGCCGACCGTCGGCTCGTCGAGGAACAGCGGCTGGAGCGAGTTGATGACAGCTTGGGCGATGCCGACGCGCTGGTTCCCTCCGCCTGAGAGCTGGCCAGCGCCATTGCCCGAGCCTGCCGCCCGCGCGGCCCCACTCCACCGCTCCCGGGATCTCGTCGTGGGGCATGTCTCGCAACCAGCCGCGTACACGAGGAACTCACCGACGGTGTAGCCGCGGTCAGGCCGAAATCCTGCGGGAGACAGCCCAGGCGGCGCCGGATCTTCCGGCGCTGCATCGGGATGCGAGTGCCGCGGTCTAGGAGGGTGCCGCTGCCTTCGGTGACGGCCGCGGCCGCCGCCGGAATCCGCAGCGGGGTGGACTTTCCGGCCCCATTCGGTCCGAGCAGCGCGTGCACCCCGGACCCGAGGCGGAGGTCGACGCCGTCCAGGATGAGGGCACGCCGGCGTCGTACGCACAGATGTTCCGTGCGGATCATCGGGACCCCAGACGTTCGAAGGCATGTCGGCACAGTGCGAGCAGTTCGTCGAGCACCGCGGAGAGCACGCCGAACACGATCGCGCCGCCCGCCTGCATGAACTGCTCCTGGACGTCCCGCAGGGCGAGCAGGATCCGGTGGGAGTTGTTGCCTCGGTACCCAAGGGCGCCAGCCGGTCTATGTGGAGTCTGGGCCAGCGGTGGAGGTATCGCCTGTCGATCTCTCGGGGTGAAATGTTCGAGAGACCGACAGGCGAAGGGGTGCTGAGCGGCCTCAACCGATGGCGATCCGAGTCTGCCAGTACGTCTTCGGCGTGATGATCTCCGTGCCGCTGCCGGACAGGGCGGTCTTGCTGCCCGCGTAGAACCTCACTTGCCCGTTGGAGATGACCGCCCAGATGTCCGGGATCCCGTCATTGTTCACGTCGGGTGTGCCCATCAGCAGCGGAATGGCGGTGCTGGACCAGCCGGAGGCGCCATACTCGGTGTCGGCTCCGCCTGCGGAGTTGGCGGCGGCGGCCAGGGAGGTGAGGTTGACGCCTCCGGTGGCTGCGGCGATGCCCTTGCGCAGGAGCAGTTGTCCGGTCGGGTCGTGGCGGTAGACGATGTCGGCGACGCCGTCGCCGCTGACGTCCATGACGGTTACCAGGTCCCGGTCGAGCCAGGGCGAGGAGGACAGCTGGGTGGCCTGGTCGATGGTGGCGCCGTGGTAGCCGGTGAAGGCCCATAGTGCGTTGCCGATGGTGGCGAGGAAGTCCGTCCGTCCGTCACCGGTGATGTCGCCGGCGGCGACGATCTGGGTGAGGGTGGAGGGGCTCGGGGCGCCTGGCGGCAGCAGGATCTCGCGGCGTTTGTCGATGTTGACCGCGCCGTAGCCGTCACCGGGGTAGATCCACAGCTTGCCCTCGACGCGGACGACGAGGTCCTGGAGGCCGTCGCCGCCGTAGATGTCACCGTTGTGGGTGATCAGTGCGCCTTTGAAGTGACCGCTGGGGGCGGGCACATAGGGGGGCAGGTCGTCGCCGTTGGGGTCCTTGTCGGGGTTGGCCCGGTAGGCGCCCGGCATGGAGTAGTCGAGGTCGCCGGCCTTGTCCTGCTGTGCGGGGTAGAGGGCGAGGTTGCCCTCGGCGGTGACGACCATCATGTCCGGCAGGGCGTCACCGGTGAAGTCGCCTGCCTTGTCTGCCTGGTCGCGGGGGGTGACGTAGAAGAAGTAGCGGGTGGGTTCGGAGACGTTGCCGGCGCTGTCGACGGCGCGGACGTAGAGGACGTTGGGTCCGGCGGCTGGTGGTGTGGCGTTGGTGATGGTTGCGCTGACGGTGGTTGCGGTGCCGTTGGTGCGGGCGAGGGTACCTGGGTAGGAGGGGGAGTTGAAGCCGTACTCGTAGCGCACGACATCGGTGTCCAGGGCTCGTACGGTGAAGGCGCCAGCTGTGCCGAATTTCTTGGTGGACCAGGTGGCGTCCTCGGCGTCGATTCCGAAGCCGTTCTGGCTGCCGTCGGCGTTGGGGAAGTCGGTGGAGGTGACCTTGGGCGGCTTGGGCGAGACGGTGTCGAGGACGAATTGGCAGGGCGTTGTGGGGTACCACGGGGAGGTGGCGCCGGCGTCGTCGACGGCGCGTACTCGCCAGGAGTAGGCGGTTCCGGCCTTGAGGGTGCTGGTGGAGAATCCGGATGTGGTGCGCAGTGCGGCACTGGTGTCGCCGCCCACGGAGACTTTGCCGGTGGTCTTGAGCAGGTCACCGGTGGTGCCCCACTGGTTGGTGGGCCACAGGTCGAAGTCGAGGTAGTTGAGGTTGGCGTCCTTGTCGGTGGCCTTGGCGGTGAAGGTCAGGTTGCCGGAGCCCATGCGGACGTAAGGTGCGCTGGTGGTGCACTTGCCGTCCGGGCTGAGGTCGAGGGAGTTGGTGACGATGGCGGGTGCACGGTTGTAGATGAGTTCGAGGTAGGGCGCGTTGTCGCCGTTGGCCTGGAATTTCTTCCATGCGTACTGGGCGTTCTCATCGCGGGCGCGCAGGCCGAAGGTGATGGTGTCCTGGCCCTTGTCGGCGGCCTTCTGGGCGCCGCTCTTGACGTCGAAGGTCTCGTAGGCGTCGCGGCAGCTGGAGTTGTAGCCGTGGGCGAAGCTCTTGGTGGCGAGTTTGTTGCCGTCGTGGAGTTTGGGGGCGTTCTTCCAGTTGGTGTGGCCGTTGATGGCGGTGGTGAGGTGCACGCTCATCGAGCGGTCCTGGCAGGACCAGGAGTAGGTTTCCAGCATCACCAGCCGGGCGCTGGTGATTTTGGTGCCTTTGAGGTTTTTGTCGAAGTCGATGTTGAAGTACGAGCGTGAGGTGCCCCAGGTGTCGGACTCGAAGCCGACGCGGGCCTCGTGCGTGCCGCCCCTGTTGAAGCCCTTGCCGTTGTAGAAGGTGGCGTTGGGGTGGCGGCTGTAGGCCGTGGTCCAGTTCTGGACGTGTTTTTTGACCGACGGGTCGATAAAGACCGGGTAGATGGTCGCCGGGTCGTTGAGGAAGTCCTGGTCGGGAGTGAGCGTCCACTGGCTCGTGGACAGATCGGCAGTGACCAGTTCGCCGCGCGAGTCGGGCGAGGGGCCCTCCAGGGAGGGCAGGCTCAGGGTCTGTGAGGAGCCGCTCTGCGAGGGTGCGGGGAGCGGCTCTGCGGGAACGGACGGCAGCGGCGACTGCGTCACGGGCACGGATTCGTCGGTGGCCGAAGGTAGAACCTCGGCGCTGCCGGCCTGCTCGTCGGTTACGGGAGCCTGTTCTGAGGCGCTGGGTGTGGCGGAAGCCGAGGGGCCGGAAGTGCCGGTGGTGTTCGGGGTCTCGGAAGCAGTGGGCTGGGCGGTGGCACCCACACTGCCGTCGGTGACCGCCGGGGAGCCGCTGTTGTCCCACATCAGTGGCGTCGGAGAGAGGGCGACCTCTTCGCCCTCGCCGTCGAGTGCGCTGACCACGCCGGTCAGGGGGTCGAGGCGGAACGCCAGGTCGGCTGAGTGCAGGCCGTAGACAAGCTGACGCACGTGCGGGTCTGCGGCCGCTTGGCGGTTCTTCACCACGACGACCTGGCCGAAGCCGTCGTCGTCGGCGGTCAGCACCAGGTCACCGCCGGGGAAGATCTCCGGGTACAGGATCCGGTTGCCGTCGACGACCGGTGTGGGCACGGGGCCGGGCCAGGTCAGCTGGATGGAGTGGGCGCCGCCGTCGACATACAGCGTGACCAGTGGTGTTCCGGTGTCCGTGGTGGCGCTTTTCACCAGCGACAGGCGCTGGGCGCCCGCGCGTGAGGCTCGCTCGTCGTTGTCCTTGCCGGAGCCGGCCGAGAACACCATGCGGGTGTTGGTGGCCTTCGGCTCCCATCCCTGCTTGGTGCGGTGCAGGCTCGGGTCGACCGTCTTCCAGACGCCGCTCACCTTGGCGCGGATCGGGGAAGAGTACAGCCGTTTCGCCATCTGGCCGTCGGGTCTGGCCCATGTCGTGGAGGCGGCGGTGCGGGCCGACGTCACCTCGACATTTTTGCCTGTCTTGGCCGCCTGGCGGAGCGCGGTGGCCTCGGTGACCAACGGGGCACGCCGGCCTTCCGTGTCCTGGGAGTTGTGGTCATCCAGCCGGAATCCGGCATAGACGATTCCTGTGGTGGCGACCGCGGTCGCGAGCAGTGCGGCAGTGGCCCGACGACCGGGCCTGCGACGCCAAGTGCGCGTCATCGGGCGAGTTCCCCTTCCCCATCCCTGTAAGAAACCGGCGGTCAGGACGGAGCTCCCCCACCAGGCAGCTGATGATGACTTATGAAGATCCTGTCGTCACCCCGTGATGAACAGGTGGGAGTGCCGGAACGTACTTCACCTGGCCGGGCGTCAACGCTGCCGGTGCAGTAGTGACGGCACTTCACCAACCGTGCACACCAATGCCATTCGTCATAAATGAGCGGATGTTTTGAAGGCTTGCAGGTCAGTACTGGACGAGAAGCCGGATAGAGGACAGTCACGCCGCTGACTCCATATATATGCGCCTTCCATGCACTTCATAGAGCAATGCGCCGTTACGGAGCGTGATCATAGTCACATGATCACAAGCGGTCTGGTGTTCCTTCACAGATCGGCCACAGAATCTGCGCTGTTCAGCAAGTCATCGCGCGTGGTCCGTCACTGGTCCCGCTTGGAGTGGTCCAGGGGGACCCCGTCGTGTTCGGCCGACTTCCGCATGCCCGCCGCCGCATCGCACGCACCGTCGTGCCGAGCATCGCCGCCACACTCTTGGTCGGGCTGCTGCCCGCTCAGGCGCTGGCGGTGCCACCCGACCCCGACCCGTCTCATGAAGAGACCGGCCGCGAAGCAGTGCAGCTGGAACCGCTGAGAAGCGAAGAACCAGTCCCTGGCACCACGTTCTCCCGCGACCTGGAGACGCTGAAGCAGGAGGAGCCCGAGCCTCAGCTTGAGCCGCCGTCGGGCACCACTCCCCCGCCGGCCGATGTGACTGCCCCTGTGAACTTCGACGCCGCAGTGGTCCCGGCGTCTTTGCGTGCAGATACCGCCGATGAACCAACCGGCATGCTCCCGGCAGGCCCCCTGCCCGTCAGCCTGGGACAAGCTCCCGGCGAGCCGGAGCCGGCTGGCACCTGGCAGGTCGTCATCTCAAGCCGCACCTCCGCCGAAGGCCAAGGCGTCGACGGCGCGGTGGTCAAGGTCGAAGCGCCGGCCACAGGTGCTGTTCCCGTCTCCATAAAGCTTGACTACTCGAAGTTCGAGAGCCTTTACGGAGCGGACTGGGCCTCCCGCCTGCGCTTCGTACAGTTCCCCGACTGCTACCTGGACACGCCCGACGACGAGGCATGCCAGGCATACGAGGAACTGGAGACCACGAACGACGTCGACGCGAACTCGATCACCGCGATCATCGACCCGGCCGCCGAAGGATCCGTGACTCCGGCCTCCATCACGGCGACCGAGCCCCGTTCCTCCGGCGTGATGCAGGCTGCCTACCACCGCATCTCGACCTCGGTGACTCCTGTGGCGGCTTCCGGCAGCACGGCGGTTGTCGGCGCGGTCGACTCAGGGGCGGGCAAGAGCGGCGACTTCAAGGCAAGCCCGCTCGCCTCTGACGGCAAATGGGAGGCCGGCGGCTCCGCCGGTGCCTTCACCTGGTCGTACCCACTGACGATTCCCCCGCCACCAGCCGGGCCTGCACCCCAGATCTCCTTCAACTACAACTCTCAGGCGGTGGACGGCCGCACCGCCGTCTCCTCTCCGCAGGCCTCCTGGATCGGCGAAGGCTGGAATTACGACCCCGGCTTCATCGAGCGCCGCTACCGCCCCTGCAAAGACGACACCAAGACGCTGGATGCCGGCGCGCCCAACAACACCGTCAAGAGCGACAAGACGTCCGACCTGTGCTGGGTGTCGTACAACGCCGTGATGTCCCTGAACGGCAAAACCACCGAACTCGTCCGGGACGCGTCCGCCGGCAGCAACCCGGAGACGGACACCGAGGTCTACCGTCCCCTGAAGGACGACGGCACTCGCGTCGAGCACAAGGTGGGCGGGACCAACAGCGACAACAACGGCGAATACTGGCTGGTCACCACCAAGGACGGCACGAAGTACTACCTGGGGCTGAACCAGGTCGGCGGCGGCCATGAGGACACCGGCTCCGTCTCCACCGTCCCTGTGTTCGGCAACCACCCGTCCGAGCCCTGCCACGCCGCCGCCTTCGCCGACTCCCGATGCGGAGCAGGAAAGCAACAGGCCTGGCGCTGGGGTCTGGACAAGGTCGTCGACGTCCACGGCAACACGATGATCGTCAAGTGGAAGCAGGAGACGAACAACTACGCCGTCCGCAAGAAGTTCAAGACGCCCGAGCAGTACGACCGCTACGCCTACCCGGTATCCATCGAGTACGGCATGCGCAGCGACCTCACCACACCGTCAGCGAAGGTCGAGTTCGGCGTCGAGCAGCGTTGCATCGACGAATCCCCGACCGTCTGCGACCCGGACAACTTCGCCAAGACTGACGACCCGGGCGCCTACCGCAAGTGGTGGGACACTCCCGGCAACCTCAACTGCAAGTCCACCTCCGACATGTGCCCCGCCTTCCCGTCGTTCTGGACGCAATTGCGCCTGACCACGGTGACGACCAAGGCGGCCCGCGCCGGCCAGAGCGGCCTGGGTAAGGTGGACACCTACGCTCTCCACCAGTCTTTCCCCAAGGACTGGTACGACACCGCGCCCGGCTTGTGGCTGAACTCGATCACCCGCACCGGCTTCGCCCCCGGCGACACCGTCGGCACCAAGCAGTCCGCCGCGGGCGTCAGCTTCGCCCCGTACACGGTAGGAACCGACTCCCCGCTGCGGGGCCGGCTCAAGGACCGCCAGCTGCCCAACCTGGTCCTCAACGGCAAGAACGACCAGCGCCCCGGCTTCACCCGCCCGCGCATCGGCACCGTCTCCACCGAGAACGGCGGCGACATCGAGATCGAGTACACCGGCGGCTGCCCAGACGAACCGGCGGAGGACAAGGGCAAGGCCAACGGCACCTGCTTCCCGGTTCGCTGGTCGCCCGACGGTGACGAGAAGACGCCCGCGAAGGCCTGGTTCAACAAGTACGTCGTCGACACCGTGACCGAGACAGACAAGATCACCTCGCACGGCAAGCCGATCACCACCCGCTACAGGTATGAGGACTCGGCCTGGGCCAAGAGCGACGACGAGTTCACCCGCCCCGCCCTGCGCACCTACAGCGACTGGAAGGGCTACCGGACCGTCACCGTCCTCAAGGGCGCCAAGAGCACATCCGAGATCTTCGGCGTCCGCGCCGTCAACGCCCAGTCCAAGACCGTCAGCCGCTACTTCCAGGGCACCGGCGGAGCCGTGAAGGACTCCACCGGCACCTATACGCTTCTCGGCGACGACGCGGAACAGTTCGCTGGCATGACCGCCGAGACGATCACCTACGAGAACTCCAGCGGCGGCATACTCAAGCGCAGTCTCTCCTTCCCCTACTCCCAGCAGACGGCCTCGCGTACCCGGGAGAACGAGGACGGCACGACAGCCGCCCCGCTCCTCGCCCACCGCGTCGGTGTGAAGCGCACCGACGACATCCAGACGGTCGGCAGCAGCTGGCGCGCGGTGCGCACCCTCACCACACTCGAGGACACCTACGGCCTGCCGGTCCAGGTCCAGACTGCCGTGGTCAAGCCCAGCGGCAGCTCCGAGATCCTGTCCGATCAGACCTGCACCATCACGACGTACGTCCACAACACCTCGGCCTGGCTGATCGGCCTACCCAAGGACCAGCGCACCACGACGACGTCGTGCGCTGACCAGGCCACTGCCGACCCGTCGACCGAGCTCAAGACGCAGGTGCACAACACCTACGACGCCCTGAGCGACAACGCAACACCGGTCAAGGGCCTGCTTACGGCACAGGCCACGAACGACGGGGCCGGTAATGCCAGTGCGGTCGTCACCACGACGACCTACGATCCGCTGGGCCGGGTACGCACCGTCACTGCGCCCGAAGTGGGCACCGCCGAGACGCAGTACACACCCGCCGACACCGGCGGTCCGCTCACCCAGGTCAAGTCGATCAACACCAAGGACCAGGTGACCACCACGGCCTACGACCCGGGCCGCGGACTCGCCCTGAGCATCACCGACCCCAATGGCCGTGTCACCCGCAGTGAGTACGACGCCCTCGGCCGCCTCATCAAGGGCTGGTCGCCATCCGCGCCCACCACGTCGCCCACGGTGCAGATCACGTACCAGATGGCCGTGGCCACGCCTGAGGTGAACCGTCCGGCCGCGGTGACCGTCCAGTCCCTGAAAGACGACGGCTCCTACTCCCGCCAGATCACCCTCTACGACGGACTCCAGCGCGAAGTCCAGACCCAGAGCGAAGCCCACGGCGCCGGCCGGATCATCGTCGACACTCACTACGACGACCACGGTCTGGTCGCCGAGAAGAGCGGCGCATACCTGGCGAAGAGCGAGCCGAGCACTGATCTCTTCGCCCCCAGGTCCAAGTCGCTCATCCCCAGCTCCGTCAGGTACACCTACGACGGCCTGGAGCGCGAGCTTCGCGCCGACACCTACTACGCGGACGTCCGCAAGTACACAGCGACCAAGTCCTATGGGGACACCAGCGTCACCGTGAACCCGGCGGGCTCCACAGCGCCCCGGACACGTACCGATGTCGACGCGCTCGGACGGGTCTCGTCCATCCGCTACTACAGCCAGGACGCCGCCACCTCCGACACCGGCCGCGACACCACCTACGAGTACGACGCCCGAGGCAACCGCAGCAAGGTCACCGACACCGCCGGCAACGTCTGGTCGTACGTCTACGACACCCGAGGCCGGGTCACCTCCTCCACCGACCCCGACACCGGCACCACCGCGATGCGCTACGACAGCGCCGACCGCCTGATCTACACCAAGAACGCCCGCCAGCAGGAAACGTTCACCGAGTACGACCCGCTCGGCCGGGTCCGCTACGTGCGCCACGGCTCGGCTACCGCCAGCCCGGCCAAGGAGTACACCTACGACACAGCGCCCGGTGGCATCGGCCAGCTGAAGGAGTCCGTCCGGCACACCGCCGACGGCGACTACATCAGCCGCGTCACCGGCTACGACGCGGCATACAAGGCCACCGGAACCGAGACCGTCATCCCGGCAAACTCGATGACGACCGGCCTGTCGGGAACCTACGCCTCCAACTACACCTACACACTCACCGGCAAGCCACAATCCGTCATCCTGCCCTCGGTGGGCGGTCTGGCGCGGGAAAAGGTCGTCACTCGCTACAACGGTGACGGCCTGGTCGAGAGCACCTCGGGCGCCACCTGGTACACGACCGATGCCACCTACTCGCCCTACGGCGAGGTGCTCCGCACGGTCTCGGGAACTCAGCCCTACCGCGTGTGGACGACGAACTTCATCGACCCCCACACCGGCCGCCTCCAGCGCACCGTAACCGACCGCGAAACCGCCGGCCCGCACCGCATCACCGACGGCTACTACTCCTACGACGTCTCCGGCACCATCACCTCGACCTCCCGGCACCTCGCAGACGCAGGCGCGGGCACCTGGGACACCCAGTGCTTCACCTACGACGTCATGGGCGAACTCGTCAACGCCTGGACATCGAACATCAACCCTGACGGCAACAGCACCGGCTGCAAAGCGGCCAACGGCGCCACCTGGGGCTACGACACCGACTACACCACCTCCTCAGGCCCCGTGGCCGACGCCCCCGACACCGCCGCGGACACCACGAGCCCCGACGCCGCCCTGGTCTCATCTCTTGGGGCAACGGCCCCGTCCGCGGGCACCGTCTCCACCGGCGCCACCGCCTACCGGCAGTCGTTCGCCTTCGACTGGATCGGCAACCGAGCCACCCTCACCGAGCACGACACGACCGACGCGACGAAGAACGTCACCTACACCTACAGCCACGGCAAGACGCTGGCCAACGGCACCAAGACCCAGCCACACACCATGACGTCAGTCGCCTCGACGCCAGCGGGCAAGAGCAGCAGCTACGTCTACGACGCCACCGGCAATACGACGGACCGCGACCTGTCCACGAGCGCCCAGGACCTGGTCTGGTCGCCCGAGAACAAGCTCGACTCCCTCACCAGCGCCGGCGTGAAGACGACGTACGTCTACGACGCGGACGGCAACCGCATCCTGGAGAACTCACCCTCCGGCTCGGTCCTCTACCTGGGCGAGACGGAACTGACGACGAACGCCACAGGCACCATCACCAAGGCGTCCCGCGCATACGGCCAGGCCGGCGCCCCAACAGTCGTCCGCACCACTACCAACGGGGCGACGACCGGGCACAAGCTCAACGTGCTCCTCGCCGACCACCTCGGCACCGCAAACACCACCGTCGAACTGTCCGGCACCCAGCCGGTCACCCGCCGCGCCTTCAAGCCGTACGGCGAAACCCGGGGCACCAAGCCAGCCACCTGGCCCAACAAACGCAGCTACCTTGGCGTCGGCATCGATGACACCACCACCGGCCTCACCCACATCGGCGCCCGCGAATACGACCAGACCGCCGGCCGCTTCACCTCCGCCGACCCGGTCATCGATATCGCCGACCCGCTCCAGATGAACGGGTACGCCTACGCAAACAACAGTCCTATCAGCAAAAGCGACCCCACCGGCCTCATGCTGGACGCCGAGGGCGGCGGAACAGCACCATGCACCAAACCTGGAGGCTGCGTCCGCGACGCCCCCAGTAATTTGGTCCTGTTCGACTGGCACGACGAAGGCAGCGCCCAGTACGACTACAACGGTGACGGATACATCACGATCTTCCCCACCGTAAACGTCCCCGCCAAATGGAACAAAGCGCCCACCTATATCAATGCGTTCTACGAGAAAATCAGATATCTCTGCTCCACATATGGCATCGACAACTGCACGGACATGTCCGAGCCCATCAATGTCGCCGCCGTCAACGGCTCAAAGGGCGAAGGCTGCCTGGCAGTCGACAGAAAGTGCCCTGCCGGTCTGAGCTGGGGAGCGGGTGCAGCAATATCTAGCGCACTCGGAGCAGCTGGCTACGGCCCCGAAGGCCCTGGAATTTTCGGCAGCTTTGGCGGCCCCAGGTCTAAATCCCCGAAGTGCAACCAGTGCTTCCTCGCCGGCACCAAAGTCCTCCTTGCGGACGAATCCTCGAAGAACATCGAGGACGTAGAAGTCGGGGACGAAGTGCTTGCAACGGACCCCGACACCGGGGAAACCGGGCCCCACA
This sequence comes from Streptomyces sp. NPDC033216, assembly GCF_055577115.1. Lineage (NCBI taxonomy): Bacteria > Bacillati > Actinomycetota > Actinomycetes > Kitasatosporales > Streptomycetaceae > Streptomyces > Streptomyces sp. NPDC033216. The sequence goes on along the minus strand of NZ_JBVIQK010000030.1, from coordinate 47,005 downwards.
AGGTAACCCAACTCATCGTCACCGAACACGACAAGCACTTCAACGAACTCACCATCCAGACACCCGACGGCCCTCGTAAACTCACCGCCACCCACGAACACCCCTTCTGGGTCCCCGAACTCGGACAGTGGATCGAGGCCCAAAACCTCACACCCGGCACAACCCTCCGCACCGACGACGGAACCACCGTCTCGATCCTGGCCAACCGGGCATACCAAGCACACGCCCGCACCTACAACCTCACCGTCGACGGCCTGCACACGTACTATGTGCTGGCGGGGCAGACTCCGGTCCTTGTTCACAACAGCAACTGCGGCCCGTCCCTGAAGGATTTGCAGAAGGACTACCCGCGGCGCACTGTGGGAATTCTTGATGTCGGGGGCGATCAGCTGCCGATGATCAGTGGTCCAGGCGGTCAGTCTGGACTCCTCAAGAACCTCCCAGGTCGTACGAAGGCCAACGGGGAGCACGTGGAGACTCACGCAGCAGCGTTCTTGCGTATGAACCCGGGTGTCAGAAAGGCCGTGCTCTACATCGACTACCCGACGGGGGCCTGCGGAACATGCAGAAGTACATTGCCTGACATGCTGCCCGAAGGTGCTCAGCTGTGGGTGATCTCACCGCGTAGGACTGAAAAATTCACGGGACTTCCTGACTGAGTTAGGAAAGGAATCGGCGGCCCATCCAGGTGGATCGGCCGCCGATTAGTGTTTCCCTGTCTACCAGGGCAGTGGTTCATCGGTTGTGTGGTCCTGAGCGCCGGAGTATGAGCGCCACTTGACTCCTGGCATATTCTCAGCCCAGGAGAGATCGCCTGGCGCCCTCGCCGCCAGGGTGACGTCATGACCTTCGTCGGGATCATCGCTCGGGTGGACGAGCGCCAGCCAGCTCTCGCCGAAGAGGATGCGCGAATCGTTGGCTGGCCAGTTCCACGCAGGGAAGGGGAGCTCATGACTTCCTTCCCGAGACCAGAGCCAATCTGCCGGGACTCCTTGCGCTACTTTCGTCGCAGGAGCCCCCAGGATTGCTTCTAGGATCGTGGCATGAATCAAGAAATCTGAGAGCTGCTCGTCAGTCCGTCGCCATGGGGTCGGTTCGTCGGACGGCTCTCGCTCGTACACAGAGCGATCTTCACTGGCCGGGTCGAATGCCCAGACCCAAGTTCCTTGGTTCTCAACCCAGAACGGAATCTTTCCGTCTTCCACCGCGAGTTCCGAAAGGGGGATGGCGTAGTTGTGCGAGGTGATCTCCCCGCCCCACTGGGCAGAGATTTCATGCCACTCGACAAGCTCCCTGGGCGCTTCAGGTGATTCTCCCAGTCTCACATTGGGTGATTGCGGGGCGCCGTACCACCTCCGCAGAAATCGCAGCAGGCCCGGGTTGTCCGTGGGGGCGAGAGAGTTCATGTGAGACATTATGCGCTACATGCCGGGTGTCGACCTGAGTTGACCTGTAAATCGCTAAAGCAAAACGGGAGCCCCGTAGGTGGGGCTCCCGTGGGCCATGACGGCAGTAGTTGACGGCAACGTCAGCGGACGAGGGCGGCGCAGGGCGGCGGTTCGTCGCCGTCGCCGCTTGCCGTCTCGGCGGTCTCCGGGCTGCCGAGTGCGGTGCTGAGGGTGTTGATGGCGTCGCGCTGGAGGCGGAGTCGGACGTGGGCGTAGACGGTGGCGGTGACGCCGATGTGGGCGTGGCCGAGGAGTTCCTTGATCACGACGAGTTCGACGCCCTGTTCCAGGAGCAGGGTGGCGGTCGAGTGGCGGAGGTCGTGGAAGCGAATGCGGCGGAGGCCGGCCTTGTGGAGGAGCGTGATGAAGGCGCGGGTGAGGTTGGTCGGGTCGATCGGTCGACCCTGCGCTGTGGTGAACACGTGCCCGTCGTGCTGCCATGTGGTGCCCGCGGCCTCACGCTCGCGCTTCTGCTGTTCGTGGTGGAGCTTCAACGACTGGACGCAGCGGGTGGGGAGGGCGATGCGGCGCTCGGAGGCCCGCGTCTTGGTGGGCAGCGTGGTGAGCCCGCCTGCGGCGGTTCGCTGCAGGGTGCGGCGAATGGCGGCGGTGCCCGCGTCGAGGTCGAGGTCCTCCCAGCGCAGGCCAAGGAGCTCGCCCTTGCGGAGTCCGGTGTGGAGGGCGAGTTCGAACAGCGCGTGCAGCCGGTGGCCCTGGGCGGCGGCGAGCAACTGTCGGGCTTCTCCGGCGGTGAGGGGTTCGAAGCGTCGGGGCCGGGGTGTGCCGATGCGGACGTTGCGGGCGACGTTGCGCGGGATCTCCTCCTCTCGTACCGCGTGCTCCAGGGCGGACTTGAGGACGGAGTGGACGTAGGCCAGGGTCAGGGGCGAGAGCCGCTTGGAACAGCAGTTTCCGGCGGCGCAGCAGCGGGGCTTATCTCGGCCGGCGTCGAGGCGGCGAGTGCAGCACTGGCAGGTGGTGCGGAGCTGGTTGAGCCAGGTGCGGACGTCTTTGGCGGTGAGCTTTGCGACCTTCTTCCGTCCGAGGCCGGGGATGAGGTAGAGCCCGGCGACTGCGGTGTAGCGGGTGTACGTGTTCTCTCGCAGGTGGTGGATGGCGACGTTCTCCAGCCAGTACGTCAAGTACGCGGCCACGCTGCCTTGCGCGCAGGGGACGGGTAGGCCGCGGTTGCTGGCGGCAATCTTCTCGGTGAGCTTGGCCAGGGCTTCCTTGCGGGTGGTGCCGTAGACGCGGACGCGGCGGCGGGTGTTGCCGGGGGCGAGGACGTATCCGGCGGCTTCCCAACGGCCGTCCTTGCGCTGGTAGACGGTTCCGTCGCCGTTGGCGCGCACGCGGCGGGAGGCGGGGTTGTCTCGGGGTGTGGTCATCGGGCGGCTTCCTGGTCGAGGCGGGTGCGGATGAAGTCGGCCAGCGCACGGGCGGGGATGCGGCGGGCGCGGCCGAGGGTGATCGAAGCGAGTTTGCCGGGTGCGGAGCAGGTCGTAGACGGCGGAGCGGCCGAGTTGGAGGCGGGCCATGACCTGGGGAACCGTCAGCAACTCCTCCGGCGTACTCGGCCCCTGGTGGGGCGCGGCGGGCGCATGGGTGATCATCAGCAGCCCCCTTCCGCGATGAACCGACGTTCCAGTTCCCGGCGGTGCCAGACGGCGGCTGCGAGGAGCGCGGCGCCGGGGCTGTAGCCCGAGCCCTGGTAGTCCCAGTGGCCGACGACGAGCGTGGTGTCCGGGTCGGGCTCGGGCAGGCCGGCGTGGAGGCGGGCCCGTTCCGTACGCCAGGCGCGGCGGGCGGCGCGCAGCGCGCCGAGAGTGATCGAGTAGGAGCGGGACTTGGTGGAGAAGTGGCCCCGGAAGCCGAGCATGTGCGCCCACTTCCAGAGCTTCAGACTCGCGAACTCCGGCAGCTTGCCCAGCTCCCAGCAGGTGCGGATCATCTGCCGCACGTGCCTTGCAACGCCGACGCGGGGCAGGGGCCGGGCCTGGCCGGTGCCGGCGCAGGCGGTGCACGGGAGCGGGGTTCCGTGGGGCAGGAGGGTGGCGCCGCGTCCCTGGCAGGGGCGGCAGAACAGGGAGCGGTCGAGGGCGCCGGAGGCGTCGGCGGACTTGGTGGCGTACTTCGCCACGTAGGCGGCCACGGCCTGATCGGTGAACTCGGCGTCAGCGCCGAAGGCGGCGATCTCACGTACGTCGAGCTGTTCGCCCCAGCCGAGTTCGCGTTCCCCGATCGCATCCGACTCGACCGTGACGCGGACCCGTGCGGCGGCGGCGCGTACGGCGGCGGTGAGCACGGCGTCGGTGGCGTACGGCGGCGGGGGCTGACTGGTGCCGTCCGGGCCGTCGAGCCGGATCACGGCGTGGAAGTGGACCAGGCCGCGCTGCTGGTACTCGGCGACCTTGGCGAAGGAGACCCGCAGGACCGCGAGGGCGGCCTTCTGGGTCATGCCGAGTCGGGCGGCGAGCTCGCGGCGCAGGTAGGTGGTGAAGCGTGGCCACAGGGCGGAGGCGTGGGCGTTGAACAGGACCGCGCCCGCGTAGTCGTACGTCGCCAGATTCAGCGGCGTCCCGACCAAGGGGTCCGTGGATTCGTGGAGTTTGCGGCAGCGGCAGGGACGGATGCCGCCGCCGGGCGTGGTGAGGCGGTTGTGGACGGGGCCGAAGGACGGCGGGGTGAGGGTGACGAAGACGCGAGGGTGGGTGCGGACGGTGTCGGGCACGGTCTTGCCGCCGGACAGGCCAGCGCGGATGAGGTGGTAGGTGTCGGCGGCGTAGAGGCGAGAGCAGGCCGGAGTGCGACGGCCCGCCGGATTGAACCGAAGCACGATAGGTGTCACCAGCAGGGTCGGACGAGCTGGCAAAAGGGACCGAGTGAAGCATCCTGGTTGTCACAGGCGAGGCATCCGACTTGTCACACAGGCTCGATCAGCAGCCCTCCTGTGACCAGAAGCAAAGATCGAGAACCTGCCGTTCTCTGCCCGGATTTTCTCCCCTGCGCGTCCCTGCGGCCCGCACGACGCTAGCGTCAAGTCCATGATCGTATGGCTCAACGGCACCCACGGCGCAGGCAAGACGACGACCAGCGCACTTGTACAGCAGCTCATCCCGGACTCACGGGTGTTCGACGCCGAGAAAGTCGGCGAGACGCTCATGGACATCAGGCCAGGACTGCCCGACACGGACAACTTCCAGCACTGGCCGCCATGGCGGCCGCTCGTGGTCGAGACCGGCCGACGCGTCCTCGACTACACCGGCGGCACTCTGGTGATGCCCATGACCGTCCTGGTCGAGCGGTACTGGCGCGAGATCAGCTCGGGCTTTGCCCAGCACGCCATTCCGGTCCGGCACTTCGTCCTCCATGCCGACCAGGACACCCTCCGCGCGCGCATTGCGGGCGATACCGTTCTCGGCCCCAACTCCCCGTTCCGTCTCCAATACCTTGAGCCCTACGCCGAGGCGGCCCGAACGTGGCTGCACGCCGAGGCCGAGGTCGTCGACACCACGTACCTCACCCCCGCCCAAGCCGCTCAGCAGATCGCAGAGGCCGTCAAGAGTTGAGAGAAGGGCCTTCCCGCGCCGCACCTCGCAGGTGACAACCAACCTGCCTGTGTGTCAACTACCGTGCTTCGGCTCACGGATTGTTTTATAGCAGGCCCTGAATTCGGCCGTGTCAGAACTGAAAATCTATGGACTGGACGTGCGTGAAATCCGCGCGCAGGCCATCGGCCCGGGTGCCCCATTCCGTGAAATACGACTCGGTGATGGCCTCCGCGACGATCGGATGCAGGTCTTCCTCCGTCGCTCCGGCTTCCTGGAGCTCCAGGATCTGCTTCACGTAGGTGGGCGAGATCGGGGTGGTGATGGTGCGGATGCGGCCGTCGTCCGAGCTGCCCGAGCACGTGAATCCGAAGTACGCCGTCACCTCCACCATCATCCCGCTGAAGGTGGAAGCCTGCTCCCGAGCCTGCGCCCTGACCTGCGGTTGCCACTCGGATTCGGTCTCCTCCACCAGGGCGGCCTGGAGGCGCTTCTGCGGGGTCGTCAGCTTCCCGGCGCGGTAGCGCTCCACCGTCCGGCGCGAGACGCCCAGGCGCTCCGCCAGGGCCTTGGTCGACCCCTTCGCCCGTGTGAGGAGGAATTTCACCTGAGCCTTTGCGGATTTCGGCGCGGGCCGGGTGAAGACCTTCCGCTCCGCCCGCGTGAGGGCCTCCAGGACCTTGCCGCGGGTCGGGGCCGACTGCTGCTGCTCGTGGTCGCTCATACCTCCTAGGGATCACGGATCGCCTGTGGATAGATTCCGGGCGCGGCGGCCCCAAGTCGTCTGCTGACGAGGGGTGTTAGGTGGGGCTCCGGTCGGGGGAGGGTTCCGGTGACAAGGGGAGGAACGCCGTGGGGAAGCGAACAGGGGTGCGCAAGGGTGCCCGCCGGTCGGGGAATCCAGCGCGCCGCGAGGCGGAGCGTCTGTTCTCGGGGAACGTGCTGGGTGAGCGCATGTACGCGGCCCCCAGCGCGGCCGACCGGTCAGGGGTGCAGCCGGGAGAGGTCATCCCGGTGAGCGTTTCGGAGCTGCCGGACGGCCTCGTGATCCGGGACGCGGCCCGCGCCGACACGGCCCCGCTGGAGCCGGTGATCCGGCTGGCCGACCCGGACAACCCCGTTGGGTCATGGCGGGGGCTGCCCAACGTGATCGAGCAGAGCCTCGATCCGGAGAAGCCCACGTACGCGCGGGTGGTGGAGGAGACGTCGTCCGGCGCGCTGGTCGGCGGCATGCTCACGCTGCCGGCGACGTGGGCCCTCACCCACCCCATGCTCATCGGATCGCCCAACGTGCACATCATCGCCGGTCTGGTCGCCTGCCTGGACTCCCTCGCGGTGGTCGAGCAGTGGCGCGGCCAGGGCGTCGCGCGCGCCCTGGTGGCCGAGGCGGAGAAGGCGGCCGGCTCGCATCAGGCCGGGAAGCTGGGCGCGGCCGTCCTGTACGCCACGCACGAGCCGGAGCTGACGGACTTCTATGCCGGGCTGGGCTTCGCCCTCTCCCCCGACGGCATCGGCATCCCTACCCCGACCGGGCTGATCTGCCACGGCCCGACCGAGGGCTTTCGCTTCTCGGTGAAGCCACTGCGCACCGGCATCCAGATGGAGCCCATGGCCACCCCGTACGGACGGCAGCTGGTCGTCCGTGGCGTCCTGCCCGTCCCTGCGCGCTGACGTCAGCGGCGGGTGACGGCGTAGCCCGCGTCGTTGACGGCGCGGGTCCACACGTCGCGGTCGAACCACTTGGTGATGTTCGGCTGCATCTCGGTGATCGTGCGCATTCGGGCTTCCCAGTCGTGTCCGGCCGGGCCGCGGCTGCCGTCGCAGCCGGTGCAGCCGTCCTCGCCGTGGATGTGGCCGGCCATCCAGGCGTTGACGGCGACGTTGATGATGACCGCGTACAGGTCGCCGCCGGTCTGCGCCAGGGAGTCCGGCACCCCGGCGAGGACCAGGGCGAGCTCCGGGTTGTCGATCGGCGGCATCGCCTGCCCGACGCCCCTCTCGCTGCTGCTCTCTTCGTACGACGACAGGCTCTGCGCGAGCCGGTCGGCTGTGACAGAGGAGTCGAAGTACCGCCAGGCGGAGCGCACCTGGATCCCGAGCCGCTCGGAGACGGCGGTGATCTGCTTCTCGATCGTGTCCTCCACCGTCGCCGGCGCGAGGGTCACTCCCCGGCGGGCCAGCTCCGCGAGCGTCTGGGCCACTGCTTCCTTGAACGCCTTGGTGTTCCGCACGAGCGCATCGTAGGCGCGTCTGCGCAGCCGCCGAACGGCTTCACCAGCATTGACCGGTAAGGAGGGGAAGTTCGCGCGGCGTTGTCGGTGGCGGCTGCCACCATCCGGCCATGCCCACCATCAGCCGGGAGTACGCACGCTTCCTCTTCGCGGACCTGACGCAGAACGTTTCTGTGCCGCTGGATCCTGACGAGCTCCTCCACATGCCTCACGTGCGCGAGCACGGCCACGTCTTCTTCGGCGACGTAGCGGTGCGCTGCTACAAGCACAAGCGCTGGACGTACGACGAACGTGACATCCGCGCCGCCGGCCGTGTGTTCGCGGACATGGAGGTGCGCCTGGACGACGTCGTCGACGTCCAGCTGCCCGTCTATCGCGACGTTTCGGAGCGTGACACGGAGGAATGGCACCGGCCCAACTGGCGCCGCCGCCTGGTCTCGTGGATGTTCGACCAGGCCCGCAACCAGCTCCTTGAGCAGGGGCGGCACTACGACGACTGGGGCTCCTGGCGGGCCATCGGCGCGAACGGGCTGCCCGGTGACTTGACGTGGGAGAAGTTCGTCGCGTCCAGCAGCAGCCACCGGCACACGCAGAACATCGCCGGCACCCGACCCCTTCAGCTCCTGACGTGGTCCGGGGAGAACTGGCTCCTGCCACGGGCCTAGGCCGACCTCCTGGACCGTTGGGAGCTGCGGGAGGATGAACTGGTGACGCGGGCGCGTCTGTGCTCCTCCTGCGGCGAGCAGGGCCCGTACTGGGGCGGCTGGCGCACTCCAACGACTTCCGGATACATCACCCGGTGCCCGCCGTGCTCCGGCGCGGCCTTCCAGCCCTACACCGGTCATCTGCGCGGTGTGCAGTACGAGACGCTCCGCCGGCGCGGCACGCGGGCCGACGCCTACCTGTGCCGGTTGTGCAACGAGCCACCGCCGGAGACTGGGCCGCCTACGCCGCTGAGGTCAGCCGCCGCACTTCACCACAGCCTCCCATCCACGAACCAGGAGCACCGACATGAGATTCGACGATCACCGCGTGGTCATCACTGCTGCCGGACGCGATTTCGGACGCACTTTGGCCATCCGTCTCGCGGAGCTCGGAGCCGAGGTCTTTCTCTCCGCGCGCACTCTCGCCGCTGCTGAACGTGTTCGCGACGAGATTCGCGGACGGGGACACCAGCAGGTCCATGCCTTCGCCTGCGACCTGACGGATCCGGCCTCGATCGGCGACTTCGCTGCTGGCGTCGCCCGGCACACCGACCGCGTTGACGTGCTGATCAACAACGGCTCCCGCTACCTCGAGGGACCGGACCTCCAATCCGCCTCCGACGGCGACGTCGTCGACACCATCGCATCCGGCGCCACCGGCACCGTCCTGACCGTGAGGAACTTCCTCCCTCTCCTGCTCAACTCGGATAAGCCGGACGTGGTGACCATGATCTCCGCCTGTGGAACGGCCGGTCATCACCGCTCGGAGGCGCACGACGCCTTCTACGCGGCCAAAAGCGCCCAGGCAGGGTTCGCCGAGATCCTCTCCAAGCGCCTGCGGCCCCAAGGAGTCCGGGTGATTTCCCTCTACCCGCCCGACTTTGACAACCCTGACCCGCTCTCCGAGCAGTGGGAGAACACACCCCGCGAGGCCAAGGACGCCCTCACCGCGCAGTCACTCGTGGAGTGCATCCTCTTTGCCGTCACCCAGCCCCGCGACTGCTTCATCAAGGCGTTCCACTTCGAGCAGGTCTGACCGATTCCCGGTACGTCCACGCACGGCACTCACACCGCGGTCCGGGCGGCACATGGGCCCCGGACCGGGGCATTCAGGCAGTTCCAATACCCGATTCCACCATTAGCGATCTACCCAGCAGACGCCATCGAGGCTCAACGCGCGTTCATCGCCCGTCGTCGGTCACTCCGCCCCAGCGAGGAATACCGGACCCCGACGAACGAGGAATGGGACGCCTTCCTCGCCCACTTCGAGAAGCGCAAGCTCTCCCTGGGGACCTGCGCAAGGGCGGTTCGGGACCTCGTGCATCCACGAGCACGTCTGCGTCCGATGCTCGCTCCTGCGCCCCGATCCGCCCCAACGAGACCGGCTGATCGAGATTCGCGACAACCTGATCGATCGGATCTCCGAAGCACAGTGCGAGGGCAGGCTCGGCGAGGTCGAAGGCCTTGAAATCAGCCTGACCGGCGCCGAGGACAAGTTGGCCCAACTCGATGCCGCTCTCAAACCCACAGTCACCCACCTGGGCTTGCCGACCTTCGGCCAGATCGCCGGACGCTCTGGCAGCCCTGGCCTCTTGTCATGAACCGGTTTCAGGAGCCGCGTCATGAGCCGCATCCCTGTCGCGGAGGGCCATCTCGTGGGCTTCAGGATGGGCGGTTGTCGACGGCGCGTCGTGCGAGACCGGAAGCTCCCGGCCCAGGCGTGCGAGCGGGGACAAAGCCATCACCACAGGGGACAGCATCATGCCTGCGGCCGTCACCAGGAGGCTGGCGCGCAGCCCCCATTCCTCCGCGAGAAATCCGCCGACCAGAGAACCGAGCGGGGTCAGCCCCATGCCGACAAACGTGATCGTCGCGGCCGCGCGGCCCTGCAACCCGTCCGGAGTGACGGCCTGCCGGACGGCCATGACCGTGACATTCACCAACTGGCCGCCGGTCCCGAACACGAAGCCGATCGCAAGAAGCGCGGCAACCGTCACCGGAGAAGAGCCGTGCAGCGCGGGCACACACAGGAACACGCCGTCTCCGAGTGCCGCCGCACACACGAGCACCGCGCCATGACCGAACCGGTTCGGCAGGCGGGCGGCCAGCAGCGAGCCAAGGAGCGCGCCCGGTCCCGCCGCGGCGAGTGCCAGCCCGACGACGGTGCCTGACAGGTGCAGTTCCCGCGGCAGGAAGAGCAGGTAGACGGTCATCACGGCCGCGAAGGAGAACTGGAAGGCGGCCGAGGCCAGGCACACGGTCCGCAGTGCGGTATCACCGGCGACGAAACGCAGGCCCTCATGAATACGTTGCCAGACCCGAGCTGGGTGTTCCGGGCGCTCCGGAATCGGTTCGGCTCGGCGGATCCGCCGGATCGATAGGAACGACAGCGCGAAAAACAGCGCGCTCGAGGCAGCAGCGATCGGCGCCGACAGCAGGGACACCAACGCACCGCCGAGAGCGGGACCGCCGATCTGCGCCGCGGATCGGCTGCCCTCGAGCGCGCTGTTGCCTCGCACCAGTTGGTCGCGTTCCACCAGTCGTACGAGAGACGCCTGGTATGCCACGTCGAAGAACACGGACAGGGCCCCGACGGCGAAGGCGAGCGCAAGCAGGCCGGGCAGGCCGAGCCAGCCGAAGAGGCCGGCCACGGCGGCAGCGCCGAGGCCCAGGGCCCGACAGACGTCCGTGAGAACCATCGTGGTGCGGGTCCGCCACATGTCCACCCACGCGCCGACGAAGAGCGAGAGCAACAGGATCGGCGCCTGCCCCACCGCGCGGAGGACGCCCAGCTGGCCGGCACTGGCGTGGAGCGTCAGGACGGCGAAGAGCGGCAGAACCACCAGACTTGTGTGTTCACCGAGTTGGGAGGCTGTCTGACCCATCCAGAGTCTGCGGAAGTCGACGTCCCGCCACAGGCGTGATGGAACAGGTCGACCGGAATCGGATACAGCGGAAGAAACGGACGGCACGGGAATCCCTTGTGTTGCCGACAACGAGGCCCGCCATCGAGCACATGAAGGTGCACCGACGGTTCAGGCAGGGAAAGGCTCGCTATGCCGCAACATCAAGGGCAGCACGCGATGACAGGCCGGTCACGGCCAACAACGTCAACGCGCGCTCGGAAGACCGACCATGTCTCAGCTCCTCGTGGGTGACTCCCTGCGCCCAAACCCTAGCCGTCGGCGGCCCGACGTGAAAGGCGGTCTCGTTCGCCAGACAAGCAGCTGAACCTGTAGTTCGGGGAAGGACCGCTCTGCGGCAGCTGCAACACGCGTGAAGGCAAGGCCGCGCCGTACTCCTTCCTCCAGCTCGAGGGCGGCGCACTGCACCTCCTGGAGTGCCGCGGCTGCCTCGAGCAGCGGACTCTGCCGCGCCGCTTCCATACGGATTCGGGTGTTGGTGTCCAGGGGTCAGCCAGCAGTCCGCGCCGCAACGAGTCGGTTGGTGAGCTCCACCGTTCCGAGGTACCACCAGAAGATCCAGTCCAGGAACGCTTCGTCGTAGTCCCCGCGCTGGTCTGCCTTGCGGTGGCGCAGGTCGTAGCGGTTGGCGATCTCGAACAATGCCCCCTCGTCCTTGCCGAGCTTGTCTTTGAGCAGGGCCCGGCGTTCCTCGAGGATGCCCGCGAGGGTGACGATCGCCGAACGCTTGCTCTCCACCGTGGTGTCCCGGCCGCGGAACAGCGCGACCGCGTGACGGACCCGGGTCGTGATGTCCGGGGCGCTGTCGGTGAGCGCCTGGTGCACCAGCGCGCTGCGGGCGTCGTCGGTGACGGCGACTAGGCGCCCGAGGTCCTCACCCTCGGCGGCCAGCTCGTACTCGATGCCGGCGTTACGCAGCAGCTCATTGACTTTGCCCCGGTAGAGGATGCGGGCGGGTCCGGTGTGGAACTCCGAGTGGTGCCACCCGCAGTTGTCCCAAGGGTGGAAACGGCGCGTGCGGGGACGGCTCACCAGGTCGTGGAAGACCTCGATCAGACCGAAGAAGGTGTCCTCGTCCCACGTCGCCGGGGTAAGAGGCCACAGGTCGGGGATGCCAAGGCGTCGCTCGATCACCCGCGAGGCGTCCGGCAGCTCGGTAGCATCATCAACGCATTCCTCGCCGAAGACCTCCACCAAGTAGCCGTTGTCGTGGAAGTCGCTGATGATCCGTTCGAAGTCACGTCGGGTGTCGCGAGGGGTACTGCCGTCGTGCGAAAGGGTCAGGCCTTGCCGCTGCGGCCAGTACGGTCGCGGGTCGACTGCACGGCGCAGCTCGGAGGCGCGGCCGACCAGCTCCGTCAGCCAGCCACGCTTATCTATTCCGTCCCGCTTCCCCCGGCCGGGGGTCGTGCTGGCCCAAGGGTCATCTGAGGGTACGGGGCGGTCGGGCAGGTCCTCGAAGTCGGCTACCGCAGTGGTGCCGGCCAACGCCTCCGTCAGCAGCCAGACTGCCTGCTCCTTCCAGGACCTGCTCGAGGACCGCAGGACACGCTCGCCTTCGGACACGAACAGCGGCGTAGGCCAGCGGAGCTCGTAGCCGCTCAGATCCAGATTCACCTTGCCACCCAAGTCGGTGATCAGCCCCTCGTCGACGTGCGGGACTGGCGTGGGCTGCCGCCCCGGGGCGGATCGGGGAACAGCGGGCGTCGGGAGGGACTCCCCCGCCAGTTCGGTCATGAGTCGCGCCGTGGTACCTACGTACTCCATCAGCGTTGTGGCCTCCCTGTACTGGCGAATCTCCCGGCGCAGCTCACGCCACCAGGTGCCTTCCGACGGTGTGCCCCCGCTGGATCCGCCCCATGTGGCTGGCTCAAGCGCGAAAATGCCGGGAAGCCTGGCAGCGAAGCCCATGGGCAGGTCTGGGAGTTCCCGCTCGATGTCCGCGATGGTAAAACGCGGCCTGGCAGCTTCCTGGGTGGAAACCGGCGCGCTGCGCTGCACGACAACCAGAGTCTGGAGAACCCGCAGAAACGGATCGCTGACGTACGGCCGGAGCTCGGGCACGTGTAGGGCCGCCGCGACGGTGAGAGCAGGACGGTCGTCGTCGGCGATATGGGGACCGCCGTGCGAGGTGAGTCCGTAGGACAGGCCGACGTTACCGGTGGAGCCGACGCGTGGCAGGGAGCGGATCAGCTCTTCGGCATCGAGGTCCTGCCGGTCCAAGGTGGCGACCGTGAAATGCCACACCGGCCACGTTCCCTCCAAGAGGTACTGATGCGCCATGGTCGTCAAAAGCGTCGTCTGTTCCCGGGACAGCTCCGCCGCCAGATTGTTCAAGGCATCCGTCTTTCCATCAGGGTGCGACCCGCACCGCTCAGGAACCAAGGCAACACGGACCGGATGTCCTGCACAACGCGTTTGGCCTCAGTACATGGATGTGACTGAGTGCCTGTTTTTGATCCACCGATTTGAGTAGCTTTGGGGCCCTAGGCTGGCGTGGTGTCCGAGGACGCCGGGCAGGCCCGGGAGCGGGTGTGCGAAGTCTGTGGTGAACGGCTGAGGCCGGAAGCACGGCCGGATGCCATGTACTGCTCTGCGGCCTGTCGTTCCAGGCAGTGGCGCCGGGACCGCCGGTTGCGTAAGCGGGTGGCCGCTGAGTTGAGCGGGGTTGGCCGAGCCGAGTGCCCCGAGTGCGACCCGCCGTCGACGCCTGTCAGTCTCGCGGCGGCCAGGTCACGCTGGATCGCTTCGGTTGGGGCACAGGGTATTCCGCCCCGATTCGGCCGCTACACGCGGTCGGGGCCACCTCGGTGAGCAGTCCACCAGTCCATGAGGACCTGGGCCTTGTCGTCGAAGCGGCGGTCCAGAAAGGACATGGGCGCGCGCAGCGGTATCCGACGTCCATCCGACACGTGCACGACCACCGTCCGGACCCCAGCGGTCTTCCGGACCTCCAGGCCGATGATGTCCCGCCACGCGATATCGCGGCGCTTGCCCCCGCGGAGGACAAGGAAGTCGTCGCTGAGCTCGACACGGTACTGAGGAACCAGGGCTGGAACGACCACGCTCGCGAGCATGGCTGCCGAGACCCACGTCCACAGCTCCCCCGCCGTCACGCGCCCACCAGTGGCCGCCTCGAGCACGTACGCCGGCACGGTGCCCACCAGACTGCCGCCCAGCACGGGCGCGGCGATCTGCACCACCCCCAGCCGGAAGGCCGGCGCGGCGCCACCGGCGCTACTTGGGGCAAGGGGGCGGGCAGGGCTGTTCATCTGGATTACCTTTCACAGAAGTGGTTCGACGCGGTCAACACGCGCCGAAGGTGAAACGTACAGCCGCGCGGACGAGCCGTGCCGGTCGTATCCGACTAGACCCGTTCAAAATCCAGTAAGCGGGTTGAGAAACAGGCACTGAGAGGTCGTTTTCACCTGTACTGTCCGCTTATCCAGCGATTCTCAGGCGGCCGGGTTGTGATGCTCGTGCTGCTGGAGATGTGGATTGATTCTTGCTGGTCAGGCGGGGTGGCAGGTGAGGTGAGAAGTGGCTTGTGTCTGTCTCATCCCAGGATGCCCAGCGTTCGCGGCCGCGTGCTTCCGTTGTCGTCGCTGTGCGCCTGGGCGCACTCGGTCTGCGGCGGTACGCCGGAAGCATGCCGACGCGACGTCCGTATCCGAGTGATCTGTCCGATGCCCGCTGGGAGTTGATCGAGCCGGTGCTGGCGGCCTGGCGCTTCGAGCGCCGTGGCAGGGCCCTGGACTTCGGCCGGCCGCCCGAGCACGACTTGCGCGACATCATGGACGCGATCTTGTACGTGGACCGCACCGGCGTCCAGTGGCGCTACCTCCCGCACGATTTTCCACACTGGAACACGGTCTACGGCTACTTCGCCAAGTGGGCGGACGAGGGCGTGTTCGCGCAGCTCAACGGCTTGCTCCGGCAGCTCCTCCGGGAGAAGGAGGGGCGGGATCCCGAGCCGTCGGCCTGTGTGATTGACGCCCAGAGCGTCAAGACCTCCACCAGCGTCCCCGCCGTCGACCAGGGCATCGACGCCGGGAAGAAGATCGTGGGCAGGAAGCGGAACATCGTCACCGACACCATCGGTCTCCTGCTTGCCGTGCTGGTCACCGCGGCAAGCGTGCAGGACTCCGTCGCCGGCACCAGGCTCCTTGACCAGGTCGCTGCCGAGCACCCTGGCATCCGCAAGGTATGGGTCGACGGCGGCTACCGCCAGCACCTCGTCGAGCACGCGGCCACCCTCGGCATTGACATGGAAATCACTCAACGCAAGCCCGGGACCAGGGGATTCACCCCGATCCCAAAACGCTGGGCAGTCGAGCGGACCTACGGCTGGCTCATGCTCCACCGCCGACTGGCCCGCGACTACGAGACCCTGTCCGTCCGCTCCGAAGCCATGATCCACATCGCCATGACCGAGCTCATGGCCCGCCGCCTCACCGGCGAAGCCACCGTCTCCTGGCGCGACCCGGCACCTCAGACCAAATAGCAGATTCCGTGATAAAACACTGGGAGAAAACGACCTCTCAGCTTGTTCTTTATCTACGGGCGTCACGCAGAGCCACCAGAGTGCCGGATTTCCTGCCCTGTGTGCCAGCCGTGGCGCGGTAGCTGCAATCCAGCCAGCTCGATGGCGACAGCCCTCAGGCCGAGCCGAGGGAGGTCGATGACTTCCTGGTCGAGTGGGGAGCGATACGCCCGCACTTGGATCACCTTGGTGAGGTCAGCGGCTACGACACGGAGGTACGTCACCGAATGCTTCAAGAGCCGTCCCGCTTCGCCATCCCGATGTGCTGGCCGCCCAGCGTCGCGAGCGCGCCCGCATCCGCAGCGGGGAGCGCATTCGCTGGGGCGGGCGCCCAGTACGAAACGACTGACCCTGCGAAAGAGCATCGCGGCAGGCACGCCGTGACGTACCGACTGACCGACGGGGCCATGACAGCGATGGACCTACGGGCTTTCGATTGCGAGCTTGCTGGCAAACGCGATCATGGCGACTCCGCCGCTCGCTTTCAGAACACGGATGCGACGGGTTTTCCCCAGAAACCAATTCCGCATGGATCCAGCGGCACAGACCCAGGTGGTTTCAATAACCGTTTGGACCACGCCTCCAGCGAATCCGAGGACCAACATCTGGAGAACGAGGTTTCCGCGCGAGTGGTCAACGAACTGGGGCAGGACGGCCATCAGCGACACGATGCTCTTCGGGTTGGCGACACCGATAAGAAGGCCCTGCCGTACCGATCGAGCCCACGACGTCCTGTCCGGGGCATCGGCTGCGGCGAAGGTCTCGTTCACCGAGCTGGACCGGGCGGCGCGCAAGGCACTAAAGCCCAGCCAGAACAGATAGCACGCACCGACCACCTTGATCGCCACGAAGAGTTCGGCCGACGCTGCGACGATTGCTCCAAGGCCGGCGAGCACGAGCGCCAGGAGCACAAGACCACCCAAAGCATTCCCCAGGACGATCCACATCGCCGACCGACGCCCCACGGTGATGGCGCGACTGGTCTCAAGCAAGACAGATGGCCCCGGGATCACCGACAGCACTGCCGACAGAGTCAGAAATCCGACGACCAGGCTCAGGTTTACGGGCACAAGGACGGACGGTAGCCGAGGGTGGATTCACCAGGAAAGGATAGTGCTCGCCAACCCGGCGGACCTTTCCAGCCACGGCACTAGCCCGTACTCACAGCAGATGCTGGACTTCTCAACAATCGTTGCCACGTCCGTACACACCACAGCCGAAGGCGGCAATGTCATCGTCTGGTGAGCTTGATCTTTACTCTCGGCGTCGCGTGGTCGGTATCTACCAGGATCTACCGGGTTTGCCGATGGCCTTGAGGGTCTCGGGGCGTTTGACGGTCTTGCCGACGTCGTAGCGGGGTGCGGGGCGGCGGTTCTTGCTTCCGGGCGGCCGTCCGGGGCCAGCGCCCCGAGGTTGGGGAACACGGGTGGGGCAGAGCAGGTGGGCTCGGATGTTCCGAAACCCCCGGCGCACCCGGGCCGGGGTGAGGCGTTCGGGCTTGGCCGGCTTTTCCCAGGGGCGGCGGAGGTCTGCGGCGAGCGGTCGGGCGAGGCGGAGCTGGGTGTGGGCGACGACCAGGAGCCAGGTCCAGCGGTCCGCCGCCTCGGCGTACGGATCTCAAAAGAACAAGCTCAGTGCGGGCGTGGGCGGCGTAGAGGGGATGTCCGCTCATGAACGGAAGACCCCGGCGCCCTCAGCCCGTGCACGAACGCCTGATGGCCTGCGACGGGCATGCCTCTGCGGCGGCGATAACGCGCGGGTCCTCGTCGGTGGACTCCCGGCCGGGGATGACCTCCCCGTAGTTGTCCACGACGGTGAACACCTCAGGCACGCGGTAAGCGCACTCTCCAGCGCCGTAGCACTTCTCACGGTTGACGGAGACAGCCACTGAGCTTGTCGTTTAACGACCGGCGTCGAACGTGGTTCGAACTTGATCAGCGTTTTCGCACTTCAGCGGACACGTAGGCGGCCTCCGTCTGATCCTGTGCTCCGTCACAGAGTGGATCAGCGCGAAGGCCGTGGTCGTGAGTTTGGTGCATCAGGGCGTCCTGCGGGATGCGTTCGCGGAGGTGTCACACTTCCGGTCGGAGCTGTACGCGTCTCTGACCGTGCGGGGCGACGCGTTGTTCGAGTTGTGCGACGCGCTGCTGTGCACGGACGGGCCGGTGCGGACGCTGGTTGATCTTGCCCTCGCGCCGGAACACGGCCGTGGGCACGGATCGCTGTACGGCGGGCTCAACCAGGGCCGGATCGATGTTGCGCGGCTGCGTCGTGCCCTGGCTGGGGTGCCATTGCCACGGGCGGCGGACGGTCGGATCGTGCTGGCGGTGGATGTCTCGCCGTGGCTGCGCCCGGACGCCAACACGTGTGCCGACCGGCCCTTTTGCCATACCTTCGGGCGGGGTGAGGGCAAGCATCAGATGGTGCCCGGCTGGCCGTACTCGGTGGTGGCCGCGCGGGAGACCGGACGCACGTCCTGGACGGCGGTGCTGGACGCGGTCCGCCTGGAGCCTGGCGCCGACGTCGCCGCGGTGACCACCGTGCAGATCCGTGAGGTCGTCGAGCGGTTGGTCGCCGCTGGCCAGTGGCGGCCGGGTGACCCGCAGGTCCTGGTCGTGCTGGACGCCGGATACGACGCCCCGCGCATCGCCCACCTGCTGGGGGACCTGCCCGTCGAGATCCTCGGCCGACTCCGCTCAGATCGTGTGATGCGGCGTCTGACACCCTCCCGTGAAGAGTTCCACCTGGCCAACCCCAAGCGCGGCCGGCTGCCCAAGCACGGCGGTGAGTTCGTCTTCGGTGACCCCGCGACCTGGGGCACCGAGCAGGCCGTGACGATCACGGACACCCGGCTCTATGGGAAGGCGACCGCGCAGGCGTGGGACCGGCTGCACCCGCGGCTGACCCGCCGGGCTGCATGGCTCGAGCACGACGGTCCGTTGCCCATCATCGAGAGCACCGTCATCCGCCTGGTCGTTCAGAAGCTGCCCAGCGGCGGGGTCAACAAGCCGGTCTGGCTGTGGTGGTCACGCACCGGCGCCACCGAAGCGGACGTCGACCGCTGCTGGCAGTCCTTCCTTCGCCGCTTCGACATCGAGCACACATTCCGCCTGTTCAGGCAGACCCTCGGCTGGACCAAGCCCCGACTCCGCAGCTCGGAAGCGGCCGACCGGTGGACCTGGCTCGTGATCGCCGCCTATGCCCAGCTCCGGCTCGCCCGACCGCTGGCCACCGACCTCCGCAGGCCCTGGGAGAAGCCGACCGAGCCGAACAGGCTGACACCCGCCCGCGTCCGCAGAGTGTTCAGGAACCTGCACGCGAAGACCGGCTCCCCGGCTGGTGCACCAAAACCATCCCGCCCCGGCCCAGGCAGGCCGCCAGGCTCGAAGAACCAGCGACCGGCCACCCGTCACGACGTCGGGCGGGTCCTCGCCACCGGCGAGGCTTTCAGCCGTCCCGCCCACCACAAAGTCGGCACCAAGCCCCGCCGCGGGGCACCTGAAGTCTCGCCCGCCTGAAACGTCAGGAAGCCGACCAGGTTGGATGGCTTCATGGTGAGACGGAAGCGGGAGAAGAAGAGGCGACCTCCCTTCGGCCTGCCGACGGGCATCGTCCTGCTCGCGACGCCGGAAGGCTGGCGCCACAGTGTCCTCACCGTGGACGGCGGGATGCACTGCGGGCGCCTCCCCGACGTTCCGGTCAACGCCGGCCCAGCCGAGGCACTGGCCGCGGCGGCGGCCATGGTGGTGGGACTCGCGCACGACTTCCACGAAGCGCGCGTCGACGTGACCTGGGATCCGCCCTGGGAACCCGGGTCCTGGACCGCCCAGGTCACCGTTGCCTCGCCCCCGCCGAACGCGGTTGGTTAAACGACAAGCTCACTGTCACCGGCTCACTGTGAGGCGAAACAGGCCGTTTCGGCGGGTGCGCTGCCCAATATGCAAGCCGCACCGGGCAATACCGCATGCCCTCCGGAAGCCGCAACTCCGTATCTGGCTGGTCCGGTCGGACGGCATACTCCGATACGGCCGACCTCACCCGGAGTCTCGACCGGCTCGCCGTCCCAGCCGAGAGTCCGGGCCGCCACCTACCTACACACCTACACACGCCCTGAGACCCCGGGGGCAAACACGGCCGGCCGACCACCCCTTCGTACAGAGAGAAGACGGGCACGCTCGGGGGTCCTTTGGCGTGCCCCGGTGTTTCATGTACGAGCTCCTTCGCGCCTCGTTGCCCGAATTCTTCGGCAGTCTCGGCGCCGCACTGGTCCTCACCGCTTCGACCTGGGGTGCCGCACGCCTTCGCGGCCGCCGCACCCGGCCGCGACCGTCCGAGACGGACGAACAGCCGTAGAGCGACTCCATGGGCTCCAGGTAGTTGATCTGACTGGAGCCCACACCCGGGTCCCGGAGGGCTTAGCGCACGTTTGACGTCGAGGCTCCTCGTCCCCCTGACCCGCAACGCCCCTGCCCGGCAAGGGACGTTCTATTGGATACCTGCACGCCCCGCCCCAAACAGCTCCTACGCTGGATCACCTGCATCACCCGACACGGAGGACACTTGATGGACATCCCAAGCCAGCCCCAGCCAATCACCGGCCCAGAGATGGTCGTGCTCGGCACCGTTGCGGGGCTCACCCTTGCAGCGTTCTCGGCCGCACTGTGGGGAAACTCTGAGCAGAGCGAGCGCGGATTCCGGCTGCTGGACTGGCTGCACAAGCGCAGCCAGACGGAACTCCCGCCTGCAGAGTCGGACCTGTAACGGTCAGCAGGCTCGCTACGCGCGGTCGGGGCCAGCCCGGCGTGCGGTCCACCAGTCCACGAGGACCTGGACCTTGTGGTCGAAGCGGCGGTCGAGAAGGGACATCGGCCGCCGTCCGGACCTCAGCGGTCCTCCGGACCTCCAGGCCGATGATGTCCCGCTACGCGATATCGCGGCGCCTGCCCCCGCGGAGGACGAGGAAGTCGTCGCTGAGCCGCGGCACGTCGCCGGCCGCGCGGCCCGGGCCGCGCGGAACGGGAAGACAAGCCGCCCGATCCCCTCGCACGCCTCCCGCACCCGCCCCTGCTCCCTCGCTCCTGTTGCTCCGGCGGGGGATGGGTGGCGTAGAGGGGATGTCAGCCCATCCGGAAACCCCCGACCACGCGACCCGACCTGCGAAAGCGACGAGCCGCGGAATCCGAGCAGCACAACCCCCAGCGCAACCCCTTGGCGCAACCCCGACCACGCGGCCGACCATGGGCCCGCTAGTGCTGTGACCACGAAGGTTCGCCGGGTTGGCGGTGGCGCATCAGCGTCGCCGTACGCACCAGTTCTACGACCAGGGCCATGGCCGGCTCCGGGCCCGTCCGCCGGAGCCGGCCCCGGTCAGTAGCCACATCTATGGCCTCGCCCGGTGACATCTGCGCAATTCAGCCAGTCGTTCGCGTGCTGCTTCACTCTTGGGTGTTGGAGGCGTCGAGTTGGAAAGAAACGGAAGCGCAGGCGGTGCAACCATGGCCAATTCTGCCGATACCTGCGTGAAAGCTGCCTCCATGTCCGTGCAGGCAAGATAGGTGAGAACACCTGGGGTGCGACCTTTGAAGCACGAGGTTTCAAGGCAGAACGAAGCCCAGATCTGACCTCTCCGTACTGCGACGCTGGTGCGCCCGTACCGGTCACCGAATTCAATCTCGATCACGAGCTCACCCTCCGCTGCGCTGGACCACCAGGTGCGCCAGTCGGGGTCGGCCCCGATTGATTCAGCTACGGCACAAGCTGCATCGAAATATGGTGCGGGGATATGACCGTCCCCGCACCATAGTGCGAGGTTGAGCCAGAGCGCGGGCAGTGCGGCTTCTACGTTGCTGATGGCCTTCGGCCGCCGCTCCTGCTGCAGTTCCTGCCCTTCCTGATCCCTCAGTCTGCGCACCCGCACAGGCTCGGTCACGACACCTCCAACGGCTGGAACGGACGGCATCGTCCATCCAACCGTTCCACCCGCCAACCCGGCGAACCTTCGCGGTCACAGCACTAGCGGCTCAAGGCTCCCGGTCCGAGCGGCCGCCGGCCGGACCGCTGTACGGGCCGGGAGCGTCGAGCTCCCGGCCCGGCTTACTGGTTCGTGGTCCGGCCGGCCCCGGTCGACGGCTCCCCGCCTACTTCGTGGTGCTGGAGATCGGGAGCGGGCTTGTCGCTCTCCGTCGTGGTGTTGGTGCCCCCTCCGAGCAACAACACCAAGGCGGTGATGACGGCGACGGCGGAGGCGATGGAGCCGACAATGTCGCCGCGGCTGGCCGGTGCGGAGGATGCGCGGGTGTGCCGGTAGACGGTGCAGCCCACCACGATGCCCACGAGCAGGATCGCGGCGCCGAGGGGATCGATGTACACGGTCACTGGGCGCCCTCGCTCCGCGAGGGCGTGGCGACGCTCTTCTTGGCGAGGGACGCCGCGGCCGGGCTGGTGGTCTGCTTCCTGGGCTTGCGCGGGCCTGGGCCCGGAACCGTTGAGCAACGCCGGCCTGCATCTTCTCGCGGTCCAACGGCTGCGCGGGCGAAAGCCCCCGGCCGGATCGTCACGGCCACGCCGGGGGCTCCTTCGCTCTGCCGATCCAGGCGTTGCCACTGATCCGGCGGCTCACCGAGACCGCCGCGCACCGGCTCACCTGAACGGCATCTCCGCACAACCGCTGCCGAGCCTCGCGCACCTGTCCGTTTGGGGCTTGATTCCTCATCCTGCTGGGGGTCGTCATGCCACGCCCCGTCTGGAGCGGCGCCATCTCGTTCGGGCTGGTCACAATCCCGATCAAGGTCCTGCCTGCAACACCACTGAACTGGCCGCGCGACTCGGTGTCTCCCTGGCGGCCGTCAGCCAGCACACGAAGGCACTGCGCGACGCGCGCCTCATCACCACCAGTCGTCGCGGTGGTTCCGTCCTGCACGTGGCAACTGCCCTCGGCCGGGAGCTGCTGGCCGGGAACCGCAGCATGGCGGTGTGCCCTTAAGCCATGGCTTAAGGGCGTAGCCGCCCGTGTCGGCAACCAGGAGCATTCAAGGCGTTCGGCGTGTCCGGGGATGCTCGGCGTCGAACTCCTGGAGGTAAGCCGCCTTCGACAAGGGGAGGACGCACCGCTCAGCCGGCCCGGGCCTGCTCCTACGTACGTGTTCCGCACCCAGAACCGACGACGCAAGGGGAATCGATTCCATGACCGTCAAAGCAGCACGCCGCACCATGTCTCCGCGTCGCTCCGCCGCCCGCACGGCGGCCGTGGCGGCCCTGTCCGCCGCCGCGCTCCTCGGCGGTGGTCTCACGGCCCAGGCCGCCGCACCCGCCCGCACGACGGGTGCGGCCTTGGAGCTCGCGCCGGCGGCCGGTGTGCTCGCCACCCGGTGCTACTACAGGGTCAACGCCAGCGGCGGTCTGCTGGTCCGCAGCGGACCCGGCACCCAGTACCGGGTCGTCGACTCCTACCCCAACGGCGCCACGATCCTCGCGTCGGCGTCCACCACCAACGGCTTCCGCAACGTGGGCACCAACCGCTGGGTCGCTGCGGCGTACACCGTCCGCATCACCAGCTATCCCTGCGAGTGACAGGGACCCGCGCCGAGGACACCGTTCCCCAGCCCTTCAACGGGCCGCCGGCCGCCGGAAAACCCTCCGGCGGCCGGCGGCCCGTCCGCTGCCTCCTACCGGCCCCCGAATTCATCACTGAACCTCTTTCATCCTGAATAGCTGCAGGTCAGTAGTGTGTGGACGGCCTGGACGATCGTGCTGATACGGCGGGTGGAGCTTCTGCCTCGCCGGAGCAGTCGCCATGACTTCACCTGGGCGAAGGCACGTTCGCCCGGAGCGCGCAGTCGAGCGTGGTCGCGGTTGAACTGCTGGTAGTGCTCGGGCTGTTCGCGGTGGTGGTAATAGGGGGTGCGGACGGTGGCGCCGGCGCCCTGGTAGGCGCGGTCGGCAAGGACGAGGATCTGCCAGGTCAGGCAGGCCTGGACAATGCCGTGAGCCCGGGCCGCGGTCAGGTCATGGGTGCGGCCGGGCGTCGCCCGGGAGAACCACAGCGGTGTGCCATCGGGACGAGCGATGACCTGCACGTTCATTCCGTGCTTGCGGTGCTTCATCGAGTAGTACGGCTCGTCCGCACGGATCCGGTCGATGGGGATCAAGGTGCCGTCAACGATGACGTGGTCGCCCTCACCGAGGCCGGTGAGCGCTTCATGGAGACTGGGCGCCCAGCCGGCCAGGACGTCCAGCGTCTCGTCGACGTACCGCCAGGCGGTGGCCTGCGATATCCCGAAACCATCCCCGAGCTGCCAGAACGTCTCGTCCTTCCGCAGATGCACCAGCGTGAGAAGCGCTTGCTTGAAGCAGCCGAGCCTGCGCCAACGTGTGTTGCGAGCCCGACGGTGTTCGTACAGCAGCCAGGAAACATGCTCGACCAGCTCATACGGGACATCAAGCCTGGCAGGATACGGAACCACAGGGCCCCTTCGGTCGCCAGCGTGTTGAGTGAGCTCACCACGCCAACGACGAGGGGCCCTGCCTCGTCACCACACCCGCTGACCAGCCCACTTCACCCTCCAGCACAGGATGAAAGAGACTCACTAAGCGTGCTGGCGAGGCAGGTGCTTCTGGTACGCCTCGCACAGTCCCGCGATCTCTGGGGGGTGAGATCACGAGACCATCTCAGAGCCGGACAACGGGGGGCGACGCGGCCGGGTTGCGCCGGACCCTGGCAGTGCTGCCGCAGCCCAGGGCGGCCGACTGGTCCTCGCGGTCGACGTGACCAACTGGCTGCGTCCGGATGCTCCATGTAGCCCGGAGGCTGTTCTGTCACGTCTACGGACGCTCGGGTCGCTCCAGTGACCAGTTCATTCCCGGCTGGCCGTATTCGTTCGTGGCCGCGCTGGAGACCGGCCGTACCTCGTGGTGTCAGTTGCTGGACGCGGTCCGCCTCGGTCCGGATGACGACCTCGCTGAGGTCACCGCGGCCCAGGTCCGCCGCGTCGTGGCTGACCTGCTCAGTGGGAGCCGGGCGACCCGGACGTCCTGGTCGTCTTCGACGCCGGATACGACGCCCCGCGCATGGCCTACCTCCTTGCCGATCTGCCCGTCGAGGTACTCGGCCGAATGCGCACGGACCGCGTCATGCGACGGCCGGCACCCACGCTTGACTGATCGTTTCAGAATTAGGTCCGGAGTCGTCTCAAGCAGATAATGCTGCAGGCGAGTTGGAGTAAACCCAGGTGGAGGTCGGCGCTACCTCGTAGCGGATTCGGAGGCGCTTGAACTGGTGGAGCCAGGCGAAGGTTCGCTCGACGACCCAGCGGGTCTTGCCCAAGCCGGAGCCGTGGGCTGTGCCCTTGCGGGCGATCTTCGGTGTGATGCCGCAGGCCCCACGGCGGCGGCCTGTCGCCGGCGTGCGAGCGCGGCGGTCATCGCAGTGGCCACGTTGGCCAGAGCCTGGCGGCACGGACCTTCCAGCCGTCACCTCGGCGGTATAGCTCCGCCAGGACCACGACGGTCTCCCCCGACGTGAAGTCCGGTGCACTGAACACCGCCGGGTGTGCGCCGCTCTGGCTGATCGTCAGCTGAGGCGCTCGGGTGAAGACGGCGCCTGGCTGCAGCGGGTGACCGCAGCACCGTCAACGGACACACCGTCCTGGGCCGGATGGTTGTAGAAGACCGGGTCATGATCGCCGCGAACCTTGCCATCAGGCCCGAGCAGCAGCGCGGACACATCCGCCGAAATCCCCTGCACCGCCACCGACAGCACCGTCCGCGCTGTCGACAGAGACACGTTCTCGCCCTTACGCAGCGACGTCGTCTGCATCCCCGCCCCCTGCTGATCACCGGAGAAGAAACGGTAGTGACCTACACGTGCATCCGCGGCCACTTCGCACAGCCGGCACGCGCATCCGGCCTGCGGGAAACCAGCGATCACTGAACATGACCTGGTTCCAACCGCCTGCTAGCTGGAAAACACCCAGATCAGACCACACACCGAGGTCCGCCCTCGCACGCGCGCCCACCACCCCAGCCACTCGCACCGCTTCACCGCCCTTTCCGCATCAACTTAACCAGAACAGGCCAACCAACCCGTTTCTGATCACAACAACCGCTCCCGGACGGGACTCGCTGCGGGAGCTGGGCATCGAGTAGGCGTGAAGGTCGGCGATCGGCCGGCAAGGGCTGGGCCTCGACACCTTGCCGCTACGGCGTTCGGGAGAATGTCGAACCGGCCTGACACGCAGATAAGGGGCACAGCATTTCCCCTGCGACCCCACTGACACCCACATGCGGCAGGAGGCCTATGCGGTCAACTCACTCGGCTGGACCTCAGCAGTCGTCTCATCTCCGCGATCGCCCGACTGAGACTGGCGCCATTCCTTGACCGCCCGATCCAACAGGTTGCCGATCAGATCACCGAGGTACCACCCCTTCTCGTACGCCATACGCCGCAGATCTTCCCGCTCGGCTTCAGCCAGGGTGATGTACTCCGGGTGGGCGTCCGCTTGCTGATAGCCACAGCACAGCACGCGCATACAGTGGCTCGTGGGCGGCTCGATCTCTCGTGCCTCCCACGGCCGATAGAGGAAACGCGTCATTCCTTCAGCGCACCGCTGGACTTCTTCATGCTTTTCCCGGCGCAACCGTGGCGTGCGCTTTCGTCCGTAGTGATGCTCGAACCACTGGCGCCGAGCGGGTTCGCGTATCTCACGCTGTACCTGGGCTACCCGTTCGTTGATCCCCTCGACGACTCGGAGTGGAAGGGCATGGCGAGCGAAGCCGGCCTTCGGGTGTGCATGATGCAGCTTCATGTCACGCGCCCACTCAACCGCAGACTTCTTCTGCTTCCAGCTATTACACAGGTCACAGGCAGGCACGAGGTTCCACCAGATGTCTCGGCCTGCCCTGCCTGCCAAGGGTGCTTCGTGCTCAAGGGTCTGTGACTGCTGCTGGTCGCAATACACGCAGCGGCGCTCGTGCGCCATCAAGACCATGATCCAAACCCAGAGGGGCTGCTTCCCCCGGTCCTTGCTCAGCACCTCTTCGCTGGCCCCCGCCATCTCCACCCCTCTGTCACTCACTTCGGTGGCATCGTACGGAGTGCCACTGACAGGCAGCCTGGCCATCGCCGCGGTAGCGAATGCCCGGTGCGGACGTAGTACAGCGGTAACTCCCCGGATAGCTGGAGAGCCCGCTTACGGGCACCACGCCGTCGCGACGCTGTGCCGAAGAACACCCGGTCCTGTGCGTGGCCTGCATGTCTACTGGTCCGCCCCGGTGGTCGACGGTCATCTGCCGTGGTGACGAACAAGCCACCAACTCCACCCACCCTGCTGGGCAGACGAGCTTGTTGCGTGGCGGTGGCTCCAACGCCCTGCACCGCATGAAGGACGAACACTGGTCACTGTCCTGTGAGCGATGCCCCCGGCTCCGGCGGCGGTCTGTCTGAGCCGGGGCGAGCACGATAAGGCAATGGCTGTCAGTCCCCTCTGCGATGATGCGGGTGTGACAGGACTAGCGCGGGTTGTGGTGTGG
The DNA here is from genome assembly GCF_055577115.1 of Streptomyces sp. NPDC033216. Taxonomy (NCBI): domain Bacteria; kingdom Bacillati; phylum Actinomycetota; class Actinomycetes; order Kitasatosporales; family Streptomycetaceae; genus Streptomyces; species Streptomyces sp. NPDC033216. The sequence goes on along the minus strand of NZ_JBVIQK010000030.1, from coordinate 20,081 downwards.
CTGTTGGTGGTTGTGCTGGGCCTGGCAGCGTTGGGGCTGGGCATCGTCGCGATGGTTGCCGATCTCGACACATCTGCCCAACTCGCCACGGTGGCCGGGTCGGTCGGCGGCTTGGCCGCCGCCGCGGTGAGCGGATACTCCTTCCTGCGCCCACCTGCCGCGGGAGGCGCACCCGCCACGACGGCGGCGGGAACCCGGTCGGTCGCGGCTGGAGGCAGTATCGGACGGGCCGTTACCGGCGATCGTTCTCGTCTCACGGCCAGCCCTGCGATGCCGCGGGCAGCAGGAGCTCCTGGGTCGGCGCAGGCCGACGGTGAGCGCGGCATCGCAGCTGCCGGCGAAATCGGCGAGGCGATCACCGGGGACGACGCGCACTCATGAACCGGTGGGGAAGGAAGCCTGAAACGGCACCGGGTTCGCACAGCTCGCGCTCTGACCTCGATCCCGGCACACCGGACGGTGCCGCCTTGGCCTCGGGGACCCGGTCCGTTGCGGCCTCAAGGGATATTGGCATAGCCACCACAGGCGACTACAGCCCCGTGACCGTCGTGATGCACCCACCAGCGCCGCTGCCCACTGCGCTTGCTTCGCTTCCCGTAGCGCCCACGATGCTGAGCGGCAGGGAAACTGAAGTTGCAAGCATCCTGTCGGCCTTGCGTTCCGTCGTCTCGCGTCAGCCGGATCCGGACTCCTCCGGATCCGGCCCGGCAGCCGCCGCCCCTGGCCAGAATGACTTTCCCCCCGTGCTGGTGGCGTCGATCGGGGGTCTCGCCGGCGTGGGCAAGACGGCACTTGCCCTCACGGCAGGGCATGCCGCGACTGAAGCCGGCTACTTCGACGGCAGTCTCTTCATCGACCTGCATGGGTACGACGAGAGCCCGGTGCAGAGTGGTCAGGCCCTGGAGGCATTCTTGCGGGCTCTCGGTGTCGCCCATGACGCCGTCCCTGAGGCAGTTGAGGAGCGTGCAGCGCTCTACCGGACCGAGCTGGCCGCTCTGGCCAGCCAAGGGCGACGCCTGCTAATCGTGGCCGACAACGCCTCGAGCGCCGACCAGGTTCGCCTCCTGCTCCCCGGCGACGGCGCGCACCGACTCCTGGTCACGTCCCGTCACACCCTGGCAACCTTGAACGCGCGGCTCCTTGACCTTGGTGTCCTCGGCCCTCAAGCGGCGGTGGCGCTTCTTCGTCATGCGCTGCTGACGGCCGATCCCACCGACCGCCGCGTCACCGAGGCCGGCACGGCCCTCGAAGAACTGGCGAGCCTGTGCGGTTGCTTGCCGTTGGCGCTGCAGATCAGCGCCGCCCTGTTAATCCTGGAGCCCTGCCAGACCATCGCCGAGCTCAACGCGGAGCTGGCTACGGCCCAATCCAGACTCAGCTTCCTGGACGACGGCGAACGCGCTGTACGCGCGTCCTTCGATCTTTCCTACCGTCGGCTGCCCCCGGATCATGCCGCGCTCTTCCGCCTTATGGCGCTCAACCCCGGCCCCGACATCGGGCTCGGTGCGGCGGCGGTACTCGCCGACCTCCCGCTGCCGGCGGTGCGCATCGTGCTGCGGAGTCTCGTCCAGGCACACTTGCTCGACCGCGTGAACCAGCGCTGGTCGATGCACGACCTCGTGCGCGACTACGCCAGCGAACTCGCGCACAGCGTCTCGAACCCGCCACAGCACACCGCCGCTGAAGGAACTGGCCCGGAGGCGTCGGCACAGGCCCGCCGGCACCGTCGACTGCTGGAGCACTATGCGACAACCGCCATCTCTGCGTGTGCGCGCCTCGGCGTGCAGGCAGCATCGCCTGCTCCAGGCGATTTCACCGATCGGAACGAGGCGCTTGCCTGGCTGGACGACGAGCGGGCCAACCTGACGGGGTCCGTGGCCGTGGCGGCGGACGCCGGACACCACGACATCGCTGTCAATCTTCCGGTGGTCCTCTACGACTACCTCACCTGGCGCGGGTACTACGACGACCTGATCTCCATCACGACGACCGCGTGCCGCATCGCCCACCAGTCCGGAGCACTCGCTGCCGAAGCCGGGGCATGGAACAACCTCGGCATCGCGCTGAGCGAGGCCTCACGCTACGAAGAAGCCTTTCGCTCCTACGATCGGGCACTCAACCTGTTCACTTCGCTGGGCAACGACAACGAGCGGGGCAAGGTGCTCAATGGGATCGGCTTGGCCCTGCGGGAGTCCGGGAGGCCTGCCGAATCCTTGAGGACCCACCAGGAGGCCGTCGCAATACAGCGGGTCACAGGTGACCTACGCGAACAAGCCGCTGCGCTGAACAATCTCTCCCTGGCCCATCAGGATCTCGAGGACTACGCAGAAGCATGCGCGGCGGCGGAAGAGGCCGCCTCCCTTTTCCAGCAGCTCGGCGACACCGCCAACCAAGCAAGCGCCCTCTGCACGACGGCTTTCGCCCTGCAGGCACGGGGAAAGCCCGAGGATGCACGCGCCGCCTGCCGACGCGCCCTCACGGCCAGCCAGGCCGCGGGGAACCCCCTCGTGGAGGCAGCAACCCTGATGACCTGCGCCCAACTGGACAACCTCAATCCCCAACAGCAGATCGAATACCTGCTGCAGGCAGAGGCAGCATGCGAACGCGCCAACGCCGCCGAACTCCGAGCCGCGGCGCTGTCCGGCCTTGGCGTGGCACTCACCACGGCAGGCGAAAGGGATCAGGCAGCCGTCTACTTCGGGCGCGCCCAGGGCCTGCTTGAAGAGCTCGGTCTCACCGAGCAGGCAGCAGAGGTTGACAAAGAGATCGGAGCGCTCCAGTCCTAGCTAGTCCGTGCTCTGCCCCAGTGGCACGGTGAATTATAGGTGTCCGATGAATTCCATCCGAGTCGATGCCGTGTTCCAGCGCCGTGCGGAGTCTCCGGACGGCTCAGCGGGCGCAGAAGGTTGCTGGTGCGGGCCTCGGGCGACGCCGCACCAACCGCCTCGCGCCGTGGGGCTGCCCCACCCACCTGGTGGTCGCCCGGAAGAGTGAAGGGTGGAGTCATGCCTCTCATGCAGCCATTCGCTTCCGACTGGGATCGTCCGGCCTCACAGAACCTCGAACAGTGGAACTGGCTCGCGGTCGAGATAGCCGAGATCCGTCGATGCGCCGAGGCAGGCGACCAAGCACACGACCGCCTTGCCCTCATCCTCCTCGACCATCTTGTCGAGGTGATCATCAGCCGCGAGGTCAACGCCCAACTGGCCTTCCAGCTCCCCGACAGCACCATCGAGGAGATGCGGGAATTCCGTGACAGCGGGGGGCAACTCGATGGGCGTCTGAGTCAGCTGATCCACCAGCATGTAGGCCCGGACCGACGGGCAAAGATGGACAACCATCTGGACCAGAAGACCAAGTTTCTGAAGCAAAGGGGCGTGCTGACAGACCACGAACGCGATGTACTCGACCGGCTGCACGAATACCGCAACGCGGCCTACCACCGTGACACCCTGGAACCGGACCTCATCTCAGACCTCGTACTGGCCTACCGGGTGCTGGCGGACGAACTCTTCCGCCGGCACAAACCGATCGCCTGGACCATGGCATCGTCGGACCCCGCCCCCATGGTGACGCCACAACAGCTTCGCGGCCGCCTGACCGAAGGCGTCGACATCGATCTCACCTCGATGGCCCGCCGGTTCCACGACCACGCTGCGAAGCGAGTCCAGGCTGTCTCCACGGCCGTCGCTTTCGCCCAACAACTTCTCGACTCCAGGAGTTCCAGTGAAACGGACGCGGCACCCCCGGATGACGACATGGCCCACATGCTCACCGGCCTCGGCGACACAGCCAAACACCTGGCGCCCTGGACGAGGCAGGCAGAGGGGTTGAAGTCCAAGACCTCGTCACTCACCGACCTCATGGTCCCCTTCCTCAACCTGGACCGAGCCCTGAGCCGTATCGAACCGTCTGTCAAGCGCCTCCACATGATCCTGGACTGGTGGGAACAGCGTCGGATCGACGACCTCAGAGGCAAGTAGCGCCACGCTAGGAGCAGATCCTTGCGAGCGATGCCGACCTCGCGGGCGGGCTTGACAATGATGCCAGCGGCCTCGAGGTATACCAACACCGGTGGCTGCAGGGGCGAGCCGCAGCCGCTCCGAAACTGGACTCCACGAGACATGGACACCGCCCTGTAATGGATCAACCACCCCACCAAGACCACTCAATGCAGAGGAAGACTCGTCGAACCTGGGCACCACCCGGGGAAACTGACCACAGCTGGCCAACGCCTACTCCACCTGACCAAGCGCCAGCTCAGCACACAGTCCCAACCCTCATCCCTCCGTCACCGAGCCGTAACGACCGGGACTTGAAGCGCTACCCCCACCAGACACCAAACTGATCAGCCCAGGCCAAACCACGACCTACTGATCAGAAAAGCCGCCCCTCGACAGACGCACTGCGGAAAATGGGCCTGGAATGGGCTAGCCGCGCAACGTGGTTCGGCCGCCCAACCGAATGGCTGAAGGGGCAGTGCTCTGACGCGGGCTTCTCCACTTCAGGCGAAGTGGAGAGCAGTCTCAGCCCGGTAATCGATCTTCATCGTCTCCAGGTGGGTCATGACGTCTCGATGTTTCGAGAAAGGGTAAGTCAGCGCGACAAGCCGGCGTGCCCGGGTGATGGCGACGTAGTAGGTCCTCAGTAGCTCGTCGTTTTCGGTGTGGTTACGCGGGTCGGCCCAGGCTTGGAGCAGTTCGGTGACGCTCTGAGGCTTGGGCAGATGGACGAGGACTGCGTCGGCTTCACTGCCCTTGGCCTGGTGAACTGTGGAACTGCGCATGGCAGCGGCAAGCGTAGTCTCGCTGTCGGTGTGGGGCAGGCCGATCAGTGATCCGATGGGTTGGTGCAATTCCTTGGCCGCCAGCGACAAGATTTTGGGTGTTGGCAGCTGGTCTTTTGAGGGCGGGAGCTGTGCTGCGAGGACCGCACGGGCGGTGCTGCGCCAGTCACGGGCTGGCGTCGCATTGACCGGGGGCAGCGCGGTCAGAAATTTTCCCGCCCGGCGGCGCATGGTGGCCTGGGAGATCCCGTGGGCTGCCAGGCTTTCGTCCAGGGTCTCTTCGGTATCAGGGTGCCAGTAGTCGTTGAGCAGTGTGCTGGCGATGGTCAGCGCGTGTTTACGTGCGGCCGCGGGGGCCTCGGCGGCTGCAAAGACGGCTGCGGCCCAGGCAAGTGCCTTGGCGTCGGTGCCCTTGGGGTGGTTCGGTGTGGGGCGGGAACGCGCCTTGGGAACGGCGTCGTTGCGGTAGGCCAGGGCCAGGCAGTCTGTTGCGGCAATCTCCTGGCTCGCGGCATAGCCGACGAAGGCTTCGCTGGCGTCACTGACGTCAAGCAGGCCTGAGGTCTTCCTGCCGTGGCTGCCGTAGGGCAGGAGTAGCAGGGGGAGTGCCGCGGCGTGGTGATCACCTACCGGGTCGTCGGGGATGCTGCGTGCGGTGGGGCGCAAGGTGGCGGCCAGGTGGCACACCGGTGGGCTGCTGCGCCAGTTGCCGTTCAGTTCGAGGTGGGTGGTCAGGTTCTGGGTGAGGGAGTGGAGGTCCTGCGGTCGTGCGTCGTTCCATTCGTAGATGCCCTGGTCGGTGTCGGCGACGAGGACCAGGGGCAGGCCTGCCTGGTGCAGATGTTCGAGGATGGTGAGGTCGAGTTCGGAGCAGTCCTGGGCCTCGTCGATGACAATCTCGAAGAAGCGGTGGCGCAGCAGGTGGGTGACGGACGGGTTTCTGACGTGGTCGAGGGCAGCGATGCGGACCTCGTGGCCGGTCATGTAGCCGCGGCGCTGCCACAGGTCGTCGCGTCGTCGATGGGCGAGGCGGAGGTAGTCCGTTTCGGACAGTTGTGACCTGACCAGGGAACGTGCTGCAGCGGGCCACTGCACTGCGGTCTGCCGGGTGGTGGGATCGTAGCTGAAGCGGAAGGACGACAGCGGTACCTTGCGTGGGCCGACGATGGCGGCCGGTACCTGGTCCCAGGACAGGACGTGTTGCCAGAGCGGGGCGGCGGGCAGGAAGGGACGCACTAGGTAGCGCCACAAGAAGCTGTCAAAGGTGCCGATGAAGTGCGGGAAGGTCGTCAGGTCGGGCCGGTTGCCGGAGCAGCGGTCGCGGAGTTCGTCGGACGCGACGTTGGTGAAGGACAGCAGTGCTCTGCCGGCCCGGCGGGGACCGGGCGGGGTCAGGCAGTGCCGGTCGACGAGGACGCGGGTCTTGCCGGCACCGGGGCAGGCGCGGAGGAACAGCGGTGCCGGGGCGTGGACGGCCTGCTGCTGGCGTTGTTCGGCCTGCGCGCGGCGGGTCTCGATCAGGTTCATCGGCGGCCGGCGTCCACTTCTGCGATCCACCGAATCGCGGCGGCCAGGTGTTCGGGCACGCGGAAGCCGTCGGGCCGGGTGGCCAGACGCTCTGCGAGGCGGTAGGCGTAGTCGCCTTTGGGGAGCTTGTTGTTGCCGTCGGTGAACAGGGTGCCAAAGGCAGCCGCTTGCTCGTCGGGGGTGGTCGCGTCGTCGACTGGTTTCCAGCGGTGTGCCGACTTGGGGCGCAGGTCTAGGAAGACGTCCTTGAGTAGCGCCTTGTTCTCGGGTCGCATCAGTTCGGGTTCGAGTGTGGGTCTGCTTTCTGCAATGCGGAAGCAGTCCTTCGGCACGTCCCAATCCTGCAGGTGCTTGGTCAGGAAGACAGCACGGTTGAAGCCGATCTCCGCGCTCTTGCCCTGGTGCTCTGCGGCAGTGTCGGTCATGGAAGTGGTCGGGAGGGGCGGCTCGGTGGCCTCGTCGTCCGGCTCTGCCGTCTTCTTCGTGGGGTCCTGGTCGGTGATGACGACCACCCGGTCGGCGATGCGTACCCCGTTCACGGCGGCCAGGAGGGCCCGCAGGTAGGGAGTGAAGTCGACTCCGTCGACGGCCACGATGCAGCTGCCTTTGAACACCGCCTTGGCGCGGGCGCGGGCCCGATCGTCCGAGATGGTGTCCAGGACCAGCCGCGCGAAGGCCGGCATCAGCAGTGCTTCGGCCAGTCCCTCGACGAGGATCACGCGGGTCCCGAAGAGCATGGCGCTCTTGGTGATGTCCAGGTAGCGGTCGAGTTTGGCGGGCTCGTGCTGAGTGAAGGGAATGGCCGCGACGGGCACCGCGGCCGTGGTGAAGGCGAAGGCCGCTGCCTCGGAAGGTTGCGGCTCCGCTCCCGGAACAGCGGTGTGCGGCGCGGGGACGGCAGCGTCCCCTGCCGATTCCTGGCGTGCCTTGGCCGCAGGGGCCGGGGTCCGGCGACGCTTGAGGACCACCAGGTCCTTCACTGTGGTAGCGGCGGCCAGCACCGGCGAGTGCGTGGTAATGACCACCTGGATACGGCCCAGCGGCGCGCCCTCGGTCTCCGGCTCGAACGCCTGGGACTGCAGTGCCCGGCTCTTGAGGTGCTCCAGCAGCAGGTTCTGCAGCTGCGGATGCAAGTGGGCCTCGGGTTCCTCGACCAGGAACAACGTCAGGTCGGCCCCGCGTGCAGCTTCCAGTTCGGCCAGGACCGTTGCGATGTAGAGAAGGTTGGCGTAGCCCAGACCGGAGCGGGCGATGTCCTCGACGTCCAAGCCCTCGTCGCTCATGCGGGTCCGCAGCGCCCGGGCGATGGACACCAGGGTGGGATCTGCGAACGACAGCCCCATGTGTTGGGGGTGCGCGCCGGCGGTGAGCAGGTTCAGCGGGTCGTTGATCCGGCTGCGGACAGCCTTGATCTTGTCGTGTTGCTCTAGGTCCCGGAAGTGCTTGGTCTGCTCTTCCTCGAACGCCTTGATCGCCTCCTCGCCGCCGAGTTCGGCGGCGAGGATCAGCCGCAGCCGGTTGCCCGAGCTGGAGGCGAGCTCCTGTTGGGCGTTGCGCATCGGCGGCAGATACACGTGGCGGACCGCGCGGCGTGCCTCGGGCTCCGGGTCGTCCAGCAGCCGCCCCGCCGACCAGACAGGGCGTGGGGCGCGTTCACCTTCGGCCGGGCGGGCGAAGGCCACCGAGTAGCGGGCGTGATTCCCCTGGGGAAGGTCCGGCTCCTCACTCGCGGGAACGCGTGCCTGCAGATGTGTGGCTGCCTCGACGTCTTCCAGTCCCGCGTAGACCGCGGTCAGCTGTGCGCCCCCGTCCGCCCAGGGATGGACATCGTCCGGTTCCCACCAACGGTTGCGCCGCCCGTCGAGCGGATCGGTCAGCAGTCGCAACGCGTCGATGAAGTTCGACTTGCCGGCGTTGTTCTCCCCCACGATGACCGTGACGCCCTGACGCAGCGGAATGTCCATACTCAGAAGCGACTTGAAGCCCCTGGCTTCAACTTTCCCCAGATGCAACTTCTCCCCCACCTTCCCCAGGAGCGGGAGCGTACCGGCCCAGGAAGCACTCCGGGGGCCAATCGGATTTGTTCGGAGGCCATCCTTCCGAACCGGACCGCTGCTCCTGACGCGTGCGCCCTCACCGGCGACGAGTTCGAGGTAGCCGTACTCGTCCTCGTCGATTGGCTGTGCCCTCTTGGCCGGCCGACCGGTGAGTCGGCGCGTTAATTCAAGCGCGGGAGACGCGGGCTACAGCGGTGCCCGGGTCTCGCCGGACGTACTGCTCGATTCGAAGATCTTGGGCTTGTCAGTACCCATCGCGGGGTGCTCGCACGAGGGCCGCCCGATCCCCAGCCCGTGCGTGGTGCCGCGCCCACCACAATGTCGGATTCGACTTCCTTCAGCGTGCCTGCCCGAAGCGGCGACGGTCGGTGCTCACGGAAGGGGACCCGGCCACCCGGTGGGCCGGGCGGGTGCCGGTACCTGCGCCGGTGCGGCCGTCACGGGTCCGCGATCTAGCGGAACAGCTCAGGTACCGGAGCACCCCCGCGTCGGCGGGGGAGGACGCCCGGGTCGCGCGTCGGCGGGGAGGACCACGAAGCTGCTTGATCGTGCGGGCACGTCTTCCCGCCGACGCGGGGGTGCTCCGTCCTGCCCCCAGCCTGTCGCCATGGTTTCGCCACTGGCGGAGCGGATGATGGGCGGGAGCTCCCCGTTCTCCCCACCGACGCCGGGGGTGTTTCGCTGACCGAGGTGGGCTTCGCGCGAGTACGTCCGCCGCCAGCGGCCGTGCGCGGCACGCAGCCGTTTCCGCTCCGCCGGCGGCACCACCGCAGACGCTCTATCGCGATGCGTACGGATAGCGTACGCATCGCGTATGTGTCCCGTACGAGTGCATGCGCGTCGCTATCGGTCCCACCTGTGTTCCGGCCAGTGCCCGGCCCCCGGGGTCCGTGCGCCTGCGGCCGCTGTAGGGACGTGAAATTCTTCTCTACCGTCGGTAGAGGAAGGCGGTAGAGTCGGTGTATGGCAGCAGACGAGACGAGCATCAAGGTGAGCGCGGCCGCGCGGGACCGGCTGGCGCGGTTGGCGGCCGAGCACGGCACGACCATCCGCAGCCTGGTCGAGGAGCTGGCGCAGAGCACGCCGACACAGGCCGAATACGCCGAGCGTGCCGAGTTGGCCCGCGCCGAGCTGGCCTCCGCCCTCGGCAGTGCGCCGAGTCCGGAGGCGGAGGCGAAGGCCCGTGCGCTGCTGGAGCGCCTGGGCGGGGCGCAGCACGGCTCGCAGACGGCCGCGTAGTGGCGGCGATCTCGGTCGTTTTGGACCACACCACCGCTACCGCTCTGTACGACCCGAAGGACCCGTTCAACGAAGCGGTCGCAGCGTTCTATGTCCAGGCTTCCGGCGGATTGGGCAGCCTGTACGCGCCGGTGCTGTCCCTGACAGCTGGTGACGTCGAGCGGCCCGGCCTGCTCAGTTACATCAAGGGTCTGCGGTTCATCCGGATCGAGGCGTTCGACACCGACGCCGCGGTCACCGCCACCGAACTGCTGCGCTTCGGGCACTCCTGGGCCGCCGTCCATGCCATCCACGCTTCCAGGCCCTCGGCCGCCCATCCGGCCGGGCGGTTTCTGCTCACGCTGACGCCCAAGGCGTACTCGGGCACCGGCGTCCAGGCCGTTCACCCCGGCCAGTAGCCACCGGCGGCGCTTGCATGCTCGCTCCAGCCCGCCGCGGTCGGAACGGCGAGCGCGGCCGTGGCGGCCGTGAGAGTGGCGAGAAGACGCACAAGCGGGTCCCTTTCGAAGAACCGGACCGGTCCGGACGCATCAGCGGCCGGTTCACCCTGGCGCGCAGAAAGTCGGACCGCACCGCACGCCGCCCGGATGACCGAGCAAGCCTCCCGGCTACCGACAACTGCAGGCTGTGCCGCGGCCGGTCGTAGGTTCAGCCCGCCTGGGACCAGCCTGCGCCCGGCTCCCGGAACCCGGTGGCGTGCTGGCCGTGCTCGGCGCGCGCACTCTCCAGCAGACGGCGCCAGGAGGCCACCGTCGGCCGGCGCTTGAGCAGGGCCCGGCGTTCCCGTTCCGTCATGCCGCCCCAGACACCGTGCTCGATGCGGTGATCAAGGGCGTGGGCGAGACACTCGGTGCGCACCGGGCAACCCGTACACAGGGCCTTGGCCCGGTTCTGGGCCGCACCCTCGGCGAACAGCTCCTCCGGATCAGCACTGCGGCACACTGCCCGCGCACTCCAGTCCTCCTGGTCCCCGACCCTCATGGCCCCCGTCCTCCGCCCGGTGCGACCCCGCCGTCCTCCCCCCGGGCAGGCGAAGTGCGCACACGCTACGACACACGCACGGGACACCGGATACCCGTCATCCCACGGCCAACCCCAACGAATGAAGGGGACTTGACGCGCACCCCTGCACCTCCCGGCATCGGCTCGCAGCCCAGCAGAGTACGAATGGTCAGGAGCTGGAGATCGCCTTGAGGGGCAGGATCGCGGCACCGTCTGCCGCCCAGGGGCGGCACTGAACCGTCCTCATGCCTGGGACGCCTGACCGGCAGAGCATGCTTGTGATCCTCAGCCCGTGCGTGGTGCCGCGCCCGTCGCGATGTCGGTCCGACGTCCTTCAGCGTGCCTGCCCGAAGCGGCCGCGGTCGGCCCGCTGGGGCGTGCGGCGCGAGCGCCGTGCGGGTGCCGCGGAGGGTGAGGAGAATCCGCTCGCCACGCCGGCGGGCCGGGCGGCTGCCGGTACCTGCGCCGGTGCGGGTGCCTCGGCGGGCCGCTGGGTGGAGCGGGCCGGGCGGGCGGCGTGGGCCAGGACGGTGGCGTTGGGGATCAGCGGGGCGCAGGTCTCGCAGACCTCTTCCACGCTCCAGACCCGGCGGACCGTAGCGTCATGGCGCAGGATCATCACCACGGCGCCCGCGCAGTGCGTCCTGGTGTCGGGGTGGGCGCCGCACTGGTGGGAGCCGCAGTGGCACCAGGCGTTGGGGCGGACGGTGGCCGCTCTGGCGTGCGCGGCGGCATGCCGGGCGGCGAAAGCACGCAGGGACGCGAGGTCTTTGGACGGGGTGGCATCCGGCAGGCCTCGGTGGTGCAGGTGACGGTCGCGGAGCGGTCGCTGTACCCCTGGAGGCGGACCGTCCAGGCCCGCCCGGGGATGCGCTCGGTGGTGGATTCGCTGTACACGCTCGTCACGGCCGTCCGTTCCTGGGTGCTCAGTTGCTCGCTGATGTGGCTCCACTATGTGCTACCCGCATACGGATCGGTCAGCCGATTTCCGCCGCAGCCACGTCGGGTCGCAGGTGCTGAACCGGGCACCGGTGCCGGTGTCCAGGGGCGGATCAGAGGGGTGGACTGGCCGGGCGCCGTGACCGTCACAGGGCTCCGGCGTCCCGGGCCGTCCAGACGCTCGGGTAGATCGGCCGGAAACCGAGCCCCGGCGGATGCGCTGGTTGGACATGATTTGGAGCCACGGGTCGGGGTCCGTGAGCTCGTGGAGCCCGGCGAGCACCTCGACGCCGTTGAGCTGGTGCAGCTCGACCGTCGTGACGGGGGCGTCATCGGCAATGTTGTAGATCCGGCCGGCGATGCCCGGCGCGTAGAGCAGACGCATCAGGCCCTGGGCGACGTCCGCGTGGTGGGCCATCTGCAGGCGCTGGTGCGGCGCCCAACGGGATGCCCAGTGCAAGGAGTCGGCGAGGTGCGGGTCGCCCTCGCCGTAGACGAAGGGGAGCCGTCCGATGCGTACGTCCAGGCCCTTGAGCGCGAGCAGTTCGCGCTCTGCCTCGGCCTTGGACTCGGGGTAGGCGCCCCACATCGCACCGTCCGGCCGCGATGCCCCGGGCGGAGGGCGTGCTGTCCCGTGCGGCGGATGCTGAGTGCCCGGACCTGCGGGTCTGGCCGCCGCCGGTGTGTTGGCGATCTTCAACTTCCACGCCACGACGAAGTCGACTTCGACGTCGACCTGCGGGAGTTGCAGGGCCAGGACCGACTTGATGTGCTCTGCGGCTTCCTTCGGACCGGCTCGGGCAGTGCGGAGGCTGCGGAGCGGCGTCACCGTCTTCCTGGGCTTGTGCCGTCTGCTGGACGGACCGGCATGGCTGCGTACGATGCCCCGAGCTCACGCAGGGGTGACCAGCGGCCGCGGCGATGGGCTGTCGGCGACAGGTAATGGGGGCAAGGGTGAAGACGAGGACGATGTCCATCGTTGTGGGGGTGTTGGTGGTGGCCGGCGCTGGCACCGGGTGTGGCAACGACGACCCCCCACCAGTGCGTTCAGACGGGATCCACGTGCACCTCGTGGATGTGACGGGGGACGACGTTCGCTCGTGGGTGGCCAAGTCGAAGCAGATACCGGAAGGAACCAAGAACCTGGTATCGGCATACGTGGGGCGTGCCAAGGTATCTCCAGGTTTCAAGGGCTGCGGCCTGGCCGAGAACGAACACGAACCCGAGTTGGAGGTGGAGGTCAACTTCCCCAAGCTCTCAAACATCGATACGAACGGGCTAATGGAGCAAAGAGATTGGGCCGGGGACATCCTTGACGCACTTGAGGCATTTGCTCACACCTTTGAACCGGGCCGCTTTGTCGAAGACGGAGGGTGGTTCGACTTCTCTGGCAACCGGTGGGTATCGGAAGAGCCGAGTGGGGGCGGGGAGTGCTCGGGCGCCATCTCTCTGTGGGGGTACTCCTCACCTGCCGCCGTGAACGTGGGGGTCGACTACGAGCAGAGCGCGAACCGGCCCGTGGCATGACCGATCGGCGGCGAAGATCTCCAAGGCACCGCTGCGAGGTCCAAAGGCAGGGGGGTTCTGCCTCGTCGGCCATCGTCAGGCAGGGGCATTACGTCGGCGTGGTCCAAGGACTGTCCCACTCGTGGGGAACGGCGTCGCAGACGGTTGCCGACTGGCCGTGGGTCAACGCGGGACCGGTCGCCCATGCCGTGAGGGTGATGACGTCGTTGCTGGTCAGACCGCAGCTGGATCGACTCGGTGTAGTAGAGCGGGCCGCTGTGATGCTCGTTCCCCCAGGCGCGATCCGCCTCGGTGATCTTGTCGTCGATCCGGGCGAACACCCGGCCTTCACCCACGCGACAATTCCGGCGTCTCCCAGGCCACACCGTCCCGGGCTCGTCCCGCGGCGAGGGCCAAGAGATGAATGGCAGCTCAGGCAGTCCCAGGACCGGTCGACGACAGCGTTGGCTTCATCCTCCCAGGTAGTAGTCGCCCACCTAAAATCAAAGGCAACGTCCAATGCTTGGCCGTGAACCGGGTTGAGTCACACCCGCAGCGGCTTCACCAGCTTGTTCGGCAGTCCCCACTCAGCCAGCCGACGCCGTTCGGCAGCCTCCCAGCGGGGTGTCAGAAGCCGGTGCGTCTACAAACCCTCGGGCCGTCGATGCGGCTTCGCGGCATAGGATGCAGCGGTCCGCCCACATCCACCAACGGCACTGGGTGGGGGCCGTTGGCGCCGGCCGCGGACTCCCGGACCGGCTGCTCCGCCACGGGAGAAGCGCTCTGCCCCCGCGGAGTCAAGCAGCACGTTCGTAGACAGTGTCGGTCCCGAAGACCTCGTCGAAGGGGATAGCCAGCCGGCTGTCGACCAAGTGGTAAGCACCGCTGGTGGGACGCAAGGCATGGAAGGTGTCGTAGAGAACTTCCGCGGGCGTCAGGACACGGAGGTCGCCTAGGACGTAGTACAGCGGAACGGGCGCATGGACGCCCATGAACTGCAGGCCTGCCAGGGCGCATTTGTGGGAGATGGCGTAGTTGCAGGAGGTGGTGCTGGGCATGCGTGCTTTGGCGTCTATGGTCACGAGGTCGCTGCCGCGGGCTGCGATGAGGTCGGGGAAGTAGCGCAGCGCCGAGGGCGCGTGGCGCAAGGCCTGCTGGATGGGGGCCGGGTAGGTGCTCTGTCCGCAGGGGTGGACGGTCCAGCCACGTGCTTCGAGTGCGTATTTGACGGTGCGTTCGTGCTGGTCTCCGATGGTCTTTCGTGCCAGCCAGTCGGTCACTGGTGCGCCTCCTCGTCTGCGGCTCTCTTCGCGTAGTACGAAGTGCCACTGTTTTGTATTACCACGGTAGCGGCTATGATGCCGCCATGCCGGAGTACGTTGACCCACGTTTTCGTCCCACGCTGTGGCCGGGATCCGCCATCCCGATCCCGCCTTTGAAGCGACGCATCAAGAACGTGCGCGTCGACAACGACTGGATCCTGTGGACTCCCGCTCCCTTCGAGGACCGCACGTCGGTAGAGCTGCCCGAGGACTTCTACCTGCGTGAGCTGATGGAACTGCCGCCCGGCGACCTCGAGGGCGCAGCCCGGATGATGGCGGCCTACGGCCCCCTCTTCGGCATCGACCGCGACGACCTGTCCCTCGACCGCGAGGACGTGTACGAAAAGCTGCAAGACATCCCCGAAGCTGGTGGCGATCAGCAGCCGCATCCGTTCGGTGTGCACCGCGAACTGGTAGCCATCTATGTACGGACCGCGCAGGACGCGATCAGAACGTGGCTGGCCTGCCAGCGTGAGGGCGGACTTGAGGAACTTGTCCGACCACACGTCACCGAGGAGACACTCACCGACCTTCGATCACAGACCCAACACCGCGAGCAACCCTGGCCACACTCGCTCGAGGAACTGCAGGAACTCCTCATCGACGCCGAACTCACCTCGCTCCAAGAGGTGTTGAACCGGGCTCTGGGCCGCTTCAGCATCGGCATCGGTGATCTTTCCGACCGCTACCCCACCGTCTACTCCGTGGCGTTCCTGCAGCTGTACAACCACCTCGTCGAAGGCGCGATCGTCCACCACTGCGCCAACGAAAGGTGCGGCCGCGCCTTCGTCCGTCAACGCGGCCGCGCCGCATACCGCCAGCACCGCACCACTGGAGTCAAGTACTGCTCCCGCGAATGCGCCCGCGCCCAGGCACAGCGCGAACTCCGCCGACGCCGCAAGCAGAAACTGGGCAATTCCTGAATGGGCCAGGCCTCCGGATGCGCCTGTCGCCGCTCGGCACTCGGCAGAGCGCATAAGGCGGCCGATGCCCTGGTGAATGCTGTCCAGGTCGCCCAGAGATGACCTAATTAGGCACTTATACCAGGGAATCGCCTCGCTCCTCACGCCGCACGCTGACGCGCTGTATCACCCAAGGCCGAGCAGCCGCTCTGCACCATCGGCATGCCTTCACCCGAGGCCTGGACCGCAACGTCGATGCCGTGATCGCCAGGCTCACGCTTCCGTACCGCAACGGCCCCGCCGAGGGCCCTCAACACCCACGGTGCCCCGTAGAGATGCATGCGCGATCTCTATCAAGGCCAACTGACCAGAGGACTGACGGCGTTGCCGGGAAGAGGGGGTGTCGGTGCCGTCTGGTACAGCTGTTGGCATGACACTGACGTCCCTGCAGCGGGCACCCGCGAACCAACTGCTGCTGGATCTCACCCACCAGCTCGCCGTCGCAGACCTGCTTCAGCCCTGACAGATCAGCCCGGTCGCTCACGCACGGCCGCATCAGAGGTGTGCGCTGGGACCCCATCCGGACACGACGGGCGAGGCCCCATCGCCGGGGTGGGTTCTCAACAGCTGTGGGCCCACGTGTGGCACACGAGCACGGCGCCAGCCGCATTCGCAGAGCAGCTGAGCGACGGGTAGCCATCGACCACGGGCACGGGGGCATGCGGTCTCCGACGGCGTTACTCACACCGACGGAAGGCGGACGATGGCCAGCAGGGAGTGGATGGTGACGGCAGCGGGAGGACGGGCGCCGGACTTCGTGCCCACCTGGGTGCAGCTGCTGATCTTCGCCGTGCCGATGACGATCGTGGCCGTGGTGATGTACCGGCGCAACAAGTCGTAGCGTCAGGTCGCGGCTGTTCCTGGCCGTGGCTGCGCTCGGTCAGCGGCTGGTCCGTGATGCAGCCCCGGAGCCGAGGTCCTCCGACATGCCTCGGCTCCGCCGCCCCGGTGCCGACCGAGGCCCTCCATGCCTGGCACTCGCTCAGGCATTCGCCCCTGTCGAACGTCGCTGACACACCGATTACGACCGTCACAGTCAGGTCCGCAGAGGCGAAGGACCGTCTGGTCGCTCCGGTCACCGGTGATGATCGCCTCCTTCCGATCACCGAAGGGGATGCTCATGCTCACCACCTTCCGAAGCGCCGTGGCCGCAGCCATCATCGCCGGTACGCTGCTAGGCGGTGTTGGGGCCGTCGTCTGTGAGCCGGCTGAAGTGCCCTACCGAATCGACGATCCACAGCTTGAGCGTTCGGTCGGTGCCCGCTGCGGCCAACAGTCCCCGGCGGAGGCTGTTACGTGCGCTGCTGCTCACACGTACCCCGTGAAGGGCCAGGGGCAGGTCCTTTGAGATGAAGAGAGGGAGAGCAGATGGTTCCTGCCCACGTCCGCTGCGCCCCGAAGCCCTTGCCTCTCCCCCGCACTGTCAGGTGGAGCGAGCCGACTGCGCCAGGAGATGATCCCGTGCGTGGCGGAAGAGACGGGTATGGATGCGGGCGACGCTTGTGCATGGGCTGAGCGGCTGGGGTGGGCGTTCGGGCTCATAGCGCAGGATCCGGCTGCGCGAGGTGTAGCGCTCAGACATCTGGCGCAGGCTCAGCGGAAGGTCACGGACGCGCTCGCCCGGTCCAATGAGATGTGGCTGCTGACGCGGCCCCTGGGGGCGGATGAGCAGTACCGGGAGCCGGCCTTTGCGCAGGCGCGCCGCAGGCATGAGCAAGCCCAGCAGCGTTCGCTTCCTGACGGGGTGTGGGGTGGGCCTGTGGGCGGGGATCTGGCGGCGTGGCCGGGGTTGCCCTATGTGTTGCTGTTCCTGGAGTGGGAGGCGAGGTATCCGCGGGAGTGGACGCAGCATGCGAAGGCGTGGGGTACGAAGCAGAGCCTGATCCGGCAGGTGGCCCGCGCCGGTCAGGAGGAGGCGCTCAAGGCGAAGCTCACCGACCTGGTCGAGATCGTCGTCCGCCGGGCGTATCGCTGCAAGGACCGCGAATACGTGCAGGTCGCCCGGGCTGTCGACAGCGCTGACCTGCGCGGCAGGCTCAATCGGGCAGCCGGTTCGGACAGTCCATGGGCCCGGTGTCATGCCGGGTACGTGCTCTGGCTCCTCGACCGCCCCGACCTGCCGAACACCCGTCGTGTCTGGCAGACCTGGCTGTCCGGCGAGGCCGCGGCGTTGCGCTGACTCGGGGAATGATGCGGGGAAGGTTCCCGTGATCATGGAGTTTTCTATGCCCCTCACCCGCCGGGAAGACGGTGCCCGCCGCCGCATCGTCCCTGTGTCCGCCTGTCTTTGACCGGCTCCGCGAGCAGTCCGACGTCGGGCCCGGGCAGGTGCTGGCTTGTTGGAGCGGCCGGCTCAGGTACCGGGTCGGCGCGGCGTGCGCCATGCTCTGGCCGTCGTGCTCACGTGGCCCGCGTGCGCGACGGCGGCCTGGCGCAGCCGCGGCGTCGGCGCTCTGCGGCTGAGCGGCGTCAGAACATCGCTGCAGCCCTGCGTGGGCCGGCTGACCACAGTCGCCCGTACGGTGACGGGGACAGGAGAAGATGCCCCATGGATGCCCGCATACCCCGCCTGCGCCGCAAGCTGGCCGCGATCCCGTTCCAACCACTGCGCAGCCACTCCTTCGGAGAGGAGCAACACACGTTCCGCCTCGGCCCCAGGCTGGCCGAGGCACGCGTCACTGCGTTCGAGGCCGAGCACGACATCGTCCTGCCCGACGCCTATCGGCAGTTCCTCATATACATCGGTGGCTCAGGCGCGGCGCCGTTCTACGGCCTCCTGCCGCTGAAGCGGTGTTTCCTATTGGTCATGAATCCGCGCGGGGAATCAGGGGCGCCCCGCGGCTTCGACGACGCAGGACCGGGGGCACACGAACGCGACCTCTTCCTCCACGTCATCGAAATGGGCTGCACCGACGTCTGCGTCATCGCGGTGACCGGTCCCCTCACCGGCCGCGTCCTCACCGGGAACAGCGACGGATTCTGGGGCCCCGACGTCTCCTCCGCCGCCGACTTCCTCGACTGGTACGAACGCTGGCTCGAGCACATGAGCGCCAGCCGCGACAACCGGGCCCTGGAACTCACTTCACCTCGGCTTCGCGCCCATCCCGACCGGCATGACATGGCTCCGAAATTCTGACTCTCCGTAACAGCGACACGGAACGAGAGACAGAACCCCTGGAAGTGAACAAAGCCAGCCGCCAGGGGTCTGTCAAACGAGCGGTGTAACCGGGGTTGAAGGTTACTGACGGGCTGCGGAGAGGCGGCCGTCGAAGGTGATGTCGAAGACGTTCAGCGCGGCCTTCCAGCGCATGCTCCAGCGGGCCTGGCCCTTGCCCGTGGGGTCGAGCGACATGATCGCCATGTAGAGGCACTTCAACGCGGCCAGACCGTCTCCACCGCCTCGGGCAGACCCTTGAGCCCGTCGCAGACCAGCATCAGCACATCGCTCACGCCGCGGTTCCTGATCCCGGTGAGGATGTGCAGCCAGTGCTTGGCGCCCTCGCCGTCACCGGCCCACAGCCCCAAAATCTCCCGCCGGCCCTCGGTGGTCACGGCCAGAGCCACGTAGATGGGACGGTTGGCCACCGCACCGTCGCGGATCTTCACCTGGATGGCATCGATGAAGACCACCGGATAGACGGCGTCGAGAGGCCGGGTCTGCCATTCGGCCATGCCCGCGAGCACCTTGTCGGTGATGGTGGAGATGGTCTGCCGGGAGACCTCGGCGCCATAGACCTCGGCCAGGTGCGCCTGCACCTCGCCGGTGGTCAGGCCCTTCGCGGCCAGCGAGATGACCATCTCATCGACGCCGCTCAGGCGCTTCTGCCGCTTCTTGACGATCTTCGGTTCGAAGGAGCCGCCGCGGTCGCGGGGCACGGTTATCTCCACCGGTCCGACATCGGTCAGGACGGTCTTGGAGCGTTTTCCGTTGCGGGAGTTGCCACCGTTCTTGCCTGCCGGGTCGTGCTCGTCATAGCCGAGGTGGTCGGTGATCTCGCCCTCCAGGGCGGACTCCAGCAGCCGCTTGGTCAGCTGCTGGCAGCAGCCCGCCCTCACCGGTCAGCTGCAGACCCTCGGCCTGGGCTCGGCCCACCAGCTCGTCGATCAACTGGTCGTCCACGGCCTTTGCCTGCACAGCCTCCACCGGCTGTACAACCCTCGGATCCGGACACGCTCTCACTGGTCATCGGTGCAACTTCCATGATCAGGAGTTACACCGAACGTCTTACAGCCCCGCGCAAGCTCACGCGCGTGTGCCGGTTATGGCGGCAGGCCCCCTCTGCGAGCGGGGGGTCTTCTCCCCTACCTTCCTTACATCGATAGTGCGGGGGTCGACAGCCTCTCCGGGGGCGCCTTCTTGGTAGAGGCCTTCGGGTTGGGCGTCGCGGTCGTGTGGGAGGAGGAAGAAGACGCGGCGGCGGTAGAGGCCGCTGTCAGGGTCGGCTTCGGCGTGGTCGTCTAGTTCGGCGTAGCCGACCATGCGGCCGTCGCGGGCGTAGCGGGGTTTGTTGCGGCGGCGGGGGGTCTTGTCGAGGGCTTGGCGGACGTAGTCAAGGTTTTCGGGGTCTTCCAGCCACACGACGTGTGCTTCGTGGGTGAGATCGCCCTCGGTCAGTAGCGAGCTCATAGCTGGTTGCCCTCCTTGGTGTGCGGGGCTGGATGACGGTCCGCCTCGTGGTGTGGTGTGCCGCCTGTTGTAAAGCTTGCCCTGGCGGCTTCATGGTAGGCCGGGCCGGTGAGG
>NZ_JBVIQK010000029.1:0-60121 GCF_055577115.1 Streptomyces sp. NPDC033216 | reverse complement strand
CAGGGTGAGGACAGGGCTGACATCTACCAGTACGTCGTGGAGGTCAGGTTGGACGCCGCAGCGCTGCATCGCGCGGCTGACCAGTGGGACCGTTCTCTGGCTTTCCTCCCAGCCCGCTGATCCAGACGCCGACCTCCCCATACAACCGATTCCCACCTGCTGGGGCCGGATGACCCTCTACGATCCGGTGCATGCTGG
The DNA here is from genome assembly GCF_055577115.1 of Streptomyces sp. NPDC033216. Lineage (NCBI taxonomy): Bacteria > Bacillati > Actinomycetota > Actinomycetes > Kitasatosporales > Streptomycetaceae > Streptomyces > Streptomyces sp. NPDC033216. The sequence continues at coordinate 59,923 of NZ_JBVIQK010000029.1, read as the reverse complement.
ATCCCGAGTTGCTGGACGCGGCCGCTCAGGCACTACAGCACGATCCATTACCGGCCGCGGGTCACGGTTACCCCGTTCCGTCGGCTCTGGCTTCTCGTGTGACGTGGGTGGCGTGGCCTCGAGCGCGGAGTTCTCCGGCCGAGCGGGGGCGGAAACCCGCTCGACAGTGAAGAGCAGCGGCGGTGCGTCGATGCCGGCAGCAGCGAGACCGGCGGGCGCCGTCTCGGCGAGCGGGACGCCGTAACGCGCCAGCCGCAGGGGCATCAGGGACTCCACCGGAGCCTTGCGGCGCCAGGCCCGGCCGAAGCGGGAACGCAGGCGGGCCTGGTAGACGAGACGTTCCTGCTCCAGCTTGATGACCTGCTCATAGGAACGCAGCTCCCACAGTTTCATCCGGCGCCAGAGGAGGAACGTCGGCACCGGGGAGAGCAGCCAGCGGGTCAGCCGGACACCCTCCATGTGCTTGTCGGCCGTGATGTCGGCGATCCGGCCGATCGCGTGGCGGGCCGCCTCGACGGACACCACGAACAGGACCGGGATCACCGCGTGCATGCCCACGCCCAGCGGATCCGGCCAGGCGGCGGCGCCGTTGAAGGCGATCGTCGACGCCGTCAGCAGCCACGCCGTCTGCCGCAGCAGCGGGAAGGGGATGCGGATCCACGTCAGCAGCAGGTCGAGGGCCAGCAGAACACAGATGCCCGCGTCGATACCGATCGGGAACACGTACGCGAAGTCCCCGAAGCCCTTCTGGAGAGCCAGCTCACGGACGGCCGCGTAGGAACCGGCGAAACCGATCCCGGCGATGACCACGGCGCCGGCCACGACCACACCGATCAGGACCCGATGTGTCCGAGTCAGTAAGATACGGTTCCCCCCACCCGGCCGGCGCATCTCGCCGCTCCCCGTGCTCACGTCCCACTCCCCTGCTTTCGCCTGGCAACTGAGCTGTTCACACACTCCCACGACGCGTGTCGGGTTGTGGCCTCCTGGGAACGGCTTCAGGTGGATCGTCCGCGAAAAGTGATCGCCGGGGGCTATCCGCAGTGGTGCACGGCGGGCGTGCCGGATCCGTTCTTACAGACAGCAGTGCTGCGCCTGCCCCCATGCCGAGAGGTCCGCGCCGCATGCATGATCTTCCCTCGAAAGGCGGCCTTGCGCGTGGCCTTCTTCGCGGTGACGCCCCCCCCCGGAGCCGACCGGGCGTGGCCTGGACTTGTCCGACGGCTCATGTGCGCTGCAGGTCGAGGCCCTTGGTGTAGGAACCGGAGACACCTGTGGCCAGGTGAAAGTGCTGTTTCCCTCCGCGGCGAGGGGCCCCATGGTGCGGGTGCCCGCGCTGCCTATGCCCGGAGGCATCGGGCTCCTTGCGGCGGCGAGTTCGGTGTTGTCCAGGTCTGCAAGGGCGCTCTCGCCGGACGTGAGGACCGCATCGGTCAGGGCGCGCTTGCAGTCGGGGACTCCCTCAATGTGGTCCTCGACCGTGCCCTCGGTGATCAGGCGGTTGACCTGGACCGAGCGCGCTGCCTGATCCTGCGCGCGCGGTCGATGGCCTGTTCCTCGACAGCCGATTTCCACGGGCGGTCGCAATGGATGACGTGCTCGGCACGGGCACTGCTGGCACGCAGCCACAGACGTCGACGACTTGTCACAGCGCGGGCCGCACCCTATGTTTCGAGATCATGCTTGCATCCCCGACGATCAGCGTCATAATCGCCACGCACGACCTTCAAGGGCACCTGGAGAGCTGCCTGGAGTCGATCCTGAACCAGTCCTTCCGTGATGTGGAGGTCATTGCGGTCCTGGACCAGTCCCCCCAGTGCCCTACTGACCTGGTGGATGCATATTCCCGGCGTGACGGACGAGTGTCAGTCGTGCGCCTGGAGGGGGTCGTCGGTATGGGCCGCATACGCAACGCGGGTGCGGAGCGCGCCTGCGGTGACTACCTGCTGTTCCTGGACAGCGATCACGTCGTCGCAGGTACCACCCTCCAGGCCATGGCCGACCGGTTGCGGGCTACAGGAAATCCAGACCTTCTTGTTTTCGGGCATACGCGTCTGCACCGCCACCGCTCCTGGCCCGGCGCCGCTGCCGGGCTGCTTGCCCGCCAGGGACGCGAGCCCTTCGCCCCCCTCGACCAACCCGAGTTGTTCGGCGCCCCCGCCTATTCCTGGGACCGCCTGTTCCGCCGCGATGCATGGATCCGACAGGGGCTTGCGTTTCCCGACGGTTTGCACGAGGAGGTCGCGATCGTGCCCCGCGCCATGCTCGCCGCTGACCGGATCGGCGTCCTGAAGTGGAACTGCGTCCAGATCCGCCGGCGTCACACCCAACATCCCGCAGGCGCGCCGGGCGGCACCCACTTCGACGTCTTCGCCCGGTATGAGGAGACCTTCGCCGCGCTGGTGGAGCGCAGCGCCCTGGACGTCGTGGCTCCCTTCCTCTTCTCCCGCATGATCCGCCACTACCTCTTCCTTCTCCATCTTGAGGGATGCCTCTCCCGTACCGAACGCCCACGGTTCTTCGAACGTGCCAGCGAGCACTATCGCCGGTTCCTCCCTGACGGCTACGAGCGCCCCGACGGCCGCGAGGGTGTCAGGTTCCAACTCGTCGCGAGCGGGATGTACAGCGCCTTCGAGGCCGCCAAACTCCCTCAGCTCGCGCGCGGACTCGTCTCCCGGGGTGCCGCCGTCCGGGGAACCTGACCCGACCGGGCGCTATGACTTCTTCCCCGTGGGCGCCCGCTCCGCCGCCTCGGCCTTCGGTGAGCTCCCGATGTACCGGCTCACCGCGGAGACCCACACCAACAACGGGCCGTCCCAGCGTCGGTAGACGCCTTCGGGAGTGTGCTCATGGATCGATTCGTGGGTCAGGCCCGCCTCGAATGGTGGGCCAATCACGCGACGTGCCTTGAGAAGTACGACATCGACATCACCGTCGCTGTCGACGCGGTCGGAACGTGGCGGGCAACCGGTCGGCATGCCAATGCCCTGGACACGCCCCAGCGCGAGGGTTGGGACTTCCTCATGGAGATGGACCCCTACTTCTCCATTGTGTTTCCCGGCGAGGACAACGGCGGGATCCTGGTGAGAGTCTTCGAGGCAGAGGATGGAACTCTCACGCTCACGGAGGCGCCGGACGGGACGGCTCGGTGAACATCACCTTCAACCTCCCCTGCGTTCTGCGTTCAGCACCGAAGGGCGGGAATCGACTTTGCCGCCCTGCCACCGCCTCCGGCATGTCGCCCCTCACCGATCTTTCAGAATGAAGGTCGGAGACGGCGAAGGCATATGAGGCTGCAGGCCAGTTCGAGCAGGCCCTGGTGCAGATCCGCGCGTCGTTCAATGCGGCGCCGCTTGAACTGGTGCAGCCAGGCGAAGGCGCGCTCGACGACCCAGCGCACCTTTCCCAGTCCGGAGCCGTGGGCGACCCCGCGTCGGGCGATCATCGGCTTGATGCCGCGCTTCCACAGCAGACGGCGGTACTTGTCGAGGTCGTAGCCACGATCGGCATACAGACGCCGGGGCTTGCGGCGCGGGCGTCCTTGCAGGCCCCAAATCGCTGGGACGGCGTCCAGCAGCGGCAGCAACTGGGTGACGTCATGTCGGTTCCCGCTGGTGAGCGTGACAGCGAGCGGAGTGCCCTGGTGGTCGACGATCAGATGGTGTTTGGAGCCGGGACGGGCACGGTCGACGGGTGAGGGACCGACGTGATCCCCCCTTTCAGGGCCCGGACATGCGACCCGTCCACGGCGCAGTCGCCCAAGCCCAGAAGGTCAGCGTGGCGCAGTTCGGCCAGCAGGGCGGCATGCAGACGCGGCCAGACGCCGGCCTCGGTCCAGTCCCGCTGCCGGCGCCAGGCGGTCACCCCGGAGCAGCCCACGGTCTCGGCCGGAACATCGCGCCAAGCGACACCAGTCCGCTGCACGTACATGACGCCTGCCAGGGCCGCCCGGTTCGCAACCCGACGCCGACCCGGGTGGCGACGGCGCCGTTCGGGAGCGGACGGCAACAGCGAAGCCACCCGCTCCCACAGCTCATCCGGAACAAGATCAGCACGCACCCGGGACACCCTGTGCCGATCAAGATGACCGAGCGCAAGACCTACAGCTCACTCAGTCTGAAACGATCAGTAAGTCCTCGTCCGGGATGCCCGCCAGCGCGCGGAAGACCAGGGACCGGAAGAGCGGGTCCGTCTCACCCTTGCGCAGCACTTCGAGGTGGTGCTCCGTAGGCGAGAGCCTCGCTGCCGGCTCAGGGGGCGCGGCTGCGGTCCCTGCGGCGCGACTTCCGGCGGCGCCGCGGAGCGCGCCGGATGTGCACGGCGCCTGGGCGTCGTCCTCCCGTCCGGAGGAAGAGGTCTGGCGCCTGCTGGCTGTGTGAGCTCCTGCCGCGATGCCCTGTCCGCCGACGGCGCCCCCTGGCAGTGGTCGTTGCGCGACCCCGGCGCCTGGTGGGCCGAGCGCGGCTGGCACACGGCGGCCCCCTGCGGGAGGCGGGCGACATGGGCGGCTGGTTGCTCACGGGCACGCGGCGCGAAAATCATCCTGCTGGGGAAACAGAGGAACCTCTGAGCGGCACGAAGAGAGCTGGCTGCTGATGACGGTGGCAGGCCGCGATGACGGTGCGATGTGCCGTCTTCGTCGCAGTGAGCCAGCTGGGGATGTACCGACCCATGCTCTCTTCGGATTTGTTCGGACAGGCTTATCCCTGCGAACCCGCATGCCGGACACGTGGTGGGTACGTGTAGAAGCCGGCGGCTGGGCAGTGGCGCTGCCGCCAGGCTGGCAATCACCGCCGTCCTCTCGCTTTCGGATCAGCGAAGGTGGGCGCCGCAGCCGACTCGAGGACGCGACCACGGTGCCCGCGCCGCTCAGTCCGTAGCGCAGCAGGAAGATGCGCCCCCGTGCCAACCGCCGCTGCGGGCCGTGACTGGTGCTTAACCCGGGTGCAGGGTGGGGCACACGCTTCAGACGGGCTCTGCGGTGGGCCAGGCACGTTCGTCGGGCACTTCGAGGGACGCCGGTGGTGCGCTGACGGCGGAGACGGTCTTACTCCAGCGCGGCCGGTACTGGTCCTTGTAAGCGTGCTGACCCGGGACAGTGCGGCCCAGATCGAGGCACTCGTATCCGGCCGTGGCCAGATCCTGTGCGAGGTGGCGCAGGAGGGCGTGGCCGGGAGCGAGGTCTTTGTAAAAAGGGTCTATGGCCGGCACCACGGAGTAGGCCCGGCGGTGTCGCGTCAGGCAGAGCTGGGCGGCGACGATCTCGTCGTCCACGGCCAGGGTGGCGATGAACGCCATGTTGGCGCCGCAGCGCTCAAGCACGGCCGGCCAGTGGAGTGCGCCGGGGGCATGGGGCGAGCCGGCAGGCGGCGCGTGGCCGGCCCAGCGGCGCGCGGTCCCCAAGGGCCGTACACGGCTTCCAGCCGCAGCCTGAGCCGCAGTTCGCCATAGGCCTTCACGCAGGGGCGCTTCTGCCGCGTGGACATGGTGGTTCTCTGCTGGGACGCGGGGCCCTCCGCAGGACTGCCGCTCGCGGAAAGCCCCGGTGCCGGGACCGCCGGCCGGGATTCGTGACCTCGGCCGGCGATCGGTCAGCGGGTGCGGGTGATGGTCTTGTGCTCGACGTAGCCGGTCAGACCGACCTTGCCGTACTCACGGCCGATGCCGCTGGCCTTGTAGCCGCCGAACGGACCGTCGAAGCTGTTGCCGGCGCCGTTGATGATGACGCCACCGGTGCGCAGCCGCCGGGCGACCGCCAGGGCGCGCTCGGTGTCGGTGCCCCAGACACCGCCGGACAGGCCGTACTCGGAGTCGTTGGCGATGCGGACCGCGTCGTCCTCGTCCTCGTAGGCGATGACCACGAGGACCGGGCCGAAGATCTCCTCCTGGGCGATGCGCATGGAGTTGTCGACGTCGGCGAAGACGGTGGGGGTGACGTAGTTGCCCTTCTCCAGGCCATCGGGGATCTGCGGGCCGCCGGTGACCAGGCGGGCACCCTCCTCGATCCCGATGTTGATGTAGTCGATGACGCGCTGTTGCTGGTCGCGGCGGATCATCGGGCCGATGAAGGTGTCCGGGGCGGCCGGATCGCCGACCTTGAGGGACTCGACCATCGTCTTGACGGCCTCGACGACCTCCTCGTACCGGCTGCGCGGCGCGAGGACACGGGTCTGCAGGATGCACGCCTCGCCGTTGTTGCCGAGCGAGCCGAAGCGCAGGCCCTGCATCACGGTGTCGAGGTCGGCGTCCTCCAGGATGACGGCGGCGGACTTGCCGCCCAGCTCCAGGCCGACGCGCTTGAGGTGGTCACCGGCGATGGAGCCGATGCGGCGGCCGGCGGCGGTGGAGCCGGTGAAGGAGATCTTGTCGATGCCGGGGTGGGATACGAGGTACTCGCTGGTCTCGCGGTCGGCGGGCAGGACGGACAGGACGCCTTCCGGCAGGCCGGCCTCGTGCCACAGGTCGGCGAGGAGCGCCATGCTCAAGGAGTTCTCCGGCGAGACCTTCAGCACGACGGTGTTGCCGGCCAGCAGGGCCGGGACCAGCTTCGCCGTGGCGGCGGAGAACGGCGAGTTCCACGGGATGACCGCGGCCACGACGCCGATCGCCTCGCGGCGCACGATGGTGTCGAAGGTGACCGACTCGTCAGAGGGCTCGATGATCTCCTCCCAGCCGAACTCCTCGGCGGCCTTGAGGTACGCCTTCACCTGGCGGGTCAGGAAGGGCTGACCTGCCTTGGTAAACCAGCCGGCCGAGCCGTTCTCGACGGAGATGGCGTGGGCGACCTCGTCGGCGCGGGCGGCGCGCAGCCCGTCGTAGCGGCGCACGACAGCCTGGCGCTCCTCAGGGGTGGTGTGCGGCCAGGGACCCCGATCGAAGGCCTTGCGGGCGGCGGTGACGGCCGCGTCGACGTCGGCGGGCGCAGCCTGGGCGGCGCTGCCCAGCACGGACTGGTCGTGCGGGGAGTGGACGTCGAGCCGCAGGGAGGGGTCGCTGGGGGCGACCCAGGCGCCGCCGATGTAGAGCTTGTCGCGAACAGTCATGGTTCCGGGTTCTTTCGTGCGGGTGATTGGCGGGACTGGGGTGTCCCTGGGGCACGCCGATGGGAGGGCGCGTGGAGGGTGGTGCCGCTTCGGCGGACAGGGTGTCCGCCGGTGCGGCCGTCGTCTGCGGCGCCACCGGGTCCGTGGTGGCGTGCTCGGGACACGCCGGCCGGTGATGTGCAGAAGTGGGTGGGCCGGACAGCGGTGCGGCCGGGCCGTGTGGGACTGTTGCCGGCCCCGGGTGGGGCGGTCCCGGCTCAGCTCTCGGCGGGGCGGACCATCCGTGCGACGGCGGTGTCGGCGAAGTCGCCGAGCCCGTCGAGGTCGGTGGAGACGCTGACCTCGCGCCACGCGGCGTCCTCGGCCGCGCGGGCCTCGGTGATCTGCGGGGCGAGCCAGGCGGCGTCGGAGCCGAGCAGGAGCCGCACCGGCGGTGCCGGCTCCTCGGTGAGGCGCAGGATCACGGCGGCCATCTTGGCGGGGTCGCCGCGCATCACATCCGGGTTGGCGCTGTAGGTGCGGGCAAAGGCGCCGACGGTCTCCTCGTACTCCTCGTGAATGGCGGGCATCGGCATCGGGGCGGCGGCCCAGGGGGTGCGAATGCCTCCGGGTTCGGCGAGCGTGACACGGATGCCGAGGGGAGCGACCTCGCGGGCGAGGATCTCCGTGAAGCCGCCCAGGGCCCATTTGGACGACTGGTAGGCGCCGAGGCCGGGCTGGTTGCGGCGGCCGCCGATGGTGGAGACGTTGACGATGCTGCCGAAACGGCGCTGGCGCATCACCGGCAGCACCGCCCGCACGGTGTTGACCACGCCGAAGAAGTTCACCTCGATGTTGCGGCGAAACTCGTCCTCCGGCATGTCCTCGATCGAGCCGACGCCGCGGGTGCCGGCGCTGTTCACCAGCACGTCGACGGTGTCGAACTCGGCGACCGCGTACGTGACCGTGTCGCGGGCGGCCGCCGGGTCGGTCACGTCCAGCGCCCGCACGCGCAGCCGGTTACGGTGCCCGTCCGGGACGGTCAGGGCGTCGGCATCCAGATCCGTCGCCACCACGTTGTGGCCGGCGGCGAGAGCCGCCTCGACGACACGGCCGCCGAGCCCGCCTGCGGCCCCGGCTATCAGAAAGGTCTTGGTCATTGCTCGCTGTTCCTGCTACTGGGCGGGGTCCGGTGGACGGGCCCGGTGGACACTGCGCGAAGGCCGCCGGCGGCGGCCGACAGTCGGAGGGCCTGGACCGCGGCCTCGATCGAGCCGATGGTGGAATAGCCGCGCCAGTGGATCGGGGGGCACCTCGTTCGATCAGGCGGGGGGCCCGTTCGTCCGGGTGAACGCCCGTGGGATCGGGCGGACGGCCCGCGTTCGGGGCGGCCGGGGTTCAGGCGGAGAAGTCGGTGGAACGGCTTACCTCGGCCCACTCGTTGGCCTCGGTGAGACGGTCTTCCTCTGAGCGGATGGCGATGCCGAGCGCGTCGCTGCCCAGCAGCAAGCGGCGTGGCGGCTGCGGAGCCTCGACGGCGCCGACGATGGCGCGGGCCATGCGGGCGGGGTCGCCGGGCTCGTTGCCGGCGTACTCGGCGAAACGGCCGAGCCAGGCGCCCACCGTCTCCTCGTAGTCGGGAGCGACGGGACCGGACGGCTCGGCGGCACCCGCGGCCCAACCGGTGCGGACGCCACCCGGCTCGACGATGGTGACCTTCACGCCGAAGGGGGCGACCTCGCTCGCCAGGACCTCGGAGAAGCCCTCGACGGCGAACTTGGCGGTCTGGTAGGCACTCAGACCCGGGGTGCCGCCGACGCGGCCGCCGATGGAGGAGATCTGCACGAAGTGGCCCGACCGCTGGCCGCGCAGCACCGGCAGCGCGGCACGGGTGACGTTGACCACGCCGTAGAGGTTGGCATCGATTTGGGCGCGGAACTCGTTCTCGGGAAAGTCCTCGATCGAGCCGCTGGTGGCGTAGCCGGCGTTGTTGACGACCACGTCGATCGAGCCAAAGCGATCGACCGCGGCGGCTACGACCTCGCGCGCATCGGACGGGGAGGTGACGTCCAGCGCCACGGCCGACAGGCGCTCGGGGTACTCCGCCCGCAGCGAGGCGAGCGCCTCCGGCTTGCGCGAGGTGACCACGACCTGGTCCCCGGCCTCCAGAGCCGCGAGCACCAGGGCCTTGCCCAGCCCTTGTGAACCGCCGGTGATCAGCCAAGTGCGTGACATCGTGCGTTCCTCGTTTCGTCGACCCTTGCACCGCCCAACAGGACAGCAACACCAATGTAGACGTGACAACTAGAAATGCAGCGTGAATGTTGCACTTCTGGTGGGTGTTGCTTCTCACAAGTCTCTGATGATGGTGTTAATGGAGCACAGGGATAGAGTCTGAGGCCCATGAGAGCCGACGCCGCACGCAACCTGAACGCCGTCCTCCACGCGGGGGCCCGGCTCCTCGCAAAGGATCCGGGCACCTCCATGGCGGCCATCGCCGCGGCCGCCGGGGTGGACCGCACCACCGTGCACCGACGCTTCGCCAACCGTGAGGCCCTGCTCAGCGCCGTCTTTCAGGCCAAGCTCGACTCCGCCGAACGCGTTCTGGACGAGGCCCGGCTCACCGAGGCCCCCGTCCCGGTCGCCCTGCACCGCTACCTGGAGGGAATCATCCCCGTCAGCCGCGTGTGGCCCGTCGACACGCGGCGCATGATGCGGAAGGACCCTGAGGCGAACGCCCGCCGGACGGAGCAGAGCAGCCGCCTGGACGCGTTCGTCCAGCGAGCCATCGACGAGGGGTACCTGCGCGTCGACGTCGGCGCGGCCTGGGCGCGTGCGGTCCTGGACGAAATGGTCGACACCGCGGCACACCGGTTCCCCGAGCTGGAGCCGCCGCAGGCGGCCGACCTCGTCGCCCGCACCTTCCTGGAGGGCGTCGGCGCGGCCTGACGCTCCCACCGGCGGTCCTGCGGCCTCACCCTGCGCCCAGATCCGGCTGACCTTCCGCATTTCCGGCACCCGTTGGCAGGCCACCCGTAGCCCCGCCAACCCAAAGGCGCGGGTGTCGCCGAAGAACCTCGACAACGACACCGAGATCGAGGACTCGCTGCCGGTGAAGAGCCCCAAGGCCGTGAGGTGACCGCCGGCGCCTTCGTCCAGGACCTCCTGGGCCTGCCGTAGGCAGCCCGGGGCACCACTCGCCTGGGACTGGACACCTACTACAACACCGTTTTGGCCCTGCGCCAGCACACCATCGCCTTCGCATTCTTGGGAGGCGGGAAGGACGAGGAGCGCATCCTGGCCCTGAAGGCAGTCTGTGGAATCCGGACCTCGCCGGCCTGGAGAAGAATGCGGCCGAAACCGCCTCCCGGCCACGCCAAGGCCAAGGCGGACCTGGCGTCCTGCAAGAAGCTCCGGGACAGGGGCAGCGTCGCCGACCCGGACCGGCTCCGCTCTGACCACGAGCAGAAGCAGCGCGAGTGGCGCCGCAGCGGTTCCCCCTGGCCGCGGTCGCGGGCGCCGTGGGCTTCGGATTGGTGAGCCGCTCAACTCGCGTCCCCTCGGGGAGACCGAGCGGACGGCCATCCACTGGCCGATGCCGTTGCGAACCGACCCGTCACCGTTCCAGTTGGTCCACCAGTGCGAAGGCCTCCGCGGTCCTGGGGTGGGTCCTGCCCAACTGGGTGCGCAGGTTCTGTGCGCCCCGGCGGGCGAACTCGACCGCGGACGAGTCGTTCAACGCGTGCAGTGCACGAGCCTTGAACAGGAGCGCGTACCCGATGTACAGGTGTCCGGGGTCGTAGACAGCCTCCCCCCTTACCCCCCAACGCCCACAAGAAAGTCGATCAAGGTCGAGGTAGAACACGGTTGCCAGCCGGCCGCAGCGCTCGGCAGGACCGGGCGCTGCGGCTGCTCGGCAGTCGTGAGCAGGTCAGACCCGGTCCGTGTCCGACCGGGCCGCGTCAATCACTCGGTGACCGGATTGAAATCCCATACGTCCGCGCTGTAATCAGGGCGGTCTCTGACGGTCACACGTCCGTGCAACTCGGCACCCGTGAGGTACAGAGGTTCGTCATATTCACCAGGGCCGGTGTGGTTGCCCAGCAGGAAACCGTACTGGGCGGGCTGCAGGCACCACAGATAGCTGTCGGCGTTGGCGACGAACTCGGTCATCGTGACCTGGCTGCCGTTGAAGGGCTCTTCCGTGTCGCCGGTCGACGTGACGTACCGCCCGCCGTTGGCCAGATAGAAGCACTCGTCCGAGCCGGTTCGACCCGCGGGGATCGTGGTGAACCGCTCCTCGGGCGCATCGTCGTCCTCGTCCAGGATCACCTCGCCGGTGGCGTCGTCCCCGGTATTGAGAATCCACGGCAGACCGTCCTTCGACCTCAGCAGAACTTCGTTGCGAGTGCCCACCTCACCGGCGTCTTGGAGGAACCAGCGCTGGTTGGGCGCTTGACCGACCTCGTCGTGGGCGAAGAGCGTGCCATTCCTGATGTCGGCCGTGAGGTACTGCTTGGTCTTAAAGTTCTCCAGGCTCCAGGTACCGTCACCCTGATAGTGCGGCTTCCAGAGCTGATCGAGCGCCGGGCTCTTCCAGAGCACTATCTTTCCGTCGGGCTTACCGCCCTCTTGTCCCAGATAATGGTTGTAGAAGTCCGGGTCCTTGGACAGCAGGTTCACATAGCCGGGGTGTTCGGAAGACTCCTTCAGATCGAACTTCAAATTCGAGGCGGGATTCTTGTAATCGAACGGCACGTCACCGATCACATTGCTGCCGTCGATGGGCAATCCCGCCACGTTGACGGTGTGGGCACTCATCACGACGACGTTGTTCCGCGGAAGCGTCGGCACATTCGACGGCGGCGGGGCAACGTCCGGCAGATCAGTAAGGTAGTGCCAGACGGGATAGTGGTCCGAGTCGGTGTAGTCGTCGAGCCGCGCCGTTCCGAAAATGTTGAGACCAATGGCGACCGCATAATCGAGGATGTGGGGAGTGCCCGATCCAGAGGTGGGATGTGTCGGAGTCGACGGGAAACGGGTGAAGTAGCCGTTCCCAATGAGATGAGCCGCCAGATCGTACGGTTCCCGGTTGTAGTCGCCCGCGGCGATCCAGGGCTGTGACTGATCGTGATTGGGGCCCGTGTGTTCCATTGCGTATCTGATGTTGTTCAGCAATTCGGGTGCGTCTTGGCCTTGGTTGTCCGCACGCGCGTGTATGGTGAAGTAACCGACGCCGCCGACGGTGATACCAAGTGCAGGCCGGGAATAACTTATGCCGAGCACCGGATCATAGTCCGCCGGCTCGATGACGTGCAGGTCCTGCGGAGCGACCCGAGTTCTGCTGGCGATGGCGAGGTTGACTCGACCGTCATTGGTTGTTCCGCTGTTCGTATGCAGCCAGTAAATATATCCTGTCGTCCGAGATCCACTGCTCGTGCTGGTGCTGGTGCTGGCACCGGTTCCGGTGCCCAGGAGTCGGTACTCCCGGATCGGGGGGTACGTGCCGTCCGGGTGTCGCCAGACGCTCTGAGGGTGGTCCTCTATGAATTCGAGGCGGGAACCCGTCGGTGGAGTGCCGGCTTCTTGAATGAGTACGATGCGGGCGCCTACAGGTGGCGTATCCTCCATCAGGTAACGCAGATCGTCGTACTTATTGTGCCGCCCTCCGTCCGACAGCGCGCCCTGCATGTTCCAGTTGGCGATCGCGTGCGCCCTTCCGGCGCGGGGGTCGAGTTCGCCGCCGGTGTTGCTCAGGAACAAGGACGGGCGCTTTCCCAGGGCGAGGGGCACCACGCCATGTCCCTGGTAATCCAGCGTCTCCCGGCCGGTCCAGTCCGGGATCGACTGCCCGTCATGGCTCAGTGGCTCGAATTTGTCCGGGGCACCGGTTGTGGAGCCGAACTGGAAGGCGGTACCGGACTGCGCGCCGTACGGCGTGTACGGCTCGAAAGGCCCACCCGGGGTGGTCTGCTTGATGAGGGTGTTGTTGTAGAAGACGTTCTGCGGGCCGGAGGAGCCGGACCACTTGACCGCCTTGGGGCCGGCCGCCCACCAGATGGGGTACCACGTACCCTCGTCGATCTCGCCGCCTTCACCGCCGCAGTTCGTCTGGCAGTTGGCCGAGCGGTGTTCGTATGGGACCTTGACCGTGTTCTGTTCGAACAGGTTGTTGTGTTCCCAGCCTCCGTGCAGGTTCAGGTCGGAGTCGAGGTTGTTGCGGAAGGCGACGTTGCCGCTGGCCGACCACTGGAAGGTGAAGTGGCGCAGGTTGCGGCTGAGGTTGTAGGCCCACAGAGAGTTCCACACACGGCTGCCGCGCAGGTAGCCGTTGCCCCCCTTGCCCTTGTTCCAGGCCCCGTCGAAGCTGTTGCGTTCGATCTGCAGATTGAGGGCGTTCTCGGTGACGATGGGGTGAGAGCCGGTCATGGTGGCCTTGAGCCCGCGCGCCCAGCTGTTGGCGGCCCACTTGTAGACGATGCCGTGCATCGCGTACTCGGGGGCCATGTTGCCGTAATTGTGTACGGCCTGTTCGGCAGTCAGCTGATACGTGCCGCCGCCCAGCTTGGGCAGGCCGTTCATGTCCTGGGTGAAGGCGAAGTTCTCGAACCCGACACCTTCGACGATCTGCAAGGGGGTTACCTTGCTGGCGTACGGCTTTTCACCCAGCGACTCCGAGCCGTCCGAGGTGGAGTCGACCGGCAGGTCCCACTCCAGCGGGCGGTCCAGTGTGACGGTCTTCGCATCGGCGTTGACGCCGGTGACGCGGAACATCTGCTGGCGCATGTGGAGGTCGTCCATCACGCCTTTGTCGGCGACGCCCTGCTGCTCGAAGAACTTGACGCTGTTGGCCGCACCCACCCAGACGTAACCGCCCGAGGTGAACTTCGACATGGTGGCCGTCGATACCAGCTGCACCACGGTGTCGCCCCGACGGGCCGCGTACCCCGCGTCGTAGGACTTGGCGGCCACCTTGACACCAGAGGCCCAGTGCTGGTTGACGGAGCCTTCGAAGATGTCCTTGCGGTTGGCCGCAGCGGCCGCCCAGTCGTCCTTGTACCGATCGGCGACGTCCCGGGTCTGTACCCGGAACATGCCGCGCCCCGGCCACATCCAGCCACCCGTGCCGACGTCGCTGCCGCTGCCGGCCGTCATGCTGTCCTGGTCCCAGCGCCCGTTGACCACCGTGTCGTAGCGGGTGTTGAGATCCGGTCGGAACACCAACTTGGTGCCGCCGTCGGCGGACCCCTGCCCGCGCACGATCAGGAAACTGGCGTCGACGTAGATCTGCCGGGACAGATCGATACGTCCGGACGGCAAGGAGATGAGCGAGAGCCGGTCGTAGCTGGCCGACGGCGAGCACTGGCTCTTGATGTCGTTGATCGCGTTCTGCAGTCCGGTGGTGTCGTCGGACCCGTCATCCGCGGTCACCCCGTACTTAAAGGAGAGTTGTTCCGGAGTGATGCGACAGGAGGCGTCGTCGGTCACCTCACCGCCGCCGGGCAGCGGCGCGCCGCCCCGGTATCCCACGCGTGACCAGTCCGGGAGGCCAGGGGCCGAGGCAGTACGATTTGCGCTACTGAGATCCGGTCCCTCAGCTCCTGGCCCCTCCGTCGGCCCGTCCTCGGCCGCCGCGACGGGTGCCGTCAAGAGAGACGTCGGCGCCGCTGCTGCGGCCTCCGGCAATGACAGTGCGAGCAGCATGCCAGACAGAAGAATGGCTGCTGGTCGAAACCGTTTCACGTGACTTCTTTCTTGTCATCGCGTCGCTCGGCTCCTGGGAGCGACACGAAAATGAGAACTGCCCCCGCTCCTTGGCGGATACCGGGGCATGTGCCGGCCCGGGGCGGTTGCACGACCTCATTCAGGCGCGTGAGGCCTCACTCGCGATTGCCTTCGCCCAGGAGCACGGACTTGGAGGATCAGGTGATCCCAGCGACTTCCTAGCAGTTGTAGAACCTGAGGGAAGAGACCCTGTCATTCAGGTATGCCTGAGGGGTTCCGTAGGAGTAGTCGTGCTTGAGGCCCCAGTTCCAGGACGGAGCGGTGTCGATGAGCGAGGGGTGCAGATCCCCATTGGGGTCGTCGTAGAACTCGATCCCGCACTGGGAGTTGTTCAGCCAGGACGACGTCTGATTATCGGCCGCTTGACCGTTCAGAAAGTGCTTGCCTATCAGGTAGACCATCTGCGAGGGGCTGCCAGTCGGAGGAGGGGTGAGGATGACCTTTGAGCCCGCTCCACCACCATCCTGATAGAGGCAAAGCGCCCATGCCGGGCAGTCAGCGTAAGGAGCGTTCGCCGCCGTGGCGGACGGCGCCGAGAAGAGCAGCGACGTCCCGGCAACCGCAGTGGCGGCCGCGGCAGTCAGGAGCCTAAGTGCTTTGTGATTCATGGGACTGAGCTTTCTGAGTGACTTCAGCATGGAGCAGGCAGGTCGACGACACACCATCTCGGCCGTTCGACCCAGCTCGCGCACAACACGTTCACCTCGACCCGCTTGTTCGGAGCCGAGGCTACGGACTGCACAAAGTGACAACTGGGTAACGGAGTTCATCAACCTGCTTCGAGTCCTCTTTGACTTCGAGCGTGGATGACCAGATGAACCCGAGGCAGCGCCATGTCAGTTGTGGCCAGCTGAACCGAGTCAACCAGAATGTCCTTGATTGGTCAAATGATCCACGCTCCACGACGGGAAAGCGGGTGCCACGGTCAATGTCCTGTCGGCTGACGGCACTTGGGCGCCGTGCTCGCCGGATACCCGCTGCTCTACCCGGGTTCGTATCCCGTGCCAGGGCAGCGCCGGCGAGCGTCCTCGGACGCCTCGAGCCAGGTGCTCGGTCGGCTACCTCTTGCGACTCAACCTGGCGTTCGAACATCTTCCGACGGTCAGAAGTGCTCCGTCGCCGAGGTCGAACTCGTGGTGTTCTCAAAAATCAGGTCGGTGTCAACGGGGCAGCCCTTGTGAGGTCCCCGCGGTACCGGACGTGTCGCAGGTCGAGCCGGATGTGCTGGTCGAGCGTTCGGGAGTGCAGAAGGCGACGTCCGGCAGCCAGCCGCGTCGCAGGAGGGACCGGACCCCTTCGGCGGAGTCGAGGCCGGATACGCGAAGCAACGGGTAGTTGTTGGTCATCCAGTCCCGGGATGCGGCGAAGTCCCGCAGATCGGCGTCCTTGTGGAGGTTGAGGTTGTCCCAGACGAGCAGCATCGGGCCACCGAGCCGGCTGTTGTGCGGCATCAGGAGGTCGCGGCAGTCGAGCCAGGAGACACTCTTGCGGCCGTGGCGCCTACCGTCGTCCCTGCGTGGTCAGTAGACCAGCCGGGGCCAGTGGCCGGGCTTGCGATAGGTCAACGTGGCGACGGAGAACGCTGTCGGTTGCCCATGGGCTCCGCGACCTGGCCAGTGACGTGCCCACTGTCCGGTCGGCAAGGCCGTCAAGTGGCGGTGGTACTCCTGCACGGGTGGCCCGACTCAGTCCTGCCTGGGCGGGGGTGGCGTGGATGAGGGCGTCCAGGAAGTCGCGCGGGGCTCGGACGGCCCGGCCTTCGGCATGGATCGACCAGTTCGGATCATCATCGCGGGCGGTGTCGAAGTCTCCGTTCTCGTCCAGGAGCGCCAGGGCTTCCGCGACGGTCTCGATGGCGGCCGGGTAGTCGGTCACCGGGCTGGCGAAGGTGCCTGGGGCGGGGGCCGGCAGGACCGGTGAGCGGTACGTGGGGTCTTCGGTGACCAGGGGGCCCAGGACTGTGACGGCCAGGGCCCAGGTCGGGTGGCATACGGCACGGTCGGCGCGTCTCCGTGCGGCAGGTCTCCAGGGAGCCCTTCTGTGCGTTGTTGAGCAGGACGAGTTTGCCGTTGTCGGTGCCGATCGATGACTCCTCCAGGAAGTTGACGACCTTGCAGTGGAGATCACCGCCGCCGTACGCCGCGTACTCGCTCTCCACGGGGCGTGGCGGGTTGTCGGCGAGCATGAGCTGGTACCCGTCTGTCAGATCGATGCCTTTGTAGGACACGGGTTTCGGGTCCTTCCTCTGTTGTCCCGCACCCGCGCCTCCGTCACCGCCCGTGGGGCCGCTGCTGGTGGTGGGGGCGCCGGTTCCCTTGTTCTCCTCCTTGCCGCCTCCGTCCGAGAGCAGGGAGCCGATGACTCCCAGCATGACCAGCGTGCCCACGATCGGCGCGGCCACGATCAGCCCCCGTCCGCCTGGGCTTCCGGCGCGCCTCCGGACCAGATGGCTGGTGGGTGACGGGCGGCGGCGTGTGGTTCGCCGGGTAGCCGGGCGTCGCGGTGTGGTGACCTGGCACAGGGGGGCTCAGGTGCCCGGGGTGCGGCACCGGCGACGGAGCACCCGGCGCGGACGGCATGGCCAACCCGGTCGGCGCGTACGGGTCCACCGTGCCGGGCGGCGGAGTCGACGGTGAGACCTCGGTCGGCGTCGGAGCGACGGTGGGCATCGGCCGCGGGGTCCTGGCCGGTTCGGGCAGTCGGAGCCGCTCGGTGATCGAGTCGGCGACCGTCTGCGGCAGCCAGTTCTCACCCTGGTGCAGTGCGGTGGGCGACAGTTCGTGGCACAGCTCGATGATCTCGGTCAGACTCGGCCGGTCGGCGGGGTTGCGGCTCAGGCAGCGGGTCACCATGGGCAGCAGCTCAGCCGGCAGCCGGGACAGGTCGGGGTCCTCATGCACGGTCCGGTAGAGCACCGCGTGCGAGGAGCCTTCGCCGTATGCGGGGGAACCGATCGCGGCGAAAGCCGCGATCTGCCCCAGAGCGAAGACATCGGTGGCGGGGGTGACCGTACCGGCCGACGCCTGCTCAGGCGCCATGAAGGCCGGGGTGCCGACGCTGACGCCGGTGCCGGTCAGCGCAGTCGTGTCGGCCGCGCGGACGATTCCGAAACCGATCACGCGAGGACCGTCGGAGGCCAGAAGTACGTTGGCGGGCTTCAGATCCCGGTGCACGATCCCCGCGCCGTGAATCACGCGGCTCGCTGGGCGTCCGTGAGGGCACGCAGCACCACCGCTGCCTGGCCCTCCGCAAGGTCCGGCACACGACCCTGCGGCTCATCGGCGAGCACTACCGACGCCCCGTGGGAACCCGCCGCTCCTGGCAAGGCCGCGACGTCGGCATCACCGGCATCACCATCGACGGCCATGGACTTCGGTGACGCGGCGTTCTCCGGCGGCAGAGTGTTCCTTCAGCGGCGCGACGGGTTCCCCCCTCCTGAAGGGCTTCTCGCCGCCGACGACCCCCACGAACTACCGAGCATTGGACGGCCGAGGCGGGTGGCGGGCGCCGCCATGCTCGGAGGCCGGCCGGTCTGCTCGGTCAGGGCGTCGATGGCGGCTCGAACTACGGTACGAGCCGGTAGGCGGCGATGGGCAGTCACCGAGCGGTTCCGTTCGTGGTGAGGAACTGACGGATCGCGTCTCGGCGCCGGACCAGATCGGCGCGCAGAAGCGGCGCGAGGAGACGTCGGTCGCGGAGACGCCGGTCGCGGAGCCCGCGATCAAGAACACGGTCGCCCTCTCCCGATCCGGACCAGCCCTGCGCCCTGGGCGGTGACTTCAGAAGAGCCCACCAGCGCGGTCCAAGATCACTGGGCACCAAGAGGCTGCATGCCGACACAAGACATGTGCGCAGTTCTGGGGTGCCTGTCCGGCCGCGCGACGCGGCGTGCACAATGTTGCGTCCCCCGATCATTTCGCAGTTCTCATGAGCTGCCGGAGCTCAAGAGCCCCCTCACGATTGCGAAGCTCTTCTTGACTGCACATTCGTTCGACTTGGCCGCTACGGCGTCTGGCGCGGCCGTTTCCACCCACACGTCGCCTTGTCGCCTTCCCGCCTTCCGTCGCCTTCCGTCGGACGGTGATGCGAGATGATGCCGACACCGCCCACGGCCAGACAAATCATGCTGGTTCGCTCCAGCTTGTCGGTAGTCGCACCACAGGCCACGGAGATGACGGTGTACTTCTACGCTGTTCTCTTCGCCCGCTATCCCGAGGTGCGAAGCCTGTTCCCCGACAACATGGACGTCCAGCGTGACCGGCTGCTGCGTGGTCTGCTGCGTATCATCGACCTCGTCGACGACGTTGACAACCTTGTCAAGTTCTGCTCGCGGCTGGGCCGCGATCACCGCAAGTTCGGGACCATGGACGCCCACTACCCCGCGGTGGGAGAGTGTCTGCTGGCTGCCCTGGAACGCTATGCGGGGCCGGCGTGGAACGACGAGGTCGCCGCCGCCTGGACCAGTTCGTACGCCATGGCGGCCCACGTGATGATCACGGCCGCCGCAGAAGACACTCGCCTACGCCCTGCCACCTGGGAAGCGCAGATCATCCACCATGCCTACCGTGGGCATGGAATCGCCGAGATCACGGTCCGTCCCGATCTGCCCTACCCCTATACGGCCGGGCAGTACGTGAGCATGGAGACCCCCTGGTATCCCCGTGCTTGGCGGCACTACTCTCCCTGCCACCCACCGCGTTCGGACGGTACCCTCACCTTCCACGTGCGGGCTGTGCCCGGTGGCTCGGTCAGCAGCGCGCTGGTGTATCACGGGGCGCCAGGTCACATCGTGCGGCTGGGGCCACCGGAAGGCGACATGACGCTGGCGTCGGCAGGGGACCGCGATCTGCTGTGTGTGGCAGGCGGTACCGGTCTCGCGCCGATCCGCGCGCTGCTGGAAGAAGCAGCCGCTCAGGGGATGCGCAGATATGTCGACCTCTTCGTCGGGGCGCGTACCGGCGAAGAGCTCTACGGTCTCGACGACATGCTGCGTATGGCTCAGCGCCACCACTGGCTAACGGTCCGGGCTTCTGTCTCCCACCAGGAGATTCCCGGCCAACAGGGGACGCTCCCGCAGGTCTTGCGCGAATTCGGGCCGTGGTACCGGCATGCCGCTTTCCTGAGCGGACCACCCGTCATGGTCACTACAGCGGTAGACACACTCGTGCGCCAGGGCACACCGCGGGCTCACATCCACCACGACCCGATCGACACCCCCGTTCTCACCGCCCCCCTCACTCCACCCCTACCTAGTCTGGAGAACGATTACCTGTGACGCGCCACGAAGCCACTCCCTCGCACGGAGAGCGCAGACTCCAGGCCACTCTTGGCACCCAGGAGCGGGCAGACGCCTTCTATGACCGGCAGGTGCACGCACATCTCACCTCGGCCATGCGTGACTTCATTCACCGTCAGTCCATGGTCTTCCTCTCCACCGCGGACGCCCGCGGACACTGTGACGCCACGTTCCGTGCAGGTCCCCCCGGCTTTGTCACCGTTCTGGACGAGCGGACCGTGGTATACCCCGAGTACCGCGGTAACGGCGTCCTCGCCAGCGCAGGCAACATCACCGAAAACCCGCACATAGGTCTGCTGTTCATGGACTTCACCCGAGACCACATCGGACTGCATGTCAATGGCTCCGCCGCGCTCGTGGGTGATCGCGAGTTGCGTGACGCGCATCCCTGGATACCGGCCGACCCTGCCCCAGGGCGTAGACCCGTACTGTGGACTTTGATAGGGGTCCATGAGGCATATGTGCATTGCTCCAAAAACATCCCGCACCTTGAACCCGCGCCCCGCACCCCTTCTGCCCGGGTACGCACACGCCTCAAGGATGCCGACTACTTCGTCGAGAGCCCCGCTCCTCCACTCGCTGCCGCCGAGCCCAGCCACGGAAGATCCCTGGAGCATGACCTTCTGGGACGGTGTGATCACTGATCTCGATGCGGACCGCTACGCCACCGCCGCACCATCCGCGACACCTGTGGAGGTTCCCGGCGGGACGTGACGCCAACGGGGCCTCTCCGCTGCGAGTCTCATGGGTCGGCCCATGAAGCCGGTCGCACCGAGACCGCAGGAATACGGAGGGCTCCGACAACCGCTGTCACGCCAACGCAAGATGGACGGTCGACCGGTGGCGGACGAAGTCGCAGCCGCCCGGCACGAGGCTCTGGCCATACGGCCGTCTGGCAGATCGCCGAAGTGAACCCGATCGATCCGGCGGCTCTCGTCAGCGGCGCCCGACTCCAGGGCCAACGACGTCTACTGGTGGGTCGCGTCAGAGTTCACGTTCGAGGTCAGATCACGACGGGCACCGCGGTGGTGGGTGCCGAGGAAGAGGTAGCGGCGCCTGACTGTCGGTCCTCTCCGGGATGGTGTGCCGGTTGCCCCGGCGACGCAGGTACTCGCGGTCACGACCAGGTTCGGCGGGACCTTGAAGTGGCCCGGGTCGCGGGCGATGGCGTCGCGGACCATGGAGCGGCCCACGAACGCGACCTTGCGACCGTGCTGGTGGGGGGGGCGTCCAGAACGTGCTCGATGCGGTGCACGTGACTGGCGAAGCTGGAGACGATGACGCGGCGCGGTGCGCATCACCTGCTCGATCGCAGGGTTCAGTTCACGTTCGGAGGTGGTGAAGCCGGGGACCTGGGCGTTGGTGGAGTCCGTGTGGAACAGGTCCGCATCCTCCTCACCGAGGCGGGCGAAGGCACGCAGATCGGCGATCCGGTCTTCCAGGGGAGACTGGTCCATTTGTGTCGACACGCGTCAAATCCGCATCCCGCAGCGGGCCATCCTGCATCTTCTCGGTGGCTGGGTGCCCAGCGACTGGGGTTCGGTGTGGTGGCCGATGGGCCCCTCCCCCACCTGGACCGCGTGCCCGGCAGCACGCTGTGCGGCGAGAGTCCGGGTCGGGCCTGCGAGGAGCAGACCGCCCGAGTCGGCCGGGGTCGACCGGTCGAGGCCGGGGCCCGTCGTCACCGGATCCGTCCCCAGCCCGCACGACCTTCCCTCCATCGATCCAGCGCGTGCCCCACCGAGTCGCGATGGCGTCGACCAGGAATTGCCGTGGTCCCGCACGACGAGGGCGAGAACCGCCCCCACAGCTCGCCTCTCCTCTCCGGTCACACCGCAGCAGCAGTCGCCTTCACCACGGCCGGCGTACGCGCTTCCGGCAGCCGTGGCGACGGTCGAGCGGGAGTCCGGCGCCACTACGCCAGCGACGGCGCCACCGGCCCGGAGGGAGAGGCTTGAGGCGCTCTCAAACAAATGGGGGCCCGGAGCCGTTCCGCCTCCGAAATTCCGCGGAGCCCGTGCTGGTCCGTGTGAGGCGCACTTTCACGACGCGCGTGTCTTTGGCGCCGGTGCCGCTTCGGCCGGACGCGAGGATCGGGGGGCGAACACACGGGTACCACTGTTTCGGCTGGGCCGGGGCATCAGCAGGACGGCGAGGACCGCGATGAGGAGGGCTCCACCGAGCATGCCGAAGCCGTGGGTGTAGCCGGATTCCCGAGGCAGGCCCGACGGGGCGAGGTCGGTGGTGACGACGCTGGTCATCAGGGCGGCGCCGATGGAGCCGCCCACGGTGCGGATGTTGGTGTTCATGCCACTGGCGACACCGGTCTGGTCGGGCGGCACGGCACCGACGATGAGGCTGGACATCGCGGCGAAGGCGAGACCGAACCCCCCACCCAAGAGCCCCGTGGCTATGTAGAGTTCCCACTTCTCACTGTGCGCGAAGATCAGCACGGCCACGGCGAGGAGGCTGATCAGGAGACCGCACGCGATCACGGCTCGGCCGCCGATCCGTGCGGCCATCCCGCCGCTGGCCATGCCGCTGAGGAACATCATGACGGTGAGCGGAAGCAGGATCAGCCCCGACTGGGTGACGCTGGCACCGAAGCCGTAGCCGGAGGAACGGGGGGTCTGGACGAACTGCGGCACGAAGGCGAAGAGCGCGTACATGCTGACGCCCATGAGCAGCCCGACCAGGTTGTTGGTCCACACCGCCGGAAGCCGCATCATCTGCATGTCCACCAGCGGAGCCGCGGACCGCTTCTCCACATGGACCCAGGAAGCTGCGATGACGACGGCGCATACGAGGAGGCCGATGGTTTTCCCGGAGGCCCAGCCCCAGCCCGGTGCTCTGCTGAGTGCCACGAGCAGTGCCACCAGCCATGCCGACAGCAGCAGGGCGGGTAGCGGGCTGACGCGCCCGGGGGTGCGCA
Organism: Streptomyces sp. NPDC033216; assembly: GCF_055577115.1. Lineage (NCBI taxonomy): Bacteria > Bacillati > Actinomycetota > Actinomycetes > Kitasatosporales > Streptomycetaceae > Streptomyces > Streptomyces sp. NPDC033216. The sequence goes on along the minus strand of NZ_JBVIQK010000029.1, from coordinate 36,888 downwards.
GTGAGGATGTGGGGATCACCAGGTGGGCGGCGACCGCGGCGACGGCGGTGAGGGCCATGGGGATCCAGAACAGCCAGTGATAGTCCAGGGTGTTGACGATCGGCCCCGCGAGCACCACCCCGGTACCGGCCCCGACCGCCGTCAGGGAGGCGATGGCCCCGACCGCCCCGGAGACCTTCTCCGGTGGGAACTCGTCCCGCAGCACTCCGAAGGCCAGGGGGAGGACCCCGCCCCCGATGCCCTGGATGACCCGGGCGGCTATCAGCACTGCGACGTTCCAGGCCAGCGCTGCCAGCAGGGCGCCCAGGGAGAGGGCCACCAGGGCGGCCACGAAAACGGGCTTCTTGCCGAGGATGTCGCCGACCCGTCCCATGATCGGGGTGAAGATCGATGCGGACAGAAGGTAGGCGGTCAGCACCCACGTCACCGTGGAGCGGCTGGTGTGCAGTTCTTCCTGCACGGTGACCAGCACCGGGGTGAGCAGCGACTGTAGGAGGGAAAAGGCCAGGATGCCCACGGCGAGTACGGCGAAGACGAACTGGTGACGGGTTCGTGAGGGGGGCTGGGGCATGAAACGTTCTCCGAGCTGGTGGTGGGAGCGGCTGACAGTTCTCGGTCGAGACGGTGAGCCACCCCGGCGGTGCCGGAACCGGCCCTGGCACGGCACGGCCCTTCACGGATGCGGCAGCGAGGTGGCGCGAATCTGTGCCGCCTTGCGCGAGATTCTTCGCACCCGACGCGGATGCGGTGCCGGCGCGCAGGTCCGGCGAAGGAGTGCACGCGGTTTCACTGAGTGGAGCGGGGAGCATCCGCGCGTTCCCGGCGTCGCCTGCGGAGCCGGGTGAGACCGGCCGGTCTCCTGTACCCGCATGATCGGCAGTGCGGGACAGGAGGGCCGTGGCAGGGTCAGACGCTGATGGCCTTCGTCTCGAGGTATTCCTCGAAGCCGGCGCGACCGTTCTCCCTGCCGTTCCCGGACTGCTTGTACCCGCCCCAGGGAGCCATGAAGTTGTACTGCCCGCCGTTGATGATGACCTGGCCGGCCCGAATCTGCCGGGCCAGGGCCAGTGCGTGGTCGTCGTCGCCGGCGATCGCGGCACTGAGGCCGTAGACGGTGTCGTTGGTGATGGCCACGGCCTGATCGTCGCCGGTGTAGGGGATGACAGTGAGGACGGGCCCGAAGATCTCCTCACGAGCGATGGTGGAATCTGGATCCACGTCGGCGAAGATCGTGGGCTTGACGTAGGCACCGGTTTCCAGGCCTTCCGGCCTGTCCGGGCCCCCGACCACGAGCGTGGCGCCGTCGGCGATGCCCTTCTCGATGTACTCGTTCACCCGTCGGCGCTGGGCTTCGGAGGCCAAGGGGCCCAGGTCGGTCTCCTCACGAGTGGGATCGCCCGTCGTGTATCCGGCGGCGGCTTCACGCAGCTTCTCCACCACCTGGTCGTGCGCGTCGGCCGGAACCAGCATCCGCGTCCAGGCGCCGCAGGCCTGACCACCGTTGACCCAGGCATTGGCGAGGCCCTGACTGACGGCTTCGTCCAGGTCGGCCTCGGGCAGGACGACGAGCGCGGCCTTGCCTCCGAGTTCCAGGGACACCCGCTTGACGGTGTCGGCGGCGACGGCGGCGACGCGCTTGCCCGCCGTGGTGGAGCCGGTGAAGGACACCATGTCGATGCCACTGTGGCGGGCGATCGCCTCACCCACGACGGCTCCTGCGCCGTGCACCAGGTTGAAGACACCGGCCGGAACGCCGGCTTCTGCGGTGACCTCGGCGAATATCTGAGCCGACAGCGGCGACACCTCGGACGGCTTGAGGACGACGGTGTTGCCCGCCAGCAGAGCGGGGACCACCTTGTTGACGACCTGTTGCAGGGGGAAGTTCCACGGCGTGATCGCTCCCACGACCCCGATCGGCTCACGCACGATGGTGGAGTTGCCCACCTCCTCCGACCACACGTATTGCTCGGCCACGGTGATGGCCGCCGCTATGGCCGCGGCGGGGAAGCCCGCGTGCGCCAGCCGGGAGAACGAGATCGGCGCGCCGATCTCCGCCGTGATGACGGCGGCGAGTTCCTCCTGCCGGGTCTGCAGACCCTCGGCCACCCGGCGCATGAGAGCGATCCGGTGCGCAAGGTCGGTCGTCGACCAGTCGGCGAAGGCCGCCGCCGCCGCACCGACCGCACGGTCGACATCCTCCGCTGTGCCCGCGGGGACCGAGGCGATCACCTCGCCCGTGGCCGGGTTGACCACGTCAAGGCCGGGGCCGGCCACGGGAACTGAGTACCCGTCGATCCAGTGTGCGGGGACGGGGAGATGGGTCTGGGCCGAACTGCTTCCTGATGCCGTAGGCGACATGGACAGGCCTCTCTGCGTGCGGACTGAGGGGTGGTTGCAGACGATCAACGCTCACTTACTTGCTTCAGCAAGCATCTAATCAAAATATTAATTGCCGAGTCAATCACTTAGGCGGATCAATCTCTCGTTCAGCGCCGCGTGCCAGAACGATGAGAATCACCCCAAGGTCCGCGAAACATCCAACAACTGCGCCCCACTTGCCCCTTGACAGCCCGCCGGGCATGCGCATTACTTGCTGAGTCAAGCAATGATCCGTCCGGTGGCTCAGGCGTCACCCCGCCATTTCTGCCGCCATACGTGTCCGTCCGCAGCAGGCGGAGCGTGTAAGAGAGGACCATCACCTTGTCAGAGACAGGATCGAAGACGTACGGCAGTGACGCGATGTACGTTCCCGAGAGCGACGGCACGGTCAAGTGGGTCGTCGGGGACGAGTACAACATCAAGCTCAGCGGTGAGCAGTCACACGGGACACTCAGTTTCGTCGTCGCCACTGTCCCGCCCGGCAACGGCCCCGTCGCGCACATGCATGAGAACAGCGACGAAGCGTTCTACCTCATCGAGGGTGAACTGGAGTTTCTGAACGGTGAGACGATCCTCACCGCGAAGGCCGGCGACTTCATCTATGTGCCTCGTGGCACACGGCACCGCTTCAAGAACCGGAGCCCTCGCCACACCAAGATGGTCTTCCTGTTCACGCCCGCGGGGCCGGAGGACTTCTTCCTCCGGTACGGTGACGACCCGCTGCCGGGCCACGAGCCGGAACTGTGGACCGCCGAGCGCTTCACACCGCAGATGCTGGAATTCTCCCGCAAGCTCGGCACCGTACAAGCGCCCGAGCAGGACTAGCCGCACACACCGCGAGCCGGCGGTTCCTCCTCACCGTTCCCGGGCGGTCGAGCGAGGTCATGGACACCGGACGAATCGGCAACACACCTGCCGCGGACGACTGCGGCAGCAGGTCACGTCATACAGCCCTGCCCCTTTCGCAGCCGGACGCACTGCGCGAGATCGACAGCAATCAGAACGGATGAATCCCACATGGCCAACACGCCTGAAGGTTTCGAGCACGCGTACGCCGATGTCAACGGCACTCAGCTGCATTACGTCATCGGCGGAGAAGGGGAGCCCCTCGTTCTCATGACCGGCTACCCGCGCACCTGGTACTACTACCAGCGGGTCATGCCCAAACTCGCCGAGCACTTCCGCGTCATCGTGGTCGACATCCGCGGCATGGGCGACTCGGCGAAGCCCGAGTCCGGGTACGACAAGAAGAACATGGCCAAGGACATCTACGAGCTGATCCGCTCCCTCGGCTATGAGCAGGCGTACATCGAGGGCGAGGACATCGGCGGCATGGTCGCCTGGAGCCTGGCCATCAACCACCCCGAGGTGGTCAAGAAGCTGATCATCGCCGACGGTGTCCACCCCAACCCGGGCATGCACAGCTTCTCGATGATCCAGCCCCCCGAGGCGCGAGAGGTGATCTTCCCGTTCTGGTGGGTCATGGGTCAGATTCCGGACCTTCCCCACAAGCTGTTCGCCGGCAAGGCGCGCGAGATCATCGACTGGAACATCAAGAACATCGGCGGCGACCACCCCGAGGTGTTCACCGAGGACGTCCGCTCCATGGCCGCCGCCGGCTACGACACCGCCGAGTCCATCATCGCCACCAACAAGTGGTTCGACACCTTCTACCAGGACATCATCGACTTCGGCACCTACCCGAAGCTCTCCATGCCGCTGGTCTACTTCAGCGGCTATCTGCTGCCGGTCTCGAAGGCCATGGTGGATCCGATGGTGGACGACGTCACGTACGTCGAGTTCCCGGAGGCCGGGCACTTCCTGGCGGAGGAGCGTCCCGAGGAGTTCGTGGCAGAGGTGCTGAAGGTCTTCGGCGCCTGACACACTCTCAACAGGCAGCCATGTACCCCCGGAGGCGCCGGTCACGAGCGACGTGACCGGCGCCTCCGGGGCGAACTGCCCTCCCCCTGATCACACGGGCCGGTCAAGGCTCCGGATGAGCCGAACGGCCCCGTCCTTCGCGGATGTCGCGTCCGCACCGGGAATCAGGTGACGGTCCAGGCGCGTAGCTGCCGGGCGATTCCGGCGACTCCAAGCGCGCCTGAGGCAGCGTCGCGGACAAGGGCGAGGGCCGCCTTGGGCGGGTAACTCCATCTCCGGAACAGAAAGGCCTCGCTCGCGTGCCAGGCGAAGGCCTCGTTGGAGTGTCGCAGACAGGGCAGCCTGGCCAGTGTCTGCAACAGCGCGGCTGCCTTGAGGTGCAGGCATCCGTAGATGTCCCGCTTCATGGCCTTGGCGTTCACCCGGGCTGCGGCGTGGAGCGGTCCGTCGTCGTCGACTTGGGGATCCCCGTCGAGGATCTCGGCGGCGTGCAGCAGGAACGTGACGTCGATCGGGTGCAGCGGTTCCTGGTCGGTCACGCGGCGTGGCCCCGCTCGTGCTGGTCGATTTCCCGCTTGGCCTCACGCTCGGCCGCCCGCTGCTCCGGGCTGGGATCGGTGCTGCCCGGTTCGGCGGCGAAGGCGGCGCCGCTGCGGGCTATGGACGCCTTGAAGCCGGCCAGGAACCGCTGCTCCACGGCGGTCGCACGGTCGTAGGCGGCAGAGAGGATGTACTCCTGCATGCTGGCGTCCGCCTGCCTGGCGGCCGCCGCGATGGCTTCCCGCTGCGTGGGGTCGGGCGAGCGCGGACTCATTGCCCTGGTGTCCGGCATGGTAACGAGGGATCAGTGGTGTCGTCCTGGGCTCCCACCGTAGCTCCTCCTTCTCAGGCGTCCGGGTCGAACGGGATCCCGGCAGGCTTGGACTGGGTGAGGGCCTACGCGAAGTCCCCGCCCTGGATCTTGATGGAGGCCGCGCCGAAGCTCCCAGGTTCGGCTTCACGGCGCTTTCCGAAAGAGGTCCGCCCTTGCAGCCCCGTGGGCTCATCGTCAAGCTGACATCGATCGCGGCCGCCGGCGTGGTGACGCTCGGGTGCTTCCTGCACATCTTTTGACACGCCGGAGGTCGCGGACGCCTTCCCGAAGGTCGCCCGGCGCGGGAACCCGCGCCGGATCGAGGCTCGGCGCGCGCGTCACGTAGCGATGTTGCTCAAGGCGACTGCGAGCTTCTTCAGGTCCAGTCCTGTGAGGTGATCCAGGAAATGGCGGCGCACGGCGGCCAAGTTGGTCGGCCACGCCTTCTCGACACGGGCAAAGCCTTCATCGGTGAGGATGGCGTGGTAACCGCGAGCGTCTTCGGTCGACCTGACGCGCCGAATCAGCCCTTGGGCCTCCAGCCGGCTTGCCAAGCGCGTAATGCCGCTGAGCGACATGTCGATGGCGGCAGCGAGATCGCTCATGCGCAGCCGCCTGTCCGGAGCCTCGGAGAGATGCGCCATGGCCAGGTACTCGATGAGCGAGAGCCGTTGCTCACGGATCATGTCGGCGTCGATCGCGCGAGGCAGTGTGTAGATGACACGGCTGAGCGATCGAACGACGGCTTCTTCGTCCGGGTTGAGCGGCTTCGGCGCTTCCGGCTGCGGTACGACGCGTGACATGACCCCTACTTTACTTGCTTCGTAAAAAATCTTTGCCGGACACGGCTGACTCGGGCCGGCTCCTGGACAATATTGCTGAGCGAAGTAAGGCCACGGTCCACTGTCCGGCGCCATCACCGCCCGGGCCGTCGCGGGGCGATCCGATCGAGGACGGCACCACGCACGGCGTACCGCGGTAGAAGGCCTGGTTCGCCGCATTCGGACACGCTGACCCCGGTATGGCTCCTCGTGGAGACTTCGAATGTGCCGAGCTGTTCCAGGAGGACGACATCCATGGATGTTTCCGATGAAAGCGCGACTTCACCTTGCGTGCCGCGCAAGACCACACACGCGAGCTTGCCAGACCGTAACTTGTTTGTTCAACTATATGCTTGGTGGTGTCTGCCGCTTCTGTCGGCGGAAGCGGCAGACACCATCCTTCACCGGCCTGCGCATGCACCTGACCGCCGGATACCTCCAGGTCCAGGTGACAGCGCAACCTGGGGTAATGGGTGAGTCGCGGCTCAACGGCCCCCCGTCCGTTGAGCCGCATCACTTTTCGTCGCGGTCCGGCGGCGCGACGACCGTCGTCGAGGTTCCCATCGTGGGCGGCTCCGCGTCCTGGCCACTCCGGCCTCGCCTGGTTGCGATGAAGGCCGGGCCCCGGCAGACGTGCCGGGGCCCGGCCTTCATGGACTCTACCCCTCCGCGATCAGGGCGCCGCGAGTCACTTCGTCAGATAGGCGTCGATGATGGTCTCGTCGACCGTGTTGCCTTGTCGGTCAACGGCCTTGGCCTTGAAGGAGACACTGCCCCCGGCCTTGGGGTTGGCAACCTGGACGCTGCCGTTGTGCACGCGCAGTTCCCGCCAGTGTTCTCCCCGGTCATAGGAGGCCCACACGGTCAAGGACCCGAGGTTCCGCCCCTCGGCGGAGCCCTTCACGGTCACAGGCACGCGCACCTTCACCCCCGCCTTGCTCGTGTTCTCAAGAGAGAGAGCGGGAGTGAAGCGCACGACGGAAGTGGGGATCTCCGCCCGTCCCGGAGCGTACTCGGAGGCGAACGTCCAGCTCGTGGTCAGGCTCGTCGATACGTCCGCCACCGCCCCACGGTCGACCGTCACCGTGACCCGGTAGTCGGCGCGCTCGTTGTCGGCGATGTAGAACAGGTCCATCGGGTAGATGCTCGTCCTGACCAGTTCGCCGTTGCGGTAGACGGAAGTGCGCGAACTCTCGACAGGCGACTGGTTGTCACTGCTGTTTCCTCTGCGATCCGAGAACAGCGGAAGGTTGCCGTCCAGTGCCTCGTCTGCGCGGAAGAGACCAGCACCACCGTTCGGGAGGTCCGGCCCGAAAACACCGACGTTGAATTCCTGCTTGTAGAAATGTCCGGGCCGGAACGTGCGCGCGGGCGCGCCGTAGGCGGTTTCGTAGGCGCCTTCCGCGTCGATCTGCTTGAAGGTCATCCACCACGAGGTGTCGGCCGACAGCAGGTGGAGGGTGCCGTGGTACGGCAGGGGGTGCTCCGCGCCATAGCCGGAACCGCCTTGCACGGGTGTCGGCGTGACGAAACCGGACTTGTTCCCGGCCGGGGCCCCCAGCGACTGTTCGACCTCCGCGTACTCCCGGGGCCTGGTGTGGTGGGTGAACCCCGTCAAGTACCTGTCGCCCTCCGGCAGGTACACCAGGTGGTACTCGTCCTCACCCGTGGCACCGGTGGAGAACGACAGTGAGAGTTGCTGGCTCAGCTTGTCTCCGGGGTAGCCCTTCGGGCCGAGGTGAGCCGTGCGGAAGTCCTCGAAGGAAGCGGTCATGTACGAGAAACCGGCCATGGTCCCGTCAGGGAGATCGTTCGCGACGCCGTAGTGCCCCCATGTCTGGTACGCGGAACGATCCGGGACAGTGACGTCGATGGGCTCGGCGGTCCGGGCGTCGACGGTCACCGTGATGTCCTCGGTGACCTCGAGGCTGGGCTGGTTGATCCAGTCCACGCCGCGGGTGGTGGCTCCCTGCGGCTCCGACCGGATCAAGCTGTTGAGAAAGTAGCGGCCCTTGGGAAGGCGTACCGAGTCTCTCGCCGCGGAGAGATCGGTGGACAATCCCCTGTCGGGTCCGGTCAGACCTGCCAGGGTCGCGGCCCAGGCCGCGGCCGGCTTGCCTGTGCGGTCGAGGGTCTTGAGCGTGACCGTGTAGTGCTCCGACTCCCGCTCCACTGCCATCGCGGTGCCGACGCTCTGTCCCCCTCCGGTGGCTGTGATCCGTCCGGTGAAGGCTCCGGTGGCATCGCCGGTCCGCGTGTCCACGGTCACCTTCACCGTCTCTTGTCCGTGGGCCGGGACAGTGACGTGATCGTCCACGGTGAACATGCCGCGGGGAGCGGGTTCTCCGTCCGGGCCGGTGGCGTCCACCGTCAGCTTCAGGGTGACGGGAGCGTCTCCGGTGTTGCGGTAGGTGAGGTTCTTGGCAAGCGGTTGATCATCGGTGTGCGGCCACTGGGCGATACCGAACGAGAGCGACACCTCACGAGCGAAGAGGCTCTGCTTGATCGCCTTGTGCAGGTCGACCCGGCCCGATCCCTGCTGGAACGCCGAGTACTGTCCCGCAGTCGTCGAACCGACCAGGGCGGCCTTGAGGTCACCGCCGTCCCAGTCGGGGTGCTGCTGGGCCAGGACGGCTGCGGCACCGGCGACGTGGGGGCTGGCCATGGAGGTGCCGCTGAGTGCCACATAGCCCTCGGCGACATGATGGCCGTATCCCTCCAGGCGGCTGCCCTTGGCGGAGGCGGCTCCGATGTCCACTCCGGGCGCCGTCAGGTCGGGCTTGATGGCTCCGTCACCGTTGCGCGGGCCGACGCTGGAGAAGGCGGCAAGGTGGTCCTGCTTGTCGACCGCGCCGACGGTGAGGGCGGCGTCCGCGCTTCCGGGCGTGGTGACGGAGCCTGGTCCCTGGTCTCCGGTGTTGCCGGCGGCAATGACGAAAAGGGTCTCGCTCTCGGCCGACAATGTGTTGACGGCCGCCTCCATCGGATCGGTCTCCTGACCGTTGTAGTGCCCGAGGCTGAGGTTGGCGACGTCCGCCTTCTCACTGACGGCCCATTCCATCCCGGCGATCACCTGCGACATGGTCCCGCTGCCGGTGTCGTTGAGGACCTTGGCGCTGAGGATGCGGGCTCCGGGAGCCACTCCCTTGTACGTGCCGTCGGACTTGGCGCCGGTGCCCGCCGCGATGGAAGCGACATGCGTGCCGTGACCGTACAGGTCCCTCGTGTCCGGCGCATCGGAGAAGTTGCGCTCAGCGACCACTTGGCCGGCGAGATCTGGATGGGTGGCATCGACACCGCTGTCGAGGACGGCAATGCGTGAGCCGGTCCCGTCGAAGCCCGCCGCCCAGGCATCCGGGCCGCCGATCTGCGGCACGCTCCTGTCCAAGTCGGCCTGGACGACGGCGTCGAGCCACACCGATGCGATACCGGCCGCGACGGTGCGGTCGGTGGCGCGAGCCGGTCCGTCGGTGATCTCGGACCACAGCCGCGCACTGCCACTCGCGGGCGTGGTGATGGCGTCGGCGTTGATGCTGGACAAGGTGCGGTGCAGCTGTGTCTCAGGGACGGAGCGCAGTGCCGTCCGGACGACCGGACGGGCCGACTCGTACATCACGATGAGCCGTAGTCCGTCCTTCGCGTGGACGGGTTCGCTCAACGTGGTCACATCGAACAGCCGGCGATCCAGACGGCCGCCGGCGATCAAAGACCGTGCGTCCTCGGGTACGGCGTAGGTGTGTCCGCCGGTGGTCTCCACCCGCACGGGTATGCCTTCCCGCCCTTTCGCAGGGCGCAGGGACACTACGTCGCCTTCAGCATCGACCGAGATCCGGTCACCGGTGATCAGCTGGATCCACCGGTGAGCCGGGCCGTCGGGCGATCGGCCCGGGACCCGAGATGCAGGATCCCAGCTAGAAGCGGAAGCCGCCGTTTGAGTCGCCGCATCAGGGTCGGCACGTACCTCGGCCACCGCCGACGGGGTTCCGGCGGCGAGCACCATACTCATCCCGATCACCGAACTGAGCATCGCGCTCATGGACTTGAGTTTCACATTTCCCTCTCGCTCTGCCACCTTGCGTCAACTCATGGGTCGCATGGTCGACTTGGTGGTGCGACTTCCTGCACCTCACGTCTATAGCAGTGGTTAGTTGCCGAATCAAGCACATGTGGCTCATGCACCCGTCATTGCCCTGGAGAGCTCAACGTCCACCAAGCCGGAGAGACAGATGCCGCGATGTCGCAGCAGGAAGGAAGGCTCGCTCACGTCGTATCGGCCGCGTCCGACCTGATTCAGCGGACGATGTCCTGGGCGGCTTGTTCGATGATCCGGGCGACGACGTCGGGCTGTGAGACGGTGACGGCGTGGGACGCCTTGATCTCGACGGTGTGAGCGTGGGCGCGTTCAGCCATGAAGCGCTGGGCCGCCGGGGGAATGTTGTGGTCATCGGTGGCGACGAGGCTGTAGGAGGGGATCACCTTCCAGGCGGCGGCGGACGCTCGGGCTTCGAGAGCCGAGGCGGCCACCGGGCGCTGGGTGACCGCCATCAGGCCGGTGATGCCGGTGGGGGCGTCAGCGGCGAACTGGTCGTGGAACTTGTCGGGCTTGATGTAGAGATCGGTTCCGGTGCCGCCGTCAGGCAGGGGGAAGGGGACAGCGTCCAGGACGGGGCCCAGGGTGCTGCCCGGGTACATGTTGGACAGTTCCAGTGCGCTCTCACCCTGGTCGGGGATGAAGGCGGCGATGTAGACCAGGGCTTTGACCTTGGACGAGCCGGATGCGGCTGCACTGATGACGGCGCCGCCGTAGGAGTGTCCGGCCAGCACGACAGGGCCCTGCACGTGTTCGAGGACGCTGCGTACATAGTCGGCGTCGCCGGCCAGGTCACGCAGCGGATTGGCGACCGCCAAGACGGGATGGCCGCCCCGACGCAGGCGCTCGATCACACCGTTCCAGCTGGATGAGTCCGCGAAGGCACCGTGCACCAGCACCACCGTCGGCTTGCTCTGAGAGATGTTCTGGCCAGTCATCACTGCACTCCTCAACGCTCGGGGATCGAACGGTCAGGCCCTCGACGGGGCCGGGCCTCCTGCTCCGCAAACACTAGCGCCCGATTAACTTGTGCACAAGTTAATCTCCCACGATGGTTTTCGTGCCGACCGCAGACCGCCGCCCGCTCAACCAGGGCCTCGCATGCGAGGCGGCCACACCGCCTCGCTCGCGACAAGGGCTGGTGACCCTCGGGACATCGGCTACCGACCGCCGGGCGCGGGTCGCCACCGTCACTGCGCCAGGCACCCGGTCGGAGGAGGCGCTGCCCCTGATGAGGAAGGGGCAGGCCCGATTGGAGATGAGCCACGGCGCCGACGAGGCGGCCGAGTCGCGCGCGTCGCTCGACACCATCCTCCACACCGGGTTCGACCCCTGGACAGACTCACTCGAAGCCGGGCAGCGCGATCCTCGCGGGTACCGCCACCGACACGGCGCCCCACATCCGAGGGCGGCACGCGGACCGATTCCGAGGATCCGTAGGTGCAGCGCTCGGCAAGGCCGGGCCGCGGTCTTGTAACCGCCGGCGAGGAAGCCGAGTCCTCCGGGCCGTTCGCAGGCCCGTGAGGGTCAGCCCTGCCCCTCAGCTCGCGCGACACGAGCCGCCGTGGCCAGGTCCATGTCCGTCGTCTCGGGTGCGAGCCACTGGGACACCAGGCCACCCAAGGCGAGGACACCGGCACCGATCAGAAGGACGAACTCCGCACCGAAGCGGTCCAGGCCCATCGGCAGCAGGAAGGTCCCGATGGCGGCGCCCACCCGGCTCATGGCGGTGGCGAAGCCCACGCCGGTGGTCCGCAACGACGTGGGGAACACCTCCAAGGGGTAGATCGCGGTCAGCGCGCTGGAGGCGGCGTTGAGGAAGATGAAGAACAGGAATCCGCCGACGACGACAGGCGTGGAGGACGGCCACACCGCAACCAGGGCGAGACAGCCCGCGGTGATCCAGAACGGTGGGATCAGCAGCCGGCGGCGCCCGATGCGGTCCACGACCAGGCAGCCCGCCGTCACACCGGCGACGGCCGTGAAGGAGTACACGAGCAAGGCGGCGACGGCGTTGTCCCCCATGTCCAGGGCCTCGAACACCGGGGTCCAGAAGGTGCCGATGGCGAAGTACGGCAGGACGAGCGCCGCCCAGAAGACACTGGCGAAAACGGTGCTGCGCAGGTGACGTCGGCTGAACAGTGCCCGGAAACCCTCTCCTTGCGGCTGTGCGGACTCCTCGATCTCGGCGTCGACATCGACTTCGATGCCGTACTTCCCGATCAGTGCCTCGGCCTCCTCCCTGCGTCCTCTGCTGAGCAGCCAGCGGGCCGACTCCGGGACGCCGCCGCGCAGGGCCACGCACACCATGGCGATCACCGCACTGCTGGCGAGCGACCAACGCCAGCCTCCGTCGACGTCCGCGAAGAGGGCACCGACGACGGTGGCCAACGCGTAGCCGACGTACCAGCTGATCTCCAGACTGGCGAGGAGCCGGCCACGACCCTTGCGGGGTGCGTACTCCGACAGCAGCGGGGCGCCGATCGCGTACTCGCCGCCGATGGCCACGCCCATCACCAGGCGGATGAGGAAGAGCTGGAGTCCGTCGGCGACGAAGAACTGCAGGACCGATCCGATCAGGAAGATCAGCATGTCGAAAAGGAAGACGGGGCGTCGCCCGAACCGGTCCGCGAGCCGACCGAGGAGCGGGCCGCCGATGAAGATGCCGATGAGCGGAGAGGCGCCCACCAGCCCCTGCATGAAGGTGGAGAGGTGCAGATCGGTGGTGAGGGCGGCCATGGCCATCCCGATGCCGCCGATGATGTACCCGTCGATGCCCTGCCCTATCTGGGTGGCCAACTTCAGCTTCATGTGAAGGCGGCGGCGCTCACGGTGGTCCGCGGCAGCAGGCGGGGGGTCGCTCGGGTGGTGCCTGGTCGCAGGCGTCATTGCCATGTGCGGTCCTTTTCTGGTGGGTCCGCGGGCAGCGCGGACTGAACGGAGGTCCGTGTCGAAGGGAGCTGAGCGGCAGGCGGGAGTAAGGGTGCGGAGAGGAGTGGTCGTTCAGAGGGCCGTCGGCCAGTCGACGGCGATGTACTGCGTCTCGAGGAACGCCTCGATACCCTCGCGGCCGCCTTCACGGCCGAGCCCCGACTGCTTGACGCCGCCGAAGGGCGCGGCCGGGTCGGACAGCAGGCCCCGGTTGAGGCCGACCATGCCGACCTCCAGACGCTCGGCGATGCGCAGGGCGCGTGCCAGATCGCGTGAGTAGACGTAGGAGGCCAGACCGTGGACCGTCGCGTTGGCCTGGATGATCATCTCCTCCTCGTCGGTGAAGGTGGTCAGCGGCGCCACCGGGCCGAAGACCTCCTCATGGAGGATGGCGGCGTCGCCGGGGACGTCGGTCAGGACCATGGCGGCGTGGAAGTGACCCGGCCCGTCCGGGACTTCGCCGCGTGCGACGATCCGCGCGCCGCGGGCCACAGCGTCGTCGACCAGGGAGCGGATCGTGTCGACGGCGGCCCGGTCGATCATCGGGCCGAGCTCGACGCCCGGCCCCAGTCCCGGCCCGGTACGGACGGCAGCCATGGCGGCACCGAACTTCTCGGTGAACTCGGCGGCGACGGAGGCGTGGACGTAGAACCGGTTGGCGGCGACACAGACCTCGCCCCCGCCGCGCATCTTGGCGTCCATGGCGCCGCGGACGGCGGCGTCGACATCGGCGTCCTCGCATACCACGAAGGGAGCGTTGCCGCCGAGTTCCATGGTCACGTTGACGACGTTCTCGGCGGCCTGCCGGAGCAGGACCTTGCCGGTGGCGGTAGAGCCGGTGAACGAAAACTTCCGCACCCGTTCGTCGCCGAGCCAGACGGAGACGACCTCGGGGGCGCGGTCGGTGGGCAGGATGTTGAGCAGGCCGTCGGGCAGGCCCGCCGCCGTGAGGAGCGTGGCGACCGCGAGGGCGGTCAGCGGGGTTTCCGGTGCCGGCTTGAGGAGGACGGGGCAGCCGGCGGCCAGTGCAGGTGCGATCTTGCGGGTGGCCATGGCGGCCGGGAAGTTCCACGGGGTGACGAACGCGGTGACTCCGACGGGGTGTTTGCGCACGACGTGGCGGTAACCGCCCGCCGGAGCGTCACCGAAGGAGGAACCGATACGGACGGCCTCCTCGGCGAACCAGCGGAAGAACTCGGCCGCGTAGCCGACCTCGGCGGCCGCGTCCCGGTATGCCTTGCCGTTCTCCAGGACGATGAGGCGGGCAAGGGTGTCGGTGTGCTCCCGCATCAGTGTGTACGCGCCGTGCAGGATCTCCGAGCGGCGCCTGGCGGGCGTCGCCCGCCAGGCCGCGGCCGCGTCCTGGGCCGCCTCGACGGCGGCACCCGCGTCGGCCGGTCCCGCTGCCGACACCTCACGGATCAGCTCCCCGGTGGCGGGGTCGAACACGGGATACGTCCGGCCGTCCTCGGCGGCGCGCCATTGCCCGCCCACCAGGACATCGCCTTCGGCGAGCGGGGCCTTGGCGAGTGAGTCGATGCCGACGAAGGTCATGAGCTGCTCTTTTCTCCGTTCCGGACGAGGGTCCGTCCGGTTCGCGGCGAATTTACGAGCGCGTCATACGGCCGACAAGGCTGCTTCCCGTATCGCAACGGGGGTTGCTGTGAGGGCAACTCGGTCGCGGGTGGCGATGGTGGGTCGAGCCGCGCGCCGCGGGGTCACGTCAGCTGCGCCCTGCGCAGCGGTGTCCGGCGAGGCTCCCAGCCGAGAAGTGAGGAGACGCGGCCGGCAGCGGCGGAGGTGGCGCGGCCGGCCTCCTCCAGGCGTTCCCCCAGTCGGGCCTTGGGTGCCGAGATGTTGAGGGCGGCGACGACCCGGCCGCGGAAGTCGCGGATCGGAGCGGAGACGCCGACGAGGCCCGGCTCGAACTCCTCGCTCACCCGCGCGTAGCCGCGTCTCTTGGCCTCCTGGATCAGCGCCCACAGGTCGGGCACCGGCATCTCCGCTGCCGTGCCGAAGCGGACGTACAGCTCGTCGGGGGTGGCGTCGGCCAGCAGGACCCGTCCGGCCGACGTCTGCCAGGCGGGCACCCCTCGCCCTTCCCAGCCGTGCACGCGGAAGGAATGGCCGGAGACGGACAGAAGGGTGAGCACTTCACGGTCGCTGAGCACGCACAGGTGACTGGTTTCCTCCAGATCCGCCGACAGCGCGTGCATGACCGGCTCGGCCATGCGTACGAGGCGGCTCTCCGAGGTCCGTGCGACAAGGGAGAACAGCCGCCAGCCGAGGCGGTACTCCAGGGTGTCGGGGTCGCGCTCGACGATCCCCTCCGCGGCGAGCGCTTTCAGGGCCCGTGAGATCTGCGTCTTCTCGCGTCCGACCAGTTGGGAGATGCGTACGACTCCGAGGCCGCCGGCGTTCTGCGCCTCGTCGGAGGCGAGGGCCTCCAGCAGGTCGATGTCGCGCCGCAGGCCGTGGCCGCGCTGCGAGCCCGGTGCGGACGAGGGGGTCTGCGTCACGCACCTCATCCTAAGCTCATGTCCGCGGAATGGAACCGCAGGTCAGAGCCCTGGTTGCCAGCAGAGCAACCGGCATTTCGATTCTCGCCGGAGCCTTGCAGGAGGGTGTCGACCGACCTAGATTCGCCGCATCGAGCCGGATGAACTGCATGGATCGCGGCGTTCGTCCCGTCCCCGGTAGGCCCCCCCCGCTTCCAAAGGTCCAGGAGCTTCATGTCCTCCCCCATTGCCCCGACCGCGCTCATCGGCGAGTCCTTCGTCGGTGAGGGTGTCAATGCAGCGCACACGAACGTCGTCATCGGCCGCAAAGGTGGCCCGGTCGAGACGGCGTGGGCGACCGCGCTGGCCACGCCCAGCGTCGGTCACGTCCCGTTCATGACGGTCGTCCGCCCGTCGGTGCCGGTCAAGCCCTTGACGTTGTTCGTCAACAAGGCCGCGGCCGGCGGCGAGCTGCACCAGCGGGCCACCTGGGGTTCGGCGCAGGCAGGTCTGGCCCAAGGCGTGCTGGATGCCGTTGCGGAGGGTCTGCTGCCCGCGCAGGAGGCGGACGATCTGCTGATCATCGCCGCCGTGTGGGTCAACCCGGAGGTCGACGACCTCGATGTCTCCTTCCGTAACCAGCGTGCCGCCGCCTACGGCGCCGTCCGCGCCGCCGTCACGGGTACGCCGACCATCCGGGAGGTCCGCGAGGCCGCCCAGTACGGGCCCGCGAACCCGTTCTACTCGCCCTCCGCGGAGGTACTCGCCCGATGAAGATCACCGACATCAGCCTGGACCGGCTGCGCCTGGAACTGGACCCGCCGTTCCGTGCCGCCTGGGACCCCGAGCCGCGCCGTCACTTCGACGCCACGATCGTCCGCGTCCACACCGACGAGGGAATCACCGGCATCGGCTCGGGTGATGTGATGGACGGATTCGAGACGTACAAGCACCTGTTCGTCGGTGAGGACCCGCTCGACATCACCCGGCACGTCAGGGCGATCGAGACCGCCAACTTCCACGGGGCCTATTACTGGCCTCTGGAAGCCGCGCTGTGGGACGTCATCGGCAAGGTGCACGGCCGCCCGGTGTCGGAGCTGTTCGGCAACGCGACGCGCAGACTGCCTGCGTACGCGTCCTCCGGGGAACTCAAGTCCCCGCAGGAGCGGGTCGCGACGGCGCTGAAGGTGCGCGAGGCCGGCTTCCGCGCCATGAAGATCCGCATCGACCGGGACCGGGTCGACGAGGGCATCGCCGCGGTGCGTGCCGTGCGCGAGGAACTGGGCGACGACTTCGAGATCATGGTCGACCTGAACCAGTCCTGGCGGATGGCCGGCGACACGGCGAACGCCTCCGACCTCGTCAAGACCCGCAGGACCGTCGCACGCCTCGCCGAACTCGACGTCTTCTGGGTCGAGGAACCGCTTCCCTACGCGGACCTGGCCGGCTTCAAGCGGCTGCGCGCCGAGAACCCGGGCGTGCGCATCGCCGCCGGCGAGATGCACCACTCCCCTACCGAACTGCTGCGCTACCTGGAAGAGGATGCTCTCGACATCTACCAGCCGGACGTGGTGCTCGCGATCGGGATGCACCGCGCGCGCACCCTGGCCGAACTGGCACAGCTGAAACACCGGCACTTCACCCCGCACAGCTGGACCAACGGCATCGGCGTCCTCGCCAATCTGCACGTGTGCGCGGGCGTCGGCGGCGGGCCCTACTTCGAGTACCCCTATGACCCGCCCGGCTGGACGCCCGAGCGCCGCGACTTCATGCTCGCCGAGCCGGTGCGTGTCCATGCCGACGGCCACCTCGAAGTGCCGGACAAACCGGGCCTCGGAATCGAACTCGACGAGGACGCGATCGACCGCTGGAGAATCAAGTGACGTATGACGTGAGTGAGTTGCTGGCACGCACCCACGACGAATGGCAGACCGCGGCCGGCAGACTGTCCTTCGAGACCCGGCTCTTCATCGACGGCTCCTTCACCGACGCCACCTCGGGCGACAGCTTCCCGAGTATCTCCCCGCGCGACGGTACCGTTCTCTGCCAGGTGCAGGCGGCCGGCGTCGAGGACGTGGACCGGGCGGTGCGCTGCGCACGCGCGGCCTTCGAGGACGGCCGCTGGCGTGACCTCGCCCCCAGGGAGCGCAAGCGCGTCCTGCTGCGCTGGGCCGAACTGATCCTCGCCGACGCCGAGGAACTGGCCCTGCTCGACACCCTGGAGATGGGCAAGCCCATCACGGAGTCGGTGCGCATCGACGTGGTCAAGACCGCCGAGACCATCGCCTGGTACGCGGAGGCGATCGACAAGACGTACGACGAGGTCGCGCCGACGCCCGGCGACGCCCTGGCCCTGATCACCCGGGAACCGCTGGGTGTGGTGGCGGCGGTCGTACCCTGGAACTACGCGCTGCTGATCGCCGGCTGGAAGCTGGGGCCGGCGCTGGCGACCGGCAACAGCGTGGTCCTCAAGCCCGCTGAGCAGACGTCCCTGGCAGCTCTGCGGCTCGCCGCGCTCGGTACGCGGGCGGGGCTGCCGGACGGGGTCCTCAACGTCGTGCCCGGCCGGGGCGAGGTCGCCGGACAGGCTCTCGGAAGGCACCACGAGGTCGACAAGATCGCCTTCACGGGATCGGCCGAGGTCGCCCGCCTGTTCCAGGTGTACGCCGGCGAGTCCAACGGCAAGCAGGTCGCGGTCGAGGCCGGCGGCAAGTCCCCGCAGCTCGTCCTGGCCGACGCCGACATCAAGGCCGCCGCGTCCGCCGTCGCCTGGGGCATTTTCTACAACGCCGGCCAGACCTGCAACGCGGGATCGCGGGTCGTCGTGCACGCGTCCGTCAAGGAGCGACTCCTCGACGCGGTACGCCGGATCACGGCCGAGACCTTCCGTGTCGGTGATCCGCTCGACCCCGCCACGGTGATGGGGCCCGTGGTCGACGAGGCACAACTCGGCAAGATCCTGGGGTATGTGAAGCGAGGTGAGCAGGACGGCGCGAGGGTCCTGCTCGGCGGCCGCCGCATCCTGTCCGACTCCGGTGGCACGTTCGTCGAGCCGACCGTGCTCGACGGAGTCGCCAACAGGTCCGTGGTCGGCCAGGAGGAGATCTTCGGGCCCGTCCTCGCCGTGATCTCGTTCGACGGAGACGTCGACGAAGGCATACGCCTCGCCAACGAGAGCGACTTCGGCCTCGTCGCCTCCGTCTGGACCCGGGACGTCACCCTCGCGCACCGCACCGCGCGGCGGCTGCGCGCCGGAACGGTCTGGATCAACACCTTCGACGCGAGCGACGTCATCACACCGTTCGGCGGGTTCAAGGCCACCGGCGCGGGTCGTGACAAGTCGCTGCACGCGCTGGACGCCTATACCGCGCTGAAGACCACCTGGATCAATCTGGCCTGAACGGCGACCACTTCCCCTGACTCACCTCTAGAGCCGTAGCGAGGACAACGATGAGGATCGGTTTCATCGGCCTGGGCAACATGGGCCGCCACATGGCCCGTCACCTGATAAACGCGGGACACCTGGTCACTGTGCACGACGCTCGCCCCGAAGCCGCCGCGGAGCACCTTGAACTGGGGGCTCGCTGGGCGAAGGATCCGGCGGACTGCGCACGCGATGCCGAAGTGCTGATCACCATGTTGCCCGATCCGCGAATCGTCGAGGACGTGCTGTTGCGCGGCGGTGCGGCCCGGGCGCTGCCCGAGGGCGCGTTGTGGCTCGACATGTCCACTTCCACCCCGGCCGCCGCCGCGCGGGTCGCGGCCGAGGTGCTGGACCGGCGGGGAGTGCGCCGCCTGGACGCCCCGGTCAGCGGGATGGCCCGCGGCGCCGAGGCGGGCATGCTGCAGATCTTCGTCGGCGGGACGGAGGACGACTTCCGCATGTGCCTGCCCGTGCTCGAAGTCATGGGCGACCCCGACAAGGTGCTGCACGTCGGTCCCCTGGGTGCCGGCTACACCGTCAAGCTGATGATCAACCTCCTCTGGTTCAGCCACCTCGTCGCCACCTCCGAGGTGCTCGCCATGGGCGTCAAGGCAGGCGTGGACCTCGGAGTGCTGCGCAACTCGCTGCTCGCCAGCCCGGCGGCGTCGAACTTCCTGGAGAACGACATTCTCTGCGTGCTCGCCGACGGCGACTACGACGACTCGTTCGCCATGATGCTCGCCTGCAAGGACCTGGGACTGGCCGTCGACCTCGGCCGCGACCTGGGCGTGTCCACCGAACTGTCCGCGCTGGTCGAGCAGATCTACCGCCGCTCCAAGGCCCAGCACGGCGACCTGGCCGGCGAGATGAGCCCGGTGCGCCTGTACGAGGCTCTGGCCGGGCGCGAGTTCCGGCTCCCCGACCCCACCTCCGCTCCGGACGACGCCGCTCTCAGCGCCGTCTGAGCCGTCCCTTCGCCTCTCCGAGGAGCTGCACACCATGGGCGCGTCCCTCCCCAGTCAGCTGACCGTCGATCCGACCTGCCGCATCGAGTTCGGACCCGGCCGCGTCGACCACCTTCCCGGCCTCATCGCCTCCCTCGGCATGGACCGCGCCTTCCTGGTCACCGACCGCGGTCTGCGCGCCGTCGGCATCGTCGACCAGGTCCTCAAGGTTCTCGACGCGGCCGGGGTGGAGCACGCCGTGTACGAGGGCGTCGGTGCCAACCCCTCCACCACCAACGTCGACGAGGGCGCGACACGTGCGCGGGCCTTCGGGCCGGCGGTCGTCATAGCGCTCGGCGGGGGCTCGGTTCTCGACGCCGCGAAGGGCATCTCACTGCTGGTCGGCAACACCGACGCGCAGGCCGCCGACGCCGACAGTCTGTGGGACGCGCTCGACGGGCTGCCGCTGATCGCCGTGCCCACCACCTCGGGAACGGGCGCGGAGACCAACGGCTTCGGCGTCATCGAGGACACCACCGCCCGCCGCAAGATCTACATCGGCCATCCGTCGGTCAGACCCCGGATCGCCCTCCTCGATCCGGTCCTCACGCTCGGTCTGCCCGCATCGATCACCGCTGCGACCGGCATCGACGCGCTGGTCCACGGCATCGAGTCGCTCGCCTCGCGCGGCGCCAACCCCGTGTCGGCGGCCTTCGCCGCGCAGGCCGTCGCCCTGGTCGGACGCTGGTTGCCGATCGCCCACCACGACGGGTCCGACCTGGAGGCCCGCTCGCACCTGATGCTGGGCGCCCACCTGGCCGGGCAAGCCCTCACCCTTTCCGGTCTCGGTCTCGTCCACGGCATCGGCCACTCCCTCACGGCCCACACCGGCACGTCCCACGGCGTCGCTCTGGCGGCCGTTCTGGAGGAAGTACTGGAGTTCAGTGCTCCGGCAGCGTCGGACGCGTACGAGCAGGCAGGCCGGGCCCTTCGCCTGTCCCCGCCCGCCGACGGCGACTGGGGACGGATCACTGTGGGCGCGGTCCGGGAGATCAGCGGCGCCCTCGGCATCAAGCGGCCCCTGCGCGAACTGGGCGTGAGCCGCGACATGATGACACCCATCGCCCGAGGCGCCCTCGCCGACGCGGTGACCCGCAACGCGCCGCTCCAGCCGACCGAGGAGCAAGTGAGGGACATCCTCGACAAGGTCTTCTAGCCACGGACGCCGGGCTCGGGCACGGGGTGCTGCGACGGCTCCGGTCCGGGCGGTGTCCTGACCATGGCGTGCGGTGGCCCCGGCACGGGTTCGCCCGCCGGGCAGCCGGGCCAGGCCGGCCGGCTGCCCGGCGGGCTCACGCCTTCAAGCCTCCGGTGTGCGCAGCCATCTCAGCGCGGCGGACTTTGCTTGATCAGTCGGCGAGTCGCGGTCGGCGCCGGGACGTGACCATCCGGGGTCGTGGACATGTAGCACTTACGGCTCCGCGCGCTCACCTCACCCCCTCGGGCCGGGCTATCTGCACCAACGGTTCACCAGCCCCTCTGTGCAGCCTCGAGACGGCCGTCGACAACCTCGTCGCGGCCGGACGCGTACCGCGCGTGCCGCCGCACATCCTGTACTTCGCCATCCCCGACCCCGCGCTCGCCCTGGCGCGGGACCCGATCGCCGACCGGCTGAACCCGACGGCCGCTCCGGTGGCGCAACAGCACAGGAACGGCATCGCCGACATGCTCTCCGCCTCGTTCTGAACGGTCCGCTCCGACCGGAACGGGGTACACCCCGCTTGATCTCCGGCCGGTGCGTATGGCCGCCTCAGCGACCCTCCGACCACGCAGGACACGGTCCGAGTCCGCAGGGTGACGGTGTCGAGGACCGCGTGATCCGCGGGCGGCCCCACCTTGCACCGCCCCGCCGACGGCTCACCCGGCACCTCACGCGCCGATCTGTCCGGCCGCCACGAGGATCACCCGGATCGGCCCGACGGCCGAGACGTCCGCACGGCCACCGCCCCAGACGTCAGCCGCCGGGGACGTCAGCCGCCGGGAGGTGTCGTCACCTGCCGCGGCGGGGCCGTCGTCGCACCCCGCGCGGCCGGGGCGTGACCAGCACGCACGCCGGACCTTCCCTTCTCACCCAGGTGACCGCGGGTCCATCGCGAGGTGCGCCCATGACTCATGTGCTCCCACCTGATAGGCCGAGCCTCCCGACGCAGGCAGGGGGAGTCGCACGTCCGTTACACCGATTCTCGGCCGCTGGAATTTTGTCGACCGGTCGTCTAGTTTAGGGAGCAGACGCAAGACACCGCTCGATCCCCTTGGAGAGACAACCATGAGCACCTCCGGACAGAAGAAGGTCGCCATCATCACCGGTGCGTCGCAGGGCATCGGCGCCGGCCTGGTCGACGCCTACCGCAAGCTCGGCTACGCGGTCGTCGCCACATCCCGTGGCATCGCTCCCTCCCAGGACCCGGACGTCGTCACCGTTCAGGGCGACATCGCCGATCCGGCCACCGGCGAGCGCGTGGCACGTGCCGCGATCGAACGCTTCGGCCGCATCGACACCCTGGTCAACAACGCCGGCATCTTCGTGGCCAAGCCCTTCACGGACTACACGCCCGAGGACTACGCCGCAGTCACCGGTGTGAACCTGGACGGCTTCTTCCGCATCACCCAGCTCGCGGTCGAGCAGATGCTCCGTCAGGGCAGCGGCCACGTCGTGCAGATCACCACCAGCCTGGTCGATCACGCCAACTCCTCCGTCACCTCGGTTCTCGCCTCACTGACCAAGGGCGGTCTGCAGTCGGCGACCAAGGCCCTGGCCATCGAGTACGCCACCCGCGGCATCCGCAGCAACGCCGTGGCCCTCGGCATCATCAAGACGCCGATGCACCTGGAAGAGCACCACTCCACCTTCGCCGCGCTGCATCCGGTCGGCCGGATGGGAGAGGTCAGCGACATCGTCGACGCGGTCGTCTACCTGGAGAACGCCCCCTTCGTCACGGGCGAGATCCTGCACGTCGACGGTGGTCAGAGCGCCGGTCACTGATCTCCGACTCCCCCGCACACAGGGGTGGGCCGCGGGCTCCACGCGTTTTCACGTGGAGCCCGCCCCCTCCCATGACAGGAGCAATCATGAGCAGAACCTTTCTCATCACGGGCGTCAGTACCGGCCTGGGGCGTGCTTTCGCCCGAGAGGCGCTGGCAGCCGGTCACCGGGTCGTCGGAACCGTGCGACAGGCGCACCAACTAGCCGAGTTCACCGACCTGGCCCCGGGCCGCGCCGTGGGGATGCTCCTCGACGTGACCGACGAGCACGCCGTCGACGCGGTGGTCCAGAGGATCGAGGAGGAGACGGGACCCATCGACGTACTCGTCAGCAACGCCGGTTACGGGGTCGAGGGGACCGTCGAGGAGTCGTCACTGGCCGATCTGCGCCGGCAGTTCGACGTCAACGTGTTCGGGACCGTGGCGGTCGTCAAGGCCGTCCTTCCCCATATGCGGCGCCGGCGCAGCGGCCACATCGTCACGCTGTCGTCCATGGCGGGGCTCACTGCGCTGCCCGGTGTCGCCTTCTACGGCGCCAGCAAATTCGCCGTCGAAGGGTTCTCCGCCTCCTTGGCACAGGAGGTGGCTCCGTTCGGCATCCATGTCACCTCACTCGCCCTCGGATCGTTCCGCACGGACTGGGCCGGACGCTCCATGGTGCGTGTCCCTCGCACCATCTCCGACTACGACACCGTGTTCGATCCCATCCGGGCCGCCCGCAGGGGCAAGGACGGCAAGCAGGTGGGTGACCCGGAGCGCGCCGCCAAGGCCCTGATGACGGTCCTGGAGGCGGAAGATCCGCCCGTGCACCTTCTGCTCGGCAGCGACGCGCTGCACCTCGTCCAGAAGGGCCGCCGACAGCTCCAGGAGGACATGGACGCCTGGGCCTATCTGACGGCCTCCACCGACTTCCCGGCCGATGAGCCGTCCGCAGCAACCGGCCCCGGTGCGACCTGACCGAGAGGATCGGGCGCCCGCGTCCATGTCGCGCCGCCCGCCTGGGAGGTCGTCGTGGCGGCGGTGACCCGGGCCCACCGCGCAGCGGGGCGGCCGCCTGCCTTGCGGACCTGCCGGCAGCGTGTCGCACGGCCTCCGGCGGACACGGTCGCCCGCGGCGCCCACGCCCACGGGAGGCCGCGGATGACGTGCCGCCCCGCGGCGCCGCGTACCTGCGGTGTCCTGGAAACCGGCACAACAACGCCATGGCGGCGCAGCGGACGGCCTGAGGCCACACCGGTCCGACGTATGCGGCCGAAACGGATGTGCTGAGACATAGGTGCTGTCCGCGGTCGCGGTGACGCACTCGGCGCCGTCGCCCGCTCGGGCCCGGGCGATCGCGCTTCCGCGGCTGACGCACCACCGGCCGCGACCCCGTCGGGGGCGTTGTCAGACCCGCGAGGCTCACCGATCAGGCCCCAACTCCGGTCGTAGCTCCGGACCGAAGTGCCGCCGACCTCCGGTCGCTGCCCACTCCCCCGGCGCAGCGGTCGTGGGACGTGAGTAGACCTCGTCGCGGCCGGATCATCCGGTCGTGGGCGAGCTGACCCTCGCCTGGGACACTCTCACCTCGACCACCAGCGGCGAGCAGCAACTCGTCGTCTGGTCCGCCGAGACCGGCACCCCGTCCCACGACGAGCTGTTCATGCTGGCTTCGTGAAGCGGGGTGCCGGACCGGCAGCGCACTGATTCCAGTACGCGCGACCCACCGCCCGAGTGATCCCCGAACGATCAGTCCTCATGCGGGCAGTTGCTGCCACCGAGGTCCGCGGGGCGTCGACCACACGGACGAGGCACCGCCGCGACAGTGCCGCCCAGTGGACGAGATGGGCAACGGCGGCCGGCATCCGCACGGGAAGAGAGCCGTTCAGGACACATGCTTCCCGAACCATTCGACGGCCGCCGCGCGGGCTGAGTCGAACTCCTCGAGGTAGGGCGCGAAGTGCCCGCCCGGGATCAGTTCGAGCCGCTTGGGTTCGAGAGCGCGCTCGTAGGCCGCGAGCGCGATGTCGGTGGGGGTCATGGTGTCGTGAGTGCCGACGATCATCAGCAGGGGTGTCGGAGACACCTTGTCGATGTATACCCCGGGCTCGTACATACGGCTGTTCCGGCTCGACCGGAGAGTCAGCTTGTTCTCCCACTGGACGTCCGAGTCGTACGGCCGCAGGTAGAAGTCGACGACATCGGGGTCGCGGTAGAGGGCGGGGACATCGGGGTCCTTGCTGACGATGGTGACCGTCGCCGGTGCGCTGCCTCGCAGCTGGGCGCGCTCGTCCTCGTCGTAGCGCCGCTCGACCGCCGCCTGGTGCTCGGGGAGAGCACGGCGCTGTCCGATCTGCAATCCGCTGATCATGGGAACCTGCGCCACGACGGCCCGCAGCCGGCGATCTGTCGCGCCGAGGACCAGCGCATGGCCACCGGCGAAGCTCGTACCCCACAGGCCGATGCGCCGCTCGTCGACCTCGGGACGCGACTCGAGGTAGGAGATCGCGCGGCGCCAGTCGGCGATCTGCTGCCACGGGTTCACGTCGTGCCTCGGCGTACCGCTGCTGGCTCCGAAGGTGCGGTGATCGTGGGCGAGCACGACGTAACCCGCTTCGGCGAAGGCCCTGGCGAAAGGTTCGAGCCCTTGATCCTTGATCCCACCGAGGCCGATGGTCATGGTGATGGCCGGCAATGGCTCCTCGGCACCATCGGGTATGAACAGCCATCCCCCCAGGGTCGCGCCCTCGGCCGGTATCTCCACGTCACTTCGCGTGAACGTCACGCCCTCTGCCCTTCCGCGTCAGCCAGCACTGCGGGGCCCTCGGGTACTGCTGGACGGTCGCCGCGGGCCCCCTCATGGCGGCGACCGTGATCCAGCCGGACGGGCCTCGGCCCGCCGCCGTTCACTCGGCCAGGCGGCGGCCGAGGTCGAGCTCCACCCCGTCGGGGCGCTGGAGTCCGCGCTCGAAGAGGGAGCGGACGCGGTGAGCGTTCTCGGGACGTCCGGAGGTCTGGAAGAAGGCCTGCAGACTCGCGCCGTACGACTCCTCCGTCGGCAGGGACTCCACGTCCACCAAGGACTTGATCCGGGCGACGGCCACCTTGTCGAAGCCTGCGATGCGCCTGGCGAAGCCGTCCACGAACTGCTCGAGTTCGCCGCCGGGCACCACACGGTTCACATAGCCGTACGCGGCAGCGAGGTCGGCGGGGAAGTCGTCGCCGCCGAGCAGGATCTCCAGGGCCCGGCCCCGGCCCACGAGGCGGGGGAGGCGGCCGGTGGGATTGCCGCCGGGGACCGCTCCGACGCCCACCTCGAACTGTCCGAGGACGGCGCCCGGTCCGGCGAAACGGATGTCCGTCGCGAGGACGAACTCACTGCCCGCCCCGCGAGCACGGCCGCCGATCTCGGTGATGGTGGCAGCCGGAACCCTCGCGAGCCGGTACAGGTTGTCGGCGAAGGGGTGCAGTCCGGAAGGCGCGGGCTGCATGGCTGCGACCCGGGCGCGGTCGGACTGCATGTCCCAGTGCGCCATGAAGAAGTCCGGGTTGGCACTGCGGAAGACGACGGCCGTCAGCTCGGGTGCCTGCTCGATACGGGTGATCAACGCGGCGAGCTGCTCGATGGTGTCGGGGTCGATCAGGTTGATCTCCCCGTTGGAGAAGGTCACCCGCCAGTAGGAAGGACTGATCTCCTCGACCGTGAACTGGTGCTGGGCACTCATGTGGATCTCCTGATGGTCGCGCGGGCGAGTTGTGCCGAGGGGCCGGTGATGAGGGGCAGGTGGTTGCAAGCGGACACCGGTGATGAGCGCCGAGCCGGGCAGGACAGCTGCTCCCGCGTCGCGATCAGCGGACGCCTGAGCTGAAACCCGAATTCCAATCTAGCACCTGGATGGAAAGAGAGTCTCAGGGTGGGCAGGCGTCCCCAGCATGAGCCCGTGCCAGTCGCCGGACACGCTTCGTTCCATCGCCCGCGTCCCGGACTTGACCGGCCATCGCTGGAGTCCGCGGGCTCGGACGCTTGGAAGTTCCGTAAGGCAGCCGCTGCTGCATACGCGCGAGGAGCGCCCGTCCCGCGGTCACGTCGGGGTGTCGGCGTCACCGGCCACCGACCCGAGCCGTGCCGCTGTCGGTCACGGCTTCCCGGCCGGACGCGGCCTCGGCGGGCCGACCGGCCGGGCCGTGGCCGGTTCGCTGCGTGTGCCAGGAGAGGGCGATCGCCGCGAGCAGGAGGAAGCCCAGGCCCGTCGCCACCACACCGGCCCAGCCGAACGTGGAGAAGGCCGCCGCCGCGACGGAGGATCCGGCGGCACCTCCGGCGAACACCGAGAACATGTAGACGGTGTTGAGGCGAGCCCGGATGGCCGGCTGTGCGGCGAAGATGCGGGCTTGATTGGCCACCTGACTGCTGGTCGTACCGAAGCCGAGCAGATTGCAACCGACGGCCAGGAGGACCAGTGACCGGTCTGCCACCGCGAACAGGACGAACGCGAACGCCGCCGAAGTGAGCGCCAGGACATTGACCCGCAACGGCCCCCATCGGTCGGCCAGTCGCCCCGAGTACCGCGCGGCCAGGGCACCCGGGACGCTGAAGAGACCGAACAGCCCGATCACGGCGGGTCCCAGTCCGAGCGGGGGCGCGGTCAGGTGGAAGGCCAGAGAGGACCAGAAGGCGGAGAAGGCCGCGAAGACGGTCGCACCCAACGCCGCCGAGACGCGCAGCGACGCGTGCTGGGTGATCAACGGGGGCAGGGAGCCCAGCAGGCGGGCGTACCTCACCTTGTGCCTGGCGAGTGCCGGCGGGTCAGCCGGCATGTAGCGCGGCAGCACCAGGAGAAGGGCGCCGGTGGCCAGGGCCGCGACGGCGTACCCGGCTCGCCAGGTTCCCGTCGCCTCGGCGATGAGCCCGGCGGCGGTGCGTGACAGCAGGGCCCCCAGGGTGAGCCCCGTGCCGACCGCGGCAAGGACGCGCCCCGCGTTGCCGGCGGACGCCATGGACACGACGGTCGGCATGATGACCTGCGGCAGTACCGTGCTGGTGGAGAGCACGAGGGCCGCCAGACTCAAGAGGGCGACCGAGGGAGCGAGCGCACCCGCGAGGAGGCCCACGGTGGTGATCACCAACAGCACGGTGGACAACCGGCGGAGCCTGGCTCCGTCGGCGAGCGGCACGACGGTGACGATGCCCAGCGCGTAGCCGATCTGCCCCGCGGTGGCCACCAGCCCGGCGGTGGAAGCCGAGGTGTGGAAGCTGTGGGCGATCTCGTCGAGGAGCGGCTGGGCGAAGTAGATGTTGGAGACGGTGATTGCGGTCGCCGTGGCGAAGACCGGGATGGTCCCCCGTTTGACGCCTGGGCGGGTGGCTGCGCTGGTCATTGTTTCCTCATGAGCACGGTTCAGGGTGGGCGGGTGGAGGCGTCGTGGCCCTGCGGGACGCCGACACGGCCTCATGCGGAGGCGACGGCACCGGGCGACGCGACGGCCGGGGCCAGGACCACCGGGGCCGGAGCCGTGGTCCCGGCCGGGACCGGAGTGTCCGATCAGCACTGCGGCCGCGCGGGCCGGCGCCGGCTCGTTTTGAGGAGGACGGCGGCGGCCGGGGGCCGGCCAGGACGCTCACCGGAGGACCCTCGAGTGGACTGCTCGTCAGACGAGCCGGTTCCAGGTCAGCTCGGCCGTACGTTCGGCCCCCCAGATCCGTGTGGGGGTGCTGACGCCGAGGCGCAGGAACGAGCCGGCGAACTGCACCGTGCGCACCTGGGTCCGTCCGATCCAGTTGGGGAAAAGACTCGTGGTGACGTGGTGTTCCACAGTGTGCCGATCGACCACCTCGAACGGCCCGCCGTAGGCCACGTATGCGGCGGCCGCCCCGGCGAGCTCGTCGGGCGTCGCCTCCTCCAGCCGTGGCGTGCTCAGAGGGCGCCGGTCGCCGCGTCCCAGCTGGGCGGACATGTACCCCTCCGGGGTGTAGACGATCAAGCCGTACGGGGTGCGGCCGAGAGGGTGGATGACCTCCCCGTCGGCGCCGTGGGCCGTGTACGAGACGAGCTGCCACGCGCCGAGCAAGTTCATGCGGACGTCGTCACGCGCCTGACGCTCGTCGTCTTCGGCGGCCGGGTTCCTTGCGGTCATGGAGTACTCCTGTTCTCACGGAGGGGCGGGCCCCGCCCCGGGCGGGCGGGACCCGTGTCGGGGTCAGCGTCGGGTGAGTTCTCCGTCGACCAGACGCCAGAGGTCGAGGGGGTTGTCCTCGCGCAACGACAGCGGCAGGAGGTCGTCGGGGAAGTTCTGGTAGGTGACCGGACGGATGAAACGGTCGATCGCTCCCATGCCGACCGAGGTGAAACGGCTGTCGGAGGTGGCCGGGAAGGGGCCGCCGTGGGTGGAGGCGTAGGAAACCTCCTGGGGGATCGAGAAGGCGTTGAACACGATCCGTCCGGTACGGCGTTCCAAAACCGGCAGGAGTTGTTCGGCGACGGGACGGTCGGCGGTGTCGGCGTGGAGGGTGGCCGAGAGCTGTCCGCGGAAAGCCCGGGCCGCTTCGAGCAGTTCCTCCGTGTCGGCGACCCTCACCAGCAGGAGCGTGGGGCCGAAGACCTCCTCGCGCAGGGTGGGTTCGGCGAGCAGCTGCTGTCCTGTGACCTCGAGCAGGAGGGCCTGGCCGTCCGCCTCGCCGGCCGGGGCGGCTCCCTGGCCGAGCAGGGTGGCGCCGTTGTCCTGGTGGCGCTGGGCGTTGTGCGTGTAGGCGTCGTGGATGCCGGGGGTGAGCATGGGGCGTGCGGCCCACTTCTCCACCTCGGCGACGGCCGCGTCGCGCAGTTCGGCGTAACCGGGTCCGTCGACGGCGAGGAGGACGGCGGGCTTGAGGCAGGCCTGGCCGACGTTGTACATGCCTCGCTGCACCAGGCCGGTGCCGATCTCGGCGCCGCGGGCGGCGAGGGCGGCGGGCAGGACGAAGGTCGGGTTGACGCTGGTCATCTCGGTGAACACCGGGATGGGGTCGGGGCGTTGCTGGGCCCGGCGGTAGAGCGCCATGCCGCCGGCCTCCGAGCCGGTGAAGGTGACCGCCCTGACGAGCGGGTGGTCCACGAGCGCTTCGCCGATCTCGTTGCCGGGGCCGCGCACCAGGGAGAACACGCCGGCGTGCAGGCCGGATTCGGCGACGGCGTCCTGAATGATGCGGCCCTCGATCTCGGCGGCCCCCGGGTGGGCGTTGTGGGCCTTGAGGACGACGGGACAGCCGGCGGCCAGGGCGGAGGCGGTGTCACCGCCCGCGACCGAGTAGGAGATCGGGAAGTTGCTGGCGCCGAAGATCACCACGGGGCCGAGGGCCACCTTCTGCAGCCGGTGGTCCTGGCGCGGAGTCGGCAGGCGATCCGGTTGCGCGGGGTCGATGGCCGCCTGGAGAAAGCGTCCTTGGCGCACGACGGCGGCGAACTTGCGGAAAACGCCGGCGCTACGCACGACCTCACCCTCGAACTGCGCGGCGGGCAGCCCGGTCTCCAGTGAGGTCCGCGCCGCGAGTTCCTCCTTGGCCGCCTCGAGCTTGTCCGCGATGAGTTCGAGGAACGCCGCTCGCTCTTCCAGTCCGGTGCGGCTGTAGGTGTCGTACGCCTCGTCCGCGAGGCGCAGGGCGCGGTCCACCTCGGCGGGTCCGCCGAAGGCGAACTCCGGCTCGATCAGCTCTCCGGTGGCGGGGTTGAACGCCTTCATCGTGCCCGCGGTGGCGGGCACCCGGTCTCCGCCGATGAGCAGGTCTCCGGTCAGTGTCATGCGCTTGCTCCCTTGAACGCGGCGATGAGCTCGTCGGTGGTGGTGATGGCGTGGGCGTAGGTCGGCCCGTTCAACTCGTGGGCGGCGTGCATCATTTCGGGCAGGAAGGCGGCGGTGGCGTCGCGTACCAGCGTCACGTGGTAGCCGAGTTCCATGGCGAAGCGGCCGGTGGACTCGATGCAGGTGTTCGCCAGCAGGCCGATGAGCACGACATGCGTGACGCCGTGCTGCTTGAGCTGGAAGTCCAGGTCCGTGTTGGCGAAACCGCTCTGCGCCCAGTGCTCCGCGACGACGACCTCGCCGGGCCGCGGCTGGAAGTCGGGGTGGAACTCTCCGCCCCAGGTCCCGCGGGCGAAACTGTGCCGTTCCATGATGCCGAGCTGGGTGGGGTTGGGGTGCTCCCAGGTCTCGTAGTCGCCCTCTTCCCAGCGGCGGTGCGGGACGAAGACCAGGCGCGTGCCGGTCTCGCGTGCGGTGGTGACGACGGCGCGGAGGTGATCGAGCAGGCCGATCTTCTCCGCCAGGGGTTCAAGGCGCGGCCAGATCTTGCCGCCCTCGGACAGGAAGTCGTTGAAGGGATCGACCAGCAGTACGGCCGTGTGGCGTGGGTCATAGGTCCGGGTCATGGCGTCCAATCCGCTCCTGGATTACTTACATCATCCTGTTTGAGGATTACGCTCATCATCCTCAAAGTCAATCGACCGCACCTTCAATCCGGTCATCAAGGGCATAGGTGTATGATGTGGGTCATCCAGTTGCGCAGTTCCCGCACTGCGCCGCCCCACACGAAAGGCAGGGTCGTCATGGGTCACTCGCAGGCGGAGAAGGCGGCGACCCGCGAACGGGTGCTGCGTATCGCGTCGCGCAGGATCCGCGAGGACGGCGTCGATCGCCCCGGCGTGGCGGAACTCATGAACGAGGCCGGCCTGACGCACGGCGGCTTCTACAAGCACTTCGACTCCCGGGACGACCTGATCAACCAGGCCGCCGCGTTCGCCCTGGCCGAGGGAACGGCCAAGATGGAGCGCTCGGCACGCCGGAACGAGCAGAACGCGCGAGCCGGCCTCATCGACGCCTACCTGGCCAAGCAGCACCGGGACGGACCGGCCACCGGATGCGCCCTGGTCACGCTGGGCGCCGCCGCCGCACGCGGTGAACGGGACGTCAAGCAGGCCTACGAGAAGCAGGTCCGCACCTACCTGGACCTGATCGCAGGTCTGGACGACGACAGCGCAGACGCGGAAACCGAGGCCATGCTGACACTCAGCGCGCTGGTCGGCGCCGTGCTCATCTCCCGGGCGGTGGCCGACAAGACGTTCTCCGACGAGGTACTGGATACCGTCGCCGAGCAACTCGTGCGCCGCACCGCCAGCGACGTCTCAGCCGACGCCTGACGAAGGCATCCGAGGGCTCGCACCCGCGAGGCCGGCCCCCGGGGCGCACGACCGCCGCCCCGAAGTGCCTTCCGACCGTCCACGCGGGCGCGTGATCGGTGCTCCCCCTTCAGGGCCGGGTCGGCGCAGACACACCTCCCCTTCATGGCCGGGTCGGCGCGGACGCGGGACCACCTGCGGCCGGGTGGGCTTCCGCGGCCGAGTTCGGTTCGTGCCGCCGCCGTCCGGCACCCCCTCCACATGCGGCGCTCTCCCCGGCGACCACACGGTGAGTGCCCCCATGCCCCTCCCCCGCCTGCTGGACCTGTCGGCCCTGACGCGCAGGAATCAAGTCGACCTGTTCGCGATGGCGCCTGCGGATTCGCCGGACAGGCCCCCGAGGCATCAGCGCGGGCTTCGCGCGTCAGGCGCATCCGCGCGGCACCGCGACGAAGGCGAGACGAGCGCGCCATGAGCCATCACGCCCCTCCCGGTCTCGGACCGGCTCCCGCACCGGAACCCGACGTGGCCTGCCGGTGCGAGGGATCCGCGATCCTGGAAGGGCTGGTCACCGTGCCGGTCACCATCGCTTTCCGCTACACCGCCGCAGATCCCTACGCGGTGCGGATGTGGGTGGAGACGGGTGTGACACCGCCGGTGGAATGGGTGTTCGCCAGACAGCTGCTGACGGAAGGCCTGTCCAGGTCGGCCGGACTCGCGGATGTGCAGATGCGTCCCGTACCTCGCAGACCACGACGCCTGGGGGCCGGCCGGGGCGCCGTCCGGATCCGGGTGAGTTCACCAGGAGGGACCACCGCCCTGACGGTACAGGCCGTCTCTCTGCGCACGTTCCTCGACCGGACCCTGGAGAGGGTCGGGGCCGGCGCCGAGAGCACCGAGCCGCACCTCGACGACGCCCTGGCCTCCTGGCTGGGCATGGAACGACGGGACGACGGGGTGGTGTGACCCGTCCCGGCCGTGACGATCGAGCACCTGACTCGGACGCACGGAATGCCCCTCCGCACGCAGGGCGGCCACCTTCTCGAGCTTTACTTGACTGAGCAAATCACTCTGGTAACTTACTTGTCGCAGCAACTACATCTCGTGCGGTTCTCGGGATGACCTTCAAGAAGGGCTCAGCATGACCAAGATCGGCATTATCCTCGGCAGCACCCGTCCCGGCCGTAACGGCGAGGCTGTGGCCCGCTGGGTGCTCGATGTCGCTACCAAGCGCGGCGACGCCGAGTACGAGCTCGTCGACCTGCTCGACTACAAGCTTCCGCACCTCGACGAGGCACTTCCGCCGTCGATGGGCCAGTACTCCCAGCCGCACACCCAGGAGTGGGCGCGCAAGATCGCTTCCTTCGACGGCTTCGTCATGGTGACGCCCGAGTACAACCACTCGACGTCCGGCGTGCTGAAGAACGCGATCGACTACCTCTTCGCCGAGTGGAACAACAAGGCCGTCGGCTTCGTCAGCTACGGCGCCATGGGCGGCGCCCGGGCGGTGGAGCACCTGCGCCTCGTCGCCGGCGAACTCCAGATGGCCGACGTACGCGCCCAGGTCGGCCTCTCGCTGTTCCACGACTTCGAGAACTTCAGCGTCCTCAAGCCCGGCGACCACCAGGTCGACGCCCTGGGCGCCACCCTGGACCAGGTCCTGGCCTGGAGCAAGGCCCTCGCCCCGCTGCGTGCCGCCTGACGGCTCCATCGAACCTGCGAGTGCCGGAGCCCAGGGGCAGGCGGACTCTTTTCCGCTCACATCCGGGTTGGGAGGGCCGTCTCACAGAGGACGGCCCTCCCGCGGTGCGGGAACGGACCGTCGACAGCCGTTCACCCCGGGAGGCTGGGCACGCCCGCTCCGCTCGTAGGTCACGGCCGGGCATGCCTTGACCGGCGGTGAGATGCCGTCGGCTCACTTGCCGGCGGGTGCAACGTCCGGACCGTCACGCCACCCGCCCCCTGCGCCGGCAGCGTGCCGCCCGCCCCGCCGCCAGGTCCCAGACGGCCGGGATGGGATTCCGACGCAGCGCGATCGCTCGGGCAGGACGGCGCCCGCGAGCTTGCCACCGCCGCAGCGCCCGCTCCGGCAGGGCCGGGCATCAACGCTGCACACCGCCGTGACCACAGCCGTGGGCCGCATCAGCCAGCCCGCCCCTCCTGGGCGAACGCCTGCACACCCGACGCGGCCACCTCAGCCGTTCGACTTCATCGACAAGAGACCACCGGGTACATCGCCGCTGTCATCCTCAGCGTTCTCCTCGCCCTTGCCTCTCTCGCCGCGGGCGCACCGAAGGCAAGCTCAAGGGCAGTGTGCCGGAGAAACTCATGGCCAAGGGCCTCAGCGCCGGTCTCGTCCGGCTCATCGGCATGTCCGAGATGGCCGCGGGGACAGGACTCATCGCGGGTATCTGGTAGCAGCCGCTGGGCATCGCCGCCGCCGGCATGCTTGCCGTCACGCTCGGTGCGATCGGGTATCACGTGTGGGACGACTACGCGGACGCCGCGTCACGTGGTGCCACGACCGCCCCGGTTCTGTTCTCCCTCGTGGCCGAGGCGGCGGGCGTCACCCTGGCAGCCTCGCAGTGACCCTCTCGCATTCGCGGGCCTGACAGCCGTCACTCGAGCCCTTCACGAAGCCGGAGCTGTTCCGGAAGGGGCGTACGCCATCGCGCGTGCGTCCCTTTCGCGCGCACGGGAGGCTGCGAGGTGTGCGCAGGCGACTATAGGTGACCGGTCGGCTATTCAGGCGTCGCCTCGCGTCCGCAGACGTCGCCGGGCGCCCCCGCCTAACGCAGAAATCCCTCATAGCGGTGCTGCTCGATCTTGCTGCTGATCTGCTTGACGGTCTCCAGCCCGACACTCACGATGATCAGGATGCTGGTCCCCGTCAGCTGATTGGAACTGCCGAAGTTTCCGAGTGCCACCGTGGGCACGAGTGCGATCAATCCGAGGTAGATCGATCCCGGCCAGGTGAGCCTGTTGAGTACATAACCCAGGTACCCCGCCGTGGCCTTACCGGCACGGATGCCCGGAATAAAACCTCCGGCCTGCTTGATGTTTCCCGCGATCTCTTCCGGGTTGAACGTGATCGACACGTAGAAGAAGGCGAAGAAGACGATCAGGAGGAAGTAGACCGCGACATAATAGGGATGATTTCCTCTGGTGAGATTGTTGTTGATCCACGCCGACCACCCAGAACCCGACCCGGCGAACTGCGCGACCAGAGCAGGAATGTAGAGAAGCGAGGAGGCAAAAATGACCGGAATCACACCGGCCTGGTTGACCTTCACCGGAATGTAGGTGGAAGTGCCTCCGTACGCCTTACGGCCGATCATCCGCTTCGCATACTGAACGGGAATGCGACGTTGCGCCTGCTCCACGAAGACGACCAGGCCCACCATGGCGAACCCCACCAGCAGGACGACGACGAAGGCGAGCCAGCCTCCGGCGAGAGTGCTCTCCTGCTTGACGGCCCACAGCGCCCCGGGGAGCGTGGAGGCGATGGACAGGAAGATCAGCATGGACATCCCGTTGCCGACTCCACGCTCCGTGATGAGCTCTCCCAGCCACATGACGCAGGCCGTGCCGGCCGTGATCGTCACGACCATGACCACGGTGGCGAAGACGGAACGGTCCGACACGATCTGCGAGGCTTCCCTGCAATTGGGGAACAAGGCGCCGCTCCGGGCGGTCGCCACGAGACCCGTGCCCTGCAGAACGGCGAGCGCGACGGTGAGATACCGGCTGTACTGAGTAATTTTCGCCTGCCCGGACGAACCCTCCTTCTTCAGCGCCTCCAGTCTCGGGATCACCACCGTGAGCAACTGGATGATGATACTTGCCGTGATGTAGGGAAGGATACCCAACGCGAAAATGGTGATCTGCAGGAGCGCGCCGCCGCTGAAGAGGTTGACCAGCCCAAGAATTCCACCCGAACCAGAAACGGAATCGACGCAGGCTTGGACCTTCTGATAATTCACCCCGGGGATCGGCACATGGGAGCCGATCCGGAACAGCACGATGATGCCGAGAGTGAAAACCAACCTCTTACGCAACTCAGGAGTCTTGAACACATGCGTGAGTGTATTGAGCACGACAGTTCCTCTTTTGCAGACCAGTTATAGACGGAAGGCATGCGCAAGGCCCGGCATGCGCAGCCGGTGGATGCCGGCCCGCGGCTCCTTGAGCCCATGCTGCACGAAAGAGGCACAACCGGCCCGTCCTGGTGACCACCAGGGGCGATGGTGGGCCGTACCCGAGCCTGGTGGTGAGGCCGCCGCGCAGCCCACGTCCGAGGTGATCACACGCCGACGCCCTGGCGATCGGTGATCCAGGGCCCTGAGCACGAAGGGCAGAGGACGTGTCACGGTGCTCGGGGCCAGTCCCCCACTGGCACAGGCCCGTCGGCCCAGTGCGCGCGGAGCATGCGGCTTCCAGTTCTTCACCGCCGGCGGACGGCTCGTCCAGGCGTTCGCCGGCGAGCAACGGCGGAGTGGGGACCATGGGAACCCCGGTGCGGGAGACCGCCCGGCCGTCATCGTCGACGAAACCTACCTGGAAGCCACGGCCGTCGCCGCGCGTGCCGCGCAGCGCCGAGGGGCCGGACGGCCGGGCGCGGTGACGGTCGCCCCACTGCTGGAGCGCCGCCAGCACCACCCGCAGTTCACGGCCGGATTCCGGCTCGCCCCGCCCTCGCTTCTCGGGGAAGGGGCGATGGCCCGTTCATGATGGGCAGGGCGCCCGGCATGTCCTGCGGCCGGTCGCCCCTGGGACGCCTCCCGCCTTCCCGGGGCGATTGGGCTAGCGCAGTGACCGGAACGCCGTGCGGATCTCCCGGGACAGCAGCTCCGGCTGCTCCCAGGCGGCGAAGTGGCCGCCCTTGTCGACCTCGTTC
>NZ_JBVIQK010000028.1:0-64959 GCF_055577115.1 Streptomyces sp. NPDC033216 | reverse complement strand
TTTTTTTTTTTTCTCCTTTTTTTTTTTTTTTTTCTTCTTTTTTTTCTTTTCCCCCTTTTTTTTTTTTTTTTTTTTTGCGTACCCCCCCCCCCCCCCCCCCCCCCCCCCCCCCCCGGGCCCCGGCGTTCACGCGGTCCGGGCGGACCGCAGCCGACGTGGGCGGTGGGTATGCGGTTCGGTCTCGGGGGTCGTGCCGCGGGCGACCCGCTCGGCGGCCTCGAGGCGGGCTGCGCGGCGCCTGCGGACGGCCTCGCGGGCCAGCCGCTCGTCCGCGGCGCGGCGGAGCAGTTCGGCGGCGCGGGCCTGCTGGACCTCGTACTCGTACATGTGATGTCCCCTGAAGGTCGGTGGATCCGGCGTCGCTCTCCGCGACGCTCTCGATGCCTCAACCTTCGTCTCCCAGGGGGGTCCGTCACATCGGGAGAGTTCCGCATCTTCGGGACCGGGCGGGGCCTTAGACGCGCGTGAGGGGCCTCAGGCGCGGCCGTAAGGTGCTTACGGCCGTCCCCGAGACCCCTCGCGAACCGTGCGCCGACTCAGCTGGCGGACGGCAGTCCGAGCAGCGCGTCGGTGTACTTGAGGACGGCCAGGAGCAGGCCGATCACGCCGAGCGTGACACCCGCCCAGGCGACGGACTTGATCCAGGGGGCCTGCACCCGGCCGGGGGCGCCGAAGGCGGGTCGGGCCAGCACCACGACGCCGGTGACGAGCGCGGCCAGCGCGAACAGGCCGGCCCACAGGGCGGCGGTCTGCCAGGCGTCGCCGTAGACGGCCTGGATCTGGTGGGCGACACTCGCGGACGACGACGTCTCGAGCTGGCCGACCAGGGTCTGGCGCGCCGAGGCGACGGTCCCGATCCAGCCGCCGCTGAGCGACACCAGGCCGAGCGCGGCGGAGACGACGGCTCCGGCGCCCAGGCCGACACCGGACGGGTGGCTCTCCGCGACGGCGTCGCCGTCCCCGCCCTCCTCGCCGGCGCCGCTGTCCCGCACGGTGTCGGCGTCCTCGGAGGCCGGCGTCACCTCGTCCTTCGCGTCCTTCCCGGTGACGTCCACCGTCTCCTCGTCGCGCTTGGCCTCGGTGGCTCCGGCGCCCGTCTCGGCACCGGTCTCGTCCACTGTCTTGGTTCCCATGTCTCGCACCGTACGGACGCTCTCTGAGAGGTTTCTTAATGATCGCCGTGAGCGGCACGCGCGCGGGCGGCTCGCCACTCGTGGGCCAGCACCGACCACACTTCCAGGTCGTGCCGCACCCCACGATAGGGGTAGGCCTCGCGGCGTACGCCGTCGTGGGTGAAGCCGAGCCGCCGGGCGACGTTGAGACTGGGCACGTTGCCCGCTGAGGCGACCCACTCGACCCGGTGGATCCCGCGCTGCTCGACGGCGTGGTCGATGAGGACCCGCATCGCGCGCGTGACGAGCCCGCGCCCGGTTCCGGCGGGCTCCAGCCAGCAGCCGACCTCGCAGTTCGCCTGCTCGGCGTCGAAGTTCAGGAAGAGCACGCCGCCGACCAGTTCACCGTCCAGCCAGATGCCGTGCAGCGAGCCGGTGTCGGCGGCGCGCATGTCGGCGTACCGCTGGAGCACCTCGCGCGCTCCGGGCACGTCGGTGGCCTTGGCCGCGAACGGAATGTACTGGTTGATGAACTCCCGCCCGCGCTCCAGGTGCGTCAGGAACTCCTCGGCGTGCCAGATCTCCAGGGGCCGCAGCTCGGCCCCGTCACCCAGCGATATCGCGTACATCCGGCTGCCGCTCCTTCTCCAGTTCCGCCACGACCTCGGTGAGCTTCTCATGGGCCGTCCGGCACTCGGGAGCTTCGATGCTGATCCGCGGCAGGCGCCTGTCGAGCCAGCGGGGCAGCCACCAGTTGGCGCCGCCGAGCAGGTGCATCAGGGCGGGCACGAGGAGGGTGCGCAGGACGAACGCGTCGACGGCCACGGCGGCGGCCAGGGCGATCCCGAACATGGCGATCACACGGTCGCCGCTGAGGACGAAGGCGAGGAAGACGGAGATCATGATGACCGCGGCGGAGTTGATCACCCGGCTGGTCTCCGCGAGCCCGACGCGCACGGCCCGCCGGTTGTCGCCGGTCTCCAGCCACTCCTCGTACATCCGGCTGACCAGGAAGACCTGGTAGTCCATGGAGAGCCCGAAGAGGACCGAGACCATGATCACGGGGAGGAAGGGTTCGATCGGGCCGGCCGGGCCCAGACCCAGCGGTCCGCTCCCCCAGCCCCACTGGAAGACCACGACGACGACCCCGAAGGCGGCGGCGACGGCGGCCACGTTCATCACGGCGGCCTTGAGCGGTATGCCGACGGACCGGAAGGCGAGCAGGAGCAGCAGACAGCCGAGGCCGACGACGGCACCGACGAACACAGGCAACTCGCCGACGATGACCTCGGCGAAGTCGTCGTGGCCGGCCGTCACCCCGCCCACCTGTACGTCGAGCGAGGTCCCGGCCTCGGCCCGCGGCAGCACCTCGGCGCGCAGCAGGTCGACGAGGTCGCTGGTCCGCCTCGACTGCGGCGAGGACTCCGGTACGACGGTGAGGTGCGCGGCGTCTCCGCCCGCGCTGTAGGTCACCGGGGTCACGGCGGCCACGCCCGCGGTGCCGCGCAGGGTGGCGTCGAGGTTGTCCAGGGCGAGCCGGTCCTCGGCGCCGGCGACGCGGGTGACGAGGGTCAGCGGGCCGTTGACGCCTGGGCCGAAGCCTTCGGCGAGGAGGTCGTAGGCCTGGCGGGTGGTGGCGGTCTCGGGGCCGTTGCCCTGGTCGGAGGTGCCGAGGCGGAGGGAGAACGTGGGCAGGGCGAGTCCGGCGATCACGGTCAGGGCGAGCGCGCCGAGCAGCTTGGGGTGACGCTCGACGAACGCCGACCAGCGGGCGGCGAAGCCGGTCGGCAGCTCCGGTTCGGGCCCGTGTTCGGCGAGGCGGCGCCGTTCGCGGCGGCTGAGGGCGCGCGGGCCGATGAAGGACAGCAGGGCGGGCAGCAGGGTGACCGAGGCGGCGACCGTCAGCACGACGGTCAGGGAGGCGGCGATCGCCACGCCGTCGAGGAAGGCCAGCCGCAGGGTCAGCATGCCGAGCAGTGCGATGCACACGGTGGCGCCCGCGAAGACGACGGCCCGCCCGGTGGTGGCGACGGCGTTCGCGGCGGCATCGGCGACCGGCAGGCCGCGTCTGAGGCCGCGCCGGTGCCGGGTGACGATGAACAGCGCGTAGTCGATGCCGACCCCGAGCCCGACGAGCATGCCCAGCATCGGCGCGAAGTCGGCGACGGTCATGGCGTGCCCGAGGAGCACGATCCCGGCGTAGGCGGTGCCGACGCCGACCAGGGCGGTGGCGATGGGCAGGAGCGAGGCGGCGAGTGAGCCGAAGGCGAGGAACAGCACGACGGCGGCGACGGCCACGCCGACGACCTCGGCGAGGTGCCCGCCGGAGGACTCGGTGAGCGCGATGGCGCCGCCCCCGAGCTCCACCCGGAGTCCGTCGGTCCGCGCCGACCCGGCGGTGTCGACGACGGCCCGTGCCTCGCCCCGGTCGACGTCCTCGGCACTGGCCTCGAAGGTGACGGTGGCGTACGCGGTGTGCCCGTCGGCGCTGATGCGCCCGGCGCCCTGCTCGTCGTAGGGGCCGGTCACGGAGGCGACACCGGGGAGGTCCGCGATCCTCGCCAGGGTGCGGGTCATGGTCTGTTCGACGGCGGCGGCACGGACGGTGCCCGGGTCGGTGTGCCAGACGACGGTGTCGCTGTCGCCGCCGAGACCGGGGAAACCCTCCGCGAGCAGCCGGGCGGCCCGGCCGGACTCGGTGCCGGGGACGTCGTAGTCGTTGGAGTACGAGGAGCCCGTGACCAGAGCGGCGGTGGCCGTTCCGCCGAGGGTGAGGAGCCAGAGCAGGACCGTGGCGAGGCGACGCCGGACACACCACCGCGCAAGGGCTGCCACGAAACCTGCTCCCGAAGACTGTGAAGACCGTGTGGGGATCTTTGACCGGGAACATCCGCGCATGAAGGGAACAGCCCGCAAAGAACGCATGAGCAATGCGAGGCCACTCTTGCAGGCATAAGAGATCGTTTGCCTGGTTCGTAGGCTTGTTCACATGAATGGGAGGCAGATCACAGGACAATGACGGCCATCCGGTCGGGCGAGCGGCCCACCGGGGCATCCGGCCCTTCGGCCGCGTTTTCCGTCAGTCCGACTGGTCGCCGACCGCCATCACCATCACGCCGGCGATCAGCAGCCACAGCGCGCGCCGGGTACGGCCGCGGGATCCCAGCAGCGCGGCGAACGCGCACACGGCGGCGCCCAGGGCGTAGGCGGCGGGCACCAGGGCGGGGGCGGAGCCGGTGAGGCGCAGGAGGGCCGCGGCGAGTCCGGCGAGGGTGAGCAGGGCGCCGGTGCCGGCCGCCGTCCAGCGGGCCCGCCGGGCGTCCTCACCGGCGTACTCGTCGTCTTCGGGGTCATCCCCGTCGAGTCCCTCGGCGTCGGGGTCGTGACGGGCCAGGTCGTCCGTGTCGTGCGCCTCGATCGCGTCGGTCCGTATGCCGTCCTGGGTGTCGGAGTCGGTACGTCCACTCATGGCGGGCGAGCGTAGCGCCTCGAGCGGGAGGACGGAGAAGGGGGATGCGCCGGGCCGGCGCATCCCCCGGAGGTCAGGGCTCGGGATCAGCCCTCGGCGACACCCAGCTTCTCCAGGATCAGCTCCTTGACGCGGGCCGCGTCGGCCTGACCGCGCGTGGCCTTCATGACCGCGCCGACGAGGGCGCCGGCCGCGGCCACCTTGCCGCCGCGGATCTTGTCGGCGATGCCCGGGTTGCCGGCGATGGCCTCGTCGACCGCCGTGCCGAGCGCCGAGTCGTCGGAGACGACCTTCAGCCCGCGCTTGTCGACGACCTCGTCCGGGGTGCCCTCGCCCGCGAGGACGCCCTCGATGACCTGACGGGCCAGCTTGTCGTTCAGGTCGCCCTTGCCGACCATTTCGGCGATCCGGGCGACCTGCTCGGGCGTGATCGCCAGTTCGTCCAGCGTCCGGCCGGACTCGTTGGCGCTGCGGGCCAGCTCACCCATCCACCACTTGCGGGCCGAGGCGGCGTCGGCACCGGCGTCGATCGTGGCGACGATCAGCTCCAGAGCGCCGGCGTTGAGGATCGCCTGCATGTCGGTGGCCGAGATGCCCCACTCCGCCACGAGGCGGTTGCGGCGGGCCAGCGGCAGTTCGGGCAGCGAGGCGCGGATCTCGTCGACCCACGCGCGGGTGGGAGCCACCGGCACCAGGTCCGGCTCCGGGAAGTACCGGTAGTCCTCGGCCTCCTCCTTCACGCGGCCCGAGGTCGTGGACCCGGTGTCCTCGTGGAAGTGCCGGGTCTCCTGGACGATGGTCCCGCCGCTGTTCAGTACGGCGGCGTGCCGCTGGATCTCGAAGCGGGCCGCGCGCTCGACGGACCGCAGGGAGTTGACGTTCTTCGTCTCCGAGCGGGTGCCGAGCTTCTCGCGGCCGTGCGGGCGCAGCGACAGGTTCACGTCGCAGCGCATCTGGCCCATCTCCATGCGGGCCTCGGAGACGCCGAGCGCCTTGATGACCTCGCGCAGCTCACGCACATAGGCCTTCGCCACCTCGGGGGCACGCTCTCCGGCGCCCTCGATCGGCTTGGTGACGATCTCGATGAGCGGGATGCCGGCGCGGTTGTAGTCCAGCAGGGAGTGGGACGCTCCGTGGATACGGCCGGTCGCGCCGCCCACGTGGGTCGACTTGCCGGTGTCCTCCTCCATGTGGGCGCGTTCGATCTCCACACGGAAGGTCTCGCCGTCCTCCAGCTGCACGTCGAGGTAGCCGTTGAAGGCGATCGGCTCGTCGTACTGGGAGGTCTGGAAGTTCTTCGGCATGTCCGGATAGAAGTAGTTCTTCCGGGCGAATCGACACCACTCGGCGATCTCGCAGTTCAGCGCGAGACCGATCTTGACGGCGGACTCGACGCCGGTCGCGTTGACGACCGGGAGCGCGCCGGGCAGGCCGAGGCAGACCGGGCAGGTCTGCGAGTTGGGCTCGGCACCCAGCTCGGTCGAACAGCCGCAGAACATCTTGGTCTTGGTGCCGAGTTCGACATGGACCTCAAGGCCCATGACGGGGTCGTACGACGCCAGCGCGTCCTCGTACGACACCAGGTCGGTCGTGGTGGTCACGGTGAAACTTCCCTCTCAGCCCAGCAGGACGTCGTCGTCGCCCAGCCGCTTCAGCTCGCGGTAGAGGATGGCGAGGCCGGTGACGATGGCGGCGGCGGACACGGCGGCGTCGATCAGGCGGAGCGTGTCGCTCTCGGTGCGGGCCAGCTTGGCCTGCTTGGCGACGGTGACCGCGCCGAACGCGGTGGTGGCCATGGACAGGTACAGGCCGGACTTGGACTTCTTGAAGCCCTTGGCCTTGGAAAATGCCTTACTCACAGCGACGGAGCCTCCTCGAGCAGCGGGTGCCCCCACTTTTCCACGAACGCCGCCTCGACGGCCGCGCCGACCTTGTACAGCCTGTCGTCCTTCAGCGCCGGGGCGATGATCTGGAGGCCCACCGGCAGGTTGTCCTCCGGGGCGAGGCCGCAGGGCAGCGACATGGCCGCGTTGCCCGCCAGGTTGGTCGGGATGGTGCACAGGTCGGCCAGGTACATCGCCATCGGGTCGTCGGCGCGCTCGCCGATCGGAAAGGCGGTGGTGGGCGTGGTCGGCGACACGATCACGTCGACCTGCTCGAAGGCCTTCTCGAAGTCGCGCGTGATGAGCGTGCGGACCTTCTGGGCGGAGCCGTAGTAGGCGTCGTAGTAGCCGCTCGACAGGGCGTACGTGCCGAGCATGATGCGCCGCTTGACCTCGGGGCCGAAGCCCGCCTCACGGGTCAGGGAGGTGACC
The DNA here is from genome assembly GCF_055577115.1 of Streptomyces sp. NPDC033216. NCBI lineage: Bacteria > Bacillati > Actinomycetota > Actinomycetes > Kitasatosporales > Streptomycetaceae > Streptomyces > Streptomyces sp. NPDC033216. The sequence continues at coordinate 58,063 of NZ_JBVIQK010000028.1, read as the reverse complement.
TCCTCGGCCGAGCGCGTGCCGTCGTCACCGGTCCGGACGCCGTAGCGCAGGCCGTCGAAGCGGGCGAGGTTGGAGGAGCACTCGGAGGGCGCGATCAGGTAGTACGCCGACAGCGCGAGGTCGAAGGACGGGCAGTCCAGCTCGACGATCTCGGCGCCCAGCTCCTTCAGCAGCGCGACGGACTCGTCGAACCGCTGGATGACGCCGGCCTGGTAGCCCTCGCCGCGGAACTGCTTGACGACGCCGACGCGCATGCCGGCGACGCTGCCGTTGCGGGCGGCCTCGACGACCGGCGGGACGGGTGCGTCGATCGACGTCGAGTCCAGCGGGTCGTGCCCGGCGATCACCTCGTGCAGCAGCGCCGCGTCCAGGACCGTACGGGCGCAGGGCCCGCCCTGGTCCAGGGACGAGGAGAAGGCGACCATGCCGAACCGGGACACCGCGCCGTACGTCGGCTTCACGCCGACCGTGCCGGTGACGGCGGCCGGCTGGCGGATGGAGCCGCCGGTGTCGGTGCCGATGGCGAGGGGGGCCTCGTAGGAGGCGAGGGCGGCGGAGGAACCGCCGCCGGAGCCGCCGGGGACGCGGGTGAGGTCCCAGGGGTTGCCGGTGGGGCCGTAGGCGCTGTTCTCCGTCGAGGACCCCATGGCGAACTCGTCCATGTTGGTCTTGCCGAGGATCACCACGTCGGCGGCCTTCAGCCGCTTGGTGAGCGTCGCGTCGTACGGCGGGATCCAGCCTTCGAGGATCTTCGAGCCGACGGTCGTCGGGATGCCCTCGGTGGTGAAGATGTCCTTCAGCGCCAGGGGGACACCGGCGAGCGGGCCGAGCTTCTCGCCGCGGGCCCGCTTCTCGTCGACGGCGCGGGCCTGGGCCAGCGCGCCCTCACGGTCGACGTGCAGGAAGGCGTGCACCTTCTCGTCGACGGCCTCGATACGGGCCAGGTGGGCCTCGGTGACCTCGACGGCCGTGAGGTCGCCGGAGGCGATCCTCGCGGCGATCTCGGCCGCGGTGAGCTTGATGATGTCCGTCATTGCGGTTAGTCCTCCCCCAGGATCTGCGGCACCTTGAAACGCTGCTGCTCCTGGGCCGGGGCGCCGGAGAGCGCCTGCTCGGGGGTGAGCGACGGACGGACCTCGTCCGCGCGCATGACGTTCGTCAGCGGGAGCGGGTGCGAGGTCGGCGGTACGTCTTGGTCGGCGACTTCGCTGACGCGGGCGACCGCGCCGATGATGTCGTCCAGCTGTCCCGCGAAGTGGTCGAGCTCTTCGGGCTTCAGCTCCAGACGCGCCAGCCGGGCGAGGTGGGCGACCTCCTCGCGCGTGATGCCAGGCATGCAGCGTTCCTCTGGGGTGAGTGTGTGTGGTTCGGGGTCCAATCCTATGGGGCTGCGGCGCCTACCGGTTAAACGGTCGGCCGTGGGGCCGCGTCAGCGGCTCCCGTCCCGTGCCCCGCTGCGCGGGAAACGGCGGCGGAGTGGTTTCCCTGGAGGGTCGGGCCTCCGGCGGACTCTCGGGGCCGACGCCTTCCGGGCGGATGCGCCGGGCGAACCGAAGCGGTCGGCGCGTTCGACGCCGGGCGGGAGGACGACGAGCAGGTCGGCGGTGCTGCCGGGCCCCGCGGCTGGAGCGAGGCCGGGAACCGGGGAGTCCGGGCCCGTCCGGCGGGAACCGGCGGGACGATCACGGGGCGCGACCGGCACCGGCAGGTCCGCCACGACCGCGTGGACGATCGAGCGGCTCCGGCGCCCCACGCTCGTGATGGCGCGGTCGCCGCCGCCCGCGGTGGGGACGTCTCACCGGAGCGGACGGCCTGTGCCTCGCCGTGGAGCGGGAGGAGCGTCTCGGCCGAGTCGTGGCGCGGGGGCGGCCACGGCGGGACACCACGCGCGAGGCGATCAGGCTTCGGTCGGCCGGACAGGCGGACACGGGCAGGACACCGGCCTCGGCGAGGCCAGAACGAGCACGCGAGGACGCCGACGGCGAGGTACCCGTGCCGGAGAGGGCCGTCCCTCGACAGGCCGAACGGGCGGGCGTGGCCGGATCATTCCTCGGACGCGCCGGGCAACGCCGCCGCCGCGGGCCGTTGCCAGCCACGCGACCCACGGGCCCGCAGCCAGGCCGTGGCCTCCTCCGGAGGCATCGCCGCGGCCACCAGCCAGCCCTGCACGGCATCGCAGCCGAGGTCCCGCAGCCGCTCCCACGTCTCGTCGTCCTCGACGCCCTCCGCGACCACGAGCAGCCCGAGGGAGTGCGCGAGGTCGACGGTGCAGCGCACGATCTCCGCGTCCTCGGTGTCCACCGCCAGCCGGGCCACGAACGAGCGGTCGATCTTCAGCTCGCTCACGGGCAGGCGCCGTAGATGGACCAGTGAGGAGTAGCCGGTGCCGAAGTCGTCGAGGGACATCTTCACGCCGTGCCCGGTCAGCGCGTTGAGGGTGTCGGCGGCGCGCTGCGGGTCCTCCAGGAGGACGTGTTCCGTGATCTCGAGCTGGAGCGCCGCCGCGGGCACCCCGTGCCGTGCCAGCCGCGCCGCGACGGAGCCGGCGAAACCGGGGGTGTGCACGTCGCGCGGGGAGACGTTGACGGCCACGGGCACGTGCAGGCCCTGGGCGCGCCACCGGGCGACCTGGGCGAGGGCGGTTTCCAGAACGTACTCGGTGAGGTGGGGCATCAGCCCGGAGGACTCGGCGATCGCTATGAACTCGTCCGGCGGGACCTTGCCCCGCTCGGGGTGCACCCACCGCACCAGCGCCTCGAGCCCGGCGACCTGTCCGTCGAAACGGACCTTGGGCTGGTAGTGCAGCTGGACCTCGTGCGCGTCGAGCGCGCGGCGCAGATCGCCCAGCAGTCCGAGCCGGTCAGGTGTGTTGGAGTCGCGCTTCGACTCGTAGACCTCGACGCCCGTACGGTCCCGTTTGGCCTGGTACATGGCCACGTCCGCCCGCCGCAGCAGCCCCTCCGCGTCGAGCGCGTGGTCGGGGAAGACGGCGACCCCGGCGCTCGCCTCCAGCACGAGGGTGAGGCCGTCGAGGTCGAGTGGCGAGCCGAGGTCGGCGACCAGGCCTCGGGCGACGCGGGTCGCGGAGGTCGTGGAGTCGGCGACGGGCAGTAAGACGGCGAACTCGTCGCCGCCGAGCCGGGCGACCTCGGCTCCGCGCGGGAGGGCCAGCCGGAGCCGGTCGGCGATCTGGAGCAGCAACCGGTCCCCGGCGAGATGACCGAGCGTGTCGTTGACCGACCGGAACCGGTCGAGGTCGATCAGCATCAGGGCGGCGCGGGCGCCGATCCGGTCGGCGTCGTCGAGGGCGGTCCAGATCCGCTCGCCGAGCCACTGGCGGTTGGGCAGTCCGGTGAGCGGGTCGCGCAACTGTTCCTCGGCGCGGGCGCGGGCCATCCACAGCGTGGAGTCGAGGGCGATGAGCGGGATGGCGAACAGGGGCAGCAGGACCGGCTCGGCCACGGCGACGACGCACACCAGCGGCGTTATCCCCAGCAGGGCTACGGCGACCAGGCCCTGTCTGAGCAGGGCGGTTCGGGCGACGGTGGGCAGACTCTCGGCGCGGGGGGTGTGCAGGTACCAGAGCAGGATGCGGGTGACGGCGAGGTAGGCGACGGCGACCAGCACCACCTGGGGCGCGGTGTAGGGCGTCCAGGTGTCGGGGGTCCACGGCCGTTCGACGGACGGCACCCGCCCGCACGCGGCCAGCAGCAGCGCGCCCGCGCCGATGCCGAGGATGTCCACCGCGCCGTGCAGGAGGCCGTGCCGCCAGCGGTGGCGGCGGGCTGTGCCGACCAGGACGACGACGGTCATGCTGACCAGGCCGGCGGGCAGCCAGCCGTACAGCAGCAGGACGGCGAGGGTGAGCGCGGCTCCGGAGCCGGTACCGCCCCACCAGCGGGCCCGTCCGAGCATCACGAGGTGGCCGACGATGACGCCGGTCAGGACGGCCAGGGACCAGCCGACGGTGCCGGACGGGAACAGGGCGTGGCTCGTGGTGAAGGCCCGGTAGAAGGCGGCACCGAGGGCGAACCCGGCGACCGCGACGACCGCCGTCGGGAGCGCGGGCCAGGCCAGGTGCCGTTCCACGTCGACGTCGTACGGTCCCGAGGCGCCGGAGCCGGGCGGGAACGGGGCGGAGGCGCGTGGGCCCGTCCGGGTGAGCGGGTCACCGGCGCGGGCCGGATCGCCCGGGGGCCGCTCTGACCACGCCACCCACCGGCTGCCCCACCAGGCGTCGGTGACCCGGCGCCGGGACAGCCCAGTGTCCGGGGCGGCGCTCTCGGTCGGTTCCATTCCCGTCCCTCTCACAGCCGGCGGTGCCCACGCCACGCGGTCCGCTGCCCGACTGCCTTCAGCCGGCGCCACGTTGGCCCGTGCTCGTCAGGAGCGCGGGGATGCCCCGACCACAGCGGGGCACGGCGTGCGCACCTCTCAACAGTAGGCCGCGGAAGGCTTCCACGGGCAGCGGTCGTCGACGGTTGCCCGAATGCGCCCCTGGCTCCCGTAAGCACCCGGTATGCGCCGATCGGGTGGTCTTCCACCGCCGGTCCTCACGACTCGGGGATCGGCAGGGCGACTTCGGCGGCCGCCTCCGGTCCCTGTTCGAGGAGGACCGTGAAGCCGTCCTCGTCCAGCACCGGAACCTTGAGCTGCATCGCCTTGTCGTACTTCGATCCGGGGCTTTCACCCACCACGACGAACGAGGTCTTCTTCGACACCGACCCGGTCACCTTCGCCCCGCGGCTCTGGAGGGCGTCCTTGGCGCCGTCACGGGTGAAGTGCTCCAGGGTGCCGGTGACCACGACGGTGAGGCCCTCCAGCGGACGCGGGCCCTCGTCCTCGCCGGAGCCCTCCTCCTCCATGCGGACGCCGGCGGCCTTCCACTTGCGGAGGATCTCGCGGTGCCAGTCCTCGGCGAACCATTCCTTGAGGGAGGCCGCGATGATCGGGCCGACGCCGTCGGTGCCGGCCAGCTCCGCCTCGCTCGCCTGCTCGATGCGGTCGATGGAGCGGAACTCGCGGGCCAGCGCCTCGGCCGCGACCGGCCCCACATGCCGGATGGACAGGCCGGTGAGGATGCGGGCCAGCGGGCGTTCCTTGGCGGCCGCGATGGTGTCCAGCATGGCGAGCGCGTTCTTCTTCGGCTCTCCCTGCTGGTTGGCGAAGACGGTGGCGGTCTTCTCCTCCCCCGTCTTGGGGTCCCGCTTGGGCAGACCGCTGTCCTGGTCGAGGACGTAGGCCTTGATGGGCAGCAACTGCTCGATGGTGAGGTCGAACAGATCGCCCTCGTCGACCAAGGGCGGTTCCTCGGGCTCCAGCGGCTTGGTGAGGGCCGCGGCGGCGACGTACCCGAAGTGGTCGATGTCCAGTGCCCTGCGGCCGGCGAGGTAGAAGAGGCGTTCGCGCAACTGGGCCGGGCAGGCTCGGGCGTTGGGGCAGCGCAGATCGACGTCGCCCTCCTTCATCGGCCGCAGGGGCGTCCCGCACTCGGGGCACTCGGACGGCATCACGAACTCGCGCTCGGTGCCGTCCCGCAGGTCGGCGACGGGCCCGAGGATCTCCGGGATGACGTCACCCGCCTTGCGCAGCACCACGGTGTCGCCGATGAGGACGCCCTTGGCCTTGACGACGTCCTGGTTGTGCAGGGTCGCGAACTCGACTTCGGAACCGGCCACGGTCACCGGCTCGACCTGGGCGTACGGCGTGACGCGGCCGGTGCGGCCCACGCCCACGCGGATGTTGAGGAGCTTGGTGTTGACCTCCTCCGGGGCGTACTTGTAAGCGATCGCCCAGCGTGGCGCACGGGCCGTGGAGCCGAGCCGCCCCTGGAGCCGGATCTCGTCGAGCTTGACGACGACACCGTCGATCTCGTGCTCCACGGAGTGCCGGTTCTCGCCGTAGTACGCGATGAAATCCCTTACTCCGTCGAGATCGTCGACCACCTTGTTGTGCGCGGAGGTGGGCAGGCCCCAGGACTTGAGGAGTTCGTACGCCTCGGAGAGGCGGCCGAGGCCCTCGTACCCCTCCAGGGCGCCGATGCCGTGGACCACCATGTGCAGGGGGCGGTTGGCGGTGACGCGCGGATCCTTCTGGCGCAGTGAACCGGCCGCCGCGTTGCGCGGATTGGCGAAGGGCTTGTCACCGGCCTCGACCAGGCGGGCGTTCAGTTCCTCGAACTTCTCCATCGGGAAGTAGACCTCGCCGCGGATCTCGACGAGGGACGGGACCCCGTGGCCGGTCAACCGGTCGGGGATCTCCGCGATGGTGCGCACGTTGGGCGTGATGTCCTCGCCCGTACGGCCGTCGCCGCGGGTGGCGGCACGGGTGAGCCTGCCGTTCTCGTACGTCAGGTTGACGGCGAGGCCGTCGACCTTCAGCTCGCACAGGAAGTGGTACGCGGAGGCGCCGACGTCCTTGTGGACGCGCTCGGCCCAGGCGGCCAGCTCCAGATGGTCGAAGGCGTTGTCCAGCGAGAGCATGCGCTCGCGGTGCTGGACGGCGGTGAAGTCCGTCTCGTACGCGCCCGCGACCTTCTGGGTGGGCGAGTCGGGGGTGCGCAGCTCGGCGTACTGCTCCTCCAGCGCCTCCAGGGAGCGCAGCAGGCGGTCGAACTCCGCGTCGCTGATGACGGGGGCGTCCTTCACGTAGTACCGGAAGCGGTGCTCCTCGATCTGCTCAGCGAGCTGCGCATGCTTCTCCCGTGCCTCCGAGGGCACCGTCGTCTCCGCTTGCCTGTCGCCGGCCACCGTGTTGTCCTCCCGTTACTCTGGGTTGTCCGCGAGGGATCTCGCCGCCCGGACGCAGTGGGCGAGGGCCTGCCGCGCGTACGCGGGGGAAGCCCCTGCGAGGCCGCACGCCGGGGTGACCGTCACCGCCTCCGCGAGGAGGTCCGGTCGCAGCCCCAGCCTGCGCCACAGCGTCCTGACACCCATGACGCTACCGGCAGGGTCCGACAATGCCGTGTCCGTCCCCGGCACGACACCGACGAACAGCCGGGTACCCGCTTCCACCGCCTCGCCGATCGTGTCGTCGTCACGCTCGGTGAGGAGCGAGAAGTCGAACGACACGGCCGCCGCGCCGGCCCGGCGCAGGAGGGCGAACGGGACGTCCGGTGCGCACGAGTGCACCACGACGGGGCCGCCGTCGTGCGCCCCGGCGACCTCGCGGAGGGTGGCCTCGACGACCTGCCGGTCCACGGCGCGGTACGCGCGGTAGCCGCTGGCGGACCTGACGTGGCCGCGCAGTACGTCGGTGAGGGAGGGTTCGTCGAGCTGGAGGACGACCTGGGCGCCGGGGACACGGCGCTGTACCTCGCCGAGGTGCACGCGCAGGCCTTCCGCGAGGGAGGCCGCGAGGTCGCGGCAGGCGCCGGGGTCGGAGAGGGCGGCCTCGCCGTTCCTCAGCTCCAGGGCGGCGGCCAGCGTCCACGGGCCGACGGCCTGCACCTTCACCTGGCCCTCGTACCCCTGGGTGGCCTCCTCCAGGGCGTCGAGGTCCTCCCGCAGCCACGACCGAGCCCGCCGGGTGTCCCTGCCGGGGTGGTCGCCGAGGCGCCAGCCGCTGGGCTCCACGCGCGCGTACAGCTCGACGAGCAGGCCCGCGGTGCGGCCGATCATGTCGGCGCCGGGGCCCCTGGCGGGCAGCTCGGCGAGGAAGGGGAAGTCCTCGAAGGACCCCGTTGCCGTCCTGGCGGCCTCCCTGGCATCACCGCCGGGCAGGGAGCCGATTCCGGTGGCGGGACCGAAGTTGAGATGTACGTTCACGAGCCGAAGCCTACGTACCCCGGCGGCGGCCCCGCTCACCCACGCTCGGCCGGCGGCGACAGCCCGTCCGGCGTTCCGGGGCAGGGCTCGCCGCCCGGTGGCGCATTCGCGGCCCGTTTCCGGGCCGCTGCCGCAAGCCGCTACCGCCCCGGCCGTACCGTCAGGTCGTTGACCTCCGCGTCCCGCGGCAGATCGATCGCCATGAGGACGGTCGTCGCGACGGACTCGGGATCGATCCATTCGGCGGGGTCGTAGGCCTTCCCCTCCTGCTGGTGGACCTTGGCCTGCATGGGACTGGCCGTGCGGCCGGGGTAGACGGAGGTCACCCGCACCCCGTTCCCGTGCTCCTCCGCCCGCAACGCGTCCGCCAGCGCCTTCAGCCCGTGCTTGGACGCCGCGTACGCCGACCAGTCGGCGCTCGCCCGCAGCCCCGCCCCGGAGTTGACGAACACCACGTGTCCGCGAGCCGCCCGCAGCTGGGGCAGAAAGTGCCGGGTCAGTTCGGCGGGAGCGACCAGATTGACGTTGAGCTGGTGCCGCCACGACTTGGGCGTCAGCTCGCCGACCGGCCCGAGGTCGACCACGCCGGCGACGTGCAGCAGCGAGTCCACCCGCTCCGGCAGCGTCTGATGGGAGAAGGCCCAGCTGAGTTTGTCGGGATCCGCGAGGTCACCCACGAGCGTCCGCGCTCCCGGGAAGTCCGCCGCCAGTTCCTTCGCGCGCCCCGCGTCCCGCGCGTGCACCACGATCTCGTCCCCGCGCGCGTGGAGCCGGCGGGCGACGGCCGCGCCGATGCCGGAGCCCGCCCCGGTGATCACATGAGTAGCCATACCCGCCATGCTCGCATCACCGTGGGTTCAGGCCACGGCCTGGCTCTCCTCGAGGTAGGCGAGTGCCCCGACCGGCTCCTCCGCGAAGAACACCAGGTCGGTGAGGGGCCGGGGCAGGAATCCCTCGGCATCCATGCGCCGGAACTGCTCCTTGAGGCCGTCGTAGAAGCCGGCGCTGTTCAGCAGGACGACGGGCTTGTCGGTGTGGCCGTGCTTCTTCAGCTCGAGGATCTCGGTGGCCTCGTCCAGCGTCCCCGTGCCGCCGACCATGATGACCACCGCGTCGGCCTTCTCCAGGAGCAGCCGCTTGCGTTCGGCGAGGTCGCGGGCGATGACCATCTCGTCCGCGCCGGACCGCGCCTTGGCCGCGAGGAAACCGACGGAGACCCCGCACAGCCGGCCGCCCGCCTCCTGCACGCCGTCGGCGACCACCTTCATCAGCCCGACGTCGGAGCCGCCCCACACGAGGGTGTGCCCGCCCTTGCCGAGCAGTTCGGCGAACTCGCGGGCGGGCCGGGTGTAGCGGTCGTCGAGGTCGGCGGCGGAGAGGAAGACACAGATGCGCATGCGGCCACGGTACGCGGGAAGAACCGGCGGCCCGCGAGTGCTGTCGCGGTATGGCCTACGGACACACGATCACGATCGAGCAGGGCACCCAGCACGTACGGGTCGTCCACGGGGACCAGGTGCTGGCCGAGACGGACCGGCCCCTGGTCCTCCGGGAGACCGGCTGCCCGGTGCGGTACTACCTACCCGCCGAGGACGTACGCCTGGACCTCCTGACCCCCTCCGACACCCACACGTACTGCCCGTTCAAGGGCACGGCGTCCTACTGGTCGCTGCCGGACGCGCCCGACCTCGTCTGGACGTACCCCGACCCGAAGCCGGAGGTCGAGCAGATCAGGGATCACCTGTGCTTCTACGAACCGGAAGTGTCGTAGGCCGATAAGTCCCGCGTCCTGGGGCAGTCTGCACAGGCATGGACAAGAAGACCCTTTCCCGTGACGGCACCTCCCTCGCGTACGCCCGTGCCGGGCAGGGCCCCGCGGTCATCCTGGTGAGCGGGGCCATGTCGACGGGCGGCACGGTGGCGCCCCTGGCCGGGCTCCTCGCCCAGCACTGCACCGCCTTCTGGTACGACCGCCGGGGCCGCGGCGAGAGCGGCGACACGGCGCCGTACGCGGTGGAGCGCGAGGTCGAGGACCTGGCGGCACTCATCGAGGCGGCGGGCGGCGAGGCGGCCCTGTACGGCGTCTCCTCGGGCGGCGCGCTGGCCCTGGAGGCGGCGGCAGCCGGCCTGCCGGTGAGCCGGGTGGCGGTCTACGAGGTGCCGTTCGCGGACTTCTCCGAGGGCGGCGCCGAAGACCGCGCCGCATACACCGAACGCCTGACCAGCACACTCGCCCAGGACCGCCACGGAGACGCCGTGGAGCTGTTCCTGCGTCTGACGGGCCTCGCCGAGGAGATGATCCGGGGCGCCCGCCAGTCCCCGATGTGGCCCGCCATGGAGGAGATCGCCCCCACCCTCGCCTACGACGACGCCGTCATGGGCGACGGGCTGGTCCCGCGGGAGCGGCTGGCCTCGCTCGACGTGCCGGTACTGTCCCTGGCCGGCGCAGCCAGCCCGGACTGGCTGCGCCGGGCCGCCCGAGCGGTCGCGGAGTCGGCGTCCCGAGGCACCTACCGTGCCCTGGAGGACCAGACGCACATGGTGGATCCCAACGTGCTGGCGCCGGTCCTCGCCGAATTCCTCACGCCGTAGGGCGGACGGTCACACCGCGGCGGTCTTCGCGCGCGTGGTGGAGGCGATCGTCGCCGAGCCCACCACGCGCGTGCCGTCGTAGAGGACGATCGCCTGGCCGGGGGCGACGCCGCGGACCGGCTCGCTGAAGGCCACCTCCAGGCAGCCGCCGACCACTTCCGCGGTGACCTCGGTCTCGCCGCCGTGCGCGCGGAGCTGGGCCGTGTACGTGCCGGGGGCGGTGGGGGCGGTGCCGCACCAGCGGGGCTTGACCGCGGTGAGGGCGGTGACGTCCAGGGCGGTCGCGGGGCCCACCGTGACCGTGTTGTCCACCGGTGAGATGTCGAGGACGTAACGCGGCTTGCCGTCGGCGGCCGGGGTGCCGATGCGCAGGCCCTTGCGCTGGCCGATGGTGAAGCCGTACGCGCCCTCGTGGGTGCCGAGTTTGGCGCCGGTCTCGTCGACGATGTCGCCCTCCGCCTTGCCCAGCCGCTTCGCGAGGAAACCCTGGGTGTCGCCGTCGGCGATGAAGCAGATGTCGTGCGAGTCGGGCTTCTTGGCGACCGCGAGGCCCCGGCGCTCGGCCTCCGCGCGGATCTCGTCCTTGGTGGTGACCGTGTCGCCGAGGGGGAACAGGGCGTGGGCGAGCTGCCTGTCGTCCAGCACGCCGAGGACGTACGACTGGTCCTTGGCCATGTCGGAGGCGCGGTGCAGCTCGCGGCTGCCGTCCTCGCGGACGATCACCTTCGCGTAGTGGCCGGTGCAGACGGCGTCGAAGCCGAGGGCCAGGGCCTTGTCCAGCAGCGCCGCGAACTTGATCTTCTCGTTGCAGCGCAGGCAGGGGTTGGGGGTGCGGCCGGCCTCGTACTCGGCGACGAAGTCCTCGACGACGTCCTCGCGGAAGCGGTCGGCGAGGTCCCAGACGTAGAACGGGATGCCGATGACGTCGGCCGCGCGGCGGGCGTCGCGGGAGTCCTCGATGGTGCAACAGCCCCGCGCGCCGGTCCGGAAGGATTGGGGGTTGGCGGAGAGCGCGAGGTGGACGCCGGTGACGTCGTGGCCGGCTTCAACGGCGCGGGCGGCGGCGACGGCGGAGTCCACCCCGCCGGACATGGCGGCGAGGACGCGGAGGGGGCGCTGCGAGGTCTCAGTCATAACCCTTCCAGGGTACGGGGCGCCGGGAACCGGGGACCGCGCGTATCCGTTGTGGATCTCGAGGGGCGAGGAAGGACGGGGCGGAGATGGGCGCGGAGACGGGTGCGGGGGCGGGGTCCGGGGCGCCGCAGAAGGACGCGGACCGGCGGATCGGACGGCGTGCGCTGCTGGTCGGCGGGGTGACCGCCGCGGTGGGGACGGGGGTGCTGGCGCGGGACGAGCTGGCGAAGCTGTGGTGGCGGATGCCGGGGGTGGAGAAGGCGCGGGTGGAGGGCGCGGTCGACTTCCGGGGCGCGCGGTGGCTGGCCGCCTCGACGGGGAACTTCCGCTGGGCGGACCGTCCCGGCGACTATGAGGTGGACATGGTGGTCATCCATGTCACCCAGGGCAGTCTGGCGAGCGCCGTGAAGGTCTTCCAGGACCCGGCCCATCGGGCGGCGGCCCACTACATCGTCGGCAAGGACGGCCGGGTCACGCAGATGATCCGCGAGCTGGACGTGGCGTACCACGCGGGCAACCGCGCGTACAACGAGCGCAGTGTCGGTATAGAGCACGAGGGCTTCGTGGACCGTCCGAAGGACTTCACCGACGCGATGTACGCCGCCTCCGCGCGGCTGACGGCCGGCATCTGCCGGCGGTACGGCATACCCGTGGACCGCGAGCACGTCATCGGCCATGTGGAGGTGCCGGGGACGGATCACACCGACCCCGGTGAGCACTGGGACTGGGACCGGTACATGCGGCTGGTCCGGGAGGCACACGCGGCCGCCGCGTGACTGCCGGTGCGGCGGTGGCTCCCAGGCGGTGCGACCGCGGGTCCGGGCGACGGCTGCTCGGGGGACTCCGGCTCAGGTGAGTCCGGCCGCGCGAGCCCGTTCCACCACCGGTCCTATGGCCTGGGCGACCGCCTCCACGTCGGCCTCGGTGGAGGTGTGGCCGAGGGAGAAGCGGAGCGTGCCGCGGGCCAGGTCCGGGTCGGTACCGGTGGCGAGCAGCACGTGGCTCGGCTGGGCGACGCCGGCGGTGCAGGCGGAGCCCGTGGAGCACTCGATGCCCTGGGCGTCCAGGAGCAGCAGCAGGGAGTCGCCCTCGCAGCCCGGGAAGGTGAAGTGGGCGTTGGCGGGAAGGCGGCCCTCCGGGGCCGGGTCGCCGCCGAGGATCGCGTCCGGGACGGCGGTGCGGATCGCGGTGACGAGGGTGTCGCGCAGGGCGCCGATCTCCCGGACGAACCACTCGCGCTGCTCGGCCGCGAGGCGTCCGGCGACGGCGAAGGAGGCGATCGCGGGGACGTCGAGGGTGCCGGAGCGGACGTGCCGTTCCTGTCCGCCGCCGTGCAGGACGGGTACGGGGGTGTACTCGCGGCCCAGCAGGAGGGCTCCGATGCCGTAGGGGCCGCCGATCTTGTGGCCGGAGACGGTCATCGCGGCGAGGCCGGAGGCGGCGAAGTCGACGGGGATCTGACCGAAGGCCTGGACGGCGTCCGCGTGCAGGGGGACGCCGAACTCGGCGGCGGCCGCGGCGAGTTCGCGGACCGGCATGACCGTGCCGATCTCGTTGTTCGCCCACATGACCGTGGCGAGGGCCACGTCGTCGGGGTTGCGGGCGACGGCCTCGCGCAGTGCGTCGGGATGGACCCTGCCGTGGGCGTCCACGGGGAGGTACTCGACCGTCGCGCCCTCGTGCTCGCCCAGCCAGTGCACGGCGTCCAGGACGGCGTGGTGCTCGACGGGGCTGGCGAGAACACGGGTGCGGGCGGGGTCGGCGTCCCGGCGGGACCAGTACAGGCCCTTGACCGCGAGGTTGTCGGCCTCGGTGCCGCCGGAGGTGAAGACCACTTCGCTGGGACGGGCGCCGAGGGCTTCCGCGAGGGTTTCGCGGGCTTCCTCGACCGTACGGCGGGCCTGGCGGCCGGCCGCGTGAAGGGAGGAGGCGTTGCCGGTGACGCCCAGGTGGGCGGTCAGTGCCTCTGCCGCCTCCGGGAGCATGGGCGTGGTCGCGGCGTGGTCGAGGTATGCCATGGTGAGCCGATTCTACGGCGCTGGGTCTTCGGCCCCGGGATCAGGTGACCCTGGGCCGCATCCAGGCCGCGCGTCCTGGGCCGGGTGTGGCGGGGGTGGGTGGTGCCCCACGGTCTTCGAGCCGGGGAGCAGACGGCCCTGGGGCGAGGCCGGGTCGTACCGCTCGCACAGGGCGCGCCTGGCGGCCGCCGGACGGCGACGCACCCGGCCGCGCCCGCCCTCCCCCGCTGCCGGCCTCACGCCAAGGGGGAGAGTCCCTCACCCAGCGGTACGACCGCCCCAGCGGTGGCGCCGGCCGGCGCCACCGGAGCACCCACGGCGGTGGCGACGGCCGAGACCCCGGCTCCGCCGTGACCACCGGGCCCCGGCGTGACCGCGCACAGCGGTGGCGGCTACCCGGAGCGTCCGGCCCCCCTCCGCTGCGGGAAGCCCCTCAGAAGCTCCAGGACACCGTCGAGTCCGCCTGCATGAAGGCTGCCAGGACGACCAGGTCGGCCATGCCGAGGGTGAGGCCCAGAGCGGCTCGGCCGCGGCGCTTCGTGCCTCGCCACAGGGCCACCGAGGCCAGGACGATGGCGATCGGGCCGAGGAAGACGTTGAGGACCAGGAGGCCGACGAGGCCGAGGACGAAGGACGCGACGGCCATGCCGTCGGTGTCGCGGACGCCCGTGCGGCGCGTGGCCGGTGCGGTGAGCTGCATGTCGGTCGTTCCTTCCGTCAGCGGGTCGAGGTGTGGCGGCGGCCGTGGCGCTCGCGCAGCGCGAAGATGCCGAGCCAGGCCGCGATCACGGCGGCGGCGGCGAGGCTGAAGCCGAGCGGCGCGTGGGCCACGGTGCCCATGACGACGCCGAGCAGCAGAAGTGCGGCGACGAGGAACAGCATGGGATGAATCCCCCTCCGGGACGGTTGTCGGGTCCGTCTCTCGTGTCGTTCCGGTGAACAGTTGTAGTTACAGTTGTTCACTGACTCTTGAGTCTAGCGCGTTCCACGGCTTTCCAATTACGGAGAACAGTTGTTAACTGGATGACATGAGTCACACCCTAGGCATCCGGCAGGCCCAGAAACAGAAGACCCGACAGGCGCTCCTGGAGGCCGCGTTGGGGCTACTGGAGGACCAGAGCCTGAGCAGCCTCGGCCTGCGCGAGGTCACCCGCGCCGTCGGGGTCGCCCCGACCGCCTTCTACCGGCACTTCCGCTCCATCGCGGACTTGGGCGTGGCCCTGGTCGAGGAGGCCCTGGGCAGCCTGCACGCCATGATCCGGACCACCGTGACCGCGTCCGACTCCATCGACGAACGCATCACGCGGGCCGTCGACCTGATCGCCCGTCACGTCCACACGTACCCCGCACACGTCCGCTTTATCGCCCGAGAGCGACATGGCGGGGTTCAGCCGGTCCGGGAGGCGATCCGGGACCAACTCGGGCGCTTCGCCGAGGAGGTGAGGACCGAGCTGGCCAAGGACCCCGCGGCCGAGGGGTGGAGCCAGGACGACCTGCTGATGCTCTCGCACCTCTACGTCGACCAGATGCTCATCACCGGCTCGCTCTTCCTGGAGGCGCGTGAGGCCCGGGAGTCCGGCAGGGCCTCGGCGGAGGACCTGGACCGCGTCGTCCAGCTGGCGACCCGTCAGATGCGGCTCATCAGCATCGGCCGCCGTCACTGGCTCGACTCCTGAGACGAGCGGGACCCACAGGACGGGCCACATCGCGCGGGCAGGCGGGACACTTCGGCGGACCGGAGAAGGCGTCGGGAACGGGAAGGGCGGCCGCTCGTCGCCGAGTGGCCGCCCTTCCCGCGCGGACAGCCCGCCGGTTCAGCCCTGCCGCCGCGTCCGCTGCCTCGACTGCCCCTGACCGCCGCCGGCCTGGCCGCCGCCCGACCCGCCGGCACAACCGCCGCCCTGTCCCCACCCGGACCACCTCCCCGCCCCCGCCGGGCCCCGCCGCTCGGCACGCCCGAGGGGACAGCGGCCGGCACGCCTGTCGGGGTGCCGGTGGGGGCACCCGTCGGAGCCCCGAGGCAGTAGCCGCCGACGCCACGGCTCCCGTAGGGGTGGTTCCCGCGGGGGCGGCTCCCGCAGGCGCTCCGGACGGCGCCTCCGAGAGCATCGCGCTCGGCACCCCCGTGAGCATCCCGCTGGGCCGCCCGCACGCCTGCCGCCCGGGTGTGCCGCCGTTCGACGACGCCGAGTCGCCCGACCCGCAGGCCGCGAGAGCGGGCGGCGTGAGCGCCGGCAGGGCGGCCGCGGGGGGGAGACGTACCGGCGTCGTCGGCGCACACCTCATGAGAGACAGCTCCGGAAAGGACGAGGAAGGTCCGAGACCGCCACTCGACCGATGGTGCCCGGGTGTTGCTCGGGATCTCTCTGTCCGCCGCCTGTCGATCAGGCGAACGGGCGGCTCAAGACACCCAGGGAGAGCCGGTGGTCGACCCGGAGCGCCATCACGCGAGGCGCACGCGCGCCAGTTGCCGCGACTGGGCCACCAGCCGGTCCTCGCTGTCCCACACCTCGCCGTCCTCCTCCAGGAAACCGCCCGCGAGGTTGCGGGTGGTGAGGGAGACGCGCACGGGGCCGGGTGCCGGGCGGCAGCGGACGTGGACGGTCAGCTCGATCGTCGGTACCCAGCCGGCGATGCCGAGGTCGAAGGCGGTGGGCGGCAGGGCGTCCACCGCGAGCAGCAGGGAGAGCGGGTCGGCGTCCCGGCCGTCGGCGAGTCCGAACCAGGCCCGCATCTCACCCTTGCCGGAAGGCTGTCCGAGCGCCCATCCGACGGTCGCCGGGTCGAGCTTGAGCATCAGCCGCTCGGCGATGGGCTGCTGGTCGGCGTCAGGGGCCGGGACGGGCCCGTCCTCGGGGCCGAGGCACTGGCCGATCGGCGGGAAGGCGGGCGGCCTGGCGGAGGTGCGGACGTCGTCGGGAAGGGCGTCGAGGTCGCCGTAGGAGGCGAGGACGCGGATCCGTTCGACTTCGCGGCCCTCGCCGTCGTACTGGAAGAGCGAGGCCTGGCCGGTGGAGAGGGTACGGCCGGCGCGGACGGTCTCGGCGCGCACGACCGCCGGGCCGGGGCGCGAGGCGCTCAGATAGTGCGCCGTGACGGTGACCGGGTCGCCGTGCGGGAGGGCGTCGGCGAGCGCGCGGCCCAGCACGGCGAGCAGGTAGCCGCCGTTGACGGCACCGAAGACGGTCCAGCCGGCCGAGAGGTCGGTGTCGTACACGCCGGGCTCGCGGAGGCGCACGGCGGTGTCTCGGTCGAACTCACTGTCACCGAGGGTGGCGGGGACGATGGCTACGTCAGGCATGCGTGAACGGTACAACAGGCAATTACTAAGCGGTAGCTTTTCTGGTGGTCTCCCCATCGCGTTCAGGTGAAGGGCGGGCAATTTCCCGGTAAGTGTCCGCACTCGTCCGTAAACCTCGGGCCCGCGTTTCCCCTCTCCACAGACATGAGCCTGACCGGGACCCCGTTCCTCTACACCCTGATCGCGCTGTCCGTCGTCGCCGTCGCCCTGCCGCTGTCGCTGTGGTCGCGCCTGCGCGGACCCCGGGTGCTGCGTGCCGCGGCCCGGATGCTGATGCTGATGTTCGCCCAGGGGACGGCCGTCGCGCTGGTCTTCGTGCTGGTCAACAACGACAACAACCTCTACGACGACTGGGCCGACCTGCTGGGCACCGGCAACCATGTGCAGCAGGCCGCCGACCTCGGCGCCGACGGCACCGGCGGTATCGCCCTGGAGCGGCTGCCCCCGGTCCGGCAGACGCTCACCCGCGCCGACGGGCCCGGCATGCACGCGGCCGGCGGGGTGCGCGTCACGGAACTGAAGGGCCGCGTCTCCGGTGTGAACGCCGAGGTCTACGTGTGGCTGCCCCCGCAGTACGACGACCCCGCCTACCGGCACCGCAGGTTCCCCGTCGTGGAACTGCTGCCGGGATATCCGGGGTCACCGAAGGCGTGGTTCGGGGCGCTGGGTGTTCACGAGCAGTTGCTGCCGCTGATGCGCGACGGCAGGGTGGCGCCGTTCATCCTGGTCGCGCCGCGCACCACGCTCCTGCCCGGCGTGGACACCGGCTGCGCCAACGTGCCCGGCAGGGTCAACGCCGATTCCTGGCTGAGCCTCGACGTGCCGAAGATGGTGAAGGACAACTTCCGTGCCGAGCCGTCCCCACAGGGCTGGGCGGTCGCCGGCTACTCGGCCGGGGCGCACTGCGCGGCCAAACTGGCCGTCGCCCATCCGGACCGCTACCGGGCGGCGGTGAGCCTCTCCGGCTACAACGACCCGATCGGCGAGCGCGACTCCCTCCCCGCGCGGAACCCCGCCCTGCGCCGGGCGAACAACCCCTACCTGCTGCTGCGGGCAGCCGCCACCCCGCCCGCCGTCTCGCTGTACGTCTCCGGCCAGCCGCACGACGGCTACGAGGCGGGCCTCGCCCTCCAGGGGGCTGCGAAGGCACCGACGGTCGTCCACGTCGTCCACGTCCCGAAGAGCGCCGGCGGTCACAACATGGCGCTGTGGCGGCCGCAGGTGGTACCCGCCTTCCGCTGGCTGACCACACAGCTCGACCTGCGGGGCGTGGCCGGTGGCGCTACTCCTCCCGCACCGTCGAGCGACGGTTCCACGCACGCGGAGCTCGCCAGTGGAACCGCATCGCGAGCAGCCGCAGGACGAACGCCGTGAGCGCCGCCAGCCCACTGGCCAGCGGGGTGAGGACCTCGTAGCGGAGGCAGACCGCCACCATCGTGGCGCCGACGATCGCCGGGACCGCGTAGAGGTCGCGGTCCCAGCGCAGCAGTGAGGGCACCTCGTTCGCGAGGACGTCGCGCAGTACACCGCCGCCGACGGCGGTGGCCAGCCCCAGGGCCGCGGAGGCGGTGAGCCCCAGGCCGTGGTCGTACGCCTTCACGGTGCCCGAGACGCAGAACAGGCCGAGGCCCGCCGCGTCGAAGACGTTCACGCCGGACTGAATGCGCTCCACGTGCGGGTGCAGGAAGAAGACGAGGAGGGCGGCGAGCAGCGGGGTGAGGAAGTAGCCCAGGTCGGTGAAGGCCGCGGGCGGCACCGCCCCGATGATCACGTCCCGGAAGATACCGCCGCCCAGCGCGGTCACCTCGGCGAGGACGGCGATGCCGAAGACGTCGAAGTTCTTCCGCACGGCCAGCAGCGCGCCAGAGATCGCGAAGACGAAGATGCCGATCAGGTCGAGCGTGTGCTGGACGGACGGGCTGAAAAGTTGGTGGAGCACCCCACTATTCTCACCCAGCACAGAGCCCCTGCCTTACATTGCAAGGCAGGGGCTCGTTTACCGCTTACTTCTCCTTGGCAGGAGGCTCCTCTTCGGAGGCGGCGACCTCGGGGGCGTCCGCCTTAGCAGCCTCCACCTTGGGAGCCACCGCCTCGGGGGCGTCCACCTTGGGAGCCACCGCCTCGGGAGCCACCGTCTCGGGAGCGTCCGCCTTGGGAGCCACCGTCTCGGGAGCCACCACCTTGGCAGCCTCCACCTTGGGCGCCACCGCCTCGGGAGCCACCGCCTTGGGAGCCACCACCTTGGGAGCCACCGTCTCGGGAGCCTCCACCTTGGCAGCGTCCGCCTCGGGGGTCTTCGAGGCGTCCGCGTCGGCCTCGGGAGACTCGGCCGCGGAGGGCGCGGAAGCCTCGGGAGCCGAAGTGGCCGGGGACACCGACGCCGCCTCGACCTCCGCCGCCACCGCCGCCGACGTCTGGGCCGACTCCGCGAGCACCTCGTCGGCCACCAGCTCCGCCGCTTCCTTCGCGGCCGTCAGCAGGACGGTGTCCTGCGGAGCCTGGTCCTCGAAGTTCTCCGGGTGGTGGCAGGCGACCTGCTGGCCCGGCCGCAGTTCGACGAGCTTCGGCTCGGTCGTCCTACAGATCTCCGTCGCCTTCCAGCACCGGGTGTGGAACCGGCAGCCGCTCGGCGGGGAGATCGGCGAGGGCACGTCACCCTTGAGGAGGATGCGCTCGCTCTTGGCGTTCTTACGACTCGGGTCCGGAATCGGCACCGCCGACATCAGGGCCTTGGTGTACGGGTGCATCGGCGTCTTGTAGAGCAGGTCGCGGTCGGCCAGCTCGACGATCTTGCCGAGGTACATCACCGCGATCCGGTCCGAGACGTGCCGGACGACCGAGAGGTCGTGCGCGATGATCACATACGTCAGACCCAGCTCCTGCTGGAGGTCGTCGAGCAGGTTCACGACCTGGGCCTGGATCGACACGTCCAGCGCCGAGACCGGCTCGTCCGCCACGACCAGCTTCGGGTTCAGCGCGAGCGCGCGGGCGATGCCGATGCGCTGGCGCTGACCGCCGGAGAACTCGTGCGGGTAGCGGTTGTAGTGCTCGGGGTTGAGGCCGACGACCGACAGCAGCCGCTGCACTTCCTTCTTGACGCCGCCCTCGGGCGTCACGCCCTGGAGCTTGAAGGGAGCGCCGATGATCGTGCCGATGGTGTGCCGCGGGTTCAGCGACGAGTACGGGTCCTGGAAGATCATCTGCACGTCGCGACGCAGCGGACGCAACCCGCTGACACCGAGGTGCGTGATGTCCTTGCCCTGGAACTCGACCTTGCCGCCCGTCGGTTCGAGCAGCCTGGTGATCAGCCGGCCCATCGTGGACTTGCCGCAGCCGGACTCGCCCACCACGCCGAGCGTCTCGCCGGCGCGGACCTCGAAGTCGAGGCCGTCCACCGCGTGCACGGCGCCGACCTGCCGCTGGAGCAGGCCCTTCTTGATCGGGAAGTGTTTCTGCAGCCCGGTCACCTTCAGCAGGACCTCGCCGGGGGCGGCGTCCTTGGTGAGAGTGGCGGCGCCGCCACTCGGCTCGCCGTCGGTCTGCGCGGGAATCTTCACCGCTTTCTCGTCACTCACAGCTTCGGCGCAATCTCTTCGGTCCAGATACGCTCCCGCTGCTCCTTGCCCAGGTGGCAGGCGGCCCAGTGGCGGCTGCCGACCTCGGCCAGCTCCGGGCGGACCGTGCGGGTGACGTTGTCCTTCGGGAGGTCCGCGTACGGGCAGCGCGGGTTGAAGGCGCATCCGGACGGGACGTTGATCAGGGAGGGCGGGGAGCCCTTGACCGGGATCAGGCGCTCCTGCTGGTCGCGGTCGAGGCGCGGCATCGAGCCGAGCAGACCCCAGGTGTAGGGATGGCGGGGCTCGTAGAACACCTTCTCCGCCGGACCACGCTCGACGCACCGGCCGCCGTACATCACCAGGAGGTCGTCGGCCAGTTCGGCGACGACACCCAGGTCGTGGGTGATGACGATGACCGCGGAGCCGAACTCCTTCTGGAGATCGCGGATCAGGTCGAGGATCTGTGCCTGGACGGTCACGTCCAGGGCGGTCGTCGGCTCGTCCGCGATGAGCAGCTCGGGGTTGTTCACCAGCGACATCGCGATCATCGCGCGCTGGCGCATACCGCCGGAGAACTCGTGCGGGTAGTTGTCCACCCGCTTGTCCGGCTGCGGGATGCCCACCCGGTCGAGCATCTCGACCGCGCGACGCTTGGCGGTCTTCTTGTCGACGTCGTGGTGGATACGGTACGCCTCCACGATCTGCTGACCGATCGTGTAGTACGGGTGCAGCGCCGACAGCGGGTCCTGGAAGATCATCGCCATCTGACGGCCGCGCAGCTTGCGTACGTGGTCCGGGTCGGCGGACAGCAGCTCGGTGCCGTCCAGCCAGATCTCGCCGGAGATCTGGGCCTTGCGCTTGCCGTACTGGCCGGCGGTGTGCAGGCCCATGATGCCGAGCGAGGTCACCGACTTGCCGGAGCCCGACTCGCCCACGATGCCGAGGGTCTTGCCCTTCTCCAGCTGGAAGCTGAGCCCGTCGACGGACTTGACGAGACCGTCGTCGGTCGGGAAGTGCACTTTCAGGTCGCGCACTTCGAGGAAGGCGCTCGGCGCGGGCGAGACGGCGGTGGGTTCGCCCACGGCCGCTCCGCTCTTGCTGAGGTCGGTCATGTGAGCCTCACTCGGGGGTCGATCACGGCGTACAGGATGTCCACCACGAGGTTGGCGACGAGCACCGCGAGGGAAGTGATCAGGGTGACACCCAGGATGACGGGCAGGTCCTGGTTCTTGATGGCGTTGAGCACCGCCTGGCCGAGGCCGGGCAGGTTGAACGCCGTCTCGGTCAGGATCGCACCGCCGATGAGGGCGCCCAGGTCCATGCCCAGCATGGTCAGCAGCGGCGTCATCGTCGAGCGCATGGCGTGCTTGCCGATGACGACCCGCTCGTTGAGGCCCTTGGCGCGGGCGGTGCGGATGTAGTCCTCACCGAGGATCTCCATCATGGTGGCCCTGGTGATGCGCGCGTACATCGCCGCGTACAGGAACGCCAGGGTGACCCACGGCAGGATCATGCCGCCGAACCAGCCGGAGAGGCTGTCCTCCAGCGGGACGAACTGGCCGTCGAACAGGTCCAGCCCGTACACGAAGATCGAGAGAGCGACCATGCCGGTGAAGTAGATGGGGAGGGAGACGCCCGACAGCGCGATCACCATCGCGCCGCGGTCCCACAGGCTGCCCCGCTTGAGCGCGGAGAGCACACCCGCCGAGACGCCGAGGATCAGCCACAGCACGGCGGCGCCGAGCGCGAGGGCCAGCGTCACCGGGAAGCGGTCGGTCAGCACCGGCCAGACGGCCTGCTCACTGCGGAAGGAGTAGCCGAAGCACGGCGCGGCGCAGTTGATGGAGTCTCCGCCGCCCGTGTAGGTGCGTCCGACGAAGATCCCCTTGAAGAACTCCCAGACCTGGGCGTAGATCGGGTCGCCCAGACCCAGCTTCTCGCGCACACCCTCGACCGCGGCCGGGTCGGCCTGCTTGCCCACGAAGCTCAAGGCGATGTCGACGCCGGCCCACTTGGGGATGAGGAAGAAGATGCCGAAGACCACCATGACGATGACCACAAGCATCACTGCGGCGGCGAACAACCGCCTGATGAGGTAAGCGAGCACAGCTCTCGGCCCGCCGCGGACCGCGGGCCACCGGAGATCATCCGGTGGCCCGCGCTCACGCTGCGCCGGCCTTCACCTGCCTTTCGTGCCGTTCGGCGGGTGTGCCGGGACTACTTCTTCGGGTTCTTCAGACCGAGGTTCACGAAGTCGTACTGACCGCTGTAACCGTCGGTGGTGTAGACGTTCGCCAGGTTGTCCGAGCGCCAGTTGATGAACTTCTCGAAGACGAAGGGCAGGTAGTACGCGCCCTCCATCACCTTGTGGTTGATCTCCGTGGCGATCTTGGTCTTGCCGGCGTCGTCCAGGGTGGTGACGTACTGGGCGAACAGACCGTCGATGGTCTTGTCCTTGATGAGCGCGTAGTTGTTGTTACCGCTCTCGGAGATGTACTTGCTGTTCCACAGCGGCAGACCGAAGCCCTGGACGGAGGGGAAGTCCGGACCCCAGCCCATGATGATGATGCCGTAGCCCTTCTTCTTCACGTTCGAGGGGCTGCCGATGATGCCGGCGGTCTGCGAGCCGTCGTACTGGTCGATCTCGGCGGTGATGCCGATCTTCTTCAGCGAAGCCTGGAGGGACTGGGCCGTGGCCACCTCGACCGGCTTGTTGTTGCGGACCGCGATGGTGGTCTTGAAGCCGTTCGGCTGACCGCAGGCCTTCAGGGCCGCCTTGGCCTCGGCCACGTTGCCGCTCTTGTTGTCACCGGCGAGCTTGTACGGGTCGTACTTCTGGCCCTCGGCGCCCGGGACGGACGGCGGCAGCATGTTGGTGCCGATGTCGCCACCGGCGATCGGGCCACCACGCGCGGTCTGGAGCGACACGTGGTCGGCGCCGAGGATGACGGCCTTGCGGCACTCGATGTTGTTGAACGGCGCGACGCTCTGCGGGAAGACCGCGTAACGGACGTAGCCGGAGACCGGGTTGTCCAGGTTGGCCTTGTGCTGCTTCAGGGCGGTGGTGCGGCCCTGCGGCGACATGCCGGTCTGGTTCAGGTCCAGGTCCAGGTCACCGCTCAGCAGACGCTGGTCGAGCTGGTTGGCGTCCGAGAAGAACTTGATGGTGATCTCGTCCGGGTAGGCCTTGCGGACCGGGTCCGAGGCCTGCTTCCAGTTGGTGTTGCGGACCAGCTTGAGGTCCTTGCCCGGGCTGTAGGACGCGAACTTGTACGGGCCCGACGAGAACGGCTTCAGGCCGTACTTGGCCTTGGTGTCCTTGTCCTGGCGGACCGGCGAGGCCGAGACCAGGGCCAGCATCTCCTCGAAGTCCGAGTTGGCCACGGGGAGCTTGAAGACGATGGTCTTGTCGTCCGGCGTCTCGATGGCCTTCAGGCCGAGCTTGTCGGCGGAGGTGTCCTTGTAGGGACCCTTGTACTCGCCCTTGGGGTCGAGGACGTCCTTCAGGTACGTCGGACCGCCGGACAGCACGTCCTGCGCCCACACGCGCTCGATGCCGTACTTCACGTCCTTGGACGTGATCGGCTTGCCGTCCTCCCACGTGACGCCGTCACGCAGGGTGTACGTGTAGGTCTTGCCGTCGTCCGTGATCTTCGCGGTCGCGGTGGCCAGGTCCGGAGTGATCTCGGCACCGGCCGCGCCCGGCTCCGTCTTGTTCGTGACCAGCTGACGGCTGTAGTAGCGCGCGAAGTTCCACATCATGCCGTAGTAACCGCGCGTGGTGTCCCACGAGTCGGCGTCCTGCGCGGCACCGAACTTCAGCGTGCCGCCCTTCTTCGCGGCGGACGCCTGGGCGACCTTGTTGTTCGCGGCGTCGAAGCCGGCGGCGCCGTTCTTCGAACCGTTGTCGCCGTCGTCCGAACCGCCGCCGCACGCCGCCGTGGTCAGCAGCGCGGCGACCGCGGCAGCAGCGGCAAATGCCTGCTTCCGCCGCCCTGAGGTGCGTTGGGTAGTCACGATCTCGGATCCTCCGGATTGATGAGAGACCCCGTGTGTGTGCCACGGGACAGTTGGGGTACGGCGGTTCAGCGGGAGGCCTTCGGGTCCAGCGCGTCCCTGACGCCGTCGCCGAAGAGGTTGAAGGCGAGAACGGTGATGAAGATCGCCAGGCCCGGGACCACCATGTACATGGGGTCGGACTCGTAGTAGTCGATCGCGCTCGACAGCATCTGCCCCCACGAGGCCGTGGGCGGCTTGACGCCCACGCCCAGGAAGCTGAGCGCCGCCTCGGTGAGGATGTTGGTGGGGATCATCATCGTGGTGTAGACGACGATCGGGGCCACGAGGTTGGGCAGCAGCTCCTTGAACAGGATGTACAGCCGTCCGGCGCCCAGCGAACGGGCGGCCTCCACGTACTCGCGCTCCCGCAGGGAGAGCGTCTGACCGCGCACCACGCGCCCGATGTAGGGCCAGCCGAAGAAGCCGATGACCAGGATCATCACGAAGACCCGCACGTTGGAGCCGGTGAGGCCCAGCAGGTCGCTCGGCATGACGGAGACCAGCGCGATGATGAACAGCAGCTGGGGGAAGGCGAGCAGACCGTCCATGACCCGGCTGACGACCGAGTCGACCCAGCCGCCGAAGAAGCCGGCCAGGATGCCGAGGACGGTGCCGAGGATCACGGCGACGACGGCCGACAGGAAGCCGACCAGCAGGGAGATCCGGGCACCGTAGAGGATGCGGGCGAAGATGTCGCGGCCGTTGACCGGCTCGACGCCCAGCAGGTGGTCGCCGCTGATGCCGCCGAGGGAGCCCGTGGGGGTGCCGAACAGCGGGTCGATGAGGTTCTCGTGGTACTCGTTCGGGTCCTGGCCGAGGATCGAGGTGATCACCGGGGCCAGCAGCGCGACCACGACGAGGAAGAGCACCACGATGCCGCCGGTCAGGGCGAGCTTGTCCCGCTTCAGGCGCTCCCAGGCGATCCGACCCAGGGAACGCCCCTGTACGGCCTTCGCGTCGGCGGTGGCCACCGCCGCTTCCTCGGCCGGGCTCGGGGCCGCTTCCGCGGTCGGCTCGTGCAATGGTGCCGTCATCTGGCAGGGACCCCTCTCAACCGGCGGTAACCGGCCCACACTTGCCGCTGTAGCGGCGTGATCAGTCCGTCGTACACAAGGGCGAAAGCACCCCTGATGCGGGAGTCTTCAACGCTTTGGCGATCTGTAGCCAGACTTGAAGGGGAAAGGATGCGTAAACGTGATGCTCTCAGGAGGATTCCGTTATCCGGACGATGGGTAGCGGGGGTCGGACACGCACAAGTCGCGATAGAGCCACCCATAAAGGGACTTACCACCCTGATCTACGCGCGAAGATTCACCGTGCCCACCTCACGGAGATGAGCGGCGGGGCGCTTCAGTAGCGGCCGGCCGGCGGGAAGCCGTAGCCGCTCGCGGGGGACTGCGCGGCCGGGGCGGCGGGTGCGTGGGCCTCACGGTCGTAGAAGGGGCGGGCGTGGGCGCGCATCCACAGCACGACCGGGTCGTGGTCGTCACTCATGGTGACCGTGGAAACCGGCAGTCCGTCCGGCACGGCGCCGACGGACTGGTGCATCATCGCCCGCACCGCGTCCACGGCCTGCGGGGAGGTGTCGTACACGTCGAGCCCGAGGGCGAGGTAGGGCGCGCCGAGAGCGGGCTGGACCCAGGCACGGCGCAGGGAGCGCAGGGCGGGGGTGCGGTGCGCGTTCTGCGCGAGCAGGGCGTAGAAGTGCGGGATGTCGATGGCCGGCTCGGACAGCCGCAGCGGCCCGGCCGGCTGGCGGTCCAGGCCGGTGGCGATCCGGCGCAGGTCGAGCCAGGGGATGCCGACGCCGCCGCCGGGCGCGTGCGGGTTCAGCCAGAGGCCGTAGTGGTCGGGGTAGAGGGTGCGGGCCACGTCCAGCCCGTCGACCACCTCGTACGACCGGTTCCAGCCGCTCGCGGACAGTTCCTGGGCGGAGGTGACACAGGGGGCGTAGCCGTGTCCCTCGACGTCCATCGTGCCGTACTGGGCGTCGGGGGAGCCGGCCTGACCGTGCCACAGCAGCATCCACACCTGGCCGGTGCCCGGGGTCGCGAGGGCGCGCAGGAGCGCCTCGTAGGCGTCGTAGCGCCCGGGGGTCACCTGGCGCAGCATGTGCTCGACCTGCCCGGCCGCGATGCCGCTGGCGCTCACCTGTACCGCCCCTTCGATAAGTTGCCCCGCTTCCGGGAGACCAGCTTAGGTGTCTTCGCCGACAACGGGTGCCCCCGAGGGACCGGCTTGTCCGTCGCCGGCGAGGCCGGATCGGGACGGCCCGCGACCGGGTCGGGACGGCCCGCCGCACGCGTGCGTCGACGGCGGGGACGGGCGGGCCGGTCAGGGATCGCCCGCCTGGCCTCGCGGCGCCGCCGCGCACCGGCAGGGGCCGCCCCCGTGGCGGGTGCGTTCAGTGGATCCGGGAGTAGAAGGGCCGGACGCGTTCCTTCAGCCAGCGGGCCACCGGGTCCTCCGTCACGTCGAGGAGGACGAGGTTGACCGGCCAGGGCGCCGGGGCTCGGCCGAGCGCCTTGCCGAGGGCCTCCAGGGGAAGCGCCCGCAGATCGCCCTCCCACTGGGAGAGTTCGACGCCGACGAACATCACGGGGTCGGCCGTCTCGATCGCGGCGAGGCAGCGGCGGGCGGTGAGGACCACGCCGATCGCCTCGAACTCGGCGGAGGCGGCGGACAGGAAGTCCACCGGGTCGTCCTGCCAGTCGGGCTCGTGGAGGCGGACGCGGCCTCCGCTCGCGGGGCCGTCCAGCGGGGTACGGCCGGTCCGGCACAGCTCGGCGACGGCCATCGGGGGCAGTGGGATGCCGACCGTGCCGTCCGGGTTCACGAGGATGCCGACCTGCGGAGGCAGTCCGCGGGCGAACTCGACGGCCGGGGCGACGGTGTACGCCATGTGCGCGCCGACGACCTGCCGGAACTGTTCCTCGGAGCTGAAGACCGGCACGTACGCCTGCCCCTGTAGCTCCAGGGTGGGCAGGTCGAGAGGGCCGCTGTGCGGGCCGCCCCCGCCGGGCAGCGGCACCCACACGAAGCTGCGGCCGAGCACCTCCACGACGCGTCCGCCGGCCCCCGGCACGCCGAGGGAGGCGGAGAGCACCTCCTCCAGCTCGTTGCCTGGCCATCCGCCGTGCGAAGGGGGGTGTGCCGGTGCCGGGAAGTCCGCGGGGAAGTCCGCCGGGGGGAAATCCATCTGCCTACCGCCTGCTGGGAACCACTGGGTGTGGCTCAGAAGGCTATCGGGTACGGGGACGGGCCCTCGGCCACCGGCCGGGGCGCGCGAGCGGGCGGTCGGGCGGTCAGGCGGTCGGGCGGTCAGGCGGTCAGGCGGTCGGGCGGGCGGGGCGGTCAGGCGGTCGGGCGGGCGGGCGGTCAGGCGGTCGGTCGGGCGCTCAGCCGGTGAAGTCGATGCGGCGCAGGGTGTCGGCCGCGGCGCGGTCCAGGAGGACCGTCGAGCCGCAGCCCGCGGGAAGACGGCCCGTCTGCGCCGCGCGCAGCAGGCGGGAGGCGGCCCCGCGGTGGCGCCGGAAGGCGTACCGGGAGACGCCGCGGCCGCGCTCGCGCTGGCCCTCCAGGGCGGTGTCGACGGGGACGTCGAGCAGCACCAGGTGCAGGGTCCCGCCGCGACGGCGGGCCTCGCGGGCCAGCCAGGCCCGCACCCAGGCCTGCGTACCGCAGTCGTGGACGACGACGCCCTCGCCGGTGCGCAGGGCGCGGCGCAGACCCGCGTAGTGCGCGAGGCGGACGAGGGGGCGGTACAGGGCGTACGGCAGGGCGCTCGGCATGCGGGCGTCCCAGCGGTCGCGGGTGTCCTGGGAGTCGATGCGGACGCCCGTGACGGCGCGCCTCATCAGCGTCGACTTGCCGCTGCCGGGCAGTCCCGTGACCACGACCAGGTCGCGGGGCCCGAACGTCAGAGCGTGCGGGCTGTGGCCGGCGCGGTCACGCAGGTCGCGGAGAACCGGGGCGGGCGGTGCGCCGCACGCCACCTGGGGTGGGGCCTGTGGCTGCGCGGGCAGTGCGAGCGCCGGGCCGGTCGCGCGTGCGGAACCGGTCGCGAGTGCCGTGGTCCTGTTCACCGTCTTCGTCCTCCCCTGGGGTCAGACAAGTCTTCTCCCCGTCGAGCGTAAAGAGAAGGTAATGCGCTTCCTCTCGCGTTTTCATGCGCTTACCGCCACAGGCCGGTTACAGATGCGGCCTGCCGTGATCGGGCGCGGCGTGCGATGATGGCCGCGCCAACTGCATACCGGCCGTTTGAATCCGCGCGGGAGAGTCCCCACCGACAGCGTCGCTGGGGCGCCGAAGGAGCAAGTCCCTCCCTTGAATCTCTCAGGCCCCGTTACCGCGCGGGCGAGGCACATCTGAAAAGCGAGTCACCCCTCGGTGGCTCCACCCAAGGTGCAAGCCATGATCGACCCCGTTCGCGGGCGGTCATGGCGAACCTCTCAGGTTCCGATGACAGATGGGGAGGAACGACCTCGCTTCCCCCCACGCTCGGCTTCGCTCGCGCGGGAGGGACCCCATCGCCCTGGGAGACGAACGCCCGATGAGCAGTACCCCGCTCCGCCACACCGCCCTCGATGCCCTGCATCGTTCGCTCGGCGCCACCATGACCGACTTCGCCGGCTGGGACATGCCCCTGCGCTACGGCTCCGAGCGCGACGAGCACAACGCCGTGCGCTCCCGGGCCGGCCTCTTCGACCTCTCCCACATGGGCGAGATCACCGTCACCGGCCCGCAGGCGGGCGCGCTGCTGAACTTCGCCCTGGTCGGCAACATCGCGGCCGTGGGCGTGGGCCGTGCCCGCTACACCATGATCTGCGACGCCGACGGCGGCATCCTCGACGACCTCATCGTCTACCGGCTCGCCGACACCGAGTTCATGGTCGTCGCCAACGCCTCCAACGCCCAGGTCGTCCTGGACGCGCTGACCGCGCGCGCCGAGGGCTTCGACGCCGAGGTGCGCGACGACCGCGACGCCTACGCGCTCCTCGCCGTCCAGGGACCCGAGTCCCCCGGCATCCTGAAGTCGCTGACCGACGCCGACCTCGACAGTCTGAAGTACTACGCCGGCCTGCCCGGCACCGTCGCCGGCGTCCCCGCGCTCATCGCGCGCACCGGCTACACCGGCGAGGACGGGTTCGAGCTGTTCGTGAAGCCGGAGCACGCCGTCGAGCTGTGGCAGGCCCTGACGAAGGCCGGTCAGGGCGTCGGCCTGACCCCGTGCGGCCTGTCCTGCCGGGACACCCTCCGCCTGGAGGCGGGCATGCCGCTGTACGGGCATGAGCTGTCGACCGCGCTGACCCCCTTCGACGCCGGCCTCGGCCGGGTCGTGAAGTTCGACAAGGACGGCGACTTCGTGGGCCGCGCGGCGCTCGCCGCGGCCGCCGAGCGCGCCGAGACGGACCCGCCGCGCGTCCTCGTCGGCCTGGTCGCCGAGGGCCGCCGCGTCCCGCGCGCCGGGTACGCCGTGGTCGCGGGCGGCGAGGTGATCGGCGAGGTCACCTCCGGCGCCCCCTCCCCCACGCTGGGCAAGCCGATCGCGATGGCGTACGTCGACGCCGCCCACGCGGCTCCGGGCACGCCGGGTGTCGGCGTGGACATCCGGGGCAGCCACGAACCGTACGAGGTCGTGGCGCTGCCGTTCTACAAGCGTGAGAAGTAGAGACTGACGTTCGGCCGAAAAAGCCGGGCAGGCCCCTCGCGCGTGACCCTGCGCACATTTCCGCTGTTCACGCGCGTTCCCAGCCGTCCCCCATTCATCAGCACTCCCCCGCGTACAGGAGAATTCAGGCCATGAGCAACCCCCAGCAGCTGCGCTACAGCAAGGAGCACGAGTGGCTTTCGGGCGCCGAGGACGGCGTCTCGACGGTCGGCATCACGGAGCACGCGGCGAACGCGCTCGGCGACGTGGTCTTCGTCCAGCTCCCCGAGGTCGGTGCCACGGTGACCGCGGGCGAGTCCTGCGGCGAGCTGGAGTCGACCAAGTCGGTCAGCGAGCTGTACGCGCCGGTCACCGGCGAGATCGTCGAGGTCAACCAGGACGTCGTGGACGACCCGGCGCTGGTGAACTCGGCCCCCTTCGAAGGCGGCTGGCTGTTCAAGGTACGCGTCACGGACGAGCCGGCCGAGCTGCTCTCCGCCGACGAGTACACCGCCTACATCGCCGGCTGAGAGGTCGAAAGACGCATGTCTGTCCTGAACACGCCCCTGCACGAACTCGACCCGGAGATCGCCTCGGCGGTCGACGACGAGCTGCGCCGCCAGCAGTCCACGCTCGAGATGATCGCCTCGGAGAACTTCGCTCCGCTCGCCGTCATGGAGGCGCAGGGCTCGGTCCTGACCAACAAGTACGCCGAGGGCTATCCCGGCCGCCGCTACTACGGCGGCTGTGAGCACGTCGACGTCGCCGAGCAGATCGCGATCGACCGGGTCAAGGAGCTGTTCGGCGCCGAGTACGCCAACGTCCAGCCGCACTCGGGCGCCTCCGCCAACCAGGCCGCCCTGTTCGCGCTGGCCCAGCCGGGCGACACCATCCTGGGCCTCGACCTGGCGCACGGCGGTCACCTGACCCACGGGATGCGGCTGAACTTCTCCGGCAAGCAGTTCAACGTGGTCGCGTACCACGTGGACGAGGCCGGCCTGGTCGACATGGCCGAGGTCGAGCGGCTCGCCAAGGAGCACCGCCCGAAGGTGATCATCGCGGGCTGGTCGGCGTACCCGCGCCAGCTGGACTTCGCCGAGTTCCGCCGGATCGCCGACGAGGTCGAGGCGTACCTGTGGGTGGACATGGCGCACTTCGCCGGTCTGGTCGCGGCGGGCCTGCACCCGAACCCGGTCGAGCACGCGGACGTGGTGACCTCCACGACCCACAAGACGCTGGGCGGCCCGCGCGGCGGCATCATCCTCGCCAGGCAGAGCTTCGCGAAGAAGCTCAACTCGTCCGTGTTCCCGGGCTTCCAGGGCGGTCCCCTGGAGCACGTCATCGCGGCGAAGGCGGTGTCCTTCAAGGTCGCGGCCTCGGACGACTTCAAGGAGCGCCAGCGCCGCACCGTCGAGGGCGCGCGGATCCTCGCCGAGCGGCTGACCGCGCCGGACGCCCGTGCGGCCGGGATCAACGTCCTGTCCGGCGGCACCGACGTGCACCTGATCCTGGTCGACCTGCGCGAGTCCGAGCTGGACGGGCAGCAGGCCGAGGACCGTCTCCACGAGGTCGGCATCACCGTCAACCGCAACGCGGTCCCGAACGACCCGCGGCCCCCGATGGTCACCTCGGGTCTGCGGATCGGCACGCCCGCCCTCGCCACCCGCGGCTTCACGGCCGAGGACTTCGCCGAGGTCGCGGACGTGATCGCGGAGGCGCTCACGGCACCCTCCCCCTTCGGGGGGGCCGACGTGGAAGCCCTGAAGGCCCGGGTCGTCACCCTGGCGGAGAAGCACCCGCTGTACCCCGGTCTCAACAAGTAGTTCCCGTTCTCCGAGGGGTTTCCGGGGATGTCCCGCACACTGGTCAGTGGGCGGGGCATCCCGCCGGGAGCCCCCTGCACCACCCCGTATTGAGGAGTTCCCGTGGCCATCTCGGTCTTCGACCTGTTCTCGATCGGCATCGGCCCGTCCAGCTCCCACACGGTCGGCCCGATGCGGGCGGCGCGCATGTTCGCGCGGCGTCTGCGCAACGAGGGCCTGCTGGGCTCCGTCGCGTCCGTGCGCACGGAGCTGTACGGCTCCCTGGGCGCGACCGGCCACGGCCACGGCACGCCCAAGGCCGTCCTGCTCGGCCTCCAGGGCGAGTCGCCGCGCACGGTGGACGTGGAGGCGGCGGACGCGGAGGTGGAGCGGATCAAGGAGTCGGGCCGCATCCGGCTGCTCGGCGAGCACGAGATCCCGTTCTCCTTCGACGACGACCTCGTCCTGCACCGGCGCGAGACCCTCCCGTACCACGCGAACGGCATGACGCTCTGGGCGTACGACGCCGAGGGCGGGGAGCTGTTGTCGAAGACGTACTACTCGGTGGGCGGCGGATTCGTCGTCGACGAGGACGCCGTCGGCGCGGACCGGATCAAGCTGGACGACACGGTCCTGAAGTACCCGTTCCGCACGGGCGACGAGCTGCTGCGTCTGACGCGTGAGACGGGTCTGTCGATCTCCTCGCTGATGCTGGAGAACGAGCGGGCCTGGCGCACCGAGGAGGAGATCCGCGAGGGCCTGCTGGAGATCTGGGGCGTGATGCGGGCCTGTGTGGCCCGCGGCATGTCCCGCGAGGGCATCCTGCCGGGCGGTCTGCGCGTCCGTCGGCGCGCCGCCATGACGGCTCGTCAACTCCGGGCCGAGGGCGACCCGTTGGCCCACTCCATGGAGTGGATCACGCTGTACGCGATGGCGGTGAACGAGGAGAACGCGGCCGGCGGCAGGGTGGTCACCGCCCCCACGAACGGCGCGGCCGGCATCATTCCCGCCGTCCTGCACTACTACGTCGACTTCGTCCCCGGGGCCGACGAGGAAGGTGTTGTCCGCTTCCTCCTCGCCGCCGGCGCGATCGGCATGCTCTTCAAGGAGAACGCCTCCATCTCCGGCGCCGAGGTCGGCTGCCAGGGCGAGGTCGGGTCCGCCTGCTCCATGGCGGCGGGCGCGCTCGCGGAGGTCCTCGGCGGCTCCCCCGAACAGGTCGAGAACGCCGCGGAGATCGGCATGGAACACAACCTCGGCCTCACCTGCGACCCTGTCGGCGGTCTGGTCCAGATCCCCTGCATCGAACGCAACGGCATGGCCGCGGTGAAGGCGGTCACGGCGGCGCGGATGGCCATGCGCGGTGACGGCACGCACAAGGTGTCCCTGGACAAGGTCATCAAGACCATGAAGGAAACCGGTGCCGACATGTCGGTCAAGTACAAGGAGACGGCACGGGGCGGGCTCGCGGTGAACATCATCGAGTGCTGAACTCGCGGCGCGCCGACGGGGAATGGAAGCAGAGGTTCCGCCGTCGGCGTGTCGGGGCATAAGACAACTCCCGTCAGTTCTGCTGCACTTCCGGGAGTTGCCCCATGCTCCGTGGTGTCGACGTCAGCGCCTATCAGTCCTCCGCCTACTCCACCGAGGGTCTCTCCTTCGTCTTCGTCAAGGCGACGGAGGGGCGTACCTACGTCAATCCCAAACTCGCCGCCCAGACCAAGCGGGCGCGTGACGCCGGGCTGGTCGTGGGCTTCTACCACTTCCTGTGGCCCGGCAACCTCAGCGCCCAGGCGGAACACTTCCTCGCCAAGGCCCCGGACCGCCCCGGCGACATCCTCGCCGTCGACTGGGAGACGACCGGCGAGGGCACCCACGCGAGCAACGCGGAGAAGGACCGCTTCATCCGGAAGCTGAAGTCGCTACGGCCGCGCAACCGGGTCGTCCTGTACTGCAACAGGACGTACTGGCTGAACGTCGACGACACCTCGTACGCCGGCGACGGACTCTGGATCGCCGACTACGTCAGCGCCGGCAAGCCCCGCATCAAGGCGAAGTGGCGCTTCCACCAGTACACCGACGAGCCTCTCGACAAGAACATGGCGAACTTCGCGAGCCGGGCGGCGCTGCGGGCGTGGGTGACGGTGGACTGAGCGGCTCAGCCCCGGAAGGCCTCCGGGCGGTCCGGTGACGCCTCCGCCAGAGCCGTGGTGACCTCGTCGATCCCGCCGCGCAGGCCGTAGACGGGGGTGTCGGGCTGCTGGCGCCAGGAGTCGTCGATGCCGCCCGCGTCGACCGTGTCGAAGCCGAGTTCGTCGATCAGGGCCCGGACCTTCGCCTTGGCGGCCTCGTCGTCCCCCGCGACGGGCAGGGCCATGCGGCCGGGGGTGCCGGCCGGGAGGGGGCGGTCCAGGATGTCCTGCGCGTAGGTGCCGTTGAACGCCTTGATCACCGGGTGGCCGATGTGGCGCTCCGTCCAGCGGCTCTCCGTGATGCCCTCGTCCTCGATGGCGTCGATCCGGCCGTCGCGCTGCTGCGGGTAGTAGTTGCCCGTGTCGATGACGGCGACGCCCTCGGCGGCCTCGTCGAACAGACCCTTGGGCAGGTCCGGGACCGCCTTCAGCGGGACGGTGACCACCACGACCTCGGCTCCGCGGGCGGCCTCCTCGACCCGTACGGGCGTGGCGCCCGTCTCCTGGGCCAGCTCGGCGAGCGTGCGCGGGCCGCGGGAGTTGGCCACGGAGACGTCGTGCCCGAGGGCGGTGAGCCGTCGGGTGAGGTTGCCGCCGATGTTGCCCGCTCCGATGATGCCGATCTTCATGGCGCACCCTTCCAGGTAAGTATATGCCTGCGCATGTGTCTGACCGTCGGCGTCAACCTCGCCGGGAGGGCCGGCTATTCCTCGGTTGCGCCATCGGGATGCCGCCGGCCCGTTCGGAGCGGGTCCGCCCCGGTCGGCTCCGGTCGAAGCCGGCGTGGGATCGGGCGTCCGGAGCGGGGCGGCCCGGCGCAGGGAGCGGCCGCGCGTGGAAGAGCGGCGCGCGTCAGAAAGGGGCGCGCTGGGAGAGGCACGCGTGGAAGAGCGGCGCGCGTGAGAGAGGGGCGCCCCGGCGGACCGGGGCGCCCCTTCACCTCACCTGCCGGTGCAGGCCCTCGTCACTTGCTCAGGTAGACCCAGAACTCGTCGAACGACAGGACCTTGTCGCCGTCCAGGTCACGCGTCTTGATGACGGCCTCGGCGACCGTCTCGGTGACGTTCCAGTCGCCCCCCTGGGCGAGAGCGGTCTTGAACTCGGCCGCGGTGATGAAACCATCGCCGTCCGTGTCGATCCGCTGGAACTGCTTGCGTGCTTCTTCGATGTCCGCCACCGATCCGCCCCTCTTCGTCATACCTTGCGGTGCTGCGTTGCCGTCGTACTGACGCAGGTCAGATTAACGGTCCGGGTGAGCGCGCAGCGCCGCCACCACCCAGGCGAACTCCCGCTCGTACCCCGCGGCGGGTTCCGTACCGTTCAGGACGGCCGACAACTCCCGGTAACGGGCGACCCGGACGTTGGCAGCCGCGGTGAGCCGGTCCAGGACGGCGGCCCGGTCGGCGTCGCCGAGAAGGCCGCTCAGAACGCCGTCGGCCTCCGGGGAGCCGGGGGTGACGCCGTCGCGCAGGGCCTCACCGGCGAGCTGGATCAGCCGGCTCACGAACCACAGGGAGGTGCCCGCGGGCACCTCCGGCCCGCGGTCGGCCGCGTTGAACTCGACCATCCCGCGCATCAGGGTGCGGAACCGCGGGTCCTGGATCAGCTCCGCCAGCTCCACCCACGCGTCGACCTGTTCGGGCGTGGGGTCGTCGGGCAGCTCGGTGGCGTGGAGCCGCAGCCGGGTACGGATGTCGGGGTCGGCCGTGTCCAGGCCGTCGAAGATCTCCGCCAGGAACTCCTCGACGATCCGCCGTCGCTCGGCGGCCGACAGTCGTGCCAGCTTGTTCATCAGGGTCGTCTCCTCAGCGGTCGAGCCGCGTCGTGCCACGGTCGACAGCACCGCGCGGGTCACCTTCAGCGACCTGATCTGCGCGTCCAGGGCACTCACGTGGGTCGCCGCGACCCGCGCGACCGTGGTCTCCCCGGTCAGCACCCGGCGCACGGCGTCCAGGCCGAGGCCCAGCTCGCGCAGGGTGCGGATCAGCTCCAGGCGGGCGGCGGACCCGGCGTCGTAGAGCCGGTAGCCGCCCGCGCTGCGGGTGACGGGGGTCAGGACGCCCTCGTCGGACCAGTAACGGATGGTGCGCACGGTCAGGCCGGTGGTCCTGGCCAGCTCGCCGATGGTGAGAAGCCCGGTGCCGTCGTCGGTCATGTGTGTGAGTCTGGGCCTTCCAGCGGGTGGAGACTCAAGAAGCGGCAGGGAGCGCTGTGGAGACGTTGCGGGACATTCTCGACGCGGCGGCGCGGGGCGTGTTCCCGCCCGCGGACGGCCGTACGACGGTCGTGGCCCAGGACTGCGGGCGGGACGCGGGCGTGCTGTCCTTCACCGCGCACTCGGTCGTGTTCACCGACGAGGACCCGGAGTGGGTGCACGCGACGCTGCGCGCGACCGACTGCGACGCGCTGGCCGCGACGATGAACGCCCGCTTCCTGACGGCGTTCATGGACCGCACGGGCCGCCGGACGGACACCGTGGACGCGATGGTGGTGGGCTCCCCGCTCGCGGGCGGGCCCGAGGTGCGGCTCACGGAGATCGACGACCCGGACCATCCGCGGGTGGTCAGCTCGCGCAGGCGGCGCGACGACGTGCGGGTGTGGGCGGCGGACGGCGGGGTGCTGGTCCTGGGCCGCGGGATCGGCGGGCGGCTGGAGGTCGCCGTCGAGGTCGACGAGGACGTACGGCACCGTGGGCTGGGGCGGGCCCTGGTGACGGCGGCCCGGCAGCTGGCCGGCGGCGAGCCGGTGTGGGCGCAGATCTCGCCGGGCAACGCCCGCAGCATGCGGGCGTTCCAGGCGGCGGGATACACCCCGGTGGGGGCCGAGGCGCTCCTCACCGCCCGCTAGCGGGGTCGGTCGGTGCCGGGCCCCGACGGGCGGGTCGCTCTCGCGGCCGCTCATGTTCTCCAGGCGGGACGCCGTCAGGACGTCACCTTGAGCAGGAGGACCGAGCGGGCCGGGATCGTCACCCCGGCCCCCGCCCGGTGTATGACCGCCGGAGCGGCCCCCTGGTCCTCGCGGGAGGTGTCCACCACGACCTCGTAGCGGTCGGCCCACGGCGGGCCCGGCAGGACGAAGTCGGCAGGGCGGTCCCCCGCGTGCAGGAGGGCGAGGAAGCTGTCGTCCGTGATCGGGGCGCCCCGTTCGTCGCGGCCCGGGATGTCCCGCCCGGAGAGATACATGCCGAGCGTGGCCGCGGGCGCGTACCAGTCCCGTTCCGTCATCTCGGTGCCGCGCGCCGTGAACCAGGCCAGGTCCCGCAGGCCGTCCGCCGAGTGGGCCCGGCCGGAGAAGAACGCCCGGCGGCGCAGGACGGGATGCCGGTGGCGCAGGGCGATCAGGCGGGCGGTCAGGTCGTACAGGCCCTTCCAGCCGGGGTCCTCCAGCAGGGTCCAGTCCAGCCAGCTGATCTCGTTGTCCTGGCAGTACGCGTTGTTGTTGCCGCGCTGGGTGCGGCCCAGTTCGTCGCCCGCCACCAGCATCGGCACCCCCGTCGACAGCAGCAGCGTGGTCATGAGGTTGCGCAGCTGCCGCCGCCGTAGCGCCCGGACCCGCTCGTCGTCCGTCTCGCCCTCGGTCCCGCAGTTCCAGGCGCGGTTGTCGTCCGTGCCGTCCCGGTTGCCCTCCCCGT
The DNA here is from genome assembly GCF_055577115.1 of Streptomyces sp. NPDC033216. Taxonomy (NCBI): domain Bacteria; kingdom Bacillati; phylum Actinomycetota; class Actinomycetes; order Kitasatosporales; family Streptomycetaceae; genus Streptomyces; species Streptomyces sp. NPDC033216. The sequence continues at coordinate 20,361 of NZ_JBVIQK010000028.1, read as the reverse complement.
TCGCCTCGTTGTGCTTGCGCTCGTAGGAGACGAGGTCGCGGAGGGTGAACCCGTCGTGGGCCGTGACGAAGTTGACGGAGGCGTAGGGGCGACGGCCGCCCCAGGCGTACAGGTCGCTCGAACCCGACAGGCGGTAGCCCATCTCACGGACGTCCGGCAGGGCGTGCCGCCAGAAGTCGCGTACGGCGTTGCGGTAGCGGTCGTTCCACTCGGTCCACAGCGGGGGGAACGCGCCCACCTGGTAGCCGCCCGACCCGACGTCCCAGGGTTCCGCGATCAGCTTCACCCGCCGCAGCACCGGGTCCTGCGCGATCACCGCGAGGAACGGCGACAGCATGTCCACGTCGTGCATGGAGCGGGCCAGGGCGGCGGCCAGGTCGAAGCGGAAGCCGTCGACGCCCATCTCCGTCACCCAGTAGCGCAGCGAGTCGGTGATGAGGCGCAGCACGTGCGGCTGGACCACGTGCAGGGTGTTGCCGCAGCCCGTGTAGTCGGCGTACCGGCGGGCGTCCGACTGCAACCGGTAGTAGCCGCGGTTGTCGATTCCCTTCAACGACAGCGTCGGTCCCAGCTCGCCCGCCTCCGCGGTGTGGTTGTAGACCACGTCGAGGATGACCTCGATGCCGGCCGCGTGCAGCGCGCGCACCATCCTCTTGAACTCGCCGACCTGTCCGCCGGTCGTCCCGGCGGAGGCGTATCCGGCGTGCGGGGCGAAGTAGCCGACCGAGTTGTAGCCCCAGTAGTTGCGCAGTCCCCTGCGCAACAGGTGGTCCTCGTGGGCGAACTGGTGGACCGGGAGCAGCTCGACGGCCGTGACGCCCAGGTTCACCAGGTGCTCGACCGCCGCCGGGTGCGCCAGACCGGCGTAGGTACCGCGCAGTTCCTCCGGGACGCCGGGATGCCGCATGGTGAAGCCGCGCACGTGCAGCTCGTAGATGACCGAGTCGGCCCAGGGGGTCTTGGGCCGGCGGTCGTCGGCCCAGTCGTCGTCGTCGTGGACGACGACGCCCTTGGGGACGTGCGGCGCGGAGTCCCGTTCGTCGCGGACGGTGTCGGCGACCTGCTGCTGGGGCCAGTCGCGGACGTGCCCGTACACCTCGGGCGGCAGGCCGAACTCGCCGTCCACGGCGCGGGCGTACGGGTCGAGGAGCAGCTTCGCCGGGTTCCAGCGGGCGCCGGTCCACGGGTCCCAGCGGCCGTGCACCCGATAGCCGTAGCGCTGACCGGGCATCACGCCGGGCACGAAGCCGTGCCAGATCTCGTGCGTGAGTTCGGTCAGCCGTGCACGGGTCTCACGGCCCTGTTCGTCGAAGAGGCACAGCTCGACGGCCTCCGCGCCGCCCGCCCACAGGGCGAAGTTGGTGCCGGCGACTCCGTCGGGGCCGACCCGGAAGCGGGCGCCGAGCGGCGTGGACGCGCCCGGCCACACGGGTACGCCGGGCGTCCTGCGAGGTGCCCCGTTCACGACGGCGGACGCGGCGGGGCGCGCCTTCGCCACCGCCTCCTGTTCGGCTGCGCTGGACACCGTTCAGCCTCCCGCGGCTCATGGCACGACGCGGGTCCGGGGCGTGCGGCGGCCCGACCGCTGCTCCCCTCGGCGTCGTCCTCCCCCCTGTTCTGCCCAGCGCGTGCCTCGCACTCACGTTTCCCGGAGCGGGGCCCGTCGTTGGGCACCGCGTGAGGCACGTAACTGGGCGCGCACGGCGCGCGGTGGTCGCACTGGCCGCCGTACTGACATGGGCAGGACTGCTGGCGGGAGCCGCCGGATGCAGCGGGGACGGCAGGAACGGGCTCGACCGTGCGCCGGGCGGACCCCCGGGGTCCGGGGACGCCATCCGGGTCACCCCGCGGGACGGCAGCAGGGAGGTGCGCCCCGGCCAGGCGCTGCGGGTCCGGGTGCCGGACGGGCGCCTGGAGTCGGTGCGGGTCCGCACATCGCAGGACGCGCAGGAGGTCGCGGTGCCGGGGCGGATCTCCGCGGACGGCCGCGAGTGGGCTCCGCGGGACGACCGGCTCGCGCTCGCCGCCCGCTACACCGTCGACGCGGTCGCGGTGGACGGGGACGGGCACCGCTCGGCCCGGCACACCACGTTCACGACGTACGTCCCCGAGGAGCGCTTCATCGGGTACGTCACGCCGGAGAACCGGGCAACGGTCGGCACCGGGATGATCGTGTCCCTGGAGTTCAACCGGGAGATCGAGAACCGTGCCGCCGTCGAGCGCGCCGTGCACGTGACCGCGGAGCCGGCCGTCGAGGTCCGCCCGCACTGGTTCGGCACCTCCCGGCTCGACTTCCGCCCCGAGCACTACTGGAAGCCCGGCACCCGCGTCACCGTCTCCCTGCGCCTGCGCGACGTCGAGGGCGCGCCCGGCGTCTACGGGCTCCAGTACCGCACGTTCTCCTTCAGCGTCGGCCGCCACCAGGTCTCCCTCGTCGACGCCGCCGACCACACCATGCAGGTGAGGCGCGAGGGCGAGCTGCTCGCCACCGTGCCCATCACCGCCGGGGCCCCGAAGACGACGACGTACAACGGCAAGATGGTCGTCACGGAGATGCTCGAGCTGACCCGGATGGACGGCGCCACGGTCGGCTTCAAGAAGAAGAACGGCAAGGGCGAGTACGACATCCCGGACGTGCCCCACGCCATGCGGCTCACCGAGTCCGGCACCTTCCTGCACGGCAACTACTGGGCGTCGCCCGAGGCCTTCGGGCGGGTCAACCTCAGCCACGGCTGCGTGGGCCTCAGGGACGTGAAGGGCGGCGGCGCGGACACGCCCGCGGGCTGGTTCTTCGACCGCAGTCTCGTCGGGGACGTCGTCGAGGTGGTCCGCAGCGAGGACAAGACGGTCGCGCCCGACAACGGGCTCGGTGGCTGGAACATGAACTGGGAGGAATGGAGCGCCGGCAGCGCGGTGAACTGACCTTCGACTGTCCCTTCCCGCTCCCCTCTCCGCCCATGGTCCAAGTTGGGACTGAACGGTGACATTCCGGGGTCACCAGGGCCCCTGACCATGTGGTTAATATGCGCGCAGCGCAGCGGACGTGCCTGCGTGCGGGCCTCAAGGGCCCGGGGGAGGGGAGAACGAACTTGAACGTGCGACCGATATCGGGGGCATCGGTTGGCGGGCGCCCACGCGGCCGTGACAAGCGGGTGGCGCTGATCGCCGGAGGACTGCTGCTGGCCCTCACGGCCTGCGGCGGCGGGGCCTCCGGCTCGGAGAAGACGAAGGACGACAAGGGCGCGGGCGCCGCGACCGCGGCGAGCGGGCAGTCGGAGGCGGTCGTCTCGATCGCTCCCGAGGACGGCGCCAAGTCGGTCGACACCGACGGCGCCCTCAAGGTGACGGCCGCCAAGGGCAAGCTGACCGAGGTCGTCGTCAAGGACGCCGAGGGCGTGAAGGTCGACGGCACGATCTCGGCGGACGGCGCCGGCTGGACGCCGAGCACGCATCTGGCCGCCGCCACCAAGTACCAGGTGCACGCGGTCGCGAAGGACTCCGAGGGCCGTACGGCCGCCGAGGACGCGTCCTTCACCACGCTGACGCCGGAGAACACCTTCGTCGGGACCTTCACGCCTGAGGACGGCTCCACCGTCGGTGTCGGCATGCCGTTCTCGGTGCGCTTCACGCGGGGCATCACCGCGCCGGACGACGTCGAGAAGGCCATCAGGATCAAGACGGTCCCGGCCGTCGACGTCCAGGGCCACTGGTTCGGCAACGACCGCCTCGACTTCCGGCCCGAGAAGTACTGGAAGGCCGGCACCAAGGTGACGGTGGAACTGAACCTCGACGGCGTCGAGGGCCGCAAGGGCGTCTACGGCGAGCAGTCCAAGACGGTGTCCTTCACCATCGGCCGCGACCAGGTGTCCGTCGTGGACGCCAAGAAGCACACCATGCAGGTCATGCAGGAGGGCAAGGTCGTCAAGACCATCCCGGTCACCACCGGCAAGGCCGGCTACGCCACCTGGAACGGCCAGATGGTCATCAGTGAGAAGTTCACGGTGACCCGCATGAACGGCGACACGGTCGGCTACGACGGTGAGTACGACATCAAGGACGTCCCGCACGCCATGCGGCTCACCGACTCCGGCACCTTCGTGCACGGCAACTACTGGGGCGGCGACGCCTTCGGCAACTACAACGCCAGCCACGGCTGCATCGGCCTGCGGGACGTGCGCGGCGGCTACGACAGCGGCGTACCGGCCGCCTGGTTCTTCAACCACTCGATGACCGGTGACGTGGTGGTCGTGAAGAACTCCACCGACCCGACGGTCAACCCGGCCAACGGCCTCAACGGCTGGAACATCCCGTGGGCGGAGTGGACCAAGTAGGTTCCGCGCGCGGCGGGCCCGGTGCCGTGACCCACGGCACCGGGCCCGCCGTCGTCAGTCGCCGTGCGGCACCCCCTGGGGGGCGACCCCCACACCCCCAGCCGCCTGTGACCGACCACACCGAACCCGGTCCCGTTAGTCGCCGTTAACCTGCTGGCATGACCGTGAATCTCGAAGTCGCCGAGGGCGTCGGCACGCTGCGCCTGGACCGCCCGCCCATGAACGCGCTGAACGTCGCCACGCAGGACCGGCTCAAGGAACTCGCCGAGGAGGCGGGCCGCCGTGACGACGTGCGGGCCGTCGTCGTGTACGGCGGCGAGAAGGTGTTCGCGGCGGGCGCGGACATCAAGGAGATGCAGCCCATGGACCACACGGCGATGGTCCTGCGCGCCCGAGCCCTCCAGGACGCCTTCACGGCGGTGGCCCGCATCCCCAAGCCGGTGGTGGCGGCCGTGACCGGATACGCGCTGGGCGGCGGCTGCGAGCTGGCGCTCTGCGCGGACTTCCGGATCGCCGCCGACGACGCGAAGCTGGGCCAGCCGGAGATCCTGCTCGGTCTGATCCCGGGCGCGGGTGGCACCCAGCGGCTGTCCCGGCTCATCGGCCCGTCCAAGGCGAAGGACCTGATCTTCACCGGACGGACGGTGAAGGCGGACGAGGCGCTGAGGCTGGGCCTGGTGGACCGGGTGGTCCCGGCCGCCGAGGTGTACGCGCAGGCGCACGCGTGGGCGGCGAAGCTGGCGCAGGGTCCGGCGATCGCGCTGCGGGCGGCCAAGGAGTCGATCGACACCGGTCTGGAGACGGACATCGAGACCGGCCTCGCGGTGGAGCGGAACTGGTTCGCGGGCCTGTTCGCGACCCCCGACCGGGAGATCGGCATGCGCAGCTTCGTGAAGGAAGGGCCGGGCAAGGCGAAGTTCCAGTAGGCCGCGTTTCCGGCGCGTTCGGGACGAGGCCGTTGTGAGACTCGTCCCGTCGAATCCCGCTGCGACTGCTTGCGATTGACGGGGTGTCTCGTCCCGGCCCGCCTCCGGGGCTCGTCCCGGTCGCGGGCCGGGTCCCTCGATGGGGCGGTTCACGGGGGGCTTGAGGCGACCTTGAGCCTGCCGCGGCGAGGGACCTCGGCAATCACCTGCGGATGAGACGTCGACGCTGCTCAGCGAGGCTGCACCAGGCCCCTGACCGCCTCTGGCGCAGGGTTGCCGATGAGGGCGGAATGAGGGCTTCCGGGGGGCGCATTCCCCCGGAACGGCCCCGCGCGACGCCTTGGGCCGCCATGATGGGGCAATGGCGGGGCTGGAGGGTATCGAACCGCCGCGGGGGCACGGGCGTGTGGCCGCGGCACGCTGGTCGCCTGCGGTCGAGGACGAACAGGCGCTCAAGGCACTCGAGTTGTTCGGCGATCCCACGGACGCCGAGGTCCAGCTGCCGTCCCGCCCCGAATCCGCCGCCACGGCCCGGCGCCTCACCCAGGTCGTCGTCCTCCGGCGCTGGCAGCTCACCCCCAAGATGACCGAGGACGCCGTCCTGCTCGTCTCGGAACTCGTCGGCAACGCCGTCCGCCACACCGGTGCCCGCGTCTTCGGGCTGCGCATGCGCAGGCGGCGCGGCTGGATCCGCGTCGAAGTCCGAGACCCCTCACGAGGGCTGCCCTGCCTGATGCCGGTCCAGGAGACGGACGTCAGCGGCCGGGGACTGTTCCTCGTCGACAAGCTGTCCGACCGCTGGGGCGTCGACCTGCTGCCGCGCGGCAAGACGACCTGGTTCGAGATGCGGGTGGCCGACCGCTGACCGGCCGGTCCTTTCGGCCGATGGGATGACGTCGGCCCTGCGACCGGTCCCCGCCCCGCCCGGTTCGCGGGCTCGAACGCGCAGGTCGTAGGTCTGAAGACCGAGCCCGGTCCGGCCGAAACTCGGTGGGCGTCGTCAGTGGCGATCCGTAGGCTCGCCACTGATGCCCACGACACATGCACCCACCAAGGATCGTTCCGCCGTACGGACGCTGCTGCGCCTGTGGCCGTATGTGCGGCCCGTCCGGGTGCGGTTGTTCACCGCCGCGGCCGTCGCGGTCGTCGCCTCCTGCACGGGACTGGTGATCCCGCTGGTGCTGAAGTGGTTGGTGGACGGGCCGGTCGCGGACCGGGACCCGGCGGGCGTCCGGCTCGGCGCGTCGTACCTGCTGCTGCTCGGGATCGCCGAGGCGGTCCTGTTCGGGTTGCGGCGCTGGCTGGTGGCTCGACCGCTGTCACATGTCGAGGCGGAGATGCGGGCCGATCTGTACCGGCATCTGCAACGGCTGCCGGTGGCCTTCCACGACCGGTGGGCGTCCGGGCAGCTGCTGTCGCGGGGCACCACCGATCTGATGCTGCTGCGCATGTTCCTCGCCTTCCCGCTGACGTTCCTGCTGGTCAACGGAGTGACGATCCTCGTCGGCGTGACGATCATGCTGCTTCAGGACTGGTCGCTCGGGCTGGTCGTCCTCGGACCCGCGATCCCCGTGATGGTCATGTGCGTGATCTTCGAGAACCGGTACGCGCGCGTGGCGCGAAGCGCCCAGGACCAGGTGGGCGACCTGACGACGGTCGTCGAGGAGAGCGTCCTCGGCATCCGGATCATCAAGGGATTCGGCCGGCACCGCAGCCAGGCGCGGGCGTTCCGCGAGCTGTCCTCCGCGCTGCGCGGGACGGAACTGCACAAGGCGCGGCTGCTGGCGACGATCTGGGCGGTCATCGTGACCCTGCCCGAGCTGGCGATCGGCGCCGCGCTGGTGCTGGGAACGGTGCAGGTGGCGGACGGCGAGCTGTCCGCGGGAACGCTGGTCGCCTTCCTCTCCACGGCACTGGCCCTGCGCTGGCCGGTGGACTCCATCGGCTTCCTGCTGGCGATGAGCCAGGAGGCGGCGACGGCGACGGAACGGTACTTCGAGGTGATGGACGCGGAGCCGGAATCGTCCGTCGACACGAAGCAGCGTGCGGCGGCACCGGACCCGGCACCGGGAGGCGACGGCCTGCGCTTCCACGGTGTCACCTTCCGTTACCCCGACGCAGAGCCCGGTTCCCCTCCCGTTCTGGACCGGGTCGACCTGCACATCCGGCCCGGGGAGTCCATGGCACTCGTGGGGGCCACCGGGAGTGGGAAGACGACGCTCACCGCGCTCGTGCCCCGACTGCACGAGGTGACCTCCGGGCGCATCACGCTCGACGGGGAGGACATCACCGCGATGCCCCGCGAGGAGCTGCGCGCGAGGGTCGCCGTCGCGTTCGAGGAGCCGACGCTGTTCTCCGCGAGCGTCGGGGAGAACGTGCTGATGGGCGCCGGCGGTCACGCGGACGACGGCGACCTGGAGCGGGCCCTGGCCGTCGCGCAGGCCGAGTTCGTGCACGCCCTGCCACAGGGCACCCGGACCCAGGTCGGTGAGCAGGGGCTGAGCCTGTCCGGCGGGCAGCGGCAGCGCCTCGCGCTGGCGCGGGCGGTCGTGGGCCGGCCCCGGTTCCTCGTGCTCGACGACCCGCTGTCCGCACTGGACGTCCACACGGAGGCCGCCGTGGAGGCCGCGCTGCGCCGCGTCCTCGCCGACACGACCGCGCTGATCGTGGCCCACCGGCCGTCCACCGTGCTGCTCGCCGACCGCGTCGCCCTGCTGTCCGGCGGCCGCGTCACCGCCGTGGGCACGCACCACGAGCTGCTCCGCACCAGCGCCGAGTACGCCCATCTGATGTCCGGGGACCAGGAGGCCGACCGCCGATGACCGCGCCCACGACCGCCTCCCCCACCGCCGCGGCCGACCAGGACCTGACGGCCGAAAAGGAGCAGGCCGACGCCTTCGACCGGGACGTCCTGCCCACCCCGCCGGGCGCCACCGGCACACTGCTGCGCTCACTGCTCGCGCCGATGAAGGGCCGCGTCGCCCTCACCACGTTCCTGCTGCTGCTCCAGCAGGCGGCCGTGCAGGCGGGCCCGCTGCTGGTGGCGTACGCCATCGACCGTGCCGTGCCGGCGTTCCGGGAGGACGACCTGGGGCCGCTGGTCGCGGTGGGCGTCGGCTATCTGGGGTGCGCGCTGGCCGGCGGCGGGCTCCAGTACGCGTTCCTGATCGCGTCCGCCCGCGTCAACCAGGACGTACTGCTGGATCTGCGCGGGCGGATCTTCCGGCACGCGCAGGCACTGAGCATCGACTTCCACGAGCGCTACACCTCGGGCCGGCTCATCTCCCGTTCCACCACCGATGTGGAGTCGCTGCGCGAACTGCTCAGCGAGGGCCTCCAGGAGCTGGTGACGGTCGTCCTGTCCTTCCTGTTCATCTCGGCGATGCTGCTCTGGCTGGACCTGGGTCTCGGCGCGGTGGCGGTGGCGTCGTTCGGGCCGCTGTACCTCCTCGTCCGCGCGTACCAGCGGCGCGCGGGGCGGGTGTTCACGGCGCGGTCGAGCGCCATCGCGGCGGTGATCGTGAAGTTCGTGGAGACGGTGAACGGCATCCGGCCGGTGCGTGCCTTCCGCCGCGAGGCCGCCAACGAGGCCGATTTCCGGGTCCTCAACCAGCGCCACGAGCGGACCAACGGCGACGCGCTCCTGGAGATGGCCCGGTACGTCGTCGGCTCCCGGCTGGTCGCCAACACCGCCGTCGCGCTGATCGTGCTGTGGGGCGCCCAGCGGGTGGCGGACGGCTCGCTGGCGCTGGGCGTGCTGGCCGCGGCGGTGCTGTATCTGCGGCGGCTGTACGACCCCATCGACCGGCTCGGCATGTTCCTCAACTCCTACCAGTCGGCGGCGGCCTCCCTGGAGAAGATCGCGGGGCTGCTGGCCCAGGAGCCGTCCGTGCCCGAGCCGACCGCGCCCCGGGAGCTTCCGGCCCGCCGGTCGGGCATGCCGGGCCGCGAGGTCGTCTTCGACGGTGTCGGCTTCGGCTACCGCACCGGCGGCGAGGTGCTGCCCCGCCTCGACCTCACCCTGCCCGCCGGGCAGACCGTCGCCGTGGTCGGCACGACCGGCGCCGGGAAGTCCACCCTGGCCAAGCTCCTCGCCCGCTTCTACGACCCGACGGCGGGCCGGGTCCTCCTCGACGGCGTCGACCTGCGCGACCTGGCGACGGCCGAACTGCGGCGCGGGGTGGTCATGGTGACGCAGGAGGCGTTCCTGTTCTCCGGCACGGTCGCCGAGAACATCGCGATCGGGCGGCCGGACGCGAGCCGGGAGGACATCGAGCGGGCGGCGAAGGCGCTCGGCGCGCACGAGTTCATCAGCGCCCTGCCCGACGGCTATGACACGGACGTCCGCAGGCGCGGCGGCCGCATCTCCGCCGGACAGCGCCAACTCGTGGCGTTCGCACGGGCGTTGCTCGCGGATCCGGCGGTGTTGATCCTCGACGAGGCGACCAGCTCGCTCGACGTGCCCGGCGAACGGGCCGTGCAGGCGGCGATGGCGACGGTGCTGAAGGGCCGTACGGCGGTGGTGATCGCGCACCGGCTGTCGACCGTGGAGGTCGCCGACCGGGTGCTCGTGATGGAGCACGGACGGATCGTGGAGGACGGCACCCCGGACGAACTCGTCGCGGGTGCCGGCCGGTTCGCCGACCTGCACCGCGCCTGGCGGGACAGTCTCGCCTGAGGGCCGGACGGACGCGGAGGCTGCCGATCGACGTCCACGCCGACCCCGGCACGCCCGACTGCCGGGGAGGCTGGTCGTACCTGTGGTGGCTGACCTGTCGGCAGCCTGGTCGGGCGCTGGCGGGAGCGGTGCCGGCCAGCGTCTGGATGGTGCTGATGGCGGTCGTGCCCTACCTGATGTCGAAGGCGGTCGACGACGACCTGGAACGCGGTGACACCGCCGCGCTGGCGGGCTGGACGGCCGCGTTCTTCCTGGTGGGGCGTTCAACTCCTGGGTGAGCATCATGCGGCACCGCACGATGACCCGGCTGCGCATGGACGCCGACTTCCGCACGGTGAAGGTGGTCGTCAGGCACGCGGTCCGGCTGGGCGCCGCGCTGCCGCGCCGGATCGGGGCCGGGGAGGTCGTCACGATCGGCGTCGGCGACGTGCGGACCATCGCCACGTCCTGCACCGCCGACGCGCCCGCGGGTCCTGCGGCGCTGTGCGTGGGCCGCGCGCCGGCCGGCACGGTCAGCCCGCCCGGCGCGACCCGCACACCGGATGCCGGTCCCCGTGGCCGCACAGGGCCGCACGGTCATCGCCATCGCCCACCGGCTGACACCGCGCACGACGCGGACCGGGTGGCCGTGATGGAGAACGGCCGGGTGACCGAACTCGGCACGCCCGAGGAGCTGGTGCACACGGGCGGGGGGTACGCGGCGCTGTGGGGCACGTGGCACGGGGAGCGGCGGGACGTGGAGGACCTCCCGTACGGCAGCGGGGCGACCCGCCGTGATCGGATCCGTATATCGAACATGAACTCCCGGACAACGAACCGTTTTCCGGCCAACTTCCTGACGCGCTCCTGACAGATAGCGCTGTCGGCTGCCACTCTTCCCACTGCTACTGCACAGCAACCCCACAGCTTCACCCGTTCTGCGTACGGCCCTAGTTGTGCCCGCGCGGCCCACCCGCCGTGCGGTCTCCCCCGGCCGCGTGACCCGCGGCCGCGCAGAAGGAGTCAGTGTTGAGCAGCAGTCCCTCTCGCAGACGCACCTCCCACACCCCCTCCCGGAGAGCCGCGGCCTTCGCCCTCGTCGGCGTCTCCGCGCTCATCGCCGCCGCCGTGCAGTCCGGCGCCGCGACGGCCGCCCCCGAGCAGTCACCGCGCGCGGTCGGCCAGGCGATACCGGGCTCCGAGTCGGTCCGCCTCACCCCCGCCCAGCGCGCCGAGCTGATCCGCGACGCGAACGCCGGCAAGGCGCAGCAGGCCAGGGAACTGGGCCTGGGCGCCAAGGAGGCGCTCGTCGTCCGGGACGTCGTCAAGGACGCCGACGGCACGGTCCACACCCGCTACGAGCGCACCTACGCGGGCCTGCCGGTCCTCGGCGGCGACCTGGTGGTCGAGAGCACCCCGGCCGGTGCGACGGAGTCCGTGGTCAAGGCCACTCGCGCGGCCATCAAGCCGGCCACCACCACGGCCAAGGTGCCCGCGGCCAAGGCCGAGGCCCAGGCGCTGTCGGCGGCGAAGGCGGAGGGCGCCAAGAACCCCGACGTCAACCGCGCGCCCCGGAAGGTGATCTGGGCCGCGAACGGCACGCCGACCGTGGCCTACGAGACGGTCGTCGGCGGGTTCCAGCACGACGGCACCCCGCAGGAACTGCACGTCGTCACGGACGCCACCACGGGCGCCAAGCTGTACGAGTGGGAAGCCATCGAGACCGGGACCGGCAACACGGTGTACAGCGGCCAGGTCACCATCGGCAGCACGCAGTCCGGGTCGACGTACAACCTCACCGACGGCACCCGCGGCGGTCACAAGACCTACAACCTCAACCGCGGCACCTCCGGCACCGGCACCCTCTTCTCCGGCCCCGACGACGTCTGGGGCAACGGCAGCCCGTCGAACCTGGAGTCGGCCGGCGCCGACGCCGCCTACGGCGCCCAGCTGACCTGGGACTACTACAAGAACGTGCACGGGCGTTCCGGCATCCGCGGCGACGGGGTCGGCGCGTACTCCCGCGTCCACTACGGCAACAACTACGTGAACGCGTTCTGGTCGGACAGCTGCTTCTGCATGACGTACGGCGACGGCTCCGGCAACGCCAACCCGCTGACGTCGATCGACGTGGCCGCGCACGAGATGACCCACGGGCTCACCTCCAACACGGCCGGGCTCAACTACAGCGGCGAGTCCGGCGGACTGAACGAGGCGACGTCGGACATCTTCGGCTCGACCGTCGAGTTCTACGCCAACAACTCCTCCGACATCGGTGACTACCTCATCGGCGAGGAGATCAACATCAACGGCGACGGCACGCCGCTGCGCTACATGGACAAGCCGAGCAAGGACGGCTCGTCCAAGGACAGCTGGTACTCCGGCCTCGGCTCGATCGACGTGCACTACTCCTCGGGCCCGGCGAACCACTTCTTCTACCTGCTGAGCGAGGGCAGCGGCACCAAGACCATCAACGGTGTCACGTACAACTCGCCCACCTCGGACGGGCTGCCGGTGACCGGCATCGGCCGGGCCAAGGCGGAGAAGATCTGGTTCCGCGCGCTGACCACGAAGTTCACCTCGACCACCAACTACGCCGCGGCCCGCACCGGCACGCTCGCGGCGACCGGTGAGCTGTACGGCACGACGAGCGCCGAGTACACGGCGGTGCAGAACGCGTGGGCGGCCATCGCGGTCGGCGCGCGGCCCGGTGGCGGCGGTGGCGGCACCTCCTTCGAGAGCACCACCGACGTATCGATTCCGGACAACGGCGCGGCGGTCACCTCGCCGATCACCGTCTCCGGCCGGACGGGCAACGCGCCGTCGAACCTCGCGGTGGCGGTCGACATCGTCCACACCTACATCGGTGACCTCCAGGTGCAGCTGCTCGCCCCCGACGGCACGGCGTACACGCTGAAGGCGTACGGCACCGGCGGGAGCGCGGACAACATCAACACCACGTACACGGTGAACGCGTCGTCCGAAGTCGCCAACGGTGTCTGGACCTTGCGGGTCCAGGACAACGCGGCCGCGGACACCGGCTACATCAACAGCTGGAAGCTGACCTTCCCGTAGGTCGCCGCCAGGGGGCCGCACCCGAGCCCACCCCCCACCCGCAGGACGCCGCCCCGGAGCTTCGGCCCCGGGGCGGCGTCCTCTTTTTGCCGGCGGATTACCCGCTCCCTGTCGGCCTTTGACCGAGGTCACGTCCGTTCACATGGCGGCAATGTTCACTGGTTGGTCGATTTTCGGCCAACATCACTTTGGGGTCCTGACATGTACGCGACCCGGATGCCACTCTTCCTGTCACCCGCCGCACAACTTCACAGCCGTCACGGCCGGCACCCCAAGCCGCCCGGACACCCCCCACACCCAAGGAGCTTGTGTGACCTCCCTCTACGCGCGTCACAAGCGCACCACCCTGGCCATCGCGACCGCCGTCGCGGCCGGAGCCCTCGTCACGACCGGACTCACCTCCGGCAGCGCCGCCGCCCAGACCCCCACCGACGCGACGGCCGCGAAGCCTCTCGCCGTCCCGACCACGCTGGCCCCGGCCGTCCGTACCGCCCTGATCCAGGACAAGCAGGCGGACGCCGGCTCGACCGCGCAGGAGATAGGCCTCGGCGCCCAGGAGAAGCTGGTCGTCCGCGACGTCGTCAAGGACGCCGACGGCACGGTCCACACCCGCTACGAGCGCACCTACGCGGGCCTGCCGGTCCTCGGCGGCGACCTGGTCGTCCACGAGTCGGCCACCGGCGCGAGCAAGGGCGTCACCAAGGCGACGAACGCCACCATCAAGGTCGCCTCGACCACCCCGGCCGTCGCCGCCGGCAAGGCCGAGAGCCAGGCGCTGTCGCTGGCGAAGGCGGCGGGCTCCGACGACACGGAGGCCTCTCAGGCACCCCGCAAGGTGATCTGGGCGGGCAACGGCAGCAAGCCGGTCCTGGCCTACGAGACCGTCGTCGGCGGCCTCCAGGAGGACGGCACCCCCAACGAGCTGCACGTCATCACCGACGCGGCCTCCGGCGAGAAGCTGTACGAGTACCAGGGCATCGAGACCGGCACCGGCAAGAGCCTCTACTCCGGCACGGTCACCCTCGGCACGGCTCTGTCCGGCTCGACGTACCAGCTGTACGACACCTCGCGCGGCGGCCACAAGACGTACAACAAGGCGCGCAGCACGACCAGTTCGGCGGGCACGCTGTTCACCGACGCCGACAACGCCTGGGGCACCGGCGCGGCCTCGAGCTCCACCTCGGACCAGACGGCGGCGGTCGACGCGGCCTACGGCGCCCAGACCACCTGGGACTTCTACAAGAACACCTTCAACCGCAACGGCATCAAGAACAACGGCGTGGCCGCGTACTCCCGCGTCCACTACGGCAACGCCTACGTCAACGCCTTCTGGGACGACAGCTGCTTCTGCATGACGTACGGCGACGGCACGAGCAACACGCACCCGCTGACCTCGCTGGACGTGGCCGGCCACGAGATGACCCACGGCGTCACCTCGAACACGGCGGGCCTGAACTACTCCGGCGAGTCCGGCGGCCTGAACGAGGCCACGTCCGACATCTTCGGCACGGCGGTCGAGTTCTACGCGGCGAACTCCTCGGACCCCGGTGACTACCTCATCGGCGAGAAGATCAACATCAACGGCGACGGCACCCCGCTGCGCTACATGGACCAGCCGAGCAAGGACGGCGGCTCGGCCAACTACTGGTCCTCGTCGCTGAAGAACCTGGACGTGCACTACTCGTCCGGGCCCGCGAACCACTTCTTCTACCTCCTCTCCGAGGGCAGCGGCTCGAAGACGATCAACGGGGTGAGCTACAACTCCCCGACCTACAACGGCTCGACGGTCACCGGCATCGGCCGCGCCAAGGCGGTCCAGATCTGGTACAAGGCGCTGACGTCGTACATGACGTCGACGACCACGTACGCGGGCGCCCGCACGGCGACCCTGAGCGCGGCGTCCGCGCTGTACGGCTCCACCAGCACGGAGTACAAGGCGGTCGCGGCCGCCTGGACGGCGGTCAACGTCGCCTGATCGCTCGACGGACATGGGGCGGCACCCGGGAGGAAGGCGTTCCGGGTGCCGCCCTACTCTTGGGTCCCATGTCAGTTGGGGACTTCACGTACGAGGACGTCGGCGCCACGCGCGAGCCCGGCTTCTGCCCGCCCGGCTTCCACGCCCTGCGCGTGCGCACGCGCCTCGGCGAGGGCGAGCAGGTCTTCCGCCGCGCCGCCGAGGCGGTCCTCACCTGGGAGATGCACCGCACCCTCGGCGTCGGCATCGAGGCGAGCGCCGACCGCGCGGCCCCCGATGTGGATGTCACGGTCACCCTGGGCGGCGTCATCAAGGCGCCCTGCCGCGTCGTCTGGACGATGGAGGAACGCCGCCGCGCCGGCTGGGCGTACGGCACACTGGCGGGCCACCCGGAATCCGGCGAGGAGTCCTTCGTCGTCGACCGCACGGGCGACGGCACGGTCTGGCTGACGGTGTCGGCGTTCAGCCGACCGGCCAAGTGGTACGCCCGAGCGGGCGGCCCCGCGACACGGCAGTTGCAGCAGGCCTACGCCCGCAGGTGCGGGGCGGTGCTGCGGGGGCTGGTCACGGCGGGCCCGAAGGAGTAGCAGGGAGGGGCGTCCGGCGGCTCACCTGTTTGCATTCGATCAGGTGCAGTGATGTACACCTGCGCATACATGCCACTTCCCGCCTTCCGCCGAGCCTGCCGCCCTCGAGCGGAAGTGCGCGGCGCGACCCTGCGGCCCGTGGCACTTCCGCACCTCCCCGTGGCCACTGAGGACACGTCGCGCAGTGACTTCGCCAGATGGGCGGTCGTCCTTCCGGTCACGAAAGGGCTCGACCGCGGGCTCCTCGGTGGTCTTGCGGGCTCCGTCGATGTCGTGGGACGTCTCGAAGGCCGGCGCCGAAGTGCTCACCCTGCGCGAACACACCGTAGGCATCCAGGCAGTACGGAACGGGCCCCACGGCGACCACACGCACCGTAGGACCCGCCCTCACCTCACGTCACCCCCCTTACCGCATCAGCACCCCCGCCCCCTCCACCAGCTCCTCCGAAGGCCCCGCGACCAACCCCAACTCCGCCCCCGAGGCGAGCAGCGGGTGGTCCGGCAGGATGCGGACCGTGTAGCCGTAGGGGCCCGTGCGGTCGAGGGAGAGGGGGCCCTCGTAGACCCAGCGGCCCTCCAGGTCGGGGCCGCCCAGGGGTTTCAGGGGGACCGCCGTGCCGTCCGTGATCCGGTCCTCCGCGTCGACGCGGCCGGAGACGGCCTGGACCTCGACGTCGTCGGGAGTGAGTTCCCCCAGCCGCAGGCGGACCCGCAGGGCCAGCGTCGTGCCGAGTTCGGCGGTCGGGGCGGCCGCGGAGGTCTCGACGTGGTCGACGGCGACGGCGTGCCAGGCGGCGCGCACCCTCGCCTTCCAGGTCGCCAGGTCGCGGGCCGTGTCCGGGTCGAGTGCGCGGTGGGCCTGGGCCGCCGGGGTGTAGAGCCGTTCGACGTACTCGCGGACCATACGGCCGGCCAGCACCTTCGGGCCGAGGAGGGTGATGGTCTGGCGGACCATCTCGATCCAGCGGTCGGGCAGCCCGCCTTGGCCGCGCTCGTAGAAGCGCGGGGTGACGCGCTGTTCCAGCAGGTCGTACAGCGCCGCCGCCTCGATGTCGTCACGGTGGTCGGCGTCGGTGCCGGAGCCGTCGGCGGTGGGGATGGCCCAGCCGAAGTCGGGCTGGAACCACTCGTCCCACCAGCCGTCCAGGACGGAGAGGTTGAGGCAGCCGTTGAGCGCCGCCTTCATGCCGGAGGTGCCGCAGGCCTCCAGCGGGCGCAGCGGATTGTTCAGCCAGATGTCGCAGCCGGGGTACAGCTTCTGCGCCATGGCCATGCCGTAGTCGGGGAGGAAGACGATGCGGTGGCGGACGCGGGGGTCGTCGGCGAACCGGACGAGTTCCTGGACGAGGCGCTTGCCGCCGTCGTCCGCGGGGTGCGCCTTGCCGGCGACGACGATCTGGACGGGCCGCTCGGGGTGCAGGAGCAGGTCCATCAGCCGGTCCCGGTCCCGCAGCATCAGGGTGAGCCGCTTGTACGACGGGACGCGGCGCGCGAACCCGATGGTGAGGACGTCGGGGTCGAGCACGCCGTCGATCCAGCCCAGCTCGGCCGTGCCCGCGCCGCGCTGCCGCCAGGAGGCGCGCAGCCGCCGCCGTACCTCCACGACGAGCTGTTCGCGCAGGTCGCGGCGGAGGTCCCAGATGTCCTGGTCGGCGATCCCGGCGACGGAGTTCCAGCGGTCGGAGTCGCCGGCGCTCAGCGCGTCCTCGGCGCGCGGGGCGCCGGTCTCCCGGGCGCCCAGCCGGAGCACCTCGGGGGCCACCCAGGTCGGGGCGTGCACGCCGTTGGTGACGGAGGTGATCGGGACTTCCTCGGGGTCGAACCCGGGCCACAGGCCGGCGAACATCTCCCGGCTGACCTGGCCGTGCAGGAGGGAGACGCCGTTGGCGCGCTGGGCGAGGCGCAGGCCCATCACGGCCATGTTGAAGAGGTTGGGTTGGCCGCCCGGATAGGTCTCCATGCCCAGGTCGAGGATGCGGCCGACGTCGATGCGCGGGAGTTCCGCGCCGGGTCCGAAGTGCCGGGCGACCAGTTCGCGGTCGAAGCGGTCGATGCCGGCCGGTACGGGGGTGTGCGTGGTGAAGACCGTTCCGCCGCGGACCGCCTCCAGGGCGGAGTCGAAGTCGAGCCCCTCGTCGCACAGCTCGGCGATCCGTTCCACGCCGAGGAACCCGGCGTGCCCCTCGTTGGTGTGGAAGACCTCGGGCGCGGCGTGTCCGGTCAGCCGGCAGTACGTGCGTACCGCCCGGACACCCCCTATGCCGAGGAGCATCTCCTGGAGCAGCCGGTGTTCGCTGCCGCCGCCGTAGAGCCGGTCGGTCACCCCGCGTTCGCCGAGGTCGTTCTCCTCGACGTCGGAGTCGAGCATCAGCAGCGGTACCCGGCCGACCTGGGCCAGCCAGATCCGGGCGTGCAGTTGTTTTCCGCCGGGAAGGGCGAGGGAGACCTGGGCGGGCGTGCCGTCGTCCTCCTTCAGCTGGGTCACCGGCAGTTCGTTGGGGTCGAGGACGGGATAGTGCTCCTGCTGCCAGCCGTCGCGGGAGAGCGTCTGGCGGAAGTATCCGTGCCGGTAGAGCAGCCCGACCCCGATGAGGGGGACGCCCAGGTCGCTGGCGGCCTTCAGGTGGTCGCCGGCGAGGATGCCGAGGCCGCCGGAGTACTGGGGCAGGGCGGCGGTGACGCCGAACTCCGGGGAGAAGTAGGCGACGGCGGAGGGCAGGTCGGCGGACTGTTCCTGGTACCAGCGGTCGCCGGTCACATAGGCGTGCAGGTCGTCGGCGGCGGCGGTCAGCCGGCTCAGGAAGTGGCGGTCCTCGGCCAGTTCCCGGAGGCGTGCGGCACGTACGCCGCCGAGCAGCCGTACGGGGTCGCCGCCCGCGGCCGCCCAGTGTTCGGGGTCGACGGACCGGAAGAGTTCACGGGTTTCCGCGTGCCATGACCAGCGCAGATTGCGCGCGAGGTCACTGAGCGGCCGGAGGGGTTCGGGGAGAAGGGGTCGGACAGTGAATCGACGGATCGCCTTCACATTCCACCTCGGCGTGCGTGAGGAGTGGGCGCACGGCAGTGTGCGTCAACGTCTCTCATGACGGTACCGGCGTCGGCGCCGGACTTGCTGGAGGCCGCCGCCGCCGGGCCCGTACTTCGGCCCTCGACGGGGCTTCCCACGCCCCGCCGTACGATCCGGTCGCCCCGCCCGGCTCACCCGGACGCCCTGACCGGCGCCCCGGAGCCCCCGAGTGCGCCCCTTTATGGCCGATTCCACCCCCGCGGGCCACCTTGTGACACTTCGCGCCGCAGGAGAGGCTGCGAGGGGCGCACCCGGCACCGTCGTCGTGCGCCGAGTCGAGGAGGGGAACTCGGACCATGGCCCGGACGTGTGATCGGCGTAGGTGTCGTCTCGGCAGGCGATCACCGCCGGCGCGACCGACCGCGAAGAGGCCCGCGTCGCCTCCTCCCCGCACGGCTCGGGGCTCGGTCCGTTCGCCCCAGGTGCGTCCAGCACGTCGCGGGCCGCACGAGCGGTACGGGGCGCGCGACCTCTTCCGGTGCGTCGTGGCGGCGCCGCGCGCGGCCGGCGCGGTCGCGCCGTACCGTGCCGCACAGCCGAGGGCCCTGTCCGCTCACGATGGAACGAGCGCTGGTCGGAGGGCCACGAACGGCAAGATGTCCGGCCGGGGCGCCGGTTCACCGGACAGGTTCCCGCGGGTCCCGCGCCCCGCGGAACTGCCGCCCGGACGAGGTCGGACTTTGTGAATTCATACGCGCGAGCAGTTAACAACGGGCCGGATTGCTCACCCGAATAGGGTGGGAAGGCTCCTCCGGTACAACGATCCGTACGACCAGAGCGCGCCGTACGACGAGAGCACGCCGTGCGACGCGCCCGACCCCGGCATCCGCCCGCCGGGCCGCGCCCCGGCGCGCCCGGCTCCCGGCAGGCCCCGCAGTACCCGGCACCATCCACCCCGTAAGTCGCAGGACCCACCTCCCCACATCCATCCGCCCACCCTCGTTGATGCGGACAGGAGCGGTCATGCCCGCCACGCACCACTCGTCAGCACCCCCGACACCCCCTCGCACCGCAGCACCACCCTCCGTGCGTCCCAGCGCCGGACCGCCGGCCCCGGAGCGATCCTCCGCGGGTGACGGGACCGCCGTGGGGCGCATACCCGTACTCGACGTCCGGCCTGTCGTCCAGGGCGGCCGCCGGCCCGCCAAGGCGGTCACCGGGGAGACCTTC
This sequence comes from Streptomyces sp. NPDC033216, assembly GCF_055577115.1. Classification (NCBI taxonomy): domain Bacteria; kingdom Bacillati; phylum Actinomycetota; class Actinomycetes; order Kitasatosporales; family Streptomycetaceae; genus Streptomyces; species Streptomyces sp. NPDC033216. The sequence goes on along the minus strand of NZ_JBVIQK010000028.1, from coordinate 573 downwards.
CAGGTCTCGGCCACGGTGTTCCGCGAGGGCCACGACGCCGTCGCCGCCAACGTCGTGCTGCGCGATCCCGACGGCCGTCCCGGCCCCTGGACGCCGATGCGCGAGCTGGCCCCCGGCACCGACCGCTGGGGCGCCGACGTCACCCCGGACGCGCCGGGCCGCTGGACGTACACCGTTCAGGCCTGGGGCGACCCGGTCAGCACCTGGCGGCACCACGCGCGCATCAAGATCCCGGCGGGCATCGACACCGATCTGGTGCTGGAGGAGGGCGCCCGGCTCTACGAGCGCGCCGCCGCCGCACTGCCCGAGGCGGACGCCGGGACCCGGGCGAAACGGGACGTCCTGCTCGCCGCCGTCGACGCCCTGCGCGACGAGTCCCGCCCGGCCGCCTCCCGGCTGGCGGCCGCCCTGGACCCCGACGTGGACACCGTCCTGGCCCGCCATCCGGTGCGGGAGCTGGTGACCGAGTCGGAGACGCTGCCCCTGCTGGTGGAGCGGGAGCGGGCGCTGTACGGCTCCTGGTACGAGTTCTTCCCGCGCTCGGAGGGGACGCCGGAGCGTCCGCACGGCACG
>NZ_JBVIQK010000027.1:0-65822 GCF_055577115.1 Streptomyces sp. NPDC033216 | reverse complement strand
TGCTGCACCAGGACGCGTAGGTGGTGTAGAGGAGGCCTTGTTCGACGCGTAGGTCGGGCTGGGCTTCGAGGTCGCGGGTGCAGCATTCGGTGAGGCCGCGCACCAGATCGGAGTCCTCATGGAGCAGCAGTCGAAGGGCCTCGCCCGGGATCATCGCCGTCGAGACGGCGGCCGAGCTGACCCGGCCTTGGGGAACATCGGTACAGCCGTTGGCGCTGAGAAGGATCATGGTCGGCTAGCACAGCGATCATCCCCAGAACTGGGGTTCGCCGAAAGATCGTCGATCACGGGTGGGGCCTGGCTACGGTCCGCGTCATGCCGGTGGAGTTCTTAACTGATGATCAGGCCGAGGCGTACGGAAAGTTCGCCGAGGAGCCGACGAGACCTGAGTTGGAGCGGTTCTTATTCCTGGACGATGTCGACCGGGATCTGATCGCGCTGCGGCGTACGAAGCACCATCAGCTGGGCTTCGCTCTCCAGATGTGCACGGTCCGCTACGTGGGGCTGTTTCTGGAGGACCCTCTCGTGGTGCCGTGGCCGGTGGTCGAGCACCTGGCCGTACAGCTCGGCATTCAGGACCCGTCGTGCGTGAAGCGGTACACCGAGCGGCTGAAGACGGCGTACGAGCACGCGTGGGAGATCCGGGACGCCTACGGCTACCACCCGTACGAAGATGCGGTGTGGGGGCGGAAGTTCCGGACGTTCCTGCACGGCCGGGCGTGGACCCATGCGGAGGGGCCGGTCGCGCTGTTCAACCAGGCGGTGGGCTGGCTGCGGCGGAACCGGGTGCTGCTGCCGGGTGTCTCGGTGCTGGCCCGGCAGGTGTCGGAGGTTCGCACGATCGCGGAGAAGCGGCTGCACGCCACCGTGGCCAGGGCGGCTCACCGCGCGGACCCTGTGCTGCCGGCGGACCTGGTGGCCACGCTGGCGACGCCGGAGGGCGGCCGGTACTCGGAGTTGGAGCGGCTGCGCCGGCCGCCGACGCGTACGACAGGCACGGCGTTCGCGCGGTCGCTGGAGCGGGTCGACGAGATCGGTGCGTTCCAGCTGGGGCGGTTGAAGCTTTCGCAGATCCCGCCGAACCGGCTCGCGGCGCTGGCCCGTTACAGGCTGGGGTCCAAGGCTGCGAGCCTGGAGCGGGCCGCAGAGCCCAAGCGCACGGCGATGCTCACCGCGGTGATGCGCCACCTTGAGGCCAAAGCGATCGATGAGGCCCTGGACCTGTTCTCGGTGCTGATGGCGACGAGGCTGATCAGCACGGCGAAGCGGGCGACGGACAAGGAGCGGCTCGCGACGCTGCCGCAGCTGGAGAAGGCGTCGCGGACCCTGGCGCGGGCGGCGAAGGTGCTGTTCGAGGAGCTGGAGCTGGTCGAGGCACACGGCACGGATCTGGATGCGGCGGCACTGTGGCGGGCGGTGGAGGAGGTCGCGCCCCGGGCCACGGTGATGAGTGCGGCCGTGCTGGTGGTTTCGCTGGTGCCGGAGGACGAGGACTCGGCGGCCGTCGCGATGCGGGCGGCGCTGGCACACCCGGTACAACACGGTGCGGCCATTCCTGTCGCTGCTGGGCGAGTCGAAGGCCCTGGACGCGGCGACCGGCGGGAAGCGGGTGCTGGCCGGGGTGAAGCGGCTGCCCGCTCTGGCGCGGCGGCGGGTGAAGGACAAGCCGCTGCTGCCGCGCGAGATCGATGACAAGCTGGTGCCGGCCGCGTGGCGCAAGGCGGTGTAGGCCAACGCCGAGCTGCCGCCGGGGGCCGTGGACCGGGACGCATACGTGGTGTGCGTGCTGGAGCAGCTGCACCGCGCGCTTCAGCGCCGGGACGTGTTCGCCTCTCCCTCGCACCGCTGGTCCGACCCGCGCGCCCGGCTGCTGGACGGTACGGAGTGGGAGGCCGTGCGGGAGGATGTTCTGGCGGGTCTGAGCCTGGATATGCCGGTCGAGGAGCACCTGGCCGCGCTGGTGACGGCGCTGGATGCAGCGTGGAAGCAGATGGCGGAGCGGCTGGGGACGGCTGGGCAGGACACGAAGGTCACCATCGAGGTCCCGCCCGGCGGCCGGGCGAAGCTGAACGTGTCCAAGCTCGGCGCGCTGGGCGAGCCGAAGTCCCTGACGTGGCCGCGGGAGCGGGTGGAGAAGATGCTCCCGAAGATCGACCTGCCGGAGCTGTTGTTCGAGGTGCACGGCTGGACCGGGTTCCTGGACGCCTTCGTACACCTGGGCGACGGCACAACCCGCATGAAGGACCTGACCACCTCGCTGGTGGCCCTCCTGGTCTCGGAGGCGTGCAACATCGGCATGACTCCGGTCATCAACCCCGCGCATGAGGCGCTTCACCGTTCCCGGCTGGTGCATGTCGACCAGTTCTACCTGCGGGCCGACACCATCGCCGCGGCGAACGCCGCACTGATCGAGGCGCAGGGCCAGGTGCCGATCGTGCGGTACTGGGGAGACGGGCTGCTGGCCTCGGTCGACGGATTGCGATTCGTCGTTCCCGTCCGCACCATCAACGCTGCCCCGTCGCCGAAGTACTTCGGGTTCAAGCGCGGCATCACCTGGCTCAACGCCGTCAACGATCAGGTCGCGGGCATCGGGCAGATGGTGGTGCCGGGCACGCCGCGCGACTCCCTGCACATCCTGGACGCCCTGCTGAACCTCGACGGCGGGGTGAAGCCGGAGATGGTCGCCACCGACAACGCCTCGTACAGCGACATCGTGTTCGGCATCTTCCGCATCCTGGGCTACAACTTCAGTCCTCGGTTCAAAGACCTGGACGACCAACGGTTCTGGCGCGCGTCCCTTCCCGGCGTAGAGACCGGCACGCACGGGCCACTGGAGCCGCTGGCCCGCAACCGGGTCAACCTGAACAAGGTGATCACTCACTGGCCGGACATGCTCCGGGTCGCCGGTTCTCTGGTCATGAACCAGGTTCGCGCCTACGACCTGCTGCGGATGTTCGGACGCGAGGGCCACCCGACCCCGCTGGGGCAGGCATTCGCCGAGTACGGCCGGATCGCCAAGACCGAGCACCTGCTCCGCGTCGTCGACCCGGTCGACGACACCTACCGGCGCCAGATGAACCGCCAGCTCACCGTGCAGGAGTCCCGGCACAAGCTGGCCCGCGACGTGTGCCACGGCAAGCGCGGCACCATCCACCAGGCGTACCGGGACGGGATGGAGGACCAGCTCGGCTCATTGGGCCTGGTCCTCAACGCCGTGGTGCTCTGGACCACCCGGTACATCGACGCCGCCGTCGCCCGGCTCCGTGCCGAGGGCCACGAGATCCGGGACGAGGACATCGCCCGCCTGTCCCCGCTCAAGCACCGCAACCTCAACGTCCTGGGCCGTTACAGCTTCACCGCCTCCACCCCGGCTGGCGGCGCCCTAAGCCCGCTTCGCGACCCCGACACAGTGGAACTCGACGAGGACGACGAGGGGTAGCGGGAGCGGACCCTGGCCAGATACTTGCGCTGGCGAGGACATACCACGCCGGTGTGTAGACGCGCTTGAACCGTTTTGCGCCCGACGATGCTTTCGCCGCTTGACCTTGACGCAACGGCAGGGTTTCTACTGGCGGCATGCGAATCGGAGAGATCGCCGCGCTCGTGGGGCTCACCACCCGGGCGATCCGGCACTACCACCATGTCGGGCTGCTCCCGGAGCCGGAGCGGCGCCCCAACGGCTACCGGGCCTACAGCGTCCGCGACGCCGTCCTGCTCGCCCGGGTGCGCCGGCTCACCGAACTCGGCCTCAGCCTCGATGAAGTGCGCGACGCCCTCGCCGACGATGCGGGGCGCGAACTGACCGAGATGTTGGAAGAACTCGACGCCGACCTGGCCCGTCAGGAAGCCGACATCAGGGAGCGCCGCTGCCGACTCGGCGCCCTGCTCGCCGAGCCGCCCGGCGCGACCGGGCCCGTCTCACCCGCCCTCGCCGCACTGCTGGCACAGGCCCCCCGAACAGACTCGCCGAGCGCGGCCAAGGACCGCGAGTACCTCGCGCTGCTGGACGCCACCGGCACCGGTGACCAAGAGATGTTCGCGCTGCTCGGGACGCTGGTCGTCGATCCCGCGGTTGTCGAACTGTATGAGCGCCTCGACGCGCTCGCCGATGCCCCCACCGACGATCCGAGGATCGCACCCCTGGCGGCTGACCTGATGGCAGCCGTCCCCGAGGAGCTGTTCGCCGCGATCCCCGAGGACGGGGTGGTCGTGACCGGGTTCAAGGAGGCGCTGCTCGCCGATTACACCCCAGCGCAGGCGGAAGCCGTGGGCCGGCTCATGGAGGCTTTCGTGGAAAGGGGCCGGGGATGAGCGGCCGGGCAAGGGGCGTACGGGGGGCGCGGGTCGCGGTGGCCGCCGTACTGCCGGGGGAACTGGCACTGGCGGCCTGCCTGGTGGCCGGGGTCCGGCCGCCCTGGTGGGCGCTGGCGGGCGCCGAGGCGCTGGTGCTCGCAGTGCTGCTGCTGGAAGCCTGGGTGCTGCGCTCCCTGTACGTCGCCGCGCGCGCCCGCGGCGCGGACCGCCGGGCGGCGTGGCGATCCGCCGTGCAGGAGGCGGTGCCGGTGACGGTCCGCCGCCTGGTCCTCCACGAACTGCGCGCCCTCGCCTCCCTGGGGCGGTGGGTCCGGCGCGGCACGCACGGGGTCCGCCCCGGGGACCTAGCTGCCGCGTACACCGGTCCCCAGACCGCGATGATGTACGGGCTGCTCTTCGTGATGGTCATCGAGACGGTGGTCCTGGCCTTGCTCATCCCTTGGCCGGTGGTCCACCGGGTGATCCTGGTACTCGACCTGTATGGCGTCGTCGTCGTGCTGGCCCTGCACGCAGCCTGCGTCACCCGGCCGCACGTCGTGCGCCCCGACGGCTCTCTGCGGATCCGCTACGGAGCCCTCTTCGACTTCGCCGTACCGCCGGACGCGGTGGCCTCGGTCCGGGTCGACCGGCGCTATCCCGAAGGCAGCCTGATCACCCTCTCCGAGAACGGGGTCCTCGACCTGATCGTGGGCAGCCAGACCTCGGTGACCCTGGAGCTGAACCGGCCACTCCCTTTCACCCGCCCGCTCGGTGCAACGGAAGAGGCCCACACCATCCGCTTCCACGCAGACGACCCGCGCGCACTGGTCAGCGCACTCCGTCAGCCCGCCCCAGCACACAGATCGGTTCCGACCACACAGACGGAGCGGTAGCCTGGGTGCCGCCACCGGCGTGCTGCCCGCTGCGCTGCCAAGCTGGGGGCCCGTACCCGGCCGGCCGGTCGCGAGCCTATGTGGTGCGTGAGGGCCCGGCCAGGGATCTGGCCGGGCCCTCATGCCTGCCCCGGTGAGCAACTGATTGTTTTGCCCTTGCGGATTACGCGGGAGAGGGACGCTCAGCGGGATTCGTCGTAGGGGTCGCGGCTGCCGGACTTGGCAAGGCCCCGGCTGATCATGTAACCGACAGTGAGGATCACGATGTACAGCCATGCCTGGTCGGCCCGGAAGTAGTCGGCGTGACCGTCGTCGTCTCCCACGACCATGGAGGCGATCAGCACCGCGACGACCGCGCCGACGTAGGCGAAGAACTCGGTGGTCTTGAAGGCGGCCTTCGTCTCGGTCGACAGCCGGCGCGGCCGGTGAACGGCCGTATCAGCGCCCACGTGGCCTGCACCGCCGACCGGGTTCACAGCACTCATGAGAAGGCACCTTTCATCATGGGAATCACCTTGAGGCGCTCCCGGGGGTAAGGAAGGCGTCAAGATCAACGCCACGTCTACCGAGTGCCCACATCCAGCGAGTTAAACAAGACATAAGCTTCCCGTCGCCCGAGCATGCCCCGAACGAGCCGCCTCTTCAGGCCTTGCACTCGATGTCGGTGAACTCCCATCGCAAGGCTCTCCGTTCACGATCGGCCGTGTGGGCCGCTATGGGGCGATCATGGCCGGGGCCGGGGGAAGCAACGCCCGGCCCCGGCTGATCGCACCGCAGAGCGGCGCTCAGGCTGTGAGATGTGCCGTCTTTGTGGCAGTGAGCCAGCTGGGAATGTACCGACCCATGACAGTCGCGAGGTCGCGAAGTACCAACGTCGTGTCAGTGGCAGGCACCAGCCACAGGCCGACGACCAGCAGGAACACCGTTTCCCTGCTCAACCGTGACTGACACGCTCCCACTGAAACGAAGCCGACGCATCTCAGTCGTGAAGCTGGGCGTATGGATTTCGAACACGAAATCGAGGAGAGACCGGCTGGATGCCGACCAGCTCGCCGCCCTCGCCAAGCTGGGCATGCACCGGACGTGACACGCCGTCTCGCCCGTCGTTGAGCTGGGAGGTCAGCGAAGTGAAGGCCCCCGGGACGTCGTGACCGCCGGAGCCTTCGTCTTGCCCTCTGGCACCGGGCGGCGGTGCAACACGGACTGCAACGCGGGCACCCAGACCGACCGTGGGCCTATGTATGACCAGGTCAGGGGTGCAACGCACTGGCGTGTTGCAGAGCCGGTGTTGCACGGTCGAGCGTGTGCGTTGCGGTTTGTCCCCCGGCTCACGAGGGGCGAGTTGAGACCCCGCCACCCCCATTGGTGTCACGTGAGGTTCCAGCGGGTGACCTCGCCGCTCTCCTGGGCGACGTAGAGGGTGTCATCGGGGGCGAAGGCGAGGCCGTGGGGTTCGCACGCGGGGGTGGGGAGGGGGAACTCGGTGGCGGTGCCGGCCGGGGTGACGCGGCCGATGCGGCCCGTGGCCCATGCCGTGTACCAGCAGGAGCCGTCCGGGGCCACCGCCACGGCGTGCGGGCGGCATCGAGGATCCGGCAGGGGGTGTTCGATGATGCCCCCGGGGGTCAGGCGGCCGATGTGGCCAGTGCCGATCTGGGCGAACCAGAGGGTGCCGTCCGGGGCTGCGGCGAGGCCGACGGGGGCGGCGCCGGGGGTCGACAGGGGGTGGAGGGCCAACTCGCCGGTGACGGTGATCCGGGCGAGGGCGTTGCCCTGGTTGAGGGTGCACCACAGGGCGCCGTCGGGGGTGGTGGTGAGGAAGGACGGGAAGGAGCCGTCGGGGAGGGCGTGCTCGGTGAGTTCGCCGGCCGGGGTGATGCGGGTGACGGTCGCGGTGTGGAGGGTGGTGAACCAGACGGCGCCGTCCGGGCCGGCGGTGATTCCGTAGGGGCCCGGGCCTGAGCCGGGGACAGGGTAGGAGCGGGCTTCGCCGTCGGGGGTGATGCGGCCGATGCGGTGGTCGTGGTTGCGGGTGAACCACAGGGCGCCGTCGGGGCCCGCGGTGATCAGGGTCGGGCCGCAGTCGGGGGAGTCGAGGGGGAACTCGTCGATCCGGCCGTCGGGGGTGAGGCGGGCGATGCGGCCCGCGTGGACCAGGGTGCACCAGATGTTGCCGTCGGGGCCGACGGTGAGGGCGTAGGGGCCGGCGCCCGGAGTGGGGAGGGCATAGGTGTGGATCAGGCGGGTCAGGGTCAAGGGGGGGCCTATCAGAGAGGGAGTGAGGGGGTCAGGCTGCGGCCGGGGCTGCCGCTCGGAGGGAGAGGCGGTCGCCCTGCCAGTGGGTGCGCAGACGGCGGTCGTGGCTGACGACGACCACGGCGCCCGGGAAGGAGGCGAGGGCCTCGTCGAGTTCCTCGGCCAGGGCGGGTGAGAGGTGGTTGGTGGGCTCGTCCAGGAGCAGGACGTCGGCCGGTTCGGTGACCAGCCGGGCCAGGGCAAGCCTCCGGCGCTGGCCCGCGGAGAGGGTGCCGACCGGGGTGGTGAGCTGTCCGGGGGTGAACAGGCCGAGTGACAGCAGCTGTTCGATGTGTTCCTCGGGCGGGCCGGGGCAGCCCGCGGCGAAGGCCGCGAGGAGTGGGCGGTGGGCCGGTCCGGGGTGGGTGTGCTGGGTCAGCAGTCCGGTCCGGGCAGGGCGGACGACGTGGCCCCGGTCTGGGGTGACGGTGCCGGCGAGGACGCCGAGCAGAGTGCTCTTGCCGACGCCGTTCGGGTCGGTGACCAGGAGCCGGCCGCCGGGCGGCAGGGTGAGGCTCACCGGCGCCAGGCGGCCCGTCAGGGACACGTCGTATGCCGTGAGGGACGGGCCGCCGTCCGCAGTGGCGGTGGAAGTCGTGCGCGGCACGGCGGTGAAACGGAGCGGGTCGGGTGGGGCGGGGACCGGGTTGGCCAGCAGGCGGGCGAGGCGTTCCTCGGCGTTGCGGACCCTGCTCGCCAGGGAGTTCTGGACCCGGCCGGCCGCGCGGTCGTAGGCCATCTTGTTGCCGTCCTTCATGGCCCGGCCGGGGGCGACCTTGCGGGCGGTGACGGCGGCGGACTCCCGCAGCCGGTCCGTCTCCTCGCGCCACGCGGTGTGGGCCTGGGAGCGGCGCTGCCGTTCAGTGGCGCGGCCGGTGAGGTAGCCGGCGTAGCCGTTGCCGTAGCGGACCGTGCGGTGCAGGTCACCGTCGACCTCCAGGAGGGCGGTGGTGACGCGTTCGAGGAACTGCCGGTCGTGGGAGACGGCGACGGTGATGCCGCGGCGGGCGCGGAGGTGGTCCTCCAGCCAGGTGAGGGCCGTGTGGTCGAGGTGGTTCGTGGGTTCGTCGAGGAGGAGGACCTCGGGGGCGGAAGCCAGCAGTGCGGCCAGGCGCAGGCGGGCCTGTTCGCCGCCGGAGAGGCCGCCGACGGTGCGGTCGCGGGGCAGTCCAAGCAGTCCGAGGCCGTGCAGGGCGCGTTCGGTGCGGGCGTCGGCCTCGTAGCCACCGCGCAGTTCGAAGGCGGTGAGGAGGTCGGCGTATGCGGTGAGGGTCTCGTCGGTGGTGTCGCCGTCGGCCATGCGTGCCTCCAGGCGGCGCATGCGGTCCTCCGTGGCGCGGAGTCCGGCGAGGGAGCGGCCGAGGACCTGCTGGACGGTGAGGTGGGCGGGGAGGTGTTCCTCCTGGGGGAGGTAGCCGATGCCGCCGTCGGCGCGGACGATGACTGTGCCGGTGTCGGGGCGTTCGGCGCCGGCGAGCAGCCGGAGGAGGGTCGACTTGCCGGATCCGTTCTCGCCGACGATGCCGAGGCGGGTTCCGTCGATGACGGAGCAGTCGACGGAGGCGAGGACGGTGCGGCCGGCGTAGGACTTGCCGAGGTCAGTCGCGGTGAGCTGGGCGGTCATGGAGCGGCTCCAGGGGTTCGGGGACGGGAGGGAGGGCGACGTGGTGGTGGGAGGGGCGGGTGAGGATCACCGGAGACTCCTTATAGCGACGAATGTTGCTTTAAAATCGTTCCATGGATGCTGCTGAGCACACAAGTGAGAGTTCCGGCCATGAAGACCATCCGGATTCGGCCCTACCGCGGCGCCGGACGGGAGGCCGCAGCGCCCGGGTCCGGGCCCAGGTACTGGCGGCGGTGGGCGAGTTGCTGATGGCGGGCGGGTACGACGGGCTGACGATCGACACGGTCGCCGAGCGGGCCGGCGTACACCGCACCACCGTCTACCGGCGCTGGCGCGACGTCGGCGGCCTGCTGGCCGACGTACTCGACGCCGCGGCCGACGACACCTGGAGCCCGCCCGACACCGGATCGCTGGAGGGCGACCTCACCGCGCTCAACCAGGAGGTCTACGAGGCCCTGGCGGGCGGCGGGCCCAGCCTGACCACGGCGCTGATCGCCGCGGGCTTCCGCTCGGCCGAGGCGGCCGGCGCCCTGTCCCGTTTCTGGGAGGACCGCTACGCACGCTGCGCGGTGGTCGTCACGCGCGCCGCCGGGCGGGGCGAACTGCCGGGCCCTGCCGACGCCCGCGCGCTGCTGGTCGCGGCGACCGCCCCGCTCTACCACGAGCTGCTGCTCCTGCAGGCGGCCCCGGACCCGGCCCTCCCCCGCCTCGCCGCCGCCGGTGCTGCGGCGGCGGGGCGGGCGGGTGTTTACAGGGCCCCGGAGGTGTGACGGCGGGCGGCCGCGGTCCGCCGTTGGAGCAAGGGGGTCACGGGTCTCCAGGACGTGGGCGTAGACGTTGGGGTCCAGCCGGTGCGGTGGCGCATCAAGGGATCGTCGGGGGGCGCAGCACACGGCGCAGGTCGAGGTACGGGCCGTCGGTAACAGGTCGTGGGCGCCCTCGTGGCGGGCGCCGATCGAGCGGACGACAGCGGCGACGAGGCTGGCCCCGGCCAGGTGTGTGGTCTGCATGCCTCCACCCTCCCGACCGCGTGGAGGCGCCGGTAGGAGTTGCCCGTGCGGAAGGGCAACGGGCAACGAGGCACGCCGTATCGCGGTAAATGGCGTCGATCAGGCTCATCGTGTCAACGAAGTCGCCACCGCGGAAGTCGGGCAGGGCCTTGTATGCCTTGCCCAGCGCCTCCGTGCACACGTCCCGGTCCTCACTTTCCACCTTCTTGGCGCGGTGATAGGCCGCGCTGGCCTGATCGTGAGCGCGGTTCGCTTCGTCCTTGATGTCGCCGATATCCCCAGCGGTTCCTGTCCGCGTTCAGCGGGATCTCGCCCCACTTCCGACCCGCCGCCACCTGATGACGGCATCCGGCTACCGAGCCGAGATGACCATCCGATTCGCCATCTGGGACCAGATCACCCGCGCCGCCGGCCGACCCACTACGGTTTGAAGATCCACCCGGACCGCGTGCCCACCACGCCCCGACGCACCATCAGACAGTCACGCACCCAACAACGTGACAACGCCGGCGCGAGAGATCGGGACGCGCAGCACGGCGTCGGTGGCCTATCACCTGGCCAACCTGGAAAAGCGCGGGGTGCTGGTCCGTGACGGCCGCGGCTGGCAGACCTGCCGGCTGGCCCGCTAGCGGGCGGGTACTGGTACCGGTCGCGTGATCTGCTGCCCAGCGGAGCGTCATCGGCGCCGACAGCACTGTGGCCGCGGCCGTCGACCGTTTCGTGCTCGACACCGGCGCTGGCCGGCCTCCCGGCCGTGGATCGCTGACACCGCCCCCGAGGTTGGGGCTCCTCTTCGCCCGTGCCGTGGCTGGAGTTGAGAAGGGGCGTGGACGCTGTCGCTGTGCGGGGATTGTGGTCAGCCTCGATGGTGTTGTGCGTCGGGCGGGGCCGCCGTGTCGGGCCGCTGAGCGCGCGGCGGCCGGGGGCCCGCTACCGGCGCGAGCTGCTCGCCGGGGACGAGGTGGAGGTCACCCGCGCCTTCGAGTGGGGTGAGGGCAAGTCCTTCCGGATCCGCCAGCTCACCCGCAAGGCGGAAGGCACGGTCGCCGCCGAGGTCGAGGGCGTCGGCGGGTTGATGGACCTGCGGGAGCGGAAGCTGCTCGCCGACCCCCGGCAGCGGTTCGAGCAACTTGCGTGAGAGCCCGCCCTGTTCGGCCTGTGAGGTCCGGCTCGGTTCGACCGGCAGATGCGGGCGGCGTCCGGTCCCGTAGGCGCGGGAAGCACGATGATTCGGGCTAACCGGCGAACTGATGTCCCCATATGCAGGGATTTGAGTGCGTGACAACATGAATCGTCTCAGGATCAGCTCATGTCAGTCACTGAGAGGAACAGCGATGCGCGCACAGCAGAGGATGGTTCGGTCGGCGGACGCCGCACGACGGCGGTTGACGACGGTCGCGGTGGCCCTCGCCGGAGCATGCGCTTTGGGCGTGGTGACAGCGGTGCCAGCGAGCGCGGAGGTCTCCACTCGATGCGGAACCTACATCTGCGTCAACACCGCTCATCAGGGAAAGGACTACGTCCAGGACATCACCGTCACGACGAGGGACGGGCTGGCCGGAACCCTGCGTGGCTTCGTGCGTGACTACGCGAAGAGCAGGGCGGGAGTGTCTCGGACACGGTTCGTCGTCAACCGCGAGTTCAGCGGGGAGCCACTGCTCGTCTGCGGTGGCCTGGACCGCGGTGGCAGGGTCATCGAGAACGTCTGCGTGAAGCTCTCCTGAGCCCCTTGCCCGGGGCGCCGGTGCCGCTAGGTGTGCTGTTCGGACAGGTGGGTGACGCGGGTGGCTGGTGTGTGACCGTCGATGCCGGTGTGGGGTCGGTGGTAGTTGTACCAGTCCAGCCAGTCGGGAAACGCGGCCTGGCGTTCGGCGGTGGCCGTCGTGCTCACGCTGCCTGCGTGTGCGATGGCGACCTGGCGCAACCTCGGCGTCGGCGCCCTCCGGCTGAGCGGCGTCAGAACATCGCCGCCGCCCTCCGTTGACCAGCTGACGACAGTCACCCATACGGTGGCGGGGACGAGAGAAGACGCATCATGGATCCCCGCATACCCCGCCTGCGTCGCAAGCTGGCCGCGATCCCGTTCCAACCCCCGCGCAGCCACTCCTTCGAGGAAGAGCAACACGAGTTTCGCCTCGGTCCGAAGCTGTCGGAAGCACGCGTCGCTGCGTTTGAGGCCGAGCACGACATCGTCCTGCCCGACGCCCATAGGCAGTTCCTCACGCACGTCGGCGGCTCAGGCGCGACGCCGTTCTACGGCCTCATGCCGCTGGAGCGGTGTTCCCTGCTGATCATGAATCCGCGTGGAGAACCGGGGACACCCCGCGGCTTCGACGGCGCAGAACCCAGATCCCACGACCATGATCTCTTCCTCCACATGATCGAGATGGGCTGCACCGACGTCTGCGTCATCGCGGTGACCGGTTCCCTCACGGGCCGCGTCCTCATGGGTAACGGCGACGGGTACAGGGGCCGCGGACGCGGAATGGACCGCGAAGCCGCCGGCCCGCCTGGACGGCCGGGGCCATCGGGCCGCCCGCCGTCCGCTGGGAGCCGGACCGGCCGACCCGGGCACCTCCGGCCACCCCCCGGAGCGCTGCCCTGGGCGGGCCCTGCGCGGCGAGTTGGTCGGCGGCGAGCACCTGGCGGTACGTGAACCCGGTGACAGGCCCTGCGGAAGCGCACCGTACGAGGGTCCGGAGTTGAGGGCGAGACGCCAGACCTGGTGTCCTCTGCGGCTTCCTGGCGTTATGCCGCGTGGTCTCAACCGAGGAACAGGGAGATGACATGATCCGAGTCCGGCGACATGCCGTGATGGCGTCCACGGCAGCCTTCGCAACACTGATGACGGCGGCGGGCCCGGCCTGGGCCCGCCCTCCACTGCCGCTGCGGATGGACGACGCCTTCCAACAGGACTGCCTCACGACACACAACACCTACCGGGCCAGGCACGGCGCCCCGCCGTTGAAGATCGACCCCAAGATCGTCGACTACGCCAAGAGTCGTGCCGACACGATCTCCCAGTACGAAGGGCTCAGCGGCGGCCGGCCGCCCAAAGACCACGGGGAAAACCGACACTGGTCCGCCACTACCGTGTCCGGCCGGATGGCTACCTGCAAGGATGCGGTGACCGCCTGGTACAACGAGAGCCGCGATTACGACTACGCACACCCTGGCTACATCAGTGGGACGGGAAACTTCACGCAGGTCGTGTGGAAGGAAACCACCCGCATCGGCTGCGCACGGGCTGCCGGCCAGGGCTCGCAGTGGTACGAGACCTACGTGGTGTGCAACTACCAGTCCCCCGGCAACTGGATGGACCGGTACAAGCAGAACGTTCTCCCACCCACGGGATGACACCACCGGCGAACAGACCCGCCACGCCCACCTTACTCCTGCGCGTCCGTCCTCCCGATCCGGAGCATGGTGGCTCGGGTGGGGGCACCGCCGCGGTTCGCTCCTCACCGCCTTCCGCGTCGGGCAGCGGCGGCCCTCGAGGACGCGCGGCCACGCGAAAGGGCCGGCCGCCGCCTCGGGCGGAGGCGGATTTCGGGAACCGGGTCAGGCGTGACGAGGCCCGGCGCCGCACCTTCGCGCCGGGCCCTACCGCACAACGACCACCACGGAGCTACCCGAGGTGAGAGGCGCAGAGACACCCCCCTCGGCGGTGTCCCACCACGCACCGACAACCGGGGACCTCCCCCGGTCGTACCCGTCAGCTGTTGTCGGGGTCCTTGGAGGTCTCCCGCATTCGGTAGGCAGTCCGGTTCGCGTACTGCCGCAGCTCGCGCCGCGGCATACTGCAGCAGTGGTCCACGACTGGCCATGCCTGGAGAACTGACTCCCCCAAATCGATGTCTGAGCATTGCCCCGTAACTCCACGAGGCTGAGAGTCATGCTGCGTCGGGGTCCGATCTGTGGTGGCGGCGGCGACACCCCCGCGTCCTCACCGGAGACCTCGGACGTTCGCTTCGCTCGGTCGGTGCCATCGGCACAGGGCCGGGCAGCCTGTGGAACTGGTCGAGTGCTTGGCCGTCGTCGTCGACGGTCGCGGCCCTGTACCGGTCGTCCAGGCCTTGATCTGCGGCGTCCAGAGCTGGACGATGTGTTCGTCCAGCAGGAGCCACGCCTCGTGCAGCCAGTTTCGGCAGTAGAGGTCGTTGGTGCACTCGTAGATGTCGTCGCTGTAGCCGCGCTCGATGACGCTCACCAGGGCGGCCCACGCGTTCACCCTTTCAACGAGTGTGAGAGCCGTCCGCCAGCCGCGCTGGTGCAACAGCTCTGCCACCTCGGTCTCAGTCGCCACGGGCGTGAGGCTTTCACGCGGAATCCGTCCGCGGGTGCTACTTTTCGGCCGTCCCGGGTTCGCTGCTGATGGACTCCTGGTAGACGTCCGCATAGGTGCGTGAGTCCTTGACCAGGTCGTCGCAGAACGCGGCGACATCGTTGCCGATGAGTTCCAAGACCCCCTTGCCCGCGGCGACACCCTCCTCGAAGAAGTCGACGATCCCGGGGAGCAGGGGTCCATCAGGCAGGTCGACCGGTCCGACCTTGAACAGGTACTTCTGCATCTCCTGATAGACGATCCGGTAGTCCGGCGGGAGTGCCTTGACCCGGGCCATGTGTTCCCGCCACTGCTTCTTGCCCTCGATGATGTCCCGGATGCCCACATCAGCCTCCCAGCCGGCTCAATTTCCTTGCGACGTTGCTGTTCAACTGCTCGCGCCACCGGTCGCGATAGGTTCGAGCCCCTTCCCCACCGGCCAACGCCGTGCAAAAGCCTTGGATGTCGTCGCCGAGCGCCTCGTGAACGCTCTGCCCCTCCGCCGCTGTTTCTTCGAGCAACCCCAGGGCGGCGTCGAGGATCGGCATCAGGTTGCGGCCGGTGAAGTCCCCATGGGGAAGGAAGTGGATTTTGATCTGATCCCACGCCGCCCGGTGGTCGTCCGGCAGGGCCTCGGCCCGGGCTTCGAACGCGCCCCAGTCCCTGGTCAGATCGCTGCCTGTGATGGTCTCCCAGAAGTTCATCTCCCGCCCTCCTTGAGCCTGTCGATGCGTGATGAGAGGTACTGCCATTTCGTCCAGAACTTCGCGAGCTCTTCGCGTCCGGCGTCGTTGAGCGCGTAGAACTTGCGCGGCGGTCCGACCCCGGATGGCCGTTTCGTCACCTGGACGAGCTGGTTCCTCTCCAGTCGCAGCAAGATGGTGTATACCGTCCCCTCGACGACGTCGGCGAAGCCGAGCTCGTTCAGCTGACGGGTGATGGCGTACCCGTAGGTTTCCTCGCTGCCGATGATTTCGAGCACGCACCCTTCGAGCGTGCCCTTCAGCATCTCCGTCAGGTCGTCCATCGCGAGCCCTCCTCGACCTAGCAGTACTGCGTAGTACCGAGTACCACTACACAGTATCACCGAGTAGCGGAGGATGTCGGCGCGGCAGCCTCGCCGTCTTCAGGCTTGGGGCATCCCCTGCCGCAACACGCTGAAGCTGACAGAGAATCCGCCGGGTGGGGCAGCCAGGCATCACGTTGCTGGAACCCGAGTTGGTGGTGGAAGTCGGCGTCGACGTCGCGCGGTACGCCTCCGGCCGGTGGCGGCATCCTCTGGCGTCGTGCCTGCCCCGACCTCTCCCCCGCCGACATCCCCCGCCTGACGTCGCCGCGGCGCTGATGCGGCACGGGCGCGGCGGCCCCGCCGACGCGCAACACCGGTGATCGCGCCCCGATCCCTGGCTGCCCGCGCCGCCCATCCTGCCCTCCCCCTCAACTCCAGTCAGAAACATGGGCAAGAGCAGCCGCAGGATCTGCCGACTGTGCCTTCCCGGGTGCCGTGCACAGGTCGGAGCCCCCACACTGACTTCCGTTTCGGAGGCCCTGGGCCGCCGCCCGCACCGACGGTCGGCCTGTTCAAGATCCTCGCTACGACTTCAGCCTGCGGTTCCGTGACCTGGACGATCAGCGCTTGTGGCGGGCCGCGATGCCCGGCGTTGAGACGGGCACCCACGGCGCGGTGGAGGATCTGGCCCGCAATCGGGTCAACCCGAACAAGGTGATCACGCACTGGCCGGACAGCTGAAGGTCGCCGGTTCCCTGGTCACCAACCAGGTCCGTGCCTACGACCTGCTGCGCATGTTCGGCCACGAGGGGCGCCCGATCCCGCTGGGGGCGGCGTTCGCGGAGTACGGGCGGATCGCGAAGACCGCATCTGCTGCGCGTGGTCGACCCGGTGGACGACACCTACCGGCGGCAGATGAACCGGCAGCTCACCGTGCAGGAGTCCCGCCACAAGCTGGCAGGAGACGTGTGCCACGGCAAGCTCGGCACCATCCACCAGGCGTACCGCGACGGAATGGAGGGCCAGCTCGGAGCGCTCGGCCTGGTCCTCAACGCCATCGTGCTGTGGACGACGAAGTACATCGACGCCGCCGTCACCCAGCTCCGAGCCGAGGGCCATGAGATCCGCAAGGAGGACATCGCCCGGCTGTCCCCGCTCAGGCACCGCGACCTGAACCTGCTCGGCCGCTACAGCTTCACCGCCTCGACCCCGGCGGCCGGCGTCCTGCGCCCGCTGCGTGACCCGGATGCGCCGGAGCTGGACGAGGACGACGAGGAAGAAGGCTCCTGACACCTACTCGCTGGTCATCCCGTCACTTCTGCGGCAGCGCCTGGCTGCGGCCGGGTACGCATGCCCCAGCGGGCAAGAGACGGGCCGACAGCGCCCAGTGCCGCGAAGAACAACGCCAGCAGCAGCCAGCCTGTCGTGCCGAGTCCGAGCACCACCGTGGTGAGGATCGCGGGGGCTGGAGCCTGGCCCGCGCTGAAGCCGAGCCCGAGGACACCCTGGTACTGGCCCTGGGCGTGGTCGGGGGCCAGACCGAAGCCCAGGGCGAAGCCCGCCGATGACTCCCAGACCTCTCCCAGGCTATGGACGAAGATCGCGGCCAGGACCAGTCCTGCCGCGGCCCAGACCGGGGCGTACGCCGCCAGCGCCATCATCGGGCAGCTGACGAGGAAGAGCAGCCCCGCCGTGCGAAACGCCCGGCCGCCGTCGTGCGGGGTCTCGATACGCGAGCCGATCCTGGTCTGCATCAGCACACAGAAGAGAGAGTTGACGGCGAACAGCGCGGCCAGGCGAACGAAGTCGCAAGCCTCTTGCTATTGCAAGTAATATGCAACAAGCTATTCGGGTCCTTACCAACCGACCTGGATACGGAGGCAGTCGTGCCCCAACTGCTGCCGGACACCGGACCGCAACGCGTCTTAGCCGCGTCGAACTTCGTCTACACCATCGGCAGCGGCCTCTATCTGACGGCAGGCGTCCTCTACTTCACCCAGGCCGCCCACTTGCCTGCCGGCCAGGTGGGCCTCGGACTCGGGATCGCGGGATCCATCTCGCTGGCCTTGGGGATCGCGGTTGGCCACCTCGCGGACAGGCATGGAGCCCGCGGCGTCTATGCGGCCACCCTGGTTGTCCAGGCTCTGGCCACGGCCGGCTTCGTGTTGGTGGACAGCTTCTGGCCGTTCGTCCTTGTGGTCTGCGCAGCCGCCGGGGCGAAGGCAGCCGGGATAGCCGCCCGCTCTCCGCTCATCAGGCACTACGGCGGAGATCGGCCGCAGGAGTTCCGGGCCTATCTCCGCGCGGTCACCAACGTCGGCATCTCCCTCGGCGCCTTGGGAGCAGGATGGGTCGTGCAAGTGGGCACCCTCAACGCCTACCAGCTCATGGTCATCGGCAATGCGATCGCCTTCGTCGTCTCGGCGACCCTCCTGGTCTCCCTCCCGTCGGTCAAGCCGCTCCCCAGCACCGACGGCCCTCGCTGGATGGCCCTGCAAGACCGCCCCTACCTACTGCTCACCACCCTCGACGGCATCATGGCCATCCAGTTCAAGGTCCTCACCGTCGCCATCCCGCTCTGGATCGTCGGCGCCACGACCGCCCCACATTGGCTCATCTCGGGCACCATGCTCACCGGAACCGTCATCGTCGTCGCATTCCAAGTCAGGGCCAGCCGCAACATCGACTCCCCCACAGCCGGTGGAAAGGCCTACGGCCGAGCAGGAATCGCCTTCCTCATCGCGTGCTTGATGATCTCGGTGTCAGGAGGAATACCGGCATGGGCTGCCGCAACGCTGCTCATCGGCGCAGTGGTGATCCACACAGTCGGCGAGCTATGGCATTCCGCCGCCGGATTCGAGGTGTCCTTCGCCCTCGCTCCACCGCACGCCACCGGTCAGTACCTCGGCGTGTTCGGTCTCGGCGCCGGGCTGGCGGAGGCCGTCGGGCCCGGACTGCTCATCTGGCTCTGCATCACCTGGGGGCGGCCTGGGTGGTATGTCGTGGGAGCCATGCTCGCGCTGACGGGACTGGCAGCACCACTCGCGGTCCGCTGGGCGCAAAGTCTCCAGAACGCTCATCAGGCCCACCTCCAAGCCACCAGAGATGCCTTTGCGGCCTGAATCACCACGCCCCCACAGAGCCAGTCTCGAATGATCGGACCCTACGAAACCGCGACCCATCGGGAAGAGCGGCCAAGGCCATGCGTTCGGCAACGCAGCAGCGCCACGACCGCGTACACAACGAAGGCCAGAGACCGCGAGCGCCGGGTGTGGACTTCGACGACCAGGTGCCGGGTCCAACTGAGCTACGAGCCCCGGGTGCTTCTGACATCCTCGGCTGACATCAACGACGCTGGACGGTGGCGGACATCAGCATCTCTGACCGGCCCTCGTACCAGTCGACGACACCAGCGGAGCGGGCCGGGATCGAACCTTTAGCAGCGGTGCTCTGAGAAATGTGCCGTACTCGACGCGTGCGGTCGCTGTCATCATCATTGGATGGCAGGCAGGCAGCTTCCGGCAGGTTGGACCCTGGAAGAGATCCGTAAGGTCTCCGGCGACTGGGAGGCCACGTCTCTCGACACCGATCGAGTCGTGACCGGATGGCCGGCACAAGGTGAGCGGCTCCACCCCGAGATCGTCTTGGGGTTCCACGGGCTCTGCCTGGTGAACACCGTGAACGATGGCAACTGGTACATGGGCAGTCAGAGCCCGCGCGCTCCATATGAGCATCCCCACATGCCCACCAGACCGCTGCCAGGGGTACCCTTCCCGTCCATTCAAAGACCCCCTGGAGCTCCCTGTGCACGACATTGCCTCCTTGTTGCCGGGGCCGCTGTACTTGTTTTGCATCCTGCTGCTCGCTTGGGAGCTTGGTCGTAGGCCCACTGGGCGGAACGTCAGGAAGCTGCCGGTCTTCGCTGCGGTGGTGGCTTTGGCGCTCGCCAGGCTGCTAGGCGCCTAGAGACGCCACATCGACGTGCCCCTCGGGTGCCCGTTCGATCGGGAAACAGCGGAGAGCCGCGGTCACTGACGGACAACGCTCACGTGTACGGCCCCTGACCGAGTTACCTGGTCAGGGGCCGTACACCTGCGGAGGTGGTGAACTTCGAATTCCGGTGAACATCGCTGCCACGACGGTTTTTCAAAATCGCTCAGTCGCGAACCAGAGATATCGGTGCGTCCCACTCTGAACGACCTGGCACAACTCCCGAGCCTGGTCTACCCATGTACCACCGTAGGCTTCGGGAAGGCGATTGAGCTCCGCCAACAGCAACGGCACCTGCCTCTCGTTGAAGACGGCATCCCCATTGGGACTCCAGGCCCACAGCATCGGGAAGTTCACTGGCCGCAGCTGCATGAGGTGCTGCTGGCCGAGCTGCGGGCGGCGGGCCTGGTGGACATGGACGACGCCGCCCGGGAACGGAGGTTTGTCCGCTCTGGGCGCTTCCCTGTTTCGGGTGGGATGTCGCAAATGGCCGACCTGGACAAGGGGGAGCGCGAGCGCCTGTGACGTTGAGAGATGGAGCGGGAATTCGAGGGTTCCTATAATGTGCACCGGCCCCATCAGGGCATCGCGAACGCCCGCCCGTTGCCCTCGCCGATCGCCGATCCGGATTAGACATCCTGCCTCAAGGTACGCCGACGCGATCGCCTCGGCCGCCTTCTCCACGAGTACGAGCATGTCGCCTGAGCTGACCGGACGAGGATTTCGGCACGGGCAACGTCATGCCGTCAGGGGATCAGCTCGACTCACGGACCACGAGTTCGTTCGGCATGATCACCGGGCTGGTGGGGCCGCCGTCGATGAGGCTGAGGAGGAGGTGGACGGCGGTGGTCGCCTGGTCGGCCATCGGGCTGCGCACCGAGGTGAGCGTGGGGGTGGTGTAGGAGGCGGCTTCTATGTCGTCGAAACCGACGACGGCGACGTCTTCGGGGACGCGTCGTCCCGCTTGGTGGAGTGTGCGCAGGGCGCCGATCGCCATCAGGTCGTTGGCGGCGAACACGGCATCGAGGTCGGGGTCGTCCTCCAGGAGTTGGCGCATGGCTGCGGCGCCGGAGAGCCTGGTGAAGTCCCCCAGCGCCACGATGGAACGTCGGCCGGTGTCGCGTAGCGTGTCGCGGTATCCGTCGAGACGTTCGCGGGCCTCGTAGAGTTCGAGCGGTCCGGTGATGGTGGCGATACGGCGGCGGTCGCGCTCCAGGAGGTGACGCACGGCCAGTGCTGCTCCGCCGGCATTGTCCAGGGCTACGTACGGGACGTCCTGTGCGGAGGTCCGATTGAAGGAGACGACCGGCAGGCCCTGTCTGGCCAGTGCGGCGGGCAGCGGGTCTGTGCCGTGCAGAGCGACGAGCAGCACGCCGTCCACGTGCCCGCCGGCGACGTATTGCTCCACTCTCGTTCGGCTCTGGTCCGATTCGGCGAGCATCAGCACCAGCCGCTTCCCGGCGGTCTCGAGCTCCCTGCTGACGGCACGGACCACGGCGGAGAAGAGAGGGTCGTCGGAGACGACTCCCTGGGGCGGGTCGGAGACGACCACGGCAAGGGTGTCCGTACGACGGGTGACGAGGTTGCGTGCCGCCCCATTGGGCACGTAACCCAGTTCGTGTACGGCTTGCATGACGACGTCTCGGATTTGGGGGGCGACCGTCGTCTCGCCGTTGATGACGCGGGAGACGCTGGACTTGGACACGCCCGCCCGGGCGGCGACCACTTCAAGAGTAGGGCGCTTCATACCTGTCCGTCCCCAGCGCCGCCGCCCGGGTCACTGCTCGGGGAGGGGTTTCTCATCAGGGCGACCTCCGGCTCTGCGTCATAGCGATGCGAGCAGCGTATCCGCAGGCGGGGGCGACGTGAGCGTGCCAGGACCTCAACTCCGTTTGCGTGGCGCCTGTGTCGTCCACCTGCCGTGAGGGCCGCGAGAAATCGCTCCCCGGAGGTGACACGCCGGTTTCGGCGCCGTTTTTCCTAGGTGACAGGGCCCTTGACAGCCGTGACCGACCCCTCCATTCTCCGATGAGGGAGCGCTCCCTCACCCCACCTCCGCCCGAGGAGTCGCCCGTGCAAACGCTATTGCGTCACTTCGGCTTACTTCTGGCCGTCGCGTCCTCATTGCTCGCCTTCGTCGTCCTGCCGGCTCCCGCCGCTCAGGCGGCGGACGTGTTGCTTTCCCAGGGAAAGCCCGCCACCGCCTCGAGCACGGAGGGCGTCTTCAGTGCTCGCAGCGCCGTCGACGGCGACGTCGGCACCAGGTGGTCCAGCGCGTTCGCGGATCCCCAGTGGATCCAGGTCGACCTCGGAACCACGGCCCAGATCAGCCGTGTCGCGCTCACCTGGGAAACCGCGTACGGCAAGGCGTTCAGGATCGAGGTGTCGAACGACGCCGCGAGGTGGACCGTCGTTCACGAGACGGCCACGGGTACCGGCGGCGCCCAAAACCTGACTGTCGCCGGAACGGGCCGCTACGTACGCATGTACGGCACCCAGCGCGCCACTCCCTACGGGTACTCCCTGTGGGAGTTTCAGGTGTTCGGCGCCTTCGGTTCCGGCGACCCGGGCGGTGACACCGACAAGCTGCTCTCCTACGGCAGGACAGGAGCGGCCTCTTCGTCACAGACCGACTCGAACTGCTGGGAGTGCTCGCCCGCCAGGGCTTTCGATCGCGATCCGGCCTCACGCTGGGCGACGAGTCCCACCACGGGTTGGACGGATCCGGGCTGGATCTCCGTCGACCTCGGCGCGACGGCGCAGATCGACAAGGTCGTACTGCAGTGGGATCCCGCCTATGCCAAGTCTTTCCAGCTCCAGGTCTCGCCGAACGGGGCCGACTGGACGCCTATCTACTCGACGACGGCCGGCACAGGGTTCAAGCAGACGCTGATCGTCTCCGGCATCGGCCGCTATGTCCGCATGTACGGCACCGAGCGCGCCACCCCGTACGGCTACTCGCTGTGGGAGTTCCTGGTGTACGGCACCGGCGGCGACCCCATACCGGCCCCGCCCCTGCCGAGCGACCCCTCGAACTCACCTCGGCTGGTGTGGAGCGACGAGTTCGACGGCACCGCCAACAGCAGGCCCGATGCCTCGAAGTGGAGGTCGGACCCCGGTACCGGACCCAACAACGAGTTGGAGTACTACACCGAGCGCAACGCCGCCCTGGACGGGTCCGGGCACCTGGTGATGGAAGCACGCAAGGAAGCCACCGCCGGATCGTCGTGCCCGCGTGATCCGCTGAGCGGGAGCGGTACGTGCCAGTACACGTCGGCGCGGATGAACACGGGTGCGACGTTCCAGTTCACCTACGGGCGTGTCGAGGCACGCATCAAGGTGCCCAAAGGCAACGGCCTGTGGCCCGCGTTCTGGATGATGGGCGCCGACTTCCTCACAGGCCGACCGTGGCCGTACAACGGCGAGGTCGACATCGTGGAAGTCCTCGGCAAGGACGTGAAGACCGCGTACTCGACCGTCCACGCACCGGCCTACAACGGCGGAGGCGGGATCGGAGCGCCGTACACGCTGCCTGGGAACGCCGACTTCTCCGATGACTTCCACACCTGGGCCGCCGACTGGAACAGCAAGGGCATCACCTACAGCCTGGATGGCCGGACCGTGTTCTCCCTCGACAAGGACGAGGTGGAGCGAACCCGCGGACCGTGGATCTTCGACCACCCGCACTACATGATCCTCAACCTGGCGGTGGGAGGGGACTGGCCGGGCCCGACAGACGCCGGCACGCCCTTCCCCTCGAAGATGCTCGTCGACTACGTGCGGGTCTATCAGTAGTCGCTCCGGGCTCCGCGAAGCTCCCGCGCTGCTCTGCCGTCTCCTCGGGGCGGCCCGGGAGCTTCCGCCGCACACCGATGGCACGATCCTCCGGTCTGCTGCCCTGCCCCTTTCTTATGGCTGTGCTCGCAAGGAGTCGGCCGTTCCCCCCTCGATCCGACGCACGTGAGGAAGTGACATGCGTAGATACCCCATCTCTCTGTACACGCTGTGTGCGGGCGCTTTAGCGGTCGTGCTGGCCGCCGCCCTGAGTCTGACGGTCTCGGCTCAGCAGGCGCGGGCCGTCACGGTCACCGTCCAGGCCGAGTCCTACGCGGCCCAGTCGGGCGTCGTCTTGGAGGCGACCGGGGACACCGGTGGCGGTCAGAACGCGGCGTTCCTCGCCGACGGCGACTGGATGCGTTTCGACAACGTCGATCTCGGTGCGGCCAGTCGCCTGACGGTGTCCGCCCGGATCGCTTCCGCCACCGGCTCGGGCACGGTGGAGTTGCGCACCGGCAGCCTGACTGGTCCGCTGCTCGCAGTCGTGCAGACGTCCCCGACCGGGGGCTGGCAGAGCTGGGTGACCCGGGCGACTGACGTCGCCACCCACCCCACCGGGATGCAGACCGTGTTCGCCGTGCTGCGCGGCGCGACCAGCGGCGACTTCCTCAACATCAACTGGTTCTCCTTCGTCGGCGAGGGGGACGGCACAGCGACCGGATGGGTCCCTGTCGACCAGGCCAAGTGGAACGCCCAGCTGACACAGTTCCGTGCGATGACTCCGGCCGTAGTGCCCGCCGGGGCGGTCCGTGTTCCGGAGTTCAACGCCACCTGCACCTACAGTCACTCCAAGCCGGACGACCCCATCGTCCTGCCGGGCCTTCCCGGTGCGTCCCACATGCACAGCTTCTTCGGCAACAAGAGCACAGACGCGTTCTCCACCACCCAATCGCTGCTGGCCAGTGCACCGACCACCTGCGCCCCCGCCAAGGACTTCTCGGCGTACTGGATTCCTACCCTCTACGAAGGAGACAGGGCCGTCGAGGCCGAGGGCATGATCGTCTACTACGGTTCGCGGCTGCCCGATCCGTCGGCAACGGTGCCCTTCCCCGAGGGATTCCGCATGATCGCGGGCAATGCCAAGGCACAGACGCCCACACCCGCGGGATCGCCCGGCCAGTTCTGGTGCGCCGGCGAGGGCGGGGAGATCGGCCGCAGCGCCGACGGCAACTGGCCGGTCTGCGCCCCGAAGGCCCACCTCACCCACCAACTCGTCTTCCCCGACTGCTGGGACGGCAAGAACCTGGACAGTCCCGACCACAAGTCACACGTCGCGTTCACCTACGACGGCAAGTGCAGCGGCGCCTACCCCGTCGCCATCCCGAACGTCTCCTTCGTCGTCAGCTACCCCACCAGCGGCAGCGCGGCAGGCTTCCGGCTGGCCTCGGGCATGGCATCGTCCATCCACGGCGATTTCTTCAACGCCTGGGACAACGCCGCTCTCGGGCAGCGTGTGAAGGACTGCATCACCCAGAAGGCCAAGTGCAACTCCGCCGGCACCTTCTGACCCTGCGGTCGGCATGGGCCGTGGCCACGGCGCTGCTGGCTGTCGGCTGCACCACGCAGCCGACAGCCGGCACGTCGCCGGAGGCCACCGGCGCATCGCCGGCAGCTGCCGGTGCATCCCCGAAGGCCGGTGCATCGACGTCGGTAGCCTTCAACGCCACCGACACCGCATGGATTCAGCTGATGATCCCCATGGACGAGCGTGCGCAACTCCTGACCGATCTGGCACCTTCACGCAAGACAGACCCGGCCCTGACGGCGCTGGCGGCCAAGACCGGATCGAGACTGCGCGAAGACCTGCGCCGCCTGCGCGCTTTGCTGCACCTCTCAGGCGTCCCCGACACCCGCCCGCACGAGGGGCACGACATGCCGGGCATGGTCAGCCTCACCACCATCGAGAAGGCAAGCGCCGCGACGGGTCACGAGTTCGACGAGATTCTCACCGAGGCGCTGCGGGCCCACTTGTCCCAGTCTCGAATGCTCTGCGCCAGCGAACGCACCCACGGCCAAGCCGACATGGCGAAAGAACTGGCCACGACCATCGCGACGAACACAGCCGAACAGATCACCTGGCTGGACAGGCTGCGCCCGGCGCAACCTGAGCCGGACGGCACCACGGCGGCGACCCGGCCGTAGGCGCGCAGGCGGTGCAGGGACCCGACGCCAGCGCAACCATGCCGTGCACGCAGACGCGTCGGACGGGGTGAGAGGAACCTCGGCAGTACCGACGACATCGACCAGGCCCGCTTCGGAGAAGTGCCACAGACCACGCCCACCCACGTCGAACGACAGGTGACCTCGCGCAGCACCAGCTCGCGGGCTGATATGCCGGTGGCTACCGATGTGAACTGTCCGGGGAGGCTGGACAATGATGTGCTGGTCAGGAAGATCGGCTGGCTCGTTCGGACGCTGACAGGAGCCGAGCCGTGCGGGGCGCCCCTCCGCAACTCCGGAACGGCATCAAGCTGGTTACCTGACCGCGACCCCGCGCGTCCTCGCAGCTCCCCGCCCGCAGAAGGGCACGGACGGCCACGCGGTTGCGCTCGTCGCCGTCGAACAGCCGCACCACCACGGACAGAGCGGCGGACGAGAGCATCGCGGCGCCCACCCCCTGGGCGATCCGGGCGCCGCGCAGCAGCGGTGCGCCGGTGGCGAGCCCGACAGCACGCGACGCAGCGGTGAACGCGGCGCGCCCTGCCAGGACGATCCGCTTGGCACCGAACAGGTCTGCGGCCCGGCCGCCCAGCAGCATCAGACTCCCGAACGTGAGGGCGTACCCGCTGACCACCCAGGTCAGTGCCGCGCGGTTCAGGTCCAGTCCGCCCGGTTGGCGGGCCCCTTCCTGGTGGCGGTGGCTCCTACACCGCCGCGGCCCTGGTGCTGCTGATCTGGCTGCGCCCGGACCAGCTGCTCCTGGCACCGCCCCGGGAACCCCGCGGTGCCGTGGCCGAGCCCGGCACCGAGTCCCTTGGCCCGGTACTCCGTACGCCCGACGTCATCACCGGCGCCACCGTGATGATCACCGCTCAGCTGGTGCTGATCGCCGCGATGACCATGGCTCCCGTCCATGACCGGCCACGGCCAGGCGACGCAGGCTGTGGGACTGGTCATCGCCCTGCACGTGGGCGCGACGTTCCTGCCGTCGCCGCTGAGCGGCCTGCTCCCGGACCGGATCGGCGGGCGGCGGGTCGCTTCCGCGGCCGGTGCCGTCCTGCTGGCCGCCGGCCTGTCCGCGGCTCTCGCCCCGCCGACCTCCGTCGCGCCGCTAATCTGCGCGCTCATACTTCTCGGCGACGGCTGGAATCTGGCCCTGCTTGGCGGCACGGCCCTGATCACGGACGCCGCCCCCGCCGAAAACCGCGCCGCGGTACAGGGCCTGGCGGACGTGGAGTTGTCCGTGACCGGCGCGACTGGTGTTCGGGGCGGCCTTGATGTACTTGCGGCCGATGTGGGAGATGTCCCGACGCGGGTCTCGTGGGAGTCGTGGAACAGGCACAGCAGCGCGACCCGGGCCGGGTCGGCGCCCTCCATCATGGCGAGCACCGAGCCGATCACCCCGACCCGGAAGGAGTGCTCGGCGACGGACTCCGGGGCCTTGTTGCCGGTGAACCACCAGCCGGTCCGTGCGACGCGCTTGAGCACGCCCATCTCGGAGATGAGGCTCGCGGTGCCTCTGGTGGGGCGGCCATGCGGTCCTCCGTACGTCAGGGTTGTGATCGAGAACGTAATGGACGCGGGTGAGCTCGCGCCGCGATCTTTCAAGACCGCCAAGAACACCGTCGAGCGCCCCCTGCATCTGGGCGCGGCCTCGTCTGGCAAGGCACAAAGTGCCGAGCTCAAACCGCGCATCATCAGGTGATCTCTCGCCTTGCCGCTCGGCACGACGAGATCGAGCGTCTGCGCAGGCAAGTCACCGACAACGGCGTCGTACGACGGCTGCCAGCAGCCACGAACCACATCGCGCCCTTCGGCTCGTGTAGTTAGGGCCGGTCGCCGTCCATGACACAAGACCGGTTCACCGCTTCACTCGAAACCTCGGCGGTTGCGGTTCAGGACCCGGGCGAGGCGGTGGCGGCTCAGCTCGAAGCCAGGTCTATTCCCGGTCGCGCCGTCGGCGGGCGGCGCGACCGGGACGCGGCTCAGCTGATCGGGCCGAAGATCTCGGTGCGGTCGAAGTCGGCGTCCATGCCGTCCAACACCGCTCCCAGTTGCTTCTCCTCGTACTTGAAGTGCGTCTCCATGACCGCCTCGATCCCGTCCAGGTGGCGGTGCGCCACCTCCGGGTCGGTCGAGTCGGCCACCGCCTTCTGCAATCCACCGATGAGGTGCTCGATCATGTTGTGGTCCTGAGTCAGCTTCGCGACCACCGGCGCCAGGTCGGGTCGCGCCCGTACCAGTTCCGGGAACAGCGAACCGTCCTCGGCGCGATGGTGGCCGGACAGGGCAGCGCAGAACCCGTGGCAGAACAACAGCAGGTCGGTGGCGGCGTCAGCGGGGTCGCCGCCGTCCAGTCCCGCCCGCGCCAGCGCCAACGCATTTCGCAGCCTGCCGTGCACCCGCTGCAGTTCCCCGCCCCAGGCGGTGACGCGGTCAGTCGGCAAGAACGCCCTCCCGTCGCAGCCAGGCCGCGCACGCGGTCGTCCAGGACGCGGTGTGCGGCTCGCGCGCAATGAACTTATGCGGCTCGCCGCCGTATTCCACGCCGTCGGCCAGGCCGATACCGTGGCTGCCGCCCGGGTAGACGTGCAACTCCACCGGTACCGCGGCCGCCGCCAGCGCCCGGGTCCACTCCAGGGCGTTGGGCAGGCCCGGCGGGTCCTGAGCGGTGGCCCATACGAAGGTCGGACACACCGACGCGTCCACATGCTTGGCCGGAGACAGCTCGTCCTTGATGGGCAGCAGGTCGCCGAGCAGGTTCTCGACCACCGACGGCGGCAGCAGGTCGAGGTCGGCCAGCGCATAGGCCAGGATCGCGAAGTCCGGTCGGGGCGGGTCGGCGACGCCCTCCTCGATGGACAGGACCCGGCCGGTCATGAGCAGGCCGGCGAGTTGGCCGCCCGCACTTGATCCGATGACGCCGACTCGGCCGACGTCGAGGCCGTGGTCGCCGTTGCGGATGTGGTCCAACCCGGCCCGGGCGTCTTCGAGCGGGGCCGGGAACCGGTCCGGCAGCAGCCGGTAGGACAGGACGAAGGCGTGGATGCCGAGGCCGAACAGCCAGCGCGCGTAGCCTTCGCCCTCGTGCGGTGGAAGTTCCCGGAAGCCGCCGCCGGGCAGGACGAGGACGGCGGGTCGGGAGCCGAAGAACCGGTCCTCGGCGGGGTAAAGCGTGATCCTCTGTGAAATTGGGGTGGGAATGGCCGGAGCCACCTTTCGATACGACGCCTCCATGCCTGACGATTCATCCGTCACCGGCACGCGACGCTGCCTGAAACTATAACCGCCAAGGCCAGAAGGGCGGTTGCGTCGCACTGCCGCAATGGCGTCAGGGTGAGCACGCAGTCTCCGAGGACCGCGAGTCGGCGTCATCGCCTCACACTGCGTTCTCGGCAACGTCAAGCGCCTTGCGCATGCCGCCTTCTCTCAAGCAGCCGCGCGGCGGCCCTTCCGACTGGGATGCTGGTTACTCGTAACACCCGCGAAAGGCACACACTGATGCACCCAGCGCGTCACAGGCCGGGGCGCCGGCCCTCCGGAATGCGACACAACCTGCGGGGGACACGGTGTCTGCAACGACTGACCCGGCCCTGCTGCCGCTGTGGTTGCTGTCCGTCTTGCCGGTGGGGGCGGCCGCCGTGCACAGCGCTCGAGCCCGCTTCCACTCCTTCAAGTGATGGAACGCGCTGCAACGCCGCGTTCGCGTGTTCTCCTGGCTGCTGCTCGACGTGGACGCGGCCGCGGAGCTGCGCTCTGACCCGGCCCAGGACGCCCTGCTCAACGAGCACCGCCGCCTGACCGTCAAGATCACCGATGAGGGCATGCCTACGAACGCCGCCCGATCGCGGTGACCAGCAACATCGACCCGTCAGGTTTCGACACGATCATGCCCGTAGCGCCGTGGTCACGGCGGTGTTCCGGCAACAGCGCCCGTTCGACCGCACAGTTCACCGCACCAGGGGCACACAACACCGCGTCCGCCAGCTCGAACAGTTCATCGCCCCGCGCGGTCAAGCAGGCGTGCAACTCGTCCCGAAAGCGAGACGCTTCCGCGAATGCTTCTCTCACAGCGGCGTTAGGCAGCAGACTCACCCCACGGCCTTCGCTGTGGTCACGTGCACCTTGGTCGGAGCACATGATCAGACGAAGGCCGCCCCAGCGTCCTGTGAATGCCCAGCTGAGCTACCCAGTTCGGATGCCGATTGAAGTCAGTCAGGCAGCGCAACGCCTCAGTGCCCTGCTACCCGTCATTGCTGCGGCTTCAGCGCGTCGGCAAGGCGGCACGTGGTGGACAGCCCGTACCGCAAGGACACGCCGTAAGTCGCTGATGCCGCTCGTCCCAGCCTCGCCTGCGGAAATGAGTACCCGGGGGGACGACAGCTGCACTGAGAACGATCTGCGGAGCGTGGGCCGCAGCCGCCCGTCCTGTCTGAAAAGCGGCCTTCCGCCAGACCGTACGACGACAAGCCGGGCACAGCACGCTGCGCCCGGCCGAACGGGGTGTCAGCCGCCCGCCAGGGGAAATCGTGCTCCGGCCCGGACGGACGCGTCCGTGGCCAGTAAGCCCGGTTCTGAGTCGGGAGGACAGGCGGTCAGGGACTGAAGCCTTCAGACGCTGACCGGAGCGTCGCTGTAGACCTGCAGCTCAGAGCCGGGACACATATCAGAACAGGGACTCAAGCTCGCAACAGGGAGGCACATGTGGGCATGTGGCCGTCGGCGCGTTCACCTGCTGGTTCCACGCGAGCGGTCTCCAACCCACCTCTATGGTGGCGGCCTTCACGCAAACGGTTGGACCACCGGCTTGGCGCCGGAGTCGTGGACCATTTCAGCAGGCTGGGTGAGGAAGCCGCACGGAGTAAGACGCCCCTGGATACGGCCTCAGGGCTACCAGCCGTACTGGCGACAAGGGGCGCGGACGAGCCGGGGGCGCCCCCACCCGCATCGGATGGGGGCGCCCCCGACTCGTCCGCGCGCACCTGCGTTCATTCCTCCTCGACGCCCAACAGCTCCAAGAAGGCCGCGGCCGCCGGAGTGCGGCTCTCCCGACCCCAGACCACGAACTCGGCGCGTGCTGGCGCGTCCGTGACCTCGATCGTGACCATCCCGGTCATGCCCCCGACGTACGCGGGCGGCAGTAGGGCCACGCCCAGGCCCGCGCCGACCAGACGGGCCAGGTAGTCCGCGTTGGTCACCTCGAAGGCGACCTCGCGAGTGAGGCCGGCGGCGGTGAAGGCCAGATCGGACTGGGCCCTGCCGGCGGTCTTCGCCGGGAGGTCCACGAACACCTCGGAGGACAAACGACGGAGGTCGACCGAGGTCTCGCCGGCGAGCGGGTGGTCCGGGGCGACCACGGCGACCAGCCGCTCCCGGGCCAGTTCCCGGGCCATGACGCCCCGCGGTCGGGCCGTGACCGGGATGCCGAGAAAGGCCACCTCGATCTCGCCCTGCCTGACCCGCTCGACGAGCTCGTCGCTCGCTCCCACACTGAGACTGATCCGGGCCTTCGGATGACGCTGGTGGAAGTCCTTCAGGACGGCGGGAATGTCCACGGCGGCGACAGTGGGGATCAGCCCCACCGCGAGGCGTCCGCGTACCTCCCCGACGGACGCCGCGACTTCGGCGGCGGCCCGCTCCGCCGCGTCCAGGCACTGGCGGGCGGAGGGCAGGAAGGCCGCGCCCGCCGGGGTCAACCGGACTCGGCGGCTGGTGCGTTCGAAGAGCCGCGCACCCAGTTCCTTCTCCAGGCGCGCGATCTGGTGGCTGAGCGCGGACTGGACCACGAGGCAGCGTTGGGCAGCCCTCGTGAAGCTGTTCGTCTCGGCCACGGCGATCACGTACCGCATCTGCTGGAGCTCCATGGATCCATCGTGATTCGAGATCGATCACGTGACAAGCATGTGTTGGACTCATTGGTACCCCCGGCGCGAGGCTTGTGAGGACCGCACACAGCAGGAACGTTTTCGGAGCAACTCTGCCGAGCGGGCCCGCGATCGGGCCCCTCCGGCATGCCCTAAGCCGCTCCTGCGCCGCCCTCTTCCCTACCTCCGCACCTGGGCCACACCGCCGAGGCATGCCTGCGCGCGGCCTCGCGCCCGTGACACCGAAAGGACGAGCGACCGCCATGAGCACCACGCCACCGCGTTCCGAGACAACCGTCGCCGACATCTGGGTGGACCCCCGCTGCCCCTGGGCGTGGATCACCTCACGCTGGATGCTGGAGGTGGAGCAGGTCAGACCACTGGAAACTCGTTTCCACATCATGAGCCTGTCGGTCCTCAACGAGGGCCGCGAGGTCCCGGAGAAGTACCGCCAGGGCATGATCGACGGCTGGGCATGCGTGCGCGTGTGTGTCGCGGCACAGCAGCGGCACGGCAACGAGACGCTGCGCCCCCTCTACAACGCCATGGGACGTCTGATCCACCACGAGAAGGTCGGGATCGGCCACGACATGATCCGCGCCGCCCTGGAGGAGGCGGTTCTGCCCGCCGACCTGATCGAGGCCGCGGAGGACACCTCCTGGGACGAGCCGCTGCGGGCCGAGCACCACCAGGGGATGGACCCTGTCGGTTCCGAGGTCGGCACCCCCGTGATCCACGTGCCCGGACCGGAGCGGAAGCCGCTGGCGTTCTTTGGCCCCGTTCTCACCCCTGCCCCCCGTGGCGAGGCCGCGGGAACGCTCTGGGACGGCGTGCTGGCCGTGGCGAGCATCGACGGTTTCTTCGAGCTGAAGCGCGGCCGCGACCGCGCCCCGATCTTCGACTGAGCCGGCCGGACGGATGTCGCGAACCACATTGTTCCCGCGGGATTTGAGGCAAGATGAAGAACAGACAGAAGGTAATGACGGCGGCCCTGACCGGCCTGGCTCCGGCGGTCTGGGGCAGCACCTACCTGGTGACCACCGAGCTGCTGCCCCCGGACCGGCCGCTTCTGGCGACAACCATGCGGGCCCTGCCCGGCGGCCTGGTCCTGCTGGCCCTCGGCCTGAAGCTTCCCGTCGGCATCTGGTGGTGGCGCGCGCTGGTGCTGGGCATTCTGAACATCGGCGCCTTCAACTTCCTGCTCTTCTTCGCCGCCTACCGGTTGCCGGGCGGCATCGCCGCCATGATCATGTCGGCGCAGCCCATGTTCGTCGTGATCCTCGCCGCCCTCTTCCTCGCTGAGAGGGTCAGAGCCATCCACGCCCTGGCCTGCGCAATGGGCACCGGGGGCGTGGTGTTGCTTGTCTTCAGGGGTACGGCGTCGCTCGACACCATCGGAGTCCTCGCCTCAGTCGGCGGAGCGCTGTGCATGGCCTCGGGCATCACACTGACCAAGCGGTGGGGCCGGCCGGAGGGCGTGGGTCTGCTCACGTTCACCGGGTGGCAACTCACGGCGGGCGGTCTGGTCCTGCTGCCGTTCTGGCTGTGGCTGGAAGACCTGCCGAACGGTCTCACCGGCTCCAACGTCATCGGGTTCGCCTATCTCATCATCCTGGGCGCGGTCCTGAGCTACATCGTCTGGTTCCGAGGCATCGAACGCCTGCCAGCCGTGGCGGTCTCCTTCCTGGCGCTGGGCAGCCCGGTCGTGGCGACCCTGCTGGGTTACCTCTTCAAGGACCAGACGCTGTCCGCCCTCCAAATTGTCGGCATGGTCGTCATCTTCCTGGCGGTTGTGCTCGGCCAGCCGCGCCCACCCAAAACGAAGTCCGAGGAGGCCCGCTCGGCTCCACCCCGCACCCTCGTCTCGCACCTCCCCGACCAACCCGCTTTGCAACAGGAACGCAGCGGATAACGGCGGGGCAGCGGGTCCTGTGGTCACTGACTGCTGCCCCGAACTGTGGGTGTTGGCCTTGTACATGTCTCTTGTCGCGGCTTCGAGCTCGTTGACGAGTTTCGCGGCCGGGGCTCGGCGGACGATACGGCCCCTTTCCCGGCCGCGGCGGCGCTCCCCCGTCGATGGGCCTGGGGGCACGAACGCCAAGCGCCCCGAACTCAAGCGGCCCGGGGCGCGCCCTTGGTGCACAGGCCGGATGCGGTCGTACGGCGGCGTGTGCAGGGCCGCTTCGAGGAGCCCAGTGGCGAAGGTGCCGCGCTCGCGGCGGTCGACGCGGAGCATGACGGGTGCGAGGGAGGCTAGTTCCTCGGGGGTGAGGGTGGGAAGGTCGCTCTGCACGTGCTTCGGGGCACGGTTCTGTACGGGGATGACCCAGTTCGCGCACTGGATCACGATCAGCGGGAGCAGGATGGAGCCTTCCGGGACTTGGGCGAGGGCGGTCTCGCGGACGCGGCCGTCGGCGTCGCACCGGGCGCGATCACGGAGGCGATGGGCAGCCCGGCGAAAGCCGTGGGAAGTGGACGATGAACTCTGGGCGGTGATCGAACCGCTCCTGCCGAAGGTGGAGCGTCGAGTTCGTCATCCAGGGCGGAGGCGGCATCCGGACCGGTTGGTGTTCCAGGGCATCCTGTTCGTGCTCCACACAGGGATCGCGTGGGAGCACCTCCCGCAGGAAATGGGCTTCGGATCGGGATGACCTGCTGGCGGCGCCTGGCCGAGTGGACTGAGGCCGGCGTCTGGCCTCGGCTGCACGAGACCCTTCTGGCCCGGCTCCGCGGGGCCGACGCCCTGGGCTTCTCGCGGGCCGTGGTCGACGGCTCCCACATACGCGCGTTACTTGTACCGCGGTTCGCCCGTCTGAGCGTCGACGTAGAACGACGGCTTGGTGCCCTCGATGTTGCACAGGTGCACGTACGAGCCCTGCTTCTTGGTGAAGGTCTGCACGCAGTTCTTGCCGTCCGGGGTGTCGGCGGAGGTGCCGCCCGGGATGGCGACGGCTGGGTTCAGGCCGCCTTCGCTCTTGGCCATGCCGCCGCTGTTGTAGCTGGATGCGAACGCGAACTCGTCGCAGTTCGGCTTGTCGGTCGCATCTACCAGAGCGGACGGTTCATGGTTTGCCTTGGCCCAGCTGCCAGGGCAGACGCGGCCTCGGTTCGTGCTGTTCTGGTTCTTGTCTCCCACGTAGTACAGCAGCTCAGACCTTCGCTTCTGCCAGTAGCCCTTGGGTCACTGGCAATCGACTACCTGCACGCCGCCGGGAACGTGAACCTGGCTTCTGGATGCCCCCAGAGTCCATGGCGCTTACCGAACCTTGCCTATGCCCAGCGTGTTCTCGGTCGGCAGCAGCCCCGAGCCCAGCACCTCCACCCACAGAGGGCCGGCCAACTCGGCCAGCCGCGCGGTTCCTTCTGCCCCGAGGGCCCGCCAGGGGGCCGCAGCCAGTTCGTCAGTGGTCCGCTCCACCTCCACGCGCAGGGCGCGCCCCGCCTCAGTGGCCACGCCGTTACGGTCCAACAGGCTCCGTTCGACAAGCCGTTCGCGCGCGGCGGCCCACTCCCCGTCGCTCCACCCCCGGCTGCGGAATGTCTCGGCGGATGCCGCACCGACACCGGCGAAACCGACGAGCGCCTCGACCGGGTCCAGCCCGGCGGCGAGCAGCGCCGCGACGTGGCCGTCACCGCGGTGTTCGCGCAGGACCGTCGCGGCCTGCCACAGCACAAGATGCGGGGCGTCGGGCCAGGGCAGCGCGGCATTGGCCGCGGCGAGCGGCCGGCCCGCCGTGTTCGCCGCATCGGCGGCGCGGCTGGCGAGGGCGGCGGCCTCGGCGATCGCCGGCCCGTCGACCCGCTCTCCGAAAAGCGCGCGGTACGTGCCGTCCATCCCGCGCAACCGGGCCGCCAGGACCTCTGCCGGCTCCGCGATGCCCCAGCCGTCCGGAACGTACCGGGCGACCATGCGCGGGCTGAAGCTGTAGAAGGATGCGGTGACGACCTCGGCGCTCACGGCCCCCAGCGGAGCCGGACGCCAGGCGAAATAACTTGGCCAGCGGACGTCCGTCCCGTATCCGAGCTTCGCCGCTTCCGCTAAAACCTCCGGCGCATAGTAGACGACCGCATGCAGCGGCTCCAGCAGATGCCACATCTGCCGCACACGTCCCGGCTCCACCGCTTCCCCGACCCCGGCCACAGTCATGGATCCACCTCCAGATATCTAGACACCGACTAGATTCCCTCTCCCTGTCCAACTTGTCAACGCCTAGATTCCGCGTAATCTGCTGGCCATGAGCAGCCGCGACACGTACCACCACGGCGACCTGCGACGGGCGCTCCTCACCGCCGCGCTCGACGTCATCCGCACCGAGGGTCCCGGGGCCCTGTCCCTGCGCGACCTCGCCCGCCGAGCTGGAGTTTCCCACGCCGCCCCCGCCCACCACTTCAAGGACCGGACCGGACTGCTGACCGCGATCGCCACCGAGGGACACGACCTGCTGACGGCGGCGCTCTCGGAGTCAACGGACCTGCGCGACGCGGGTGTGCGCTACGTCCGTTTCGCGGTCGCGCATCCGGCGCACTTCCAGGTCATGTTCCGTCCCGACCTGCTCCGCCCTGACGACCCGCACCTCATGGCCGCCAAGGCCCGGTCGTACGGCCAACTGCGCGCCGGTGTGGCCGCACTACCGGGCGACCGCACCACCGATCCCGACCTGGTCGGCATCGCCGCCTGGTCCGCCGCCCACGGCTTCGCCACCCTTCTCCTGACCCACAACCTCGACCGAGCGCTGGGCGGACGGGGACCCGAGGACGCCTTCCGGGCGCTGGCTGGAGCCCTGTTCGACAGCGGCGCCTGACCCCCGCTGCCGCAACCGGGCCCGATGTGCAGGGGGTCGATACTGACGGCCGGCCCGAACGCCACCACGTCGATCGCCTTCGCCGTCGGCAATGGCATCTTGTCGAGCTCCTCATCGGTGACCTCGACGATGGTGCCCCTCGAGACCTCACAGCCGCGCCCCATCTCGCTCTGGTCGAGCACCTGCCCGTCGAGCTCGCGCAGCGGATTCGGCCCATGTTTGCCTGGTGGGACTGGTGGAGGCTGATGTTGTGGTTCTCGGTGGCCGGCAGGACCTTGACAGGAATCATGACCGGCCCGCTGTCACCCGCACCCGATGGTAACGTCTGTTACCATGCTGGTATGGCGAAGACACAGCTCGGCGCGCGAGTGGATGAAGACGTCGCGGAACTCGCGAAGAAACGCGCCGCCGACCTTGGACTGAGCATCGGCGACTACCTCGCCCGGCTCGTACAGGACGACGCTAGCGGCCTGCGCGCCCGCGCGGTCGACGCAGCCGCCCGCTTCCTGGCCGAACACCAGAGCGTCTTCGACGAAGCCGAGGACGCCCAGCAGGCACCGCGGGGAGCACGCGCGGCCTGATGGATCTGAACATCGACGTGCCCTGGATCCTGCAGGTTGCCGAGGCGGCCGGAGCGAACGATCCGGCACCTGACGACTACGGCGTTCCCATCTCGGCGGTGGCCCGCCACCGGGCCGAGCTGTTCGAGCAGGCCGTCTACGACGGCCCCTACGCCAAGGCTGCCGCCCTGGTGCATACCCTGGGCCGGTGCCGCTGGCTGGAGCGCTCCAACCTCGCCGTCGCCGCAGCCACCGGAGTGATGTACCTCGAGGCCGCCGGAATCACGGTCAAACCCGCCCGCGAGGACGCCGTCGCCCTCAAGAACCTGCTCCTGGAGCCGGCCTGCACCGCTGGGAAGATCGCCGCCCTGCTGCGGGCATGGCCCACCACCACCTGAACCGACTCGGTGCCCCCCCGCACAGTGGGGCGGGCTCGCTGCGGCGCGGAGTCGCTGCGGACGTGGGTCCGCAAGGGCGAGGCCCAGACGGTGCCCGAGGGCCGCGCCGGAAGCGTCAGTGCGGCAGAGGAACTGGGCCGGCTGCGGGCTGAGAAAGCCAGACTGCTCAAAGCACGGTCCGGGCCCTCAAGGGGGGCTCACACCGGACCTTCGCCGGTCGACCGCGCCCGCCCGGGAAGCAAGCACCACCTGATCACCGACCGGAACGGGACACCCCTTGCGGTGTCCTTGACGGCTGGAAACCGCCACGACGTCATGCAGCTGATACCTCTTCTGCACGCGATCCCGCACATCCGCGGGATCCGCGGCCGTCCCCGTCACCGGCCCAAGCGTCTGTTCGCCGACCGGGGCTACGGCTACGACAAGTACCGCCGCCTGGTCCGGGCCCGTGGCATCATCCCCAAGATCGCCCGCAAGGGCATCACCCACGGCTCTGAGCTGGGGAAGACCCGCTGGGTCCTCGAGTGAACGTTTGCCTGGCTCCACCAGTTCAAACGGCTACGGACCCGCTAGGAGATACGGGCCGATCTCCACCTCGGCCTCCTCCACCTCGGCCTCCTCCAACTCGCTTGCAGCCTCGTCTGCTTGCGACGCCTCCGAGCGTCACTCTGAAACGATCAGCAAGGGGAGACGAGGCCGTGGCCCGGCGGTCGGCGGTGCTGTCGCTGCTGTCACTGGCAGGCAGGCTCGGACGCGACAACCGCTGACTGTCGGCCTTGAGTACGGTACGGGCCTGTGTGGTGTTGCGCCTGGATGCCTCGGACAAGACTGAGGCTGGCGCCCGGACAAAAAAATTGACCCATGATCTAGACATCAGAATGAACTCTGAAGTGGGTCTCTTGCTGGCATAGATTGATCAGCACAAGGCCCCGGGAGACGCCCGAAGCCGCAGCTCAGCACAGGGAGTACGACTATGAACGCCGCCGACACCGCGCCACTGACACCGGTTCTGACTCGCGCCGCTACCGCCGAGACGACGAGTGACCCGAGCAGTGTCATGACGCTGCTGGCCGACTGCGGCACGGATGGCAGCTCGCTCACCAGCTATCGCTCGCAGTTCGCCAAGGGCGCTGTGGGTGCCCCGGCGCACTTTCACACCCGTGCCTCGGAGCTGTTCTTCGTCATCGGTGGCTCTCTTCAGGTGCTTATCGACGACGAGGTGAAAGTCCTGGATGAGGGCGACCTTCTGCTCGTACCGCCGCACACTCCGCATGCTTTCGCGGCGGCTCCCGGTGCCGAGGCCGACGTGTTGTTCGTCTTCACGCCCGGCATGCCGCGCTTCGACTACCTTCGGCTGCGCGGCCGGGTGATGCGCGGTGAGGCTAGCCCGCAGGAAATTGCCGAGTCTTCCGAGCACTTCGACAACCACTACGTGGACAGCCCGATATGGCGCGCCGCTCTGGAAGCCGCACACTGATCAGGCGGCCAACGCTCCGCCGAGAGACAGCCTTCGCAGGTGAGGTGATCTTGCTCGTCAGTCCGCCGCAGGACCGTCCGAGCGCCGGGCTGCGGTGCCCCCTTTTTTTGGGCGCCGGCCGCGTGCTGGCGGGCCCGGGTGATTCTGGAGTCGACCGACACAGTGACCGACACAGTGACCGATCCAGTGCCTGGATCTGCGCCTTCTCGTCGACGCATAGCACCACCCGGCTTCTCCGGCGGGTGGTGGTACAGTCCGATGATGTCGGCGACGAACTGCGGGTCGGCGGAGAGCTTGAAGGCGTCCTGCAGGTGCGGCTGAGGTCGAACCTCTTCCAGATCCGCCCCATCGTCGACTTC
Organism: Streptomyces sp. NPDC033216; assembly: GCF_055577115.1. Lineage (NCBI taxonomy): Bacteria > Bacillati > Actinomycetota > Actinomycetes > Kitasatosporales > Streptomycetaceae > Streptomyces > Streptomyces sp. NPDC033216. Next base: position 26,927 of record NZ_JBVIQK010000027.1, on the reverse strand, counting down.
GACAGCCCGGTGTGGGCCGCGATCGATGCCCGTGACCAGTGCGTGTCTTTGCCCGGAATGGAATCCCACGTCGCCACGATGACGTCCTCAACCTGGTCGAGCAGGATGGCGGAGGCCGCCCCACCCGTCGCTCGTCCGCCAGGCCCTCCAGTCGGCGGGCAACGAATCGCGAGCGCCAGCGGTTCACCGACTGCCCGCTGACGCCGAGTTAGGCGGCGACCTGCTTGTTCGTTCGCCCTCCGCACACGCCAGCACGATCCTCGCGCGCAGCGCGAGGTACTGCGCGGTCTTCGCACGCCTGGCCCAGCGCATCAGCTGGGCTCGCTCGTCCTGGCTGAGCATCAGCTCGGGCTTCGCCGCGGCGTGCACACCTCAGTGAAGGCCCTGGAGGAAGACATCAGGGCCTGGATCCATGCCTGGAACGAGAATCCACGGCTCTTCACCTGGACGAAGACCGCCGACGAGAGCCTCAACTCCCTCGCTGATTCCCTCAAGGAGATCACCCCGCCCAACCCCGGTACCGCGTCGCCAATTTCGCCCCTCATTTCCGGCGCATCACACTAGGAGGCCACCCAGTCGAGCAGCGCCTGCGGCCTTCGCACGGGGCGTCGGTGAGGGACTCATACGTCTTGTCACCCACCCGCCCACCCAGAAGAGCGCCTCGACCTGGATGACGACCGAGTCGGCCCGGTTGGCCTGGGTCACGGTGGGCCGGTCCGCATAGCGGTCAGACTGCGGCTGTGCTCCGCTGAATTTGCAAGCCTGGTAACACAGTCTGCCAATTGGCCGGCCAGGATTGCGCAGGCGGCGGCTTGCCTCCTCCGGCGCCTCGCACACCACTGGGGCGCTTCTCAGGGGCGGTGGCAGCCCATGAGCCATGCCTGGGTAGGGTCACCGTTCGTGACGAAGATCAAGTTCGCCCGGACGGCGACCACGACAGCAGCCACCCTCGCCCTCCTCGGTGCCACAGCGCCGGCGCCCGCGCTCGCGGACGGCGGCACGCCCACCCCTGCGGTGACGACCGGCGCCCTGTTCAACGACCCCACCAGCCCCGACCCCGCACGGACCGACGCGATACCCACGCACCTCGCCCGGCTCATCGACGGCGCGGTTCCCGGGTCGGACATCATGATCTCCACGTACGTGTTCGGTTCCAAATGGGTGGTGGAGCGGCTGAACGCGGCGCACCTGCGCGGCGTGAACGTTCAGGTGATCCTTGACAGCGAGACCCGCAGGCACTGGGAGGGCGGTCCGGTGTACGACATGCTCGTCGCCGGGCTCGCGAAGAAGCCGGCCGGCTCGGGTGATTCCTGGGTGCGGCTGTGCGCCGACAAGCAGGCGTGCCTGGCGAAGGACCCGGACCCGGCGGACGGCTGGCCCAGCGTCAACCACAATAAGTTCTACCTTTTCTCACGGACCAAGGGCAGCGCCACCGCCACCGTCCCGGTGGACAACGTGGTCGTGCAGTCCTCCGCGAACATGACCACCTGGGACCGGAAGAAGTCCTGGAACGACGCCCTGACGGTGGTCGGCAACCAGGCCCTGTACGGTGCCTACGCCGTCTACTTCAAACGTCAGGCCGAGGCGCAGGCGGACCCTTCCAAGCAAGTTTCCGACGTGCTGATGGACACCCAGGCGGGCCGGGCCAAGGCCTACTTCTTCCCACGGGCGACCACTGACGTCATCGTCAACATCCTCAGCACGGTGGACGACCCGGTAGACGGGAAGCCGACCTGCTACGGCAACGACACCGGCTACGGCACCGCCGACGGCCGCACGGTGATCCGTGTCGCAATGCACGGGATAACCCGGCCTGAAGTCGCGCAGAAGCTGTGGGACCTGGACGACGCGGGCTGCTACGTCGACATCGTGTACCGCGACCTCGACGCTTCGGGAACCGTCGTCGAGCAGATCCTCACCAAGCCCACCCGGTACGGCGGTGTCGGTCTGCACAAGCTGGACGACGCGGCGGGCGGCACGCACACCGCCACCCACACCAAGTACCTACTCATCGAGGGCACCTACAAGGGCAAAAAGAACCAGAAGATAGTCTTCACCGGCAGCCACCCCTATACCAAGTCGGGCCTGACCGGAAACGACGAAGCCCTCCTGAAGTGGGACGACTCCACGGATCCTGAGCACCCCAGCGCCTCCGTGTACGACGCCTACCGGGAGAACTTCCGCACCCAGCGCGCCGTCGCCGACGCGCAGAACACGCAGCCGCAACCGTAAGGTGACGGCGGGCGCACGGCGTCATTGCACGCGGCGGTCAAGCGACGGCCAGAGTCTTTGGGGGGTTTGGAACTCCTAACGAAATGATCTTCGAGGTGGTTGGATCACTCCGAGACTGGTGATCTTGGGGTGCGGGTGGCTCGGCCGAAGCCGTGGGAAGTCGACGACGAACTGTGGGCGGTGATCGAGCCGCTGCTGCCAAAGGTCGAGCGTCGGATCCGGCATCCGGGTCGCAAGCGGCATCCGGACCGGCTGGTGTTCCAGGGCATCCTGTTCGTCCTGCACACCGTGATCTCCTGGGAACACCTGCCGCAGGAACTTGGCTTCGGCTCGGGCATGACCTGCTGGCGCCGCCTGGCCGAGTGGACCGAGGCCGGCGTATGGCCCCGGTTGCACGAGGTCCTCCTCGCCGAACTCTGCGGCGCGAACGCCCTGGACTTCTCCCGGGCGGCGGTCGACGGCTCCCACATCCGCGCGTTGAAAGGGGAGCCAGAACCGGACGAAGACCCGTCGACCGGGGCAGGACGGGCAGCAAGCATCACCTGATCACCGACGCCACGGGCATTCCGCTCGCCGCGACCCTGACCGGTGGCAACCGCAACGACGTCACCCAGCTGATCCCGCTCCTCCAGGCCGTACCGCCCGTGCGGGACAGGCGCGGCCGGCCCCGGCGCCGCCCTGATGTGGTGCTGGCCGACCGCGGCTACGACCATGACCAGTACCGCCGCCTGGTCTGGGACCTCTGTGTGAAGCCGCAGATCGCCCCGCCGCGGGACCGAGCACGGCTCCGGCCTGGGCACCCAACGCTGGGTCGTCGAGCGAGCGTTCGCCCGCCTGCACTGGTTCCGCCGCCTGCGCATCCGCTGGAAGGAGCGGTGCGAAGGCCTGCTGTTCGTCGAAATGCTGCTGGGTCTTGAGACAGTGAGGTCTTTCAGCGTTGCCTCTCCAGGGTGAGGACAGCTTTGGCGATGACGGCCATGCGGTGCGGGCTGATGCGGGATCTGCGGAAGATCTGCCAGGACTTCAGCCATGCCATGCCGCGTTCGACCGGTGCCCGGGCTGCGGCCAGGCCCGGTTGGCGGTGCGCTGGGTGAGGGTGAGCTCGCCGCCCGGTGGCCGCTTGAGTCCGGTGGTGACCCAGGGGCCGGCGCCCTGGTAGGCGCGGTCGGCGAGGATCGGGACGCCCTGACGCTCGCAGATCCGGATGATGCGGTGGGCGCGGGCCGCGGTCAGGTCGTGGGCCGGGGCCGAGGTGATCGTGCTTGGTGCGCCGTCGCAGACAGCTCAGCGCGCCTGAGATCCGCGCACGTGATCTTCCAGTGCCCGCACCACACGGAGTGCTGCTTCGCCGTCGCCGTACGGCATGCCGCGTGCGCTCTTGGGCGCAGGGCGCAGGACGGTGTCGAGCCATGCCTGGGAGCCCAGTTCACGAGGATCCGGCACAAGTGTGTTCCAGCCGCCCCGGAGCGTTTCAGGCCATTCCGTCTCCGTACGGAGTGTCGTGCAGACGCGCTCCAGAAGGAACGCCTCTTTCTGGAGTCCTCCAGAGTCTGTGATCACGCCGCGCGAGCCGAGCACCGTGCGGATCAGCTCGGCGTAGGGAAGGGGGCGGCTGATATGGAGAGAGCCGCGGTCGAGTTTGATGCCGAAGTCCTCGCCACGTGCGAGCAGCCGGGGATGGGCGGCCAGGGCGACGGGAACCGGCAGACTGGCCAGGGCGTCTACGAGAGCCGCCAGGCGATCGGGATGATCCGTGTTCTCGGCCCGGTGCAATGTGGCGAAGAGGTAGGGCTCCTGGGCGTCGAGGAAGGCCGGAGGCCCGGCGGTGGCTTTGTCCCTCAGCACCTTGTCCCTGATGCGCAGGCAAACATCCACCATGACGTCCCCTGTCAGGACCGCACGGTCGGCCAGGCCCTCGGCTGCCAGGTGGCGCACCGCCTCCTGGGTGGGCGCGAGCAGCAGATCGGCAGCGTGGTCGGTGAGAACGCGGTTGTGCTCCTCGGGCATCCGCCGGTTGAAGGAGCGCAGGCCCGCTTCCAGGTGGGCGACGGGGATGTGCTGTTTGGCCGAGGAAAGGGCACCGGCAAGAGTTGAGTTGGTGTCTCCGTAAACCAGCACCCATTCGGGGTGTGCGGCGGCGATGACGGGATCGAGGGCCGCCAAAATGGTACCGGTCTGCACGCCGTGGGTGCCTGAGCCCATGCCCAGGTGCACGTGGGGCTCGGGGATGGAGAGGCCGGTGAAGAAGACGTCGGACAGATCGGCGTCGTAGTGCTGGCCGGTGTGGACGATCGTATGATCGTGCTCCGTGTCGCCGAACGCTGCGGCGACTGCGGCAAGCTTGACGAATTGGGGGCGTGCCCCCACTACGCTCATGACCTTCATGGGTTCGACTTTTCTCGGTATTGGGCTGGAAGCTCCGTCAGAATTGCGTCTTCGTCCGCGTAAAGAATGGCCATCCGCGCAGCACCGGGTGCCGGCCGTGGACCTCGTCGCCGGTCACCCAGCGAAACGGCGGCTTCGCGGCAACCGCTCGCCCCGGCATCGCGCGGGCCAGCACGGGGCTTGGTGCGGAAGGTGGCGTCGTCGCCGATCCTCGCGTCGCCCGGCGGGCCGGATCCGCGAACCAAGGGGTGGGCAGGTACAACTCCCGGTCGCTCAACGCCCGCCCCTCATCCCGCCCATGCCCAGTCCAGGAGGCAGCCCGACCACCCGCCACACCAATGACAGCCGCAGTACTAATGACGCATCGCCCACAGCCGGGACAGCCCGCTCAGCGCCCTGTCGATCTCCAGGGCACACTCGTACAGCTCCTCACGGGGCCTGCCCCAGGGGTCCGGGATGTCGTCCTCTGTTGGGGGGACTGGGGCCGACACACCGCGGCGGGTGGCAGCCGCTGCCACCACGGCCTCGAATCCGCCCACACCACCCCCCGCGGCTCCCCCATCCGCGAGCCGCACGAACTCCTTCAGGGTGAAGCAGTGCCGCATCGCCGCCGGCACGAGGCGCACAGCCGCCTCGCGGTGCTCGCGCGTGAGCCCGAGGACCAGCGGGGCGCCTGCCATGAGCTGTGCGGTGAGCGGGCGGGAGACGAATCCGGAGCCGTCACCGCCCAGCTCCTCCAGGACCGCCCGGGTGGTGTCCTCCATACGGGCACGGTGCCACGCCTCCGTGCCGGCGCTCTCCGGCCGCAGGGCCGAGCCCGGCGGTAGCTTCGCCGCCAGCAGGCGTTCGGCGAGCACCGAGCGGTGCACGTTGCCCGTGCAGACGAACAGGATCCGAATCATTTCCCGTCCGAGGGATGCGTCACCGCGGAGGCGGCCGCCTCCTCCGGCGTGGCCGACATACGCGGAGCTGGCAGCTCGCCGTACTGCCCGTAGGCGCCGTAACGGCCGTAACATCCGCCCTTGGGAACCGGAGCCATGCTGAACACGGTGCCGAGCACGCGAGCGCCCACGCGCTCCAGCGATTCCGCGGCGGTGCGCACCTGGTCCCGGTTGGTCCTCCCGGCCCGCACGACGAGCAGCGCACCCTGGGAGAAAGAGGCGAGCCCCACGGTGTCCGCGACCGGCAGCAGCGGCGCGGTGTCGACGATCACGATGTCGTACATGTCCGCGAGCTCGCGCAGCACCTCTTCCATACGCGCCGAGGCGAGCAGTTCCGCGGGGTTCGGCGGCACAGCACCGCTGGCGAGCACCGAGAGCCCGCCGTCGACCTGCTGCATCACATCCTCAATTCGGGCTTGTCCGATGAGCACCGTGGTCAGGCCCCCGTCCTGGATGAGGCCGAAAGCCGGCGCCACGCACGGGCGACGCAGGTCGCCGTCCACGAGGCAGGTGGAGACGCCGGTCTCGGCGAGGGAGCGGGCGAGGTTCATCGCGATGTTCGTCTTGCCCTCACCGGGCACCGAACTCGTCACCACGATGATCCGCGGCGGATCGTCGACCTGCGAGAACTGCAGGTTGGTGCGCAGCTTGCGGAACGCCTCGGCTCGCTTGGAGTGCCCGTCGGCACTGACCAGCGGCTGCCTTGGGGCGTTCCTGTCGTACGGGATGGTGCCGAGGCCGGGCAGAGCGAGGAACGCGCCCAGTGCCTCGCTCGTCTTGAACGTGGTGTCGAGCGTCTCGCGGAGGGCGACCAGCCCGGCAGCGAACAGCAGGCCGCCGACCACACCCGCGGCCAGGTTCGGCAACGGGCGGGGCGACGTAGGAGAGGTCGGGGCGACGGCTTCCTCGGTGACGCCCAGAGAGACGGGGGAGACCGGTGGTACAGGCGCGTCATCCTCGGCCTTGTCACTCGTCTCGGGCTGTGTGGGGACCGGCCGCTTGGGGGTCTCCAACTGCTCGACGACCGAACTGAATTGTTTTGCCACGGCGTTGGCGATGCGCGCCGCGCGCCGCGGCGCGGTGTCCCGGACGGTGATGTCGATGAGCACGGTCTTGGGCGGAACGCCTGCGGTGATCCGGGACGCCAGCTCCTCCGGAGTGGTGTGCAGCCGCAGCTGTTTCACCACGGGAGCGGTGACCTGGCGGGTCGTCACGATCTCGGCGTACGACTGCACGCGTGCCTGCGAGAACGTCTGCCCCTCGTTCAGATCGATGGTGTTCTCACCGGTGCGGGTGGCAACGAAGAGCTGCGTCCTCGCTTCGTAGACGGGGGTGCTCACGCTTGTCACGGCGAGCGCCGCCCCGACCGCGAGAACCAGACAGACCACGACCGTCGGCCATCGTCTGACAAGAGCCTTCAGGAATCCTTGGAGATCCAAGCTGCACCCCTCACGGGACTGAGGGAACCACCCGACTTGAGGCTTTCTGTTCCCTATGGACGAAGTCGACCATAGGGACTCGGACTCTTCGAGCGGGGGAGACACCCCCTGTGTCGCCCCCTCGGGCGACTCTCGCGACGCACGCCGCGCGAGCCGGGACTAGACCAAACCGATGACTCCTTGCGCCATCAGTCCAATTTATGTCGTTAGGTTCTATATGACCATGTATCCAGGTCATGGTGTCCCCACCGGATCACGGCCGCCACACCACCAGGCTCGGACCCAAGTCGAGGAGATCGAAGAAGATGACAGCATCGCGCAGATGGCGGGCCGCTCTGGCATCGGCGGCGTCGACTGCCATTCTCATCGCAGCACCGCTCATCGGGGCGCAGGCCGCCTCGGCGCAGCCGTACCCGCCGTCGCCCCCGCCCCTGTCCGTCAGTACCACCACGGTGACAGCCGGGGAGGAGTTGAGCTTCAGCACCATCCCCGGCGTGTTCGAGCCCGGCTCGGAGGTCACGGCGCTACTGCAATCAAAGCCGGTCGTGCTCGGCCACTTCCGGGCCCGGGCCGACGGCTCGGTTGCGGGGACCGTGACCATCCCGGCGAACACCGCTACCGGCTGGCACGTCTTCCGGCTCACCTCGAAGCACCCCCGCCAGAGTGTCGGCGTCAGCATCTACGTGCAGGGCAGCATGAGGCCCACCCCGACCGCAAAGCCGCCCCACCACCTGGCCAAGTCCGGGCGCCACGACGAGCCAGGGCGCGGTGGGCACTACGGACATGACGACAGCCGCAATGTTTCCCACGAACTCCCCACAGCCGTCACGCCGTCGAATTCCCCGCACTCGGACCGGAACGGCAAGGGGCTCGCGGCGACGGGCAGTGGTAAGGCGCTGGCGATGGGTGGCACGGCGGCCGCCCTGCTCATGGCGGGCGGGGGCACGATGCTGGCCGTACGCCGTGGTCGCCGTACCTGAGAGATCAGTACGACCACGGCGTCTCGGCCCGGGCCAGGACACCGTCCGCTTGCCCGGCACCAGTCGTTCCGGCAACCGGGCGGGGGGGCTGGCCCGGGCCAGGACACCGTCCGCTTGCCCGGCACCAGTCGTTCCGGCAACCGGGTGGGGGGCCACCGCCGCGCACTGGGACACGCCCTGCCGGCCATCGTGGCGCTCCTGGTCACCGGCTCCGTCTGGATCGCGGCCACCGCTCTGGTCACCCGGTCGGAGCCGCTCGCGGCCCGGCGGGACGTCGAAGCAGTGTCCGGCGATCCGGTCGGCCGAAGCCGTGCACACTGGCGGCAGGTCAGCCGCCACCAGGTCGAACGCCCTGCGGGTGAAGGTCCTCGAAACCCTCCCCCACGACCCGGAAGCGTTCACTCAGGGCCTGGAGATGGCTGGCGGCACGTTCTACGAGGGCACCGGGCTGTCTGTCAGTCCTCCGTACGGTCCGGGGACCCTGGCAAGCCACCCACGGCGTACACAGCCTTCCTGCTCCTCTCTTCGTTGAGGGGATCACGCTGCTGGGCCGAACCCTGCGGCAGTTGATCTGGCGGGACCGAATCGCCATCGAGCGGACGCGACGACACTGAGGGAGCTGCGCCGCGTCCCCTACCTCGACGAAGGCTGGGACATCTGCTTCGACCGCGGCAGGCGGCAGGCGGTGACGAGCGCTGGCTCGGCACGACTGACCTTCCGCAATCCGCGCACCCTCGCGAAGACCGGTGAGGTCACCGTGACCGAAGACGGCCGGCCGGTGACGGGAGTGAACGAGCCGGAGTGCGCCGACCACGCCGTCTACGCCAACGTGCCGCCCACCGAACGCATCGTGCGCATCGACCCCGTCACCGGCGCGGTGACGGCGAGCATCCACGCCTCGGGCCTCCTGCACGCCGACGACCTCGTCCCCGGCGCCACCCTGAACGGCATCGCGCCTGTCCCCGCAACGGACCAGTTCCTCGTCACGGGCAAGTCCCGGCCCAAGATGTTCCGCGTCGCCCTCGTTCCGGCACAGCCGCCGAGCCGCACCGTCCGCTGAACCGGACAGTGGGCGGTGGTGCCGTCCGGCACGAGGTGCCCGCTCCTCGTTGCCCCTGCGTATAAGCGGGTCCTGATCACACCGCCCCCGCACGGGCCACATCCCTGTACAGCCGTTCGAGTTCCGCGACCTTAAGGGAGCCGCGCTCCGCCTGGCTGATCAGATTCCGATTGGACAGGCGATCATTCGCGGTCAGCGGCCCCGCGTAGGAGAGAGCGTCAGCCAACGAGCTGACCAGTGGATCGGGGAGCAGATCCGCCAGCAGGCCCTCCGCCACGAGTTCTCGGTAGGGCGCGATGTCGGAGAGCAGCAGCCGGCACCCGGCAGCTGCGGCTTCGAGTACCGATGAGCTCCGCTGGTCGGCCTGGGGAACCGAAATCGCCGCATCGCTTGCGCGCATCAGCCTGAACATCTCGGCCTGGCCGAGTGGCTGATCGACGACGGCGACCCGGCCGGCCAGATCTCGTGCCCGGGCGCGCAGAAGCGCGAGGTACTCCTGCTGCGCGCGTCTGGCGGCGGCATGAGCCGGCTGGTGACCCGCCACCAACACGAGGAACAGGTCGGGCCGGACTCGCGCGGCACGGATGAACGCCGCGAGAATCTCGTGGGTCCGGTAGACCTCCGCCGTGCTGCGGACCGACAGCGCGACCGTGGCTCCGGCCGGAATGCCGTACTTCGCGCGCGTCAACCGGGGATCGGCGTCGTTTCCGGCATCCAGCAGCGCGTCCGGTACCCCCCAGGAAAGGACCGTGATCCGTGAAGAGAGGACCCGGTATCGGCTCGCCACCAGCTCAGCCACCTCCCGTGACGTCGGCACCACGCGTGCGGCCCGCCGGAGCGCCAGCCGAGCGACCAGCGCCCGGCCGGAATGCCGGCCGGCCGCACGCAGTTCGGATCCCCACGGAGTGATCACGACCGGCACTGGCGGGTGGGCCGGCAGCAGAAGGGAAAGCGCCCCGTGCACGCCGAGCGAATGGACGTGGATGACATCCGGCCGCGCCCGGTGCAGCTCGCGCCGCAGCCAGTGCATGGCGCGCAGCACGCGCAATGGTCGGCACGCTCCGCCGGGGGCGGACGCGGCTCGCCAGCCATTGAGACCCAGACCCGGCTCATGCCAGCTGCAGACCGTCACCTCATGCCCGAGCGCAACCAGATCGTCCGCCCAGCGCCGGGTGTGCGCCGACGTGGCCGACGCGAGCAGGACGACGCGCAGCGGCACGATCGGCGCATCGCACATGCCCGGCTGTCGCGGGGCCTGGTCATGACCGGGCACGGCGCTCCTTGAGTACGAACCGGCCCTTGCCCGCCGCGGCCCGCAGCCGGTTGGCCGGACTGCGTGTGTAGCGGTCCCACCCGATGGCCACCGCCGGCCATCGCGGGTCGGCGAGCACTTCTCCGGCCGCGGTCAGCAGCGCGACGTGCAGACAGTGGTACGCGAAGCTGGCGGGCGCGGTGTGCCGGAGGTCGTACCTGGTCCAGTACCCCAGGTCGAACGCGGCCAGCGAGTCGCGGAGCCGGTCCGCCACACGCTCGTGGGCATTCCCGCTCTGATGCCTGCTCAGCTCGCAGAGACCGAAAAGGGCGAAGACCGCACCGTTGAGAATGTGACCGACCGGGTCGGACGGGCACTCCTCGGGAAAGGGGCGCCCGAGGTGGTCGTAGTGCGAGCAACCGCCCGCGTCCAGCGGCCGGAGCATCAGTTCCACCGCACCCTCGCTCGCGTCGAGAAAGGACCGCTGGCCGGTCGTGGCGTATCCGCGCAGCATCACCGACACCGCCAGGCCCTGGGCCATGGCCGAGTACCAGCCCGGACGCACCCCGTACCGGGGCACTGGTACCGGATAGCGCCAGCCGCCGTTGCTGTCCTGGCTGGCGCGCAGCCATCCTGCCTGGGTCAGCAGAGCCCGCACGCCCGGCGGCTGTTCGTCCCCAGTGTCCGGGTGCCGGCCGGCGACGAGCGCGCCGGTGTGCTGTGCGAGCGCATACAGGCTGATCGAGACGGGGTTCCGGTAGGTCTCGCCGGTCGCGGCGCGGGTCACCACCACGCGCTCGTGGTCGAGCATGCTCCCGGCCGTCATCGGCCGCAGATCGAGCGGGTATCTGCCCGGCTGGTCGGTGGTCATATCACCCGGCGGCGTCGTCGCGTCGACCGGAAAGCTCGGCCGCCGCAGATCGCGTACCGCTTTCCCCGCCATGCCGGCCAGCGTCGTTCTGGCCCATGTCTTGTTGTTCTTCACGCCGGACTCCCCCTGCGGAGCAGCCTGCGACGTCCCCGCGCGGCCAGTGCCTGGCGGTACAGCTCGTTCACCTGGCCGACCGTCCCGGCGATGTCGAACTGCCGGAGCGCGAGCTCACGGCCCCGGCGGGCCATGCGCAGACGTGCCGCGGGATCGGCGAGCAACGCATTCACGGCCTGTGCCAGGGCCGGGGGATCCGCGGGCGGGATCAACAGGCCGGTGCGGCCGTGCTGGACGGTGTCCGGCAGACCACCGACGTCGGTCGCCACCACACCCTTTCGCATGAGCAACGCCTCCACCACGGTATAGCAGGCGGACTCGTCCATGGACGGGTTCACCAGGACGTCCAGCCCGGCCATGACCGAGCTGATGTCGGACCGGAAACCGGTGAACCGGACCCGGTCGGCGACGCCGAGTCGGACGGCGCGGCGTTCCAGCTCGCGCCGGTACTGCCCGTCACCGACCAGCTCGTCACCGACCACGAAGAACCTGGCCTCGGGGTTCTGAAGCAGGATCAGTGGGATGGCGTCGAGGAAGATTTCGTGCCCCTTGACACCGACCTGGCGGAACTCCCGCAACTTGCTCGCGTACATGTACGCGACCATGCCGACAGCCGGGGTGTCGTCGGTGAGGCCGAACTCACAGCGGAAGGCGTCCGGCGGAGTTGCCGGATCGAAGCGGTGCACGTCGCAGCCGTAGTAGCTGACCGCGACCGACCGCGCTCCCATGGCCTGGTAGCGGCGCGCGATCGCCCGGCACGATCCGAGCACCAGATCGTCCCGGCGCAGCGAAAGCCGCTCCAGGATCCGGAAGGGTGCGATCCGAAGATGCACCAGTCCGGGAACCTGCGACACGACCAGCGCCGACGGGTAGGCGGTCGACACCACTCGAGCCACCAGCTTTGCGATGATCAGATGCGAATGGATGACATCCGGCCTGTATGCCCTGACGAATTTCATCAGCCGCCAATGCCCAGCCATCAGTGCTGGTAGTTGTCTGATCCGGTGAGGCACTCCGAACGGGATGATTTCCACCCGAACGCCGCGGACCTCGCGCAACCGGTCGGCGAGCGGGCCCTCTCGGGGCAGCACCGCGCACACCTCGTTGCCCAGCTCGGCAAGGCCCCGCACCTGGTCGTGGAACCAGTTTCCGCCGACGGCGGCCGAGGTGATCTGCAGGACGCGCAGCGGTCGCGGCTTCCCGGTCGCGGACGTGCTCATCGCGCCACCGGTACCGCTGCGTCGTCCGGAGCCGGCTTCGCGGCCAGGATGATCAGCATCAGACCGGCCAGCAGGGGTGGGACCAGCAGGACCTCGCCGAACAGTGAGCAGACCCCGGCACCGACCATGGCCAGCAGCGCCGGCTCGCCCGCAGGATCGCCGGATCGAGCCGCGCACCACGCCCGGCGGACGCCGAGCGCGACAAGCGTGCCGATCCCGGCCGCGCCCACGAGGCCGGTCTGCGAGAGGACTGTCAGGTAGGTGTTGTGAGCGAAATGCAGGAGCGGGAATTGGAGGAGCATGACCTCGTAATCACCTGTGGCGTGGTAGTAGGCGGGCAAATGGTTGGCGAAGTTCAGATATCCGACACCGAAAGCAGGGTGCGCCTCGAACATCCGCAGTGCGCTGCTCCACAGATCGAGCCGTACCGCGGAGTTGACGTCCGGCGCGCCACCGACGATCGAGTCGAACCGGGCCGCGATCGCGGCGGGCAGCAGCGGTACCAGGCAGGCCGTGCCGACGCTCAGGGCCAGGACGCCGCGCAGCGATCTTCGGGCGGCGTAGAGCGCGATCACCGCGATTCCCGCCAGATAGGCGGCGCGGCTCAGCGAGTACGCGACTCCGAGGGCGAGCACGACGACCCCCGCGCCGATTGCCAGCCGCAGCAGGGGCGCCCGGACGGTCGGGTAACGCCTGAGCAGGACTGCGGCCGCCATGACGAAAAGGGCACCCACGGTGTTGTGGTTGGCCGCGTCCTCTTGGGTGATGGCCACAACGGCGGTGTCAGCAGGGGCGAGACCCGACTTCGCCGCGAAGACGGAGCCGATCTGAACGATGTTGATCAAGGCCACAGTCACGCTGCCGCAACAGAACACCACGAGCGCCCGGTCGAGAGCCCGTCCGGGTTCGGCGACCAGGGGCAGCAGCATCAGCGGCGCGCACATCAGCAGGAGGTACTGCCATTTTTCGGCACCCGGCAGATCGGTGTCGCCGGTCACGACGATGGTGGCCACCAGGTAACCGACCGTGCCGACGGTGATCAGGACACCGACGGACTTCGGCCGCGCGATCCCCCGACCGGCGATGACGCGGCCCAGCAGGCACAAGAACATGAGAGCGATCAGCACGCTTGGGGTGATCAGCGAGTGGCCGATGTCGGACTGTGAGAGCGGGATGGCCGCCGCGAGAACACACAGACCCACCTCCGGGAGCAGGGCCAGCGCAATGACCACGAGCGCTGCGGCGGCGCCGGCGGCACTGAGGGAAGGGCTGTACGTCGTCGCGAGACAGCCTGCACCTGCCACGGTCAGGAGTCCCGCCGCCATGAGCCCTCTACTGGCCAGGACTGGTCTCACCTGCCTCGGGTACGTGCCCCGCCGGCGGTGGCCGACCGTCTTGACCGACAGGCACCCGATGGGCGGGCGCGCCGGTACGGCCGCCGTCTCGTCGCCGGCGTGCTCAGCCGGATGGCGTCGGCGGGCGCGGGCAGCCGAGCGCACGCCGTGCGCGAGCAGCACCGCGAGCACCAGGTATCCGGCCGAGTCGGCGGCGCCGGCACCGACCGCGGCATGGTGGGGGGTCAGGGCCACGAGCAGCGCGATGTTGACCATCGCCCCGATCACGGTGGCCGTGATCACGGGCCGGAGCAGGCCGGCGGCCGCCAGGTAGGGCTGGACCGAGCGGGCCGCGCTGAACAGCACGAGGCCAGGGAGCATCGCCCAGATCACCGGCACGGCACCGGAGTACGGCCGCCCGTAGACCGCTGGGATCAGGATGGGCGCAGTCGCCGCCGCCACGACGGCAGCCGTGGCGGCGGCAAGGAACACGGTCCGGGCGATCCTGGCCGCTGCCCGCGCATCCACGGCACCGGAGGTTACGGCGGGAAACATCACCAGCGCGACCGTCGTGGACAGCAGGAGCAGCCCCTCTGCCAGGGGCAGCGCCACCGCGTACACGGCCACGGCCGTCGCCCCGGCGAGCGTCAGGATCACCGGCACGTCCAGGCGCAGCAATCCGTAATGGATGAGGTTCGGGAGATAGGACCTGATGGCGAAGCTGCCGAAGGTACGGGCAGCGAGGGGTTCACCATCGGCGTGGACGCGGGTAGTGGACCCGATCAACAGCATCGCGGCGCAGACCAACTGGCCGGCCAGCACCGCCAGGAAGCAGCTGACAGGGGTCAGCGATCCCGCGGCGAGCAGACCGCAGACACCGACGAGGTAACCGGCCGAAGGGACAGTGCTGAGCAGGTTGTACCTCGCGACCCGGCCGCGACCGAGTTCAGCCATACCGAGCAGCGTGGTCAGCAAGCTCACCGGGCATATGGCGGCCACGAGCAGCGCGAGCCAGTACGGCACGCCGAGCAGCACGGCCGGCCAGAGATGACCGAGCAGCAGCCACAGCCCCGCCAGGGCGGAACCCGACACCATGGAGAACACCAGACTCCACCGGACGATCTGCCGGAATGCGGTGTGCGATGTCCCGGCGAACCGGGCGTTGGCGTTGTCCACACCCAGGACCGTGACGACGCTCAGCACGGAGGGGACCGAGATCATGACCGCGAACGTGGCCCTGCCTCCCACCCCGAGAGCCCTCGCGGTGATGACGCCCGCCGCGAAGCTCATCGCCGTGGCCAGCAAGCGCGTGGCCAGTGTGGCCCCGATCGCCGCCGGACTTACCCCCGGCAGTCGGGCTCGGAGACTTTTCGTGATCGACAGCACCAGGGAACGGCCTCCGGAGTCGCGAGTCGGATCGTGCGGCTGGGAGCGGCGGATGTTCTCGCCGCCTCGACAGCAGGCACAATGTAGCGGCACCGGTAGCGGAAAGTAGTGACACATGCACGTTGAGTAGTAGATTTCTGGTTGCCGGGCCGGATATCACCGCCTTGGCCAGCGCCAGGAGAAGGCTTTCCGGCGCGGACGACCTGGTAGGACGGGAGAACGCGGCTGTGAAGGCGCTCAGCGTGGTCGGCGCACGTCCGCAGATCGTCCGGTCGGCGCCGATCGCGTGGCAACTCGCCCGCCGCTGCGACGAGCACCTGATCGTGCACACCGGCCGGCACTGTGACCACCTGCTGTCGCCATCTCTGCGACGAGATCGGCGTCCCTCCTCCAGACGTGAACTCGGATACGGGCTGGGCCCGTCAGGCCGAGCAGACGGCGAGGACGCTCGCCGCGCTCGATCCGGTTCTCGCGCGGGAGCGCCCGGACTGGGTACTGACCTACGGCGACACCGACTCCCCCCTCGCCGGAACGCTCGCGGCGGCGGCACGAGAACTGCCCATCGCGCACCTGTCGGCGGGCCTGTGCTCTTTCGACCGGACAATGTCCGCGGAACGCAACCGGATCCTGGCCGATCATCTGGCCGGCCTGCTGCTCGCTCCGACCACGGTGCCGATGGCCGATCTGGCCGCCGAGGGTCTGACCACTCGCTCGCTGCTGGTCGGCGATCTGACGGTGGACACGCTCCGGGTGATCAGGGACCAGTGGGCGGGGTCGGGCGAGGAGCGGCATTCACCGTTCCTGACCGGCATCCCTTCACCGCTCCTGACCGGGCATCAAGGGTCCTACGCGCTCGCCACCGGGGGCCGGCAGGTCATCACCGACGCTCCGGACCGGCCGGCCTCGACGGTTGCCGGGCTCGCCGCCTGCTCCAAGCCCGTCCGGCTGCCGGTACACCACAGCTCGCCGTCAGAGCCCGGCAGTTCGACACCGATCTGTCGGGCGGCCGACCCGCTGCCCTGCCGGAGCATGATCGGCGCGCTGGCCGGAGCCGACGGGCTGATCACCGACTCCGGCGGTCTGCGGAAGGAGGCGTTGGTGCTCGGGGTCCCGTGCAGCACACTGCGCGCCGAGACGGAGGCCGGAGGCTCTTCAGGACGGCTGGGACGTCCTGGTTCCCGATCCCCGAAAGTCGCCGGCGGCAGTGGCCGGGCCGCGGCCGACCGGGCAGGCCACCAACATCCTTCGGTGACGGTGAAGCAGCCGTCAAGATCATCGATGTACTGGCGTCACGGGCCCACGACGAGCCCATTGCTCAGCACGCCGCCAGGTACGGCAGGGCGGCTTCGGCGGAGGTGAGGACATGAGGATCTGGATCTTCAACCACTACGCGGCGCCACCGGACTGCGCCGCCGGCACCCGGCACTACGAGCTGGGCCGAGTGCTGCGGGCGAAGGGACACGACGTCACCATCTTCGCCAGCAGCTTCAGCCATTTCAGCAGGCGTGAGGAACGCCTCGCGCCCGGCGAGAAGGCGGCCACCCGGACGATCGACGGCGTCCGCTTCGTCTGGGTCCGCACGCCGCCCTACACCGGCAACGGATACCGCCGCGTGCTCAACATGGCCCACTATGCGACCCGGGTGCTCTCGGCGCAGCGCGGCCTGAACCGGCCGGATGTGATCGTCGGCTCATCAGTACACCTCGCCGCGGTGCTCGCCGCCTGGCTGGCGGCCCGCGTCCGCCGCGCCCGCTTCGTCTTCGAGGTACGCGATCTGTGGCCGCAGACACTGATCGACATGGGCGCGCTGCGCGCGAACGGGCTGCCTGCCCGGCTGCTCCGGCTGGTCGAGTCCTTCTGCTGCCGGCGTGCGTCCGCCGTGATCTGCCTGCTGCCCGGTGCCGCCGACTACCTGCAGGCCCGCGGTCTCCCGGCCGACAAAATCCATTATGTGCCGAACGGGATCGCCGACTCCTCCCGGCCGATGGAACCGGGTGAGTCGGCCGACCCGAACGGTGCGGACCCCGGGGACCGGGCCGCCGACCTGATCGAGCGGATCAGGCGCTTTCGCAAGGACGGTTGTCTCACCGCCGGCTACGTCGGCTCGCACGGACCGGCCAACGGGGTGGCGACCGTTGTCGCGGCCGCGGTGGAGTTGCGAGCCCTCGGCCATCCGCGGGTCGCTGTGGTGATGGTCGGCGACGGCCAGGAGAAGGCCGCGTGCCAACGGCTCGCTCACCAGCATGGCCTGGACAACGTGCTGTTCTGGCCGCCGGTGCCCAAGCAGGCCGTGCCGGCCGTGCTGGCCGAGCTGGATGTGACGCTGTTCTGCCTGCGCGATGTCGCGGTCTTCAAGTACGGCCTGAGCAGCAACAAGCTGTTCGACTACTTGGCGTCTGGCAAGCCCGTGCTGTTCGCGAGCAACGCGCCCGGCGGCCCGGTGCGCGAGTCAGGCGGCGGCGTGTGCGTGCCCGCCGAGTCACCGGCGGACATGGCGGGCGCGCTGGCCGGGCTGGCTTCGATGAGCGAGACAGAACGGGAGCGGATGGGCGAGCGCGGCCGCCGCTGGGTCTACCGGCATCACGGCATGACCGCGCTGGCAGGCGCATTCCTCGCCGCGGTCTCGGATCCGGCGCGGCGCGGGGGTCCGGCTACGGAGGCACGGCTGTGACGCTGCACATCGTGGGCGCTGGCGGCTTCGGCAGGGAGACGCTGGACGCGGTGCGGGCGACAGCCGCGGCACCCGAGGTTGTTTTCGTGGACGAGCACCCGGCAGCCACCACGGTGGACGGCTGTCCGGTGCTGCTGCCCGGGCAGCTGACTTCGTCTGGCGGGCAGCGCAACGAGTTCGTGGTCGCGATCGCCGACGCCGACGCGCGCCGCAGGTTGGCCCGGGAGTTCGAAGACCGCGGCCTGCGAGCGGCGACAGTGATCGACCCGCGTGCGGTTGTCTCCCCCGGCGCCAGGATCGGGCGTGGCTGCGTTGTGCTGGGTCAGGCGTTCATCTCCACCGGCACCGTCACCGGCGCACACGTCCAGGTCAACTACCAGGCCAGCATCGGTCACGACACGGTGCTCGAGGATTTCGTGACGATCCTGCCGGGGGCCAACATCGCCGGCAACGTCACCATCGGCGCCGGGTCCACGGTGGGCAGTAATGCCGCCGTGCTGCAGGGCCGGCGGATCGGGCCGTCCGTCATGGTCGGCGCCGCGGCTCTGGTGACCCGCGATGTCGGCGTCGGTCAGGTGGTCGTCGGCGTCCCCGCCAGGGCCCGGGAGCCCTGACCGTCGGTTCGATCACGGGATCCCGGGCACCCGGCGTCGGCGCGGCTCCCCCGCAGAAGGCCACGTCCAGCGCGAGCGACTGGTGCGGGTCCGGCAGCACAAGCAGGCTGGGTACCGCCGTGCCGCCGGTCAGGTCATCGCGGGCCGCGACCAGGCGTACACCGGGCAGCGCGGCCAGGACCTGGGCGCGGCTGCGGCCCGTCGCACCGAAGTCGGGACGCCCGCTCGTGATGCGTGGTCACCGGGCACCAACCGGCATCGGCTGATCCGTGGCATTCGGCTGCGCGGTTGCCCGGCCGACGGCGGTGGTCACCGCGTCGGCGATCTCGGTCACCTCGGCCTTGGTCAGCCGGTGGTGCACCGGCAGCGAGAGCATCGCCCGGGCGACGGCCTCGGTCACCGGCAGTGCCGCGGCGTCCCCGGTGCCGCCGTCCCGCCGGGCGAAGATCGGCTGCCGGTGTACCGGCGGGAAGTAGATCCGTGCCTCGATGCCCTGGTCCAACAGGTCGGCGAGCACCTGGTCGCGGATGCCGGGAAGCAGGCAGGTGTAGAGCATCCAGCTTCCCCGGGCATCGGGTACCTGGTGTGGCGTCGTCAGGCCGGGCAGCCCGGCCAGCCGCCGGGTCAGTGATTCCGCGATCAACTGTTTGCGCCCCAGGATGCCGTCCAGCTTGCGCAGCTGCACCCGGCCGATCGCGGCCTGCATCTCGGTCAGCCGCCAGTTGTAGCCGAGGCTCTCATGCTGGTACAGCCCGGTCTGACCATGGTTGCGGAGCAGTTTCAGCCGCTCCGCGACGCCCGGGTCGTTGGTCAGCACCATGCCGCCCTCACCGGTGGTGATGTTCTTGGTAGGGGTGAAGCTGAACATCGCCGACCGGCCGAAGGTGCCGACCGGTCTGCCGCGGTACTCGGCGCCGGCCGCCTGCGCGGCGTCCTCCAGCAACGGCACGCCGGCCTCGCCGCATACCCGTGCCAACCCGTCGAGGTCACCGGGCTGCCCCGCGTAGTGGACGGTCATGACGGCCCGCGTGGCCGGGGTGATCCGGGCCGCGACCGATTGCGGGTCGAGGTTGAACGTCCGGGGGTCGATGTCGGCGAACACCGGGGTGGCGCCGACATGGCACACCGATGTCGCCGTGGCGACGAAGGTCATCGACGGGACGATCACCTCGTCGCCGGGGCCGAGACCCTCGGCGAGCAACATCGCATGCAGCGCGGCCGTGCCGGTGCAGAACGTCACACCGAACCGCGCCTGGTGCCGGTCGGCGAACTCCTGCGCGAACGCTTCGTTCTCCGCGCCGTTGGTGAGAACGCCGCTGCGCAGGACCCTGCGTACCGCCTCCCCTTCCTCCTCACCGAGATCGGGACTGGCGAGCCGGATCCGGACGTTGCTGTCAGGCACCTGTGAGCATCCTTTCTGGTTTGCGGGCGATCGGATCGTTGTCGTGGCTGGCGGTGGCTCCGCGCCCGGCCAGGACCGTCCAGACGGTGAGGAACAAGATGGCCAGGTCCAGCCGGAAGCTCGAGCGGAGGATGTAACGCAGATCCCACTCGATGCGCTCCGGCCAGCTCAGCCGCTGTCGCCCGTGCACCTGCGCCAGGCCGGTCAGTCCTGGGGTGGCCAGCAGCCGCAACTGCTGACGATCGGTGTACCGGCTTACCTGGTAGGGCAAGGTCGGCCGGGGCCCGACCAGGCTCATCTGCCCGCGCAGCACATTGACCAGCTGCGGCAACTCGTCAAGGGACATGCGGCGCAGCACCCGGCCGACTGCGGTCACCCAGGCGGTGTCGGCGTCACCCGGACTCTCCGGGCTGGCCGGAACATTCACCATCGTGCGCAGCTTCAGCAGGACGAACAGACAGCCGTCGCGGCCGACCCGCTGCTGGCGGAACAGGACGGGTCTGCCATGCGCGAGCAGGTGCGCCAGCGCTGCGATCGCGCAGAGCAGCGCGGCCGGCACGATGATCAGGCTGACCGCGACCAGGTCCAGCAGTCGCTTGCCGCGGTACGACCGGCGGCGGGGCTCCTGGTTGCCGACCCGGGCACCGCCGGGCACTGCGGTGGGCGCCTCCGGACTCACCGGGTCGGCCGGGTACCGGCCCGGCAGAGGTGGGGCGGTCATCTGCTGGCCTCCGCTTTTTCGGGCTGGCCGGGCAGCACGGGCTGGCCGGCCGGTTGCTCGGGGCCGGGCGCGGCGGCGAGGCGCGCCAGGGCGACGCGTACCTCATCCGGATCGGTGAGGTGACCGATGCCGGTGACCTCGCCGACATCGAGTACAGGCACCGGCACCTGTCTGACCAGCGGATGCCTCGGCCGGTGGTCCGGCTCCTCCTTACCCAGCAGGTCCTCGGTCAGCTTTTCGCCGGGCCGCAGCCCGGTGAAGACGATCTCGACGTGCCGCGACGTCGCGGCGGCCATACGACGGGCGAGGTCGACGATGCGGACCTGGTCTCCCATGTCGAGGACGAGGACCTCACCGCTCTCCCCGACGGCCACCGCCTGGAGTACCAGTTGGACGGCTTCCGTGGCTGTCATGAAGTAGCGGGCGACCTGCGGGTGTGTCACGGTGACCGGGCCGCCCGCAGCGATCTGCGCGGACATCGAGCCGAGCAGCGAACCCCGGCTGCCCAGGACGTTGCCGAACCTGACGGACACCCAGGTTCCGGGGTATTCACCGGCCATGTGTGCGGTGAGCCGCTCGGTGATCCGCTTGGAGGTGCCCAGGACGCTCACCGGGTCGGCCGCCTTGTCGGTGGAGACGTTCACGAACGACCGCACGCCACAGGCCACAGCCGCGTGCAGCACGTTCAGCGTGCCGGTCACGTTTGTCTTCAGCGCCTCGGCCGGATACCGCTCGAGCAGCGGGAGATGTTTCACCGCCGCCGTGTGGAACACGATCTCGGGGCGGGTCTGCGCGAAGATCTCGCGCATGCGGGAGGCATCTCTGATGTCGGCGAGCACAACCTCGTCGGAATCGAGCAGCGCACGGCCGTGCAGCGCGAGCTGGATCGCGTGCAGAGCTGATTCGTCCCGGTCGAGCATCACCAGCGACGCGGGGCCCAGCCGGTGCAACTGGCGGCACAGCTCCGAACCGATCGAGCCGCCAGCGCCGGTGACAAGGATGCGGCGTCCGGCGAATTGACCGGCAGCCGACGTCAGGTCCAGCCGGATCGGATCGCGGCCCAGCAACTGAGTGATCCGCGGGTCGCGGACGTCGTCGATCCGCGCCGGTCCGGCGACCAGTTCCTCGACGCGCGGAATCACCTTGGTGATCAGACCGATCGACTCGGCCAGTGTGATCAGCTCGCGGACCACCTGGCCGTCCCGGCACCCGCCGGCGATCGCGATCACCATGACCGTCGCCCCGGTCTCCGCAGCGACCTCCGCGAGTCGATCCCGCCCGCCGCGCACTCGGATACCGCAGATCCGCAGGCGGCGCTTGCCTGGGTCGTCATCCAGCAGGGCAACCGGGTGGTACTGCGCGCCGGGCTGACCGATCAGCCGCTGCACCAGTTGCGTTCCGGCGCTGCCCGCACCGAACACGATCACCTTGACGGCGGTCGGCGCGGGCCGTCTCGGCCTGCGCCGGACGGCCGCGACTGCGGCCCTCACGGTGATCATGGCAAGTACGCCAACCAGGGCGGCGAGGCCGGCCACGCCCGGCTCGTCGCCCACCAGGGGAAGCCCCGCCTGGCAGATGCCCTCCAGAAGGAGCCCGGTCAGCCCGGCGGAGACCAGCACCGCGCTCAACTCCGCGCCGGTCTCCGCCTGATAGCGCCCGGAGTAAAGCCCGCACACGGCTCCGGCCAGTACTGCTGCTGTCGATGTGACAGCACAGAGATTCACCAGATCGCCAGGTCCGACGAGCAGAGCGGAAGCGCTGCTCGTGGTCAGGCCGGCAATCAACAGGCCGCAAGTCCAGGCGATCGCGTCGCTGGCGGCTTGCACCGCCGACCTGCGGCACCGGGCGGCAATCCCCGACCGACCACTCGGCAAAGCGCGGCTTTCCTGTGCGGTGTGAAACACCGCAGGATGAACCGCTGTCATCTTGTCGTTGCCCGCGCATTCCCCACGCAAGGTGAACCCCGATCAGCAGGTCGTCATATGCCAACGACCCATTCCGGCACTTTGCTGACCGTATGTCCACAGACGCCGCCGCATCCTTTTGGGTGGATCAGAATATTTCTTGTGTTCTCGAACACTTGATTTCCTGTGGGCGCGATTTTCGCTGCTCGGGCGGATGAGTCCCGCTGCACCCTTCTTGAGCGGGTGAGGGCCCCTTGAGGTTTACCTGAGCGGCCCGACTACTTCACGCACGGCTGGATACGCACCTTGGTCGTCTGCGGCCATGCCAACGGCTGCAAGGGCACCACGGGGGCGCGGTCCGAAGCCGGTTCCAGCAGACGAATGTCCACTTCTCTCGTCTGACCGGGCAAAAGTTCCACCTGCGTCCCGAGTACCGGGTGACCGCGCTCCTCGGTCGACGACAACAGAAGTCGCCGCCCGTCCAGGGTCCCACCGGTGAACCGCGCACCGGAACTGGCGTACAAGGAAAGCCAGATGCTTGTGGACCCCGGGGGGTGTGAGCGCCGGGGATCGTCGGAACGGAGAGCGACGAGGGCAGGCAGGCCCGTAGCGGGAGCTGCGCTTGTCAGCCTGATTCGCACTACGCTGGAACGGCTTCCGCCCTCGCAAGGACCAAGTTCGTAGGTCAGCGACCGACGCAGATAGTAGTCCATTTTGTTGCCTGCGGAATTGTTGACCACGAGATAGGCGAACGGCCCTGTTCTCTCGGGGACGTCGCCGGCCAGCCCGGCTTCTTCGAGTGCCGACTCGGTGGACGCATCTCTGCTCCACACGCGCAGTCGGCCGTCGTCGGCGTTCTGTCGCAGTGCGTGGAGGAGGGCCACCGAATCGTGGTGGTTGCCCAGCAAGGCAGTAGCCGCTGACTGTGCGACCTGTACCAGGAAACGCTTTCGTTCGATGTTGCTGTACGACGCGTAAAGGGTGCTCTCGGTGAACTCTACGGTGTTGTCCGCTGTCAGATGCTTTCCGTCCGGAAGGCGGACCGGCCCCGTGGCTTCGAGGACACGGGCAAGTCCCACAGGATCGGTCGCGATGGCCCCATCGAGACGCTGCCCCGTGTGTCGCTGCCACAAGCCCACCCAGATCTGCGCCGCATAGGGAAAATGAGCGGACAGATTGGAATTAGCCAGCCCCTGGGTGCTCTCAGCAGCTCCGTACCGGCGGTCGAACGCCGGCCCGAAGTTCGCCACGGGGGTGGTGGTGCGTGGCAGCGTGTCATCCGACGCGAAGTCGTGCAAATTGATGCGACCACGGTCGGCGGTCAAGATGCCAAAGGTGCCTACGAGGCCACCGGTCCCCCGGGCCTCGGCATTGTTCTGAAAGGCAAGAAAGTAGGAGCGTGGCTCTGAGGCACCCAGAAGAGGCATCAGCAGCCGCATCGTCGCCTGCGCCTCGGAGACCGAGCCGGAAAGGCGCGCCACTCGGTCGGACAGCCGCTGCCGTTCCGTGTCGAGGCGACCGACCACCGTCGAGCCGGGCAGGCCATTCAAACTCGTCTCGATTCCGGTCAGCTGACGGTGCACATTCCCCAGCAGGTCCGTGGCAGCCGAAAGCCGGCGGAGGTCGACGCGACCCTGGTGCACCATCTGGCCGGACGCGAGCAGTTGATGCAGTCGCACCGCCTCCGGGAGCACCCCGGTGGCCATCTCGTCGGCGGCGACACTCAGTCCCCGGGCGGAACGGAGCGGTGGGCCCATCAGGGGGAGGTACTCGGCTACGCTCCACACCGGCGTGCCGGCCGCGCTCCGGGCGGCCGCTGTGTGTTTCCGGATGTCGCCCAGCACCTCGGCCGAGGGCTGGCGATGACGGGCCATCTCCGTTTGCAGTCGATCGGTGGTCACCTGAGCCGCAGCGAGATTGCTCTGGACCGCGCGGACCTCCCACACCAGGAAACCGGCCGACGCGGCGGACAACAAACCGACGGCTCCGGCAACCCAGAGGAAGGCCCGGTGGCGGCGCCTCAACACCAGAGCCGCGAATGCCCGCGCACCCTCCTCAGCGCCCTTCCAGTTGCACGTCGGGCCTTTGCCTGCCTTCATTGCCTACCCACGAATCGGAGGGCCCACCCGGAACCAAGCATTGGGATTGGATCAATAATGTCTCCCTCACGGAGACGCGTTGCGAACTTCACCGCGCCAGGCAGCAGAAAACTCGGTCCGAACGGCCTAACCTAAGGGCTAGAGTGTGGGCTTCGTCACGTAGTGGCCAAGAGAAAGCGACACGACGAGCTGCGCGAATGCGAGACAGACCCAACCAGTATCTCAGCTGTAAAACCAACACAACCTGCGTGGGACACGACCCGTGCTGAAACACATCTGTTCCGGTCCCTCGTGATGAGTGCGACCGCCTTCGGCGTGGTCCTGGTCGGAGCCCTGGGCGCGGCGGCCGGCGCGACTTCCCAATCAGGAAGTCAAGTGGCCGGCGTGACTGGTGGGCAGCTTGACAGCACGTTCCGTCGCGCATCATGGCCCACAAGACATCGGCTCTGCGGCGGGCGAGTGACAGCACAGCCTGCTTGTGCCCTTTCCCCTCAGCGCGCTTGTGTTCGACCTGGCAGCGGATGGACTCCCAGGCTCGCGGGTGCGCAGGGCGGCGGCCAGTGCGTGGTGCTCCTGGGGGATGCAGCCGAGGTAACCCACCTGTTCCTGCTGACCCGCATCGGCCTCAGCACCGAGAGCGCGGACTGTCGCACTCGGCGACATCCTCGGCGGACAGCGTGGTGACGACGGTGCCGCGGTGCCAGGCGCAGTGCACGAGTCCCTCGCGCTCCACAGCGGCCTACGCCCCCGCCCTCGCAGGCCTCCACACGCTCCTCGTCCGACACCGGACGGCAGCCGCCCCGTCCGACGGCACCGATCACGAAAGAAGCGCCCCTGCATGAGTTCCCTGTTCACCCCCCTCACCCTGCGATCCCTGTCGATTCCCAACCGGGTCTGGATGTCCCCGATGTGTATGTACTCCGCCGCCCCCGAGGGCCAGGACACCGGTGCGCCGACCGACTTCCACCTCACCCACCTGGCCTCGCGCGCCGCCGGCGGTGCGGGCCTGGTCATGGCCGAGGCCACCAGGCGTCCGGCCCGACGGGCGCATCAGTCCTGGGACCCTGGCCTGTGGAACGACATCGCGACCTGCGGCGGACGATTCCGGCCACCGAGGCGAAATGTACACATTTACTGCGGCAGCACTGGAAGGGCGGGACGGACGTGACGATCGAACCAGTGACCGAACTCGGGAGCGGGGGCGCGCTCCGGCCGCCGCGCGCCCGGGTGACCCCTCTGTCCGCCCCGTCCTCGTCGTACACCGCAGCGGTCGGGCGGTACCTCACCGGCGCGGGCATCGCGAAGTCCTCCGCGCGGATCAAACGGATCTCGCTGACGACATGGGGATGGATGCTTGCCGGCGAACCGGCGCCGACCGGACCCGCCCGCCGAGGCGCGAAGCCGCCAGTCTTCCCCCCTCACCGAGATCGACGACCCGGCCCTGCCCGAGGTGCTGGCCGAGCTGGCGGCGGCGCGGGCGGACGTGATGGACGCCGACACCGTCAACCGGGAGTTGTCCATCGCCGCCAAGGGCGGGGCGATCGAGTGGATTCACTGGCAGTCCGGCACCGCCCAGCTTCTGCCCCGACTGATCGCCCGTCGCACCCGTGGCCCGCTGTTCCTCACCGACCGCAAGACCCCGGCCGGAACACCCACGCTGGACGTGTGCTCCGAGACCGGCCGGGCCCGGCTCTCCTATCGCCGGGCCGAGGAAATCCTCGAGGAGAACACCCGGCTACTGGCCAACCCTCTCGCCTCGCCCGAGGACATCGAGGACCTGAACGGCTGGACGCTCCATCGGCTACGCCACAGTGCCCTGACACACGACGCTGAGGGCGGTACCTCCACCCCGATGCTGCCGGCCCGCTCCCGCCACGCGTCCGTCCGCTCCCTGGAACGCTACGCCCGCCCCAGCGTCGACGCAGTCGCCCGACACGTCGCCGAACGCGACGCCGCCGCCCGCCGGAAGCGCTGACGCCTTCAAGATCAACTACTGGCGACTCTGGGTCCACCTCGGTGATCCCCCTTGAGCGGCGACGGCAGGAACACCTGACGAGCCGTTCGGGCGCTGCCGCGAGGCGGGGAACGAGCCGAACGTAGGCAACCATCCCGACGGTCCTGACCAAGGTCTGGGGCGCCACGACCGCCGCTGCCGCAGCCATGCCGTCCGGCATAGGCCGACGCCTCGCCGAACGCTGGCGTATCGCTTATTGGCTCTAACAAAAGCCGTTGATCATGTGACTGTCGGCTCGCTGGATCGTTGGTGTGGTCGTGGGGAAGAGACAGTCGCGGCCGTGGATCG
>NZ_JBVIQK010000026.1:0-81755 GCF_055577115.1 Streptomyces sp. NPDC033216 | reverse complement strand
GCCGACCTCACGTTCGCCTGGCCCACCAACGAGATCGCCGTGATGGGCGCCGAGGGCGCCGCCAACGTCATCTTCCGCCGCCAGATCGCCGAGGCGGACGATCCCGAGGCCATGCGGGCGCGGATGGTCAAGGAGTACAAGTCCGAGCTGATGCACCCCTACTACGCGGCCGAGCGCGGCCTCGTCGACGACGTCATCGACCCCGCCGAGACCCGCGAGGTGCTGATCAGGTCCCTGGCGATGCTGCGCACCAAGCAGGCCGACCTTCCCTCACGCAAGCATGGCAACCCGCCGCAGTAATGGAGCACCTTGAATGGTCAGACAGGAACGAGCGCTGCGTACCCGCGAGGCACTGATCGAGTCGGCCGCCACGGTCTTCGACCGGGACGGCTTCAGCGTGGCGTCGCTCACCGCGATCAGCTCGCTGGCCGGAGTGAGCAACGGAGCGCTCCACTTCCACTTCGCGAGCAAGGCCGGTGTGGCCGACGCGGTGGAAGAGGCCGCGTCGGAACGGCTGGACCGCATCGTCGCGGCGCACGAAGGCGCGGTCGGCAACGCCCTGCAACTGCTGGTGAACACCTCGCACGACCTGGCCCGCCGGCTAAGTGAGGACGTGGTGCTGCGCGCGGGTTTCGATCTGAGCCGTGGACAGGTCCATCAGGGCGGCCGGGACCTGTACCGCCAGTGGCACGAGTGGGTCGAGGGGGCGCTGAAGCGCGCTGACGGGGAGGGCGTGCTCAACGAGGTCACGCCCGAGCAGGTGACGTCCTCGGTGGTGGCGGCCACCACCGGCTTCGAGGTGCTGGGCGCGCGGGACCCGCAGTGGCTCTCGCGCCGCACCGTCACCAAGTTCTGGCAGTTGCTGCTGCCGCGGCTGGCCACGCCCGCCGTGCTCGGCGATCTCGTGGCGGCCGGCGGCTCGCCCCGGTGACGCCTGCCGGCGGGCGAAGGGGCCCCCGGACCGCTGGGGCGACCTTGGGGGCGCGGGGCTCGGTCCCCGCCGTGCGTCCGCTCTCCGTCGGTCTTGCGTCGGACGCGTGCCTCCGGTGCCTCCGGGAGGCTTCGCGGGCCGTTCTGAGGGCTCTGCGGGCATGGCCGTGTGGTGAAGGTGCGTGACGGCCCGATGGCGCGCCGTGGCATGCGGTTCCGGGGCTGCGGTCATGTTGTGGCGGGCCGGCCGGCGGGGCCGGTGATCCGGTCCCGGATCGCGAAGAGGAAGACCGTCCGGCTCGATGGCCGTGAGCGCTCATCAGGTGGCGGCGGCACCGGAAGGGAAGGGCGCTGAGGCACCGCTGAACGCGGACGGAAGCCGCTGCGCCCCGCCCGGACAGCGCAAGCCTTCCGTTGCGCTGTTGCGCCGTCGCGCCCTCTCGCCGGCGGATGGCTGTTCTCCGCACCGGTTGTCCCAGGCACTTCCGGCTGCCCGGCGGCGCACCGTTGGCGTACCGCTGCCCGAACCGCCGCCCGCTGGTGGCCCTTCGGCGCGGTCTCACAGAAGCCCTCACGCCGCGTTCGAGCGTCATCTCCTCGACCCCGCGGAACGACAGTCGCAAGCGGGACTTCGGGCCCTGTGGTGTGCGGGGGACCCTCGTCGGAGGTGGTGCGCGAGTGGGGGACATCTTCACTTCTCATTGACAAACCGACTGCGCTGTTTTTTACTCGTGCTCAAGCGAGAGCCGTGGCACACCGTCCAAGCTTCCAAGCGGTGGTCCTCACGGCATCGATCCGTACGCCACCGGCACCGGACAAAGGGGGAGAAGACAGTGGACATCGAGGTTCTGGGCGCACTGTCGGTACGCGAGCACGGCATCTCCGTCACACCAACGGCTCCCAAGCCGCGGCAGGTGCTGGCCCTGCTCGCTCTGCACGCGGACCGGGTGGTCCAGGTCTCCTCCCTGATCGACGAGCTGTGGGACGACGAACCGCCGCGCAGCGCCCGCACCACGCTTCAGACGTACGTGCTGCAACTGCGGGAGCTCATCGGCGAGGCGCTGGCCAAGGCCGGTGAGAAGGGCGTCACCGCCAAGGACATCCTGGTCACGCTCCCCGGCGGCTACCGCCTGAACACCCGCGGCGGCCGGGTCGACTTCCGCGAGTTCGAGAAGCAGGCCGGCGCGGGCTACCGGGCCATGGACGCCGACGACTTCTCCGGCGCGGCACGGCGGCTGCGCGAGGCGCTGTCACTGTGGACCGGCCCCGCGCTCGCCGACGTCACCGCCGGCAGCCGGATCGGCCTCGAGGTCAAGCGCCTGGACGAGGCCCGGCTGTGCGCCCTGGACCAGCGCATCGAGGCCGATCTGCGACGCGGCCGCCACCGCGAGCTGCTGTCCGAGCTGACCGTCCTGGTCAACCGGCACCGCATGCACGAGAGCCTGCACGGCCAGTTCATGGTGGCCCTGCACCGATCCGGGCGGCGTGGCGATGCGCTCAACGTCTACCAGCGGCTGCGCACCACGCTCGTGCGCGAGCTGGGCCTGGAGCCGTCGCCGACGCTCAGTCGGCTCCAGCGCTCCATCCTGATGGCCACCCCGGAGACCGTCCCGGCCCGCGACCCGGAGATCACCGGGCAGCCCATGGTCCGGGTGGGCTGACCCGTATCCTGCCGGACCGGGCCGACCGCCCGGCGCCGAGCGGTCCCGTCACCGGACCCGCGCCCACGCCCGCCAGGGCCGACAGGTGGTCCAAGCGGTGGATCAGGGCCTCCTGCTCCAAGCTGAGGCGCTCCACATGGCGCCGCAGGCGGGCGATCTCCTCGGTGAGGGCAGGGACCGCGGCCTCCGGACAGGGGTCCGGTGCCGGGCAGGGCACCGAGGAGACCGTGGGGCGGTGGGCGGCCGGGAACGGATCGGCGCAGCCGGGGAGCGCGAGCACCGGATCGTGGTGGAGGATCGCCTCCATCCGGCCGCGCAGCACCGGACCGGGCTCGACGCCGAGTTCCAGGGCCAGGTGCTTGCGGGCTCGGTCGTAGACACCGAGGGCCTCCGCCTGTCGGCCGCAGCGGTACAGGGCCACCATCAACAGGTCGTAGAAACGTTCCCGCACGGGGTGGTCGCTGGTCAGTTCCTCCAGCTCGCCCGTAATCTCGTCGTGCCGGCCGGTCCGCAGGCACGCGTCGTACAGCGCCTCCAGCACCGTCAGCCGGTTCTCCTCCAGCAGGGCCGCCTCGGCCGCGCAGATGCTTCCGCGCACGCTGCCCTCCAGAGCCGGCCCCCGCCACCACGACAGCGCCCGGCGCAGCAGGTCGACGGCGTGTCCCGGATCGCCGACCGCCACGGCCCGGCCCTCGGCCGCCAGGCGGTTGAAGAGTTCGGCGTCGGTGGTGGCGCCGCCCAGCCGCAGGACATAGCCGAGCGAGCTGGTCCTGACCCAGTCGCGGTGCGGCTCACCGGCCGCGCCGGGTGCCGCCGCCAGCACCCGGCGCAACCGTGCCACATGGGCTTGCAGGGCGTTCCCGGCGTGCGCCGGGGGACGCTCGCCCCACAACTCGTCGATGAGCCGGTGGACGGAGACGATCTGCCCCGCCTTCACCAGGAGCACGCCCAGCAGAGCCCGCTGCTTGGCCCCCAGGGGCCGGATCCGCAGCCCGGTGCGCTCGTCGTGGAACTCGACGGGCCCGAGGATGCGGAACAGCACCCTCTCCCCGGTCCCGGGTCCGGCCGTCCCCGGGCCCGTGCCGTCGTACCCGCTCACGCTTTCGCTCTCCGGACCGAGGACCGGAGAGGAGTGCACACCGC
Organism: Streptomyces sp. NPDC033216; assembly: GCF_055577115.1. Lineage (NCBI taxonomy): Bacteria > Bacillati > Actinomycetota > Actinomycetes > Kitasatosporales > Streptomycetaceae > Streptomyces > Streptomyces sp. NPDC033216. Next base: position 78,021 of record NZ_JBVIQK010000026.1, on the reverse strand, counting down.
ATTCCATGGATGGCTCCGTCTGGTGATCCGATTCCGGCTGGCCGGGAAATGGAAAAGGAGAGCTGCAATTCCTCCGGCTGTCGGACCATAGACGCTGTACGCGAACGGCGGTGAAAAAACGAACCCGGCTCCAGCGGATTTCCGGGGTTCTTCGAGTTCACGTCATGCGGCGTGTGGTGTGCGGTTCACCGGCGGGCGCCGCCCGCCGCAGGCGGGACGCGCCATCAGCTCGGGAAATCCGACCTCGACGCCGCGCCGGTGCCAGGCGGCGACCAGTTCCATGACGGTGATCGAATCCAGGCCCCGGTACGCCGATTCCTCGCCCGGGGCCGGCGCGGCGTGCCCCGCGTGCCGGGCACAGGGGCCGGTCATCACCCGCAGCAGCTGCCGCGTCAGTGGGTCAGGGCCCGCGGGCGGGCCCTGACCCGCGTCCCGCCCGGTGCTCTCGGTGGTTTCCATGGCGCGGAAAGCTAACAGCGCGGGTCCGCCCGCAGAAGACGGACGGCTCCCGCTTTTTCCAGCGGTCAGGGGAGCATCAGGGATATGTCAGCCCACCCCCGGCAGAAGGGGCGCCGCAAGAAGGTCACTCGATGATTCCTCGACGATATTCGAGGGCCGGGTTGCGGCGGGATACGGTGCGCCTCGTACATGCGTCGCGGGAAAGGGCATCCGGTCCCCACGTGGCGCAATATCGACGAACCTCGGGCACCGATTCGCACACCGGATCGGAAACCGACTACAGCCGTCGAGGTACGGGGAGGAAACCATGAAGATTCGTGTTCTGGGTCCACTGAGTGCCGACGTCAACGGGATGTCGATCGTCCCGACGGCCGGGAAGCCGCGCCAGATCCTGGCCCTGCTCGCCCTCTACCCGGGCCGGGTCATGCCCGTGCCCACGCTCATGGAGGAGATCTGGGGCACCGACCTCCCCCAGAGCGCCCTCACCACCCTGCAGACCTACATCCTCCAGCTGCGGCGCCGACTCGGTACCGCCATGGGGCCCGGCGCCCCCGGCGCGGCCAAGGACGTGCTCGCCACCCGGCACGGCGGCTACCTGTTGCAGATACCGGCCGACGCGGTCGACGTCCACGAATACGAGTGCCTCGTCACCGAGGGCCAGCAGGCCTTCGAGAAGGGCGATGACGAGCTGGCGGCCCGCACCTACCGCCAGGCGCTGGACCTGTGGCAGGGGCCCGCCCTGGTTGACGTACGCGTCGGCCCGGTGCTGGAGATCGAGGCGATGCGGCTGGAGGAGAGCCGGCTCGTCACCCGGGAACGCCGCATCGATGCCGACCTCCGGCTCGGCCGGCATGCCGAGGTCACCGCCGAGCTGATGGACCTGACCGCCCGGCACCCCGAGCACGAGGGGCTGCACTCGCAGGCCATGGTGGCGCTGTACCGCTCCGGTCGGCAGGCCGCCGCGCTCGACGTCTACCACCGGCTGCGCCGCCGGCTGGTCGACGAGCTGGGTGTGGAGCCCTCACCGCAGTTGCAGCGGCTGCACCAGGCGATGCTCGCCGTCGACCCCCAGCTGGACGTGGTGTCCGGTCCTCGACGCAGCTCCACCTTCGACCTGTACGCGGCCTGACGCCGCCGCGCCGCCGGGCAGGTCAGTCCGCGAGGTCCAGCTCCTTCAGCAGGGCTCGTTCCAGCGCGGTCAGGGGCAGGTCCGGGCGCAGACGCTCGGGATGACCGGGCGGGGGGGCGTGGAGCAGCCGGGCGGCATTGGCCCGGGCTGCCTCGCCCGCCATCTGGACGGTGCCGGCGGCCACCAGGCACTGCCAGACGCAGGCCGCCAGGGCGCGGGCGGCCCGCCGCACGCGCCGGGCACCGGAAAACGCCATCAGAACTCCTTCGGGCAGCGGAGTGCCGTTCCCGTCAGGTTCGGTCCGTGCGCTCGTGAACCGCCTGACATCGTCTCGAGTCCTCAGCCGTCGCGCTTCCGGCGCGGCTCGTCGTCACGGCGCCACGGGAAGCCGGGGCCGGCGGATCCATGAGGAAGTGCCGGGGCCGAAGGCGTCGTCCTGCGACGGCCTTCCTCGCCTCGCAGCCGCGGTTCGGGATCGCCCGGCCGCGTATGGCCGGACCAGCGCGCAGTACGCGGTGCGCACGGACGTGCTCGCCCCCCTGCGGGAAGGCCCGCAGCATGCCGTCCAGTGGTCCCCTTCGGTCCCCTCGCAGACATGTACCGCCCTGGCCGGGGGCGGGAGAACGAGGGGCCGGCGTGGACCACGGCCGTCGGCACTCGACCGCCGGGCCGTCGGCGCTCTCCGGCCGTCGGCACTCGACGGCCGCCGGGGCCCCTGTCAGGGAACGGGCGGGCGGCTGAACGACCCACCCGCACACCGCCCGTCGGCTCCGTCGCGGCAGGTGACACCCCGGCGCACCACCCGTCGGCCCCGGCGCGGCCCGTTCCCGACGGGACATGACTCAACCGCCCGTCGGCTCCGTCGCGGCACGTGACACCCCGGCGCACCACCCGTCGGCCCCGGCGCGGCCCGCTTCCGACGGGACATGACTCACTCGGAACGGCGGTGGCAACGCGCTCCCAGGCAGCGACGGGCTCGACCAGCGGCGGGCTCGGCGGCAGCGAGGGTCTCGGTGGGGCTCGACGGAAGCGATGGGCTCGACGGCAGCGTCGTACGACGGCAGCGGTGGCAGGGGCCGCCGAGACCCCGAGCACCCGGCCGACAGGCCGGGCGTGCCGGAGCGGATCCGAGCGGACCGGGGGAAGCCGGGGGAGCCGGGCCGGCCGGGCCTGGGCGAGGCGGGCATCCGCCGAAGAACGCGCGGCTGAGCCCGTCTTCCCCCGGTCGGCACCCCCGTGCTCGTCGAGGCCGCAGGGTGATCACGGCGGTCGGATCCGGGTCGAGCCGGCGTCGAGCGGGGGTGCCCCGCGGGCGGGCCCGCCGCGCCGTGCTGGCGATTCGAGCGGCGGTCGAGCCGCGGCCGAGGTGTTCTCCACCCGATCAGGACACAGTCCATGGCGAGCCTGTACGGGCCACGCTGGTCGCGGCGGCCCGTGGCCGCCGGGCCTTCCGGACGTCCGAGACGAGAGGGGTGTGGTGCATGTACCTCGCGCCTGTGCACCGTATGGCCCAGCACACGGAGGTGGACGCCCCGGCCGGCGTACTCTACGGCCTGATCGCGGACGCCCTGCGCTGGCCGGTCTTCCTGCCGCCCACCGTCCACGTCGAACAGCTGGAGTACGACGGGGAGTCGGAGCGGCTGCGGATGTGGGTCACCGCCAACGGCGAGATCAGGTCCTGGACCACGCGGCGCGTCCTGGACCCCGTGGCACACCGCGTCGACTTCCGTCAGGAAGTGCTGCCCCGCCCGGTGACCTCCATGGGAGGCAGCTGGACCGTCGAGCCCCGTGGCCCCGAGCAGTCCCTCGTCACCCTGCGCAACGACTTCGCGGTCACCGACAACACGCGCGCGGACGTCGACTGGGTCAAGCGCGCCACCACCGCCAACACACGTGCCGCGCTCGCCAACCTCCGGCAGCTCGCCGAGCGTTGGCGCCGCTTGGACGGCCTCGTCCTGTCCTTCGAGGAATCGGTGCACATCGACGCGGCCGTCGAGCCGGTCTACGACTTCCTGCACCGCTTCGGCGACCGGGCCGACGCCGTGCCCGGCGCCACGAAGATCGGCATATCCGAGCGCGGACCCGGGGTGCAGCTGATGACCGTGGTGCTGTCCGGAGCCGACGGCACGACGCGGACGACCGAATCGGTACGGATCGGCTTCCCGCACGCCGGACGCATCGTCTACAAGGACATCCGGGACACCGAGCAACCCGCGCTGCTCGCCGCGCACACGGGGGAGTGGTCGGTCGAACCCGACCCGTGGGGCGCGGGTGTCACCGTCGTCGCGCGGCACCACGCCGTCCTCGACGAGGACGGTGTGCGGGAGCGGTACGGCGACGGGGCCGAGGCGGTGCGCGTCGCGCGGGAGGCGCTGCGCTCACGGCTCGCCCGCGAGAGCGTCGCCACGCTGCGGCTGGCCAGGGAGCACGCCGAGGGCGCACTTGCCCGCAGAGCCTGAGCCGCGCGGCCGGCCCGGCCGCCGCGACCGTGCTCACCGCGCCGAACGGTCCGTCCGCGTCTGGTGGGACGGACCGGAGTTGGAGGTTCCACGTGAATGACAACCTGACCGCGGGTACCGGTGCGCCCGGGACCGCGGTACGGCCCGTCGCCCCCCGTTCCTCCCAGGTTCCCGGTGACGGTGCCGCGCGGGCCCAGTACGTCGAGGACCTGCTCGGTGATCCCTTCGCCGACGACAACCCGCACGGCCAGCGGGCGTTGCTGGCCGCCGACGAGCGACGCGAGGTGCCCGGGGCCACCGAGGAACTGCTCGACCGCTTCGGCCTCGCCGCGGAGTTCGTGCCGAAGGCGCTGGGCGGCCGCCTCGCCGGCGTCGAGGGGCTCGCGCAGGTGCTGCGGCCGGTGTTCCGGCGGGACGTGGCGCTCGGTTTCGGCGCCGGCATCACCGCTCTGTTCGCCGCGTCCGTGGTGTGGGCCGCCGGCGACGGGCGGCAGCGCAGGGACACCGCGCGGCGACTGCTCGACGGCGGCCGCCTCACCATCCTGCACCGCGAGTTCGCGCACGCCAACGCGATCCTGCGCGGCGAGTACAGCGCGCGCCCCGCGCCGGGCGGTGGTTACGTCGTGGACGGCCGCAAGGAGGTCGTCATCAACGCCGACCGCGCCGACGCGTTCGTCGCCTACGTACGCACCGCCCCCGGCGACGGCCCGGACAGCCACTCCGTGTTCCTGCTGGAGACCGACCGGCTCCCGGCGCACGCCGTGCACCGGCTGCCGCGGGCCCGCACCCACGGCATGCGCGGCGCTCACTACGCCGGACTGGACCTCGACAACTGCCCCGTGCCCGCCGACGCCCTGGTCGGGAAGCTCGGCGAGGGCATCTACCTGTCCCTGCGCACGTTCCAGGTCAGCCGGGCACTGGTGTCCGGCGGTGCCCTCGTCGGCGGGATGGACAGCGCGCTGCGCTACGCCGTGCGGGCCCTCAGCGAGTCCCGCCGCGGTCTGGTGCTGCGCGGGCGCCGGGGCCGGGTGCTCGCCGGGGTCTTCGCCGACCTGCTCGCCTGCGACAGTCTGGCCGTCGCCGGACTGCGGCTGCTCGACCTGGCCCCCGAGCACGCCCTCGTTCCCTCGGCCGCCGTCAAGTACGCCGTGTCCGCGCTGCTCCACGAGGACCTCGACGAACTCGCCGCGGTGCTCGGCGCCCGCGGCTACGACCGCGGCCCCGCGTACGGCGGCTTCCAGAAGCTCGTGCGCGACCTGCCCGTGGCCGGGCTCGGACACGCCGGCACCGCCGACACCCAGGCCGTGCTCGTCCCCCACCTGCGCACCCTGGCCCACACCGCATGGCGTGGCGAGACCGGGCACGAGGCCCCTGCCGCGCTCTTCACCCCCGGCGGCCGGAGCGCCACGCTCGACTTCCGACGGCTCGACGCCGGACCCCGCGACCCGCGGCACGGTTGCGACGGGCTGCTCGCCGCGCTGCTCGGCGCCGCCGCCCGGCTCGACGGCAAGCGTGCCCGCGGCCCCCGATGGGCGGCGCTCGCCGACCTGGCCCGCGCTTTCGCCGCCGAGGTGCACAGCCTCGCCGAGCGGTGCGCCACGCTCTCCGGGCGCCCGGACGCCGGGGCGCTCGCCCCGGCCGCGTACGTCCTCGTCGACCGGTACTGCCTGCTGCTCGCCGCCGCCTCCTGCCTCGCCGTCTGCGAGAACGCCGCCCCCGCCACCCCGGACGGCTCCCTGCTCGCCGAACCCGACTGGGCGTTGCTGGCCCTGACCCGGTTCGGCCGCCGCCTCGGCCTGGAGGTGCCCGAACCGCCGGACGGCGTCGCGCAGGATCTCGCCGCCGGGCTCGTGGACCGGTACCGGCGCGGGCGGAGCTTCGACCTGTACGGAATGCGGCTCGCATGACGCCCCGCCTCAACAGAAACGATTCAGCTCCGCACGGGACGGCCCGGCAGCCCCACGAGCCCGCCGGGCCGGGACGACCACGGAAGGAGGTGAACGCCGTGCACCACGGTGAGCCCACGGACGTGCGCGGCGGCGCCGGCCGCGTCACGGACGACATCGACGCCCGCGACACCGTCGGCGTCCTCGCCACCCTGCACCGCCTGAGCGCCCTCGGCGTCGTCGCCACCGCGCGCGGTTCCGCCGTCGCACCGCCCGTGCACATCCCGCGCCCCGACAGCTCCTGGCTGCGGGTCCGGGAGAACCTCCTGGACCGCGGTGCCACGGTGGCGTACGCGACCTGGACCGAGTGGCTGCCCGCCGTGCTCACCACGCCGCGCCTCAGGCCGCTGCTCGGCCGCGACTGGAACCGCTACGACGGCACCCAGGACCCCGCGGTCCGCTGCCGGTTCGCCGCTTCCCGGCTGCTCATCAAGTACACCGCGGCGGCCGCGCTCGGCATCGGGCCCGAGGACATCGACATCGCCTACCGGCTCGGCGGCCGCCCGTACCTGCGCGGACTCGACCAGGTGGAGGTGGGACTGACGCACACCGGTGAGCTGATGGCCGTGGGCATCAGCCGGATGGGCCGGATGGGCCTGGACGCCGAGCGCGCGGACCGGCGCTTCGACCTCGACCTGATGCGGCGCCGGATGTGCACCCCGGCCGAGGCGGCGGAGCTCGACGCGCTGCCCGCGGACCAGCAGGTGGCGTGCCTGCTGCGCCTGTGGACGCTGAAGGAGGCCTACACCAAGGCGCTCGGGCAGGGCATGCGGCTGCCCTTCACCGAGTTCGGCTTCGACCTCGCCCTCGGCGGCCTGCGCACCCCCGACGGCACCGCGGCCCTCGGCGACGAGTGGGCGTTCGCCACTCATCCGGTGCTCGGCCGCTACCTCATCAGCGCGGCCTGCCACGACGCCGGGCTCGACCCGGCCGGGGACACCACGGTCGGCACCATGCTGGACCGGCGGCTGCTCACGGCGATGACGCCGCCCGGGGAGGACGGCCCGTCAGTGGACATCTGAGCCCGCGCCGGGGCCTGGTGCGGGAGGACGTCTGAGGAGCCCCTGGCAGGGCCCGACGGGGCCGGACATCCGAGCAGCCCCTGCGGCAGAGGTCCGGCGGGCGGTGCGGGTCCGTGCGGGGCCGGCCGACGGTGCGGGGCCGTGCGGGGTCCGGCCGACGGTGCGGGGCCGTGCGGGGTCCGGCCGACGGTGCGGGGCCGTGCGGGGTCCGGCCGACGGTGCGGGCCCGGCGGGGCGGTGGCCGGTCCGTACCGCGGTCCGGCCACCGTCGGCTCAGGTCCGGTGCGGAGGCTCCCCCTCGGTGAAGAGCACCTGGAACGACAGCTCGCCCATCCGCCACCCGGCCGGGGTCCTGCGGGCCTCGCCGGAGGCGAGCGTGCCCGCGCGGAACAGCGGCGGCCGGTCCCCGCCGGGATGGTGGACGTGCGTGGTCAGCACGTTGGCGCGGAACACGGCCCGGTCCCCCTCGACGGTCACCACCGGCGGCGAGCCCAGGTGCTGGGTCCGGGCGAACGCCGCGAGGGAGGCGCGGTGCCACTCGGCGAGCCCGGCGCACCCTGCGTGGCGGCTCATCGGGAAGGTGACGACCGCGTCCTCGGTGAACAGGCTCCGGGCCCAGGCGTCGTCGAGTTCCTCGTCATCGAGCGCGATCAGATAACGGCCCAGCAGTTCCCCGACCAGAGCGGTGTCGGCGGCCGTGGCCGAGGCGGCGAGATGGTTGGAAGTCACCGCCCGAGCATGGTGCCGGGCGCGCTCGCGGGACCAGGTTCCTGCCGAAGATCTGACATTGCCGACAGAGTTCTGTCATGGATTGCGCGAAGCCTGTACCGCATTCTCTTTACCGTTCTCCCGTGGCCCGGCAATACTCGTCAAACACCAGTCGGGAGAGGGCAGATGAATACCTTTGACGCGGACGTGATCATAGTCGGAGCAGGACCCACCGGACTCATGCTCGCAGGTGAGTTGAGTCTCAATGGAGTCTCCGCCCTGGTCGTCGACCGGCTTGCCGAGCCCATCAGGGAATCCCGTGCCCTCGGATTTTCCGCGCGCACGATCGAGGAATTCGCCCAGCGCGGACTTATTTCCCGGCTCGGTGACGTCGACGTCATTCCTTTCGGTCATTTCGGTGGTGTGCCGCTCGACTACCGCGTCCTTCCCGGCGGTTCCTACGGCGCCCGCGGCATCCCCCAGTCGCGGACCGAGGCCATGCTCGCGGGCTGGATCGCCGAGCGCGGCGTCGAGGTGCGCCGCGGCGCCGAGGTCACCGGCGTCGAGCAGGACGACGACGGGGTCACCGTCCGCATCGCCACCGAGGACGGCGCCGGGACGCTGCGCGCCCGCTACGTCGTCGGCTGTGACGGCGCCCGCAGCGTGGTGCGCACCAGCGCCGGCATCGACTTCCCCGGCACCGCGCCCACCGTCGAGCTGCGCTTCGCCGACATCACCGGCGTACGGCTGCGTCCGCGGTTCAGCGGGGAACCGGTGCCCGGTGGCATGGTCATGGTGCTGCCGCTCGGCCCGGACCGCAGCCGCGTCATCTACTACGACCGCGCCCAGCCGCTGCGCACCAGCCCGGACCCGATCACCTTCGAGGAGGTCGCCGAGGCCTTCCAGCGCCTGTCCGGCGAGGACATCAGCGCTGCCACGCCGCTGTGGGTCTCCTCCACCACCGACGTCAGCCGTCAGGCCGCCGAGTACCGCAAGGGCCGCGTCTTCGTCGCCGGTGACGCCGCCCACATCCACCTGCCGATCGGTGCCCAGGGCATGAGCGCCGGCATCCAGGACGCCGTCAACCTCGGCTGGAAGCTCGCCCTCGACATCAAGGGCCGCGCTCCCGAGGGGCTGCTCGACACCTACCACGCCGAGCGCCACCCGGTCGGCGCCCGTGTCCTCGCCAACACCCTCGCCCAGCGCACCCTCTACCTCGGCGGTGCCGAAGTCGACCCGCTGCGCCAGGTGTTCACCGAGCTGGTGCGGCACGAGGAGGTGCAGCGCCACCTGGTGGGCATGGTCACCGGGCTCGACATCCGTCACGACGTCGGCGCCGACCGCCACCCGCTGCTCGGCCGCCGCCTGGAGGACAAGCAGGTCACCCGCGACGGCGTCAAGCAGAGCGTCTTCACCCTCCTCGAGTCCGGGCGCGGTCTGCTGCTCGACCTGACCGACAGCGCCGAACTGCGCGCCGCCGCCCAGGGGTGGTCCGACCGGGTCGACACCGTCACCGTGCAGGGCCCCGAGGACGACGGCGGCCCGGGCGGCCTCCTGGTCCGCCCCGACGGCTACGTCGCCTGGGTCGGCGGCCCGGACGAGGGCCCCGGCGCCGGGACGAGCGGCCTGCCGCTCACCGACGCGCTCGCCCGCTGGTTCGGCCCGGCCGACTGACCCGGGCCCCTCCCCACCGCACGTCGTCACTTTCTCCGAGGAAGCGAAGGAACCATGCCGATCATCTCCACCGAGGACAACTACCTGACCGTCCTCAACCTGTTCACGACCGACACCCCCGAGCACCAGGACCAGCTGCTCACCGAGATGGGCAAGATCGTCGACGCGGCGACCTACGAGGGATGGATCTCCTCCACGGTGCACGCCGGGCAGGACAGCCCCGGCACCGCCAACCTCATCCAGTGGCGCAGCGGCGAGGACCTGGAGAAGCGGTACGCCGGTGAGGAGTTCAAGCACCGCACGCTGCCCGTCTTCCGGGAGATCACCACGGCGATCCGGCTGCTTCAGAACGAGATCGTCTTCACCCAGACCCACCCCGCTCTCGGCGGCCGTGTCGAGGTCTCGCCGGACCGCGACGACTACACCGCCATCGAGGTCCACCGGGTCGCCGAGGCCGACCAGGCCGACTTGATCAAGCTCCTGGGCGAAGGCCAGCACTGGCTGGTGGACGTTCCCGGCTACCGCTCGCACTGCGTCTTCAAGGGCCTGCGCGCCATGTTCGTCGAGGGCGCCTTCGCCGTCGTGTACTCGCAGTGGGACAGCAAGGAGAGCTACGACGCCTTCCGCGGCCTGCCCCACGAGCGCAGGCCGGAGCCCCGCCGCGCCAACGACGAGCGCATCGCCGAGCTGACGATCGAGAGCGACGCCAACACCTACCGCGTGGTGCACACCCGCGCCGCGGGCGAGTAGTCCCCGCGCCCCTCACCGGGCGGGCGCCCAGCGGCCCGCCCGGCCTCCGGCGACCGAGCCGACGGTGCGGATGCGCCCTTCGCGATACACCGGACCCCTGCCAAGGAGCGAGACCCTATGCACAGCACGCTGATCGTGGCCCGCATGGCGCCCGGTTCGAGTGCGGACGTCGCCAGGCTGTTCTCCGAGTTCGACGCCACGGACATGCCGCACCGCATGGGCACCCGGCGGCGCCAGCTGTTCGCCTTCAACGGCCTGTATTTCCACCTTCAGGACTTCGACGAGGACAACGGCGGCGAGCTGATCCAGCGCGCCAAGGACGACCCGCGCTTCGTGAGGATCAGCGACGACCTGAAACCGTTCATCGACCCCTACGACCCCGCGACCTGGCGTTCCCCGGCCGACGCCATGGCACAGCGCTTCTACCGGTGGGAGGCGTCCGACTGAGCGAGCGGCGCGCCGTCCCGCCGGCACACCAGGTCACTGTGCCCGCGACCCACGAAACAGATCAGCTGGGGCACCAGCCCCGAGACCGAAGGAAGTACCCATGGCCAGCATCCAGTTCACCCTCGACGACCTCAGGCGGATCCTTCTCGAGGCCGCGGGCGCGGACGAGAACATCGACCTCGGCGGAGACATCATGGACACCGCGTTCGAGGTGCTCGGCTACGAGTCCATCGCCCTGCTGGAGACCGGCGGCCGCATCGAGCGCGAGTACGGCATCGTCCTGGACGACGACGACCTCAGCGACGAACTCGCGCCGCGCGACCTGATCGAAGCCGTCAACGCCCAGCTGCGCCTGGCCGGCGCCCAGGCCGCCTGAGGGGAGCACATCCATGTCCGACACCACCGGGAGGGTCGCCCTCGTCACCGGCGCGACCAGCGGCATCGGCCTGGAGGTCGCCCGCCTGCTGGCCCAGCAGGGCCATCGCGTCTTCATCGGCGCGCGCAACGCCGACGACGTCGAACTCACCGCCAAGGCGCTGCGCGCCGACGGCCTGGACGTCGACGGCCGCCGGCTGGACGTCCGCGACGCCGACTCCGTCAAGGAGTTCGTGCGCAGTGCCGTCGCCGTGTTCGGCACCGTCGACGTGCTCGTCAACAACGCCGGGCGCTCCGGCGGCGGCCCCACCGCGGACATCACCGACGAGCTGTGGGACGACGTCATCGAGACCAACCTCAACAGCGTCTTCCGGATGACCCGCGAGGTGCTGACCACCGGCGGCATGCGTGCCAAGGACCGCGGCCGGATCATCAACATCGCCTCCACCGCGGGCAAGCAGGGCGTCGTCCTCGGCGCCCCCTACTCGGCGTCCAAGCACGGCGTCGTCGGCTTCACCAAGGCGCTCGGCAACGAGCTGGCCCCGACCGGCATCACCGTCAACGCCGTCTGCCCCGGCTACGTCGAGACGCCGATGGCCCAGCGGGTGCGGCAGGGCTACGCGTCGGCCTACGACACCACCGAGGACGAGATCCTCAAGAAGTTCCAGGCCAAGATTCCGCTCGGCCGCTACTCCACCCCGCAGGAGGTCGCCGGCCTGGTCGGCTACCTGGCCTCCGACACCGCCGCGTCCATCACGTCCCAGGCCCTCAACGTCTGCGGCGGTCTCGGCAACTTCTAGATCCGCCCGTCCCGCCGGAGCTCCGCTCCCTGCCCTCCGCACAGCCGGTACCACCGAGGAGAAGCCGTCATGACGACTCGTGAGGTCGAGCACGAGATCACCATCAGCGCGCCCGCCGCCGCCGTCTACCGCCTCCTCGCCGAGGTGACCAACTGGCCGCGGATCTTCCCGCCCACCATCTACGTCGACCGGGAGGAGACCGGCGCGAACGAGGAGCGCATCCGCATCTGGGCCACCGCCAACGGCGAGCCCAAGACGTGGACCTCGCGCCGCACCCTCGACCCCGAGGCCCTGCGCATCACCTTCCGCCAGGAGGTGCCGGCACCGCCGGTCGCCGCCATGGGCGGAACCTGGATCGTCGAGCCCCTCGACGAGGGCACCTCCCGCGTCCGTCTCCTGCACGACTACCGGGCCGTCGACGACGACCCGCACGACCTGCTGTGGATCGAGCGGGCCGTGGACCGCAACAGCACCAGCGAACTCGGCGCGCTGAAGGAGAACGTCGAGCGGGTCCACGCCGCCGAGACGCAGGAGCTGACCTTCTCCTTCACCGACACCGTGCGGATCGAGGGCTCGGCCAAGGACGCCTTCGCCTTCGTCAACGAGGCCGGGCTGTGGCCCGAGCGGCTCCCGCACGTGGCCCGCGTCCGCTTCGCCGAGGACACCCCCGGCCTCCAGGAGCTGGAGATGGACACCCGGGCCAAGGACGGCTCGACGCACACCACCAAGTCCTACCGGGTCGTCCTCGGCCACCACCGCATCGCCTACAAGCAGGTCACACTGCCGGCGCTGATGACCCTGCACACCGGTGTGTGGACCTTCGAGGAGACCGACGACTCCGGCGCGACGGCCAGCTCCCAGCACACCGTCACCCTCAACACCGAGAACATCGCCAGGATCCTCGGCCCCGAGGCCACCGTCGCCGACGCCCGCGCCTACGTGCAGAGCGCGCTGAGCACCAACAGCCTCGCCACCCTCGGCCACGCCAAGGAGTACGCGGAGCGGAACCGCTGACATGGCCGCCGTCCCGCACTCCGAGGACCGGATGCCGCCCACCGGGCCCGCAGAGACGGTCGACACCCAGGTGATCGTCGTCGGAGCGGGCCCCGTCGGCCTGCTCCTCGCCGGTGAACTGGCCCTGCGCGGCATCCAGGTGACGCTCGTCGAGCGGCGCCACGGCCCGACCACGGAGTCCCGCGCCTCCACGCTGCACGCGCGCACCATGGAGCTGCTCGACAGCCGCGGCCTGCTCGCGGACCTCGGCAACCCGCCGTGCGAGCCGCGCGGCCACTTCGGCGGCATCCCCCTCGACCTGACCCTGCCCGGCCCCTACCCCGGCCAGTGGAAGGTCCCGCAGACCAAGACCGAGTCCGTCCTGGAGGAGTGGGCCCTCGGTCTCGGCGCCGACCTCCGATGCGGACACACCCTGCACGCCGTGGACGACCGGGGCTCCCACGTCGAGGCCGCCGCCACCAGCCGCCACGGCGCCCGCGTCACGCTGCGCGCCGACTACCTCGTCGCCTGCGACGGCCAGGACTCCACGGTGCGCGGCCTGACCGGAGCCGACTTCCCCGGCACGCCGGCCGCCCGCGAGCTGTTGCGCGCCGACGTCGAGGGCCTCGACATCCCGAACCGGCGCTTCGAGCGGCTCCCCGGCGGCCTCGCCATCGCCGCCCGCAACCCGGCAGGCGTGACCCGGGTGATGGTGCACGAGTTCGGCGCCGCGGCCCGCGACCGCGCCGGCGACCCGCACTACGACGAGATCGCCGCCGCGTGGAAGCGGGTGACCGGCGAGGACATCACCGGCGGCACGCCGCTGTGGGTCAACCACTTCGACGACGAGAACCGGTGCCTGACCCGCTACCGGCACGGCCGGGTGCTGTTCGCCGGAGACGCCGCCCACCGTCAGACACCCATCGGCGGTCAGGCTCTCAACCTCGGCCTCCAGGACGCCTACAACCTCGGCTGGAAGCTCGCCGCCGCCGTCGACGGCACCGCCCCCGCCGGACTCCTGGACAGCTACGACACCGAACGCGCGGCAGTGGGCGCGGCCGTCCTCGGCAACATCCGCGCCCAGGCCCTGCTGCTCCTGGGCGGCCCCGAGGTCGAGCCGCTGCGCACGGTCCTCGCCGAACTCATCGCGTACGAGGACCTGCGCGCGCACCTCGCCGGAATGATCAGCGGCCTCGATGTCCGCTACGACGTCGGCGGTCCCGAGCATCCGCTGCGCGGGGCCCGCCTGCCGCACGTCGGGCTCCGCACCGGCGAATTCGTCTGCACCGCGGCAGACCTGCTGCGCTCCGGACGCGGGCTGCTCCTGGGACTGGGCGGGCCACCGCCGCGCGTCGACGCCGCCCCGGCCGACCGCATCGACACGGTCACCGCCGAGGCGGCACCCGGCTCGCCCCTCGACGGCACGTCCGCCGTCCTGGTCCGGCCCGACGGCTACGTCGCCTGGGCGGGCGGGCGGGACGGGCACGGGCTCGCCGAGGCCGTCGGACGGTGGTTCGGCTCCCGCTGAGACGCCGCTCCCCGCCCGCGCGACCGCTCCGGCCTCGCCACCCCGCCTCCACCGAGCACGGACCATTGATGACTGAGAGGGATTCCACGACATGCAGGACACCACGATGGACGCCGACGTCATCGTCGTAGGCGCAGGTCCGACCGGACTGATGCTCGCGGGTGAACTCCGCCTGGGCGGGGCCGAGGTGATCGTCATCGACAAGCTGGCCGAGCCCACCGGCCAGTCCCGCGGTCTCGGCTTCACCGCTCGCGCCATGGAGGTGTTCGACCAGCGCGGGATCCTCCCCCGCTTCGGGCAGGGCGAGAGCCTGGAGGTCAGCGCAGTCGGCCACTTCGGCGGCGTCCAGTTCGACTTCACCGCCCTCGAGGGCGCCCACTTCGGCGCCCGCGGCATCCCGCAGAGCCAGACCGAGGCGGTCCTCGCCGAGTGGGCCTCCGACCTCGGCGCCGACATCCGTCGCGGACACGAGGTCCTCGCCCTCGCCGACGGCTTCCTGGACGGCGACCACGCCGAGGTCACCGTCGGCACCCCGGACGGCGTACGGCGTATGCGCGCCCGCTACCTGGTCGGCTGCGACGGCGGCAAGAGCACGGTGCGCAAGCTCGCCGGGATCGGCTTCCCCGGCACCGAGGCGACCCGCGCCATGTTCCTCGCCGACATCACCGGCCTCGACCTCAAGCCCCGCTACCTCGGTGAGACCCTGCCCAACGGCATGGTGATGGCCGCCCCCCTCAAGGAGGGCGTGCACCGCATCATCGTCTGCCCGCACGGCGCCGCCGCCCGCAGCGCCGACGACACCGTCACCTTCGAGGAGGTCGCCAAGGCGTGGGAACACATCACCGGCGAGGACATCAGCGGCGGCGGCGCCGAATGGGTCAGCTTCTTCAGCGACGCCACCCGCCAGGCCGCCGAGTACCGGCGCGGCCGGGTGCTGCTCGCCGGTGACGCCGCCCACATCCACCTGCCCGCCGGCGGCCAGGGCCTGAGCACCGGCGTGCAGGACGCCGCCAACCTCGGCTGGAAGCTCGCCGCCGTCGTCACCGGCCGCGCCGGCGACGCCCTCCTCGACACCTACCACGCCGAACGCCACCCGGTGGGCCGCCGCCTGCTGATGAACACCCGTGCCCAGGGCATGGTCTTCCTCGGCGGCGACCAGGCCGAACCGCTGCGCGGGATCATCACCGAACTCACCGGCTACGACGTGGTCCGCCGCCACCTCGCGGGCGTCGTCTCCCACCTCGACATCCGCTACGACATCGGCGGGGACGGCGCCGCCGCCCACCCGCTGCTCGGGCGCCGCCTGGCCAGGCTCCCGCTGACCGGCCCCGACGGCGAGACCGACACCTTCCGGCTGCTGCACGCCGGCCGCGGTCTGCTGCTCGACCTCGCCGACGACGCCCGCGTGCGCGAGGCCGCGGCGGCCTGGTCCGGCCGCGTCGACGTCGTCACGGCCACCGCCTCCCCGTCCGACCGCGGCGCGGTCTTCGCGGGCGCCGAGGCGGTGCTGGTCCGCCCCGACGGCCACGTCGCCTGGACCGGAGACGGCGGCGCCGACGGCCTCGGCCCCGCCCTCGCCCGCTGGTTCGGCGCACCCGCCGAGGACTGACCGGCGTACCGGCGACGGACGTACGCGACGAGGGGCGCCGCCCGGACCACCGGGCGGCGCCCCTCGTCGGCGCTCAGGCCGCTACCGGACACTCGCCTCCACGACCGAGATCGCCCCCGCGGTCTCCACGACCCGCTCCAGCCGGAAGCCCGCCTCGGCCAGCAGCCGCGCGTACTGCCCGGCCGTGCGCTCCTTGCCGCCCACGAGCAGCATCAGCCACAGGTCGACCAGCTTCGAGGCGTGCGCGGCGTTCGGCTTGTCCGGCACGACCATCTCCATCAGCAGCAGGCGCCCGCCCGGCCGCATCGCGGCCCGGACGTTGCGCAGGATCTCCAGGGCCTTCTCCTCGGGCCAGTCGTGCACGATGTGCTTGAGGACGTAGGCGTCCCCGCCCTCGGGCACCGGCCCGAACAGGTCGGCGGCCACCACCTCGCACCGGTCGGCGACCTGCTGCTCGGTCAGGTACTCCGCCGCACCGTTCTCGTCCACCCGCGGGTCGGCGAGGATCCCCCGCACGCCCGGCGACTTCCTCAGGATGCCCGCGAGCAGTTCGCCGCGCCCGGCGCAGAAGTCCACGACCGTGCCGAACCGGGAGAAGTCGTACGCGGCCAGGATCGGCTCGGTCTCGGTGGCGGACATGGCGCCCATGCCCTTCATGAACACCTCGCCGTACTCCGGCTTCGCCTCGAGGAACTCGAAGGCCGTCATGCCGCGCAGCTTCGGCAGGCTCGGCTCTCCGGAGCGCACCGCGTCGACGAAGTGCGACCAGTCCTCCCAGTGGATCGGATGTCCCATGAGCACCGCGATGCCGCGCATCGACATCGGCGCGTCCTCCAGCAACGCCTCAGCCATCGGCGTCAGTTCGAAGCCGCCGTCCTCGCGCTCGGCGAAGATGCCGTTCGAGGCGAGCAGCCGCAGCAGCCGGTGCAGCGTCTCCGGGTGGGCGCCGACCCTCCCGGCGAGCCGTGCGACGGGCAGCGGACCGTCGCGCAGCGCCTCGGCCACGCGCAGCTCCGCGGCGGCGTAGACGGCCTGGCTGAGCATGGCGCCCTGGACTATTTCGAGCAGCGAGAACGGTGCGGGGGCCAGCTTTCGTGCCAGCCTCTGCAGACCGGTACGCACGCCTTCGACGGCTCGGACGACACGGGCGGGCGGCAGCGGCATGGGTTCCTCCGTGGTGGGCGGCGAGCGGCCGGGTGGTCCGCCCGCGGCGGGCAGGTCGGCGCGCCTGCGGCCGGCAACCGCCGGGCACGCCCCGGACACCGAGGATCCGGTGGCGCGGACGGGCCGCGCTCGCGGACGGCTGGAGCCACGCCCGTGCCGTGCGGGCCGGGCAGGGCCGCGGGCGGGGGTCCGGCACGGCCCGCGCAGCTCCAGCCGGTCCCCACCCGCGCTCCGGGGGCAGTCGAGAGAGCCCGGTGACGATGGGGACCGTCCGTCTCGGCCGTGGCCGAGAAGAGTCCCGGAGGGGGCCGATCCCGTGAAGAAGCTTGCCTCGTCTGCCGCGCTGTCGGAGCGCGCCGAGCGCATCGCCCGACGCTCGCGCGCCGACAACTGGAAGAAGCCGCCGCGGCGCATCGAGCCGTCCGAGTGCATCACCTGCGACAGCTGCCTGCGCGGCTGCCCCGCGGAGTTCGGCGCGGTCTTCGACCGCGGCCTGGACGTGGTGATCGTCCCCGAACTCTGCTCGGGCTGTCCCGCCTGCGTCCTGGAGTGCCCGGTCGACTGCATCTACGTCGACGAGGACTGGACCCCCACCGACGACGCGATGTGGAACCACGTCGAACTCACCGCCGAGAGTGCCGCATGAAGGATCCCGCAGGGCGCCACGAGTCCCGCCGCGCCGTACATGCGAGGAAGCGCATCAGCCGCCGTCCCAGCCGGCTCGGCCTCCCCGCCGGGAGCACGGTCACACCGGACCGCGTCCGCGAACCGGACGCCGGCTTCCCCGGACTGCTCAAACGCGTCTGGCAGCGCGCGGCCGAGGCCCGGGATCTGCGATCGAGCCTCGACGTGCTGCTCACCCTCGACGGACACGTCCCCGGCGACATCCAGCTGCGTGCCCTGAACTCCGCCGAGCAGGCCGCCCTCACCGCGCTGTGCGGACTGGACTGGCGCGACGCCGACGGCGGCGCCGAGGCGTCCACCGATGCGGCCGGGATACGGGCGGCGGCGACCACGGAACCCGGCGCCGAACCCGGTGGACCCGGCGAACCGCCCGCCTTCCGCGGTGAGATCGGCCTCACCACCAGCGGCCGCATCGTCGTGCGCACTCCCGATGCCCGCCCCCTCGACCCCCGTGACCTGGTCGGCGGTGTCCGCCGCGTGCCGTGGAGCCGCGCGGCCCTCGCCGTCTACCGGCGGGAACTTGACCGCGCCCGCGAGCGGCGCGCCGCCTCCGTCGCCGACTGCCGCGCCTGGCTCGCCGGGCAGGGCCCCGAGGGCCGCGACGCGCTGGTCGCCCAGGCCAGGGAGGCGGCCCTGCGCACCGCCCCGTTCGTCCTCTACCAGGAGGACACGCAGTACACGAACTTCCGCGGCCGCAACACACTGACCGGCAAGACCCTGTGGCCCGGTCACCCCGACTGCGCGCTCAGCGCCCTGCACGGCCTTCCGCTGGACCTCTGGTCGGACCAGGACGCCCAGTTGGTCGTCTGCCTCACGCTGCTCATCCGCTCGGCCGGCTTCGGCCGGGTCGAGGAGGCCAACGGCACCCAGCTGACCCTCGACCACGTCGCGTACACGCTGGAGCGGGTGCGTCGCGCCTACAACGCCGTACCCGGAGCCGAGCCGGTGCCCGCCCCCGCCTCCCACCGGGTCGCCGACCTCGACCGGCTCGCCGTCGCGCTGCGCGAGCGCCGGCGGTCGGTGGGCCGCGACGCCCAGCTCTACCGCGAGATCCACGGGGCGCTGATGCACAAGGTGGAGCGCGTGGCCGCCGCCCCCGGTCCCGCCGCCCGCGCCCGTCAGGACGCCGTCGCCGAGCACCTGCGCACGCGGCTGCCGCTGACCGGTGACACGCTCGCCGACCTCGGCCGGGAGCTGGCCGCCGCGCCCGGCTGGCTCGCCCGGCCGCACGGCGCCTTCGGAACCGGCCTGGAGTCCCTGGTGTACGAGAGCGTGGCCGCGACCGTCACCGCCTTCGGCGCCGACTTCGCGATGAGCCGCGGCATGCGCTCGCTGCCCGGCCTCGTGCGCGCGCTGCGCGGCGAGAACTGGGCGGAGATCTGCGACTGGGACATCACCCACTTCTTCTGCTGTGTGGTGCCGCGCCCGGAGGCCGCCGCCCACTTCGGCGGCTCCGAGGCCGCGCTCGCCGACGCCGCCTGGGCGATGTCCTCGCGGATGCAGTACAACTCGTGGCACTTCGTCGCCGGCAACCTGCCGCGGGTTCCCGAGGTGGTGGCCCGCGACCACTTCGTCCCGCCCGTCATCCCGGACGTCGCGTTCTTCTCGGACCAGCACCATCACGGGCACGTCAACAACAACGTGCGGTTCTCCCTCCGCTCCCCGCAGGCCGTCGAGGTCGACGGGCGCCGGTTCGACGGCTTCATGGACCTCAGGCTGCTGCGCTGCGCCGGTGACCCGTTCGACGAGCAGGACCTGCTCGCCGCGCACCAGGTGTCGGCCTTCATCGCCCGCGCCACCTCGCTCGCCGCCGAACTGGTCGCCGCCGGGTCCGAGCTGGAGGTCACCGCGTTCGACTCCGGCTGGCACTGGACGGCCATCACGGGCCGGGGACCCGCGGGCTCGGACTCGCTGGCCGGCCAGGTCCGCCGAGCGTCCTGAGGGGAGACCGATGACCGCCCGCGGCGTCAGCCACACCAGGGACCTCCTGCGGCGGGGCGAGCTGTCCGCCGTCGAGCACACGACCGCCGTCCTGACCGCCGCTCGCGAGCGGGACACGCTCGACGCGTACGTCGCCGTCGCGGGCGAGGAGGCGCTGCGAGCGGCGCGGCGCGCCGACGCGCGGATCCGCGAACTCGGCGCCGACGCCTGGCGGACCCTGCCGCTGCTCGGCGTCACCGTCTCCGTGAAGGACCTGTTGCAGACCCGCGACCTGCCCACCGTCCGCGGCTCGCTGCTGCCCAACGACCGGCCGCGCGAGGACGCCCCCGCCGTGGCCCGGCTGCGCGCCGCCGGAGCCGTCGTCGTCGGCAAGACCGCCACCTCCGAGTACGGTTGGAGCGCCTCGACGGTCGGCCGGGTCGCCCCGCCCACCCGCAACCCCTACGACCCGCGCCTGACCGCGGGCGGCTCCAGCGGCGGCGCCGCCGCCGCGGTGGCCACGGGCCTGTGCGACGCCTCCCTGGGCACCGACGGCGCCGGATCGATCCGGATTCCCGCGGCGTTCTGCGGCGTCGTCGGCTACAAGCCGACCCTGGGCCGCATCCCGTACGTCCCCAACAGCGCCGACCGGCTCGCCCACCAGGGCCCCCTCGCCCGGACCGTGGCCGACGCCGCGCTGCTCGGGCAGGTCATGGCGGGCCCGCACCCGGCCGACCCCGACTCCGGCCTCGGCTCCCTCGACGCACCGCGCGCCGACCGGGTGCTCAGGATCGGCTGGATCGAGTACGACGGCACCGCCGACGAGGTCCGCCAGGTCACCGAACAGGCCCGCCTGGCCCTGCTGGGCCAGGGCCACCTGGTCGAGGACGTCGAGCTGCGCTGCACCGACCTGTACCCCGCACTCGTCGACCTGCTCGCCGCCTGCGAGGCGGCCGGGGCCCGCCCCGAGGACGACGAGTGGACCGACCCCGGCCGCCTCGAGGTGATCCGGTACGGGCGCACCCTCAGCGGCACCGACGTGATCCGCGCCGAAGAGGTCCGCCAGGGCCTGCGCACCACCCTGCGCACCGTCATGGACCACTACGACGTCCTCGCCATGGCCACCGTGCCCGTCGAGCCGTTCGCCGCCGACGCCATCGGCCCGTCCTGGGCGGCCGACCCGCGGGACCTGCGGTGGCTGGCCTGGGCGCCCGCCTCGTACCCCTTCAACATG
The DNA here is from genome assembly GCF_055577115.1 of Streptomyces sp. NPDC033216. NCBI lineage: Bacteria > Bacillati > Actinomycetota > Actinomycetes > Kitasatosporales > Streptomycetaceae > Streptomyces > Streptomyces sp. NPDC033216. The sequence goes on along the minus strand of NZ_JBVIQK010000026.1, from coordinate 57,120 downwards.
ACCGGCCAGCCCGCGCTGTCGCTGCCCGCCGGACTCACCCGCTCCGGCCTGCCGGCGGGCCTGCAACTGGTCGGCCCCGTCGGCGGGGACGACCTGGTCCTCTCGCTCGCCGGGCGCCTGGAGTCGGACCTCGGCACACCGGTGCCGCCCACCGCGCGGGCCCTGGAGCCCGCGGCCGCCCGGTAACTCACGCCCTGTGGAAAGGACGTTCCCATGTACGTCAGGTCATGGTCCTCGCCCGCCGCGGAGGGCAGCGTCGGGCGGCCCTCGTTCGTGGCCGATCACGGGCTGTGGGACGAAGCCCGGACCGCCGCCGCCGAGCGGATCGAGGCGAGCCTCGCCGCATTCGACTTCGTCCGCCTCGTCTTCGGCGACCCGCACGGACTGGCCCGCTCCAAGACCCTCACCGCCGAGGCGTTCCGCGCCGTGCTGCGCAACGGCATGAACTTCAGCCCCGGCCCGTTCGTCTTCGACACCGGGCACGCCGTCGCCGTCGACTTCCTCGGCGACCACGGCATCGGCGTCGACGAGATCGCCGGCGCCGGGAACTTCGTCCTCGTCCCCGACCCGCTCACCTTCCAGCCCCTGCCCGGCGGCGACGCCCGCACCGCCTGGGTGATCGGCGACGAGTACCTGCGCGACGGCAGCCCGCACCCGCTGTCCTCGCGGGCCGTGCTGCGCCGCGTCGTCGACCGGTACACCGAGCACGGCCTCGCCCCCCTCCTCGGCCTGGAAGTCGAGTGGTACCTCACCCGGCGCCTCGACGACGAGCCCGGCAACACCGGCAACGGCTTCGGCCTCCAGGGCCGGGCACCGCGCGTGGCGGCCCTGAACGCCGGCTACCAGTTCAACCTCGACGCCCACTACGACACCATCGCCCCCCTGACCGACCCGCTCGCCCTGCACCTGCTCGCCCTCGGCCTGCCCCTGCGGTCGATGGAGCACGAGTCCGGGCCCGGACAGGTCGAGACGACGTTCAGCCCGATGTCCGCGCTGGACACCGCCGACGCGATGCTGCTCTTCCGCACGGTCACCAAGAGCTGGTGCGCCCGCCGCGGCCACCACGCCTCCTTCATGTCGCAGCCGCTCCTCGACGCCGCCGACCCCAGTGGCTGGCACCTCAACCAGTCGGTCACGGACCTCGCCTCGGGCGGCAACCTGTTCGGCACCGAGGGCCCCTCCGGCGGATTGTCCCCACAGGGCAAGGCGTACGCCGAGGGGCTGCTGTCCTGGGCGCGCGAGCTGTTCCTGCTCTCGGTGCCCACCGTCAACGGCTACCGGCGGCTCGCCGCCGAGCACACCCTCGCACCCACCCGGCTCGGCTGGAGCCAGGAGGACCGCAGCGCGATGCTCCGCGTCGTCGGCCACGGCGCCGGGGCGCACATCGAGAACCGGATCGGCGAGCCGTGCGCCAACCCGTACCTGACCATCGCCGCGCAGTTGTTCGCGGGACTGGAGGGCCTGACCGCCCAGGCCGCGCCCGCGGGGGCCGACGACGCCGGTCCGGTGCCGCAGCAGCTGCGCGAGGCCCTCGACGCCTTCCGCGCCGGCCGCGCCGCCCGGCTGCTCGGCGAGCCGCTCGCCGCCTGCCTGGTCAAGCTCAAGGAGAGCGAGCTGCGCCGCTACGAGGCCTGGCGCGTGCAGGCGGCGCCCGCCCCCGGGCAGGTCACCGAGTGGGAGCAGCGTGAGTACTTCGGTGCCTACTGACCTCCACCGAGCCCCTGTCCCCAGCCGCTGTTCTCCCGACGAAGGCCTCGCATGATTCCCCGTTACACGCTGCCCGAGATGGCCGGCCTCTTCTCCGACCGGTCCCGCTACGCCACCTGGGTGCGGGTGGAGATCCTCGCCTCCGAGGCGCAGGCCGCCCTCGGCCGCGTACCGCACGAGGCGGTCGAGGACATGCGCCGCGCCCGTGTCCCGGACCCGGAGCGCGTCGCCGAGATCGAGCGGGAACGCGACCACGAGGTGCTCTCCTTCCTCGCCGCCTACTGCGAGGACATCCCCGACTCCTCCGCGCGGTGGGTGCACCTCGGCATGACCAGCTACGACCTCGTCGACACCGCGCTCGGCCACACCCTGGCCCGCGCCACGGACCTGCTCACCGACGCCGCCCGGCGGTTGCGCCGGGTCCTGACCGAACGGGCCCTGGAGCACTGGGACACCGTGATGGTGGGCCGCACCCACGGCATGCACGCCGAGCCCACCAGCTTCGGGCACAAACTCGCCGGACACGCCTTCGCCGTGGACCGCTCGCTGCGCCGGCTCGCCGCCGCCCGCGAGGCCGTCGCCGTCGGTACCGTCTCCGGCTCCGTCGGCACCTACGCGCTGATCGACCCGCTCGTCGAGGAGCACGTCTGCGCCGCCCTCGGCCTCGCCGTCGAGCCCGCCCCCAGCCAGGTCGTCGCCCGAGACCGGCACGCCCAGCTCCTTCAGGCCGTGGCCACCCTGGGCGCCTGCGTGGAACAGATCGCCCTGGAGCTGAGGCTGTTGCAGCGCACCGAGGTCCGTGAGGTCGAGGAGGCGCGCACCGGCGCCTACCAGGGCTCCAGCGCCATGCCGCACAAGCGCAACCCCACCACCAGCGAACGCCTGTGCGGACTGGCCCGCCTGCTGCGCGGCTACGCCGACACCGCACTGGAGAACGTGGCGCTCTGGCACGAACGCGACCTCGCCCACCAGTCCGTGGAGCGGGTGATCCTGCCGGACAGCCTCTGTGTCGGCCACTTCCAGGTGACCAAGGCCGCCGATTTGGTGGCCTCGCTCACCGTCGACGCCGACCGGATGCGGGCGCACGTCGACCAGACCGACGGCCTCGTCTACAGTTCCTCGGTCCTCGCCGAACTCCTCGGCGACGGCATGGAGCGCGAACGCGCCTACCGCAGTGTGCAGGCCGCGGCCAACCACACCCTGGCCACGGGCGAGCACTTCGGCGCGTCCCTGGCCAAGCAGGGCATCGACCTGGCCGGACTGGGTCCCGAGCGCTTCCTCACCCACCACGATGTGATCCGCACCCGATTGGAGAAGCTGCATGAGCTGGAAGATTGACCGGGTCGACGGCGCCGCGCTCGACCTGGACGAGGTCCTCGGCGTCTACCAGGCCTCGGGCCTCGGCGAGCGGCGTCCGGTCGGGGACCGGGACCGGTTCGCGGCCATGGTCGAGAACGCCAACCTCGTGCTGGTCGCCCGCGACGACGAGGGCACGCTCCTCGGCATCGTGCGCGCCGTCTCCGACTTCTCCTACGTCACCTACGTCTCGGACATCGCCGTCGTACGGGACCACCAGCGCTCCGGCATCGGCCGCGCCCTGATCGAGGCCACGCGAGGCGAGGCCCCGGACGCCAAGCTCGTGCTGCTGTCCGCGCCCGCGGCGGTCGACTACTACCCGCACATCGGATTCACCCGCCACGAATCGGCTTGGGTACTCAACCCGTAGGACCCTCGATGCCGGTGGAACCCCGCTCCTCACGGGGGCAGCCGGGGCTGTACCGGGGCTCGACCGCGCTTGCCTAGATTCAGGGTCAGGGCGGGACCGGGACCCGCGCACAGCACCGCACCCCCGGGGGAGGCATGACCGTGACATCGGCACAGGCGCTGCTCGACACCCGCCCGCCCGTCGGCCCCGCCCCGGCCGTCCCCCGGCCCGCGCGGGACCACGAGCCGGCGGCCACCGGCCACGGTGCCGCCGTCTCGATGCCCTCCGGCCGCCGCGTCCTCGTCGTCGACGCCGACAACGCCTGCGCCGAATCCCTGGTCACCCAGTTGCGCCGGCACGGTCACGAGGCCTTCGGCGTCCGGCGCGGCGAGGCCGCGCTGCGCGCCCACGAGGACGCCGATCTCGTCCTCCTGGACCTCGAACTGCCCGACCTGGACGGCCTGGAGGTCTGCCGCGCCATCCGCGCCGTCAGCCGGGTGCCCGTCATCATCGTCACCGCCCGCGCCTCCGAACTGGACTGTGTCCTCGGTTTGCAGGCGGGCGCCGACGACTACGTCGCCAAGCCGTACGGCCTGCGCGAGCTGATGGCCCGCATCGAGGCCGTGATGCGGCGTGCCGAGTGGCAGCCGGCCGCCGCCCGCGAGATCCGGCACGGCCGTCTGCACATCGACGTGGGGGCCCGCGAGGTCCTGGTCGGCGGTGAGGAAGTCGCCCTGACCCGCAAGGAGTTCGACCTCCTGTGCCTGCTGGCCTCGCATCCGGACACCGTCATCCCGCGCAAGCAGCTCCTCCAGCAGGTCTGGGGCGACTCCTGGTCCCGCCGCACCGTCGACACCCACGTCAGCAGCCTGCGCGGCAAACTGGGCGACAGCGGCTGGATCGTGACGGTACGCGGCGTCGGCTTCATGCTCGGCAACCCCTAGGCGACATCTCGTCGACGTACGCCTCGCGCCGGACGGGCGTTCCGGCCTGTGCCCCGGCAGCGAGGTAGTGGCCGGCTGCCCGGACGGCGCGCGCCCCGGCAGCGAGGTGGCGGCCGGCTGCCCGGACGGCGCGCGGCTCGGTGGTCCACCTCCGCACGCCTCGGCTTCGGCGCGGGAGCCGGCCACGGGCCGGACACACGGGCGTCGGGAGCCATGGCCCGGTCGGTTCATCTCCGTTCCAGGGCCTCGGCTCCGTCCCCGGACTTCGGCTCAGGAGCCGGCTACGTCCCCGGCGCGCGGGCGGGAGCCACGGCCCGGTCGACCACCACGGTGCGCACAGCGCCGCACGCTGCGCCGCCCGGTCAACCACGGCGCTGCGCGCAACACTGCGCATCACACGGAGCCATGGCCCGGTCAACCACGCGCTGCGCACACACCGCACGCTGCCCATCAGAGAGCCATGGCCCGGTCGACCGCCTCGGTGCGCACAGCGCCGCACGCTGCGCATCACGCTTCCCGGAGAGTCGAGCGGACTTCGAGCGGACTTCGAGCCGGTCTCATGCGTTCCGGTCGACTCTGGGTGAGGCGCGATCACAAGAACGCGTCGTTCCACTTCCGCTTTCCGCACCCAATGGGGAGATGAACATGCAGATCCGCTCGCGTCTGACCAAGGCCGGCATGCTGGGTTCCGCCGTCGTGGCCGCCTTCGCCGTCTCGACCGCTCCGGCCTCCGCGGCCGCGGCGGTGACCGCCTCGCCCAGCAGCGGTCTGGCCGACGGACAGACCGTGACCGTCACCGGCACCGGGTTCCCGGCGGGTGCCCAGGTCGCCGTGTCGCAGTGCCGGGAGAACACCACCTGCACCGACACGCTGGCCAAGGCCACCGTCGGTGCCAACGGCACCTTCACCGCGCCCTACACCGTGCGCAAGCAGTTCGCGGCCACCGACTGGAGCACCGGCACCGGTACGTCCGTGACCGTCAACTGCGCCGTGCAGCAGTGCCAGCTGGTCGCCTACCTGGATGCCACCGGCCCGGTCGGTACCAAGATCTCCTTCGGCTGAGGCGCGCCCAGGTCCCCTCGGACAGCAGCCCACCGATCGGTGCCCGCTAGCGGCACCGCTCGGTGGGCGCGTTCGTTTTCCGGCCGTCCCCGGAACAGGTTCCGCCGTCCGGAACAGGTTCCCGCCGTCCCCGTGACAGGACGTCCTCAGGCCGAGGCGGACGCCACCGGCGTGGCCTCCCAGGCGAAGCCGTCCGGGTCGGTGAAGGCGCCGGCGGTGCTGCCGAGCACGATGCGGTGCGAACCGCTGCCCTCCTCGGGCACACCGACGTCCTTGGCCAGGCCCCGGCGCTTGTACAGCGCCAGCTTGACGGGGGCGGCGTCGTCGGAGGCGAACTCGGCGTACTTGCCGCCGAAGCTCTTCGCGACGGACAGGCCCTGCTCGACGTAGAACTGCTTGCTCGCCTTGACGTCCTCGACGCCCAGCAGGAGCACGAGGTCGTCGACCTTCCGGGTGGCGGGGCCAGTGTTCTTCTTCGAAGAGGTCGCCACCTTCCAGATCGTGCCGTCGGGGGCCTGCACGACGCCGCCGTAGCCCCACAGGGACTTGGAGGCCGGCTTCAGCGAGGTGGCACCGGCCTCGAGGGCGGAGCCGATGAAGCTGTCGACGTCGGCCGGCTGGGAGACGGTGATCGACATCGTGAACCCGCGGAATCCGGTCGTCGGCGCATCGGAGGCGCGCAGACGCAACCGCGGGCCCAGCCCGAAGGCGGCGGAGTAGAAGCGTTCGGCGGCCGTGGGGTCGGCCACCTCCAGGGTGACGGATGCGAGGGAGGTCATGCCGATCACTCTAGCCCCGGGTATTCAACGGAGTTGGGGAACCTGACGCCCCGACAGCAGTACGACGCCGCCTGCCGGCCGGCCGCCGGGAAGGCGCCGGGGTGCCGGCGCACCCGGCCGTCGCGATGCGCCGGGGGCGGCGAACCCGTCCGAGGCCGAGCGGCTCCGGCTGGACGTGCGGCGAGAGCCTCGACGTCCAGCGCCCGTGGGTACTCCCGGTCGATCCGGTCGCGGCGCTGTATTGCCAGGTCACGCGGGTGCTGCGCGGCGATCCGTGCCTGCCGCCGGGCGGGGTGGCACATGACCGAGCCTCTCTCGGCCGATGTCGGAGCGCGGCTTGCTCAGGCGGCCGTGGGCCCGGCCCCGGGGTTCTCGATTCCTGACGTTCTCCTGGCGGGAACCTGTAGCGGTTCCCGAGTGCGGCTCGAGCGGATCGCGATGCTCACGAGCCACCCTGTTGAGCGGATCGACACGTGGTGAGGTGAGCTATGGACGCAGCAGTGGAGAGGGCGGTCGCGTACATGCGCGAGCGATTCGGCGATCCGCTGACCGTCACGGATATCGCCCGGAACGCTCTGCTCAGCCGTTTCTGTTTCTCGCGCGTGTTCAAGGAGGAGACCGGGGTGAGTCCCGGAAAATTCCTCGCCGCGGTTCGTATTCACGAGGCGAAGAAGCTGATCGACGGCACCTCGATGACCATTGCGGAAATATGCGGTGCGGTCGGATACACCAGCCTGGGTTCTTTCACCCATTCCTTCACGACCGGTGTCGGCCTGTCTCCCGGCCGGTTCCGCCGGCTGTGCCGTGACGGGGGGGAGGGAGTGCCGGGACCGCAGCCGGGACCGAGCCCGCGACACGGCTCGGTCGCCGGCACGGTCGGACTGCCGCGGGGTCACGGGAACGCGCGCGTGTTCCTGGGGGCCTTCGCCACGGCCGTCGTCCAGTACCCGGCTGTCGCCTCGGCTGTCATCGACGTCCCGAGCGACCGTCCGTCCTGCTACTCCCTGCGGAACGTCCCCGAGGGGCGCTGGCACCTGCTCGCGGTGGCGGTGGCCGTCGGCACCGGTCACGATCCGCAGGCCGTACGGACCGCGCTCGTCGGGGGCGACGGCACCAGGACCGTGACCGTCACCGCCGGGGACGTCACCAGCGCGGCGGTGCGGCTGCGTCCGGCCCGCCCCGTCGATCCGCCGGTGCTGCTCGCGCTGCCCGATCTCGAACCACCGTCGACCGTCGTGCCGCACCCCGGATGCGCCGCCACCACCCCGCCTTCGGCCGGGCCGGGACGGGGCCGGGCCGCCGCGAGCCGACTGCGGGTGGTGTCCGGAGCGCCGGTGCCGTCAGGGGCGTGAGGGCGACGGTCCGGGTCTGAGGGCATCGGTCAGGGGTCTGGGGGCGACGGTCAGGGGCCTGAGGGCGACAGCTTGCGGCACAGCTCCTGCCGGGCCTTCATCCGCTCGGCGAGCTGGCACCACTCCTTGCCGATGTGCTCGGCGATCGGGGCGACGACGCCGAGCCAGTGCGGCGGGACGGCGTCGACGAGCCGTCGCCCGTCCTCACCGGGCTCGATGGCGTGGGACTGCATCCAGCGCAGCAACTCCCGGCCGCCCGCGGTGTAGCGGATGGCGGGGTCGGTGGCCATCTTGGCCGCCACCGCCGCCCAGGTGGGCGGGGTTTCGGTGTGGTTCCTGCGCTGCGGCGGCGCGGCCTCGACGCTTGCGGCCACCCGCAGCGGCACCCGGCGGGCGCCGCCGGCGGCCACCTCGGCCGACGCCGGCACGTCGTCGGGCGGTGGCACGGACTGCACGGGCCGCACGTGCTGCGGGCGTGCGGCGTGCGTGCGCCGCCCGTTCCGTTCGGGCCCCTCGCCGCGCCGTAGCCGTGCGCTGACGTCGTGCACCGTGCCCAGCGACACGTCGGTGGCCCTGGCGACCTGGCGCAGCGGGGCGTCCGGATGGGCGGCGATGTACTCGGCGGCGCGCCGCCTGCCCTCGCCGGCGTCCACCGGACGCCGCCTGCCGTCCTGGCCGATGCGCTTGCCGCCCTGCGGCGTCGCGACCGCGGACCGGTCGCGCAGCGACGCGATCGTCTTCGCGCTCAGCCCGGCGATGCCCGCGATGGCGCGGTCGGACCAGTCGGGGTGGGAACCGAGGACCCGCTGGGCTCCGGCGACACGGTCGGCCCGCGACAGCGGCAGGCCGTGCAGTCCGTTCGCCTTCATGGCGATGACGAGGGCCTCGGAGTTGGAACAGTCGAGGAAACGGGCCCGGATGCTCTCGTCGCCCATGAGCCGGGCGGCCTCCAGCCGGTGCAGCCCGTCGATGACCCGGCAGCCGTCCACCTGGACGAGAATGGGGGGAAGCTCCGCCGAATCCGCGGCATCGACGAGAAGCCGGACATGAGCGGCGTCCGTTCCGCCCTGACGCAGAGAAACTCCGGGAGAGAGCGCGGCGATGGGAACTTCACGTGCCGGGAGTTTCTCGAAGTTCTTCAGGTCGAATTCGCTGTGCGCCGACGATCCGGCGCCCTCCATCCGGACGAGACTGAATGCACTCGTTATCGAGACGGCTTGCGCGTTCCTCTGAGACATTCCTGTGACTCCCTCTCTGCTGCCGCTGCCGAAGAGGGTCGCAGGAGGGTCTCCAGCCGCAGTGGAGGGCAGGTCGACGTTGCCTGGAAACACGGCTCCGCGGGCGTCCGCCGAGGGGGCGGACGCCCGCGGGGGTCAGGCGTCCCTGCGCCGCAGCTGCACCGCCGCGACGGCCAGCAGGACGGCCGTCCAGAGCGCGAGCACTCCGAGGCCCTCCCACGGTCCCAGCAGATCGCCGGCGCGGGCGTGCTGCTGGGTGATCATGAAACCGGCCTCCGTGGGGAGCCAGGCGTGGATGCGCTCGCCCACGCTGCCGGGCAGCAGGCCCGCCATCGGGGTGATCACCAGGACGAAGCCGATGACGACGGTGATGCTCGCCGCGGTGTGCCGGATGATCGCGCCGACGGCGAGGGCGAACAGGCCGAGCAGGGCGAGGTAGAGGCCGCAGCCGACGACGGCCCGCAGGACGCCCGGATCGCCGATGGCGACCGGCGCCTTGCCGTCCATGATCGGCGCACCGATGAAGAAGGAGCCGAACGCGGTCAGTTCGCCCACCGCCAGGACCAGCAGCGCGAACACCGCTCCCTTGGCCGCCAGTACGGGCACCCGCCGGGGCACCGCGAGCAGGCTGGCACGGATCATGCCGGTGGAGTACTCGGAGGCGATCGCCATCACGCCCAGCACACACACCGCCAGCTGGCTGAGCAGGATGCCGCTGCCCAGGATGGTGCCCGTCGGGTCCAGCCGCATCTCCGCCTGCTGGGCGGGATCGGTCTTGTCCCAGTTCGCGATGCCCATCTGGAGGAACAGCGCGGTGAACACCAGGGTGAGCACGACCAGGATGGCGAGCGACCAGACGGTGGAGCGCACGGAGCGGATCTTCGTCCACTCCGAGAGCATCAGGCTCCCGAAGCCCGGCTCGCGGTCCTCGGCGACCGAGCCGGACGCGGCGACGGGTGCGGTCGTGGCGGTCACTTCACACCTCCGGCGGCGGGCACGCCGGCGTCGTACTCGACGGCGTCCTTGGTCAGTTCCATGAAGGCCTCCTCGAGGGAACCTCGCCGGGTCGACAGCTCGTGCAGCACCAGGCCGTCGGCGGCGGCGAGTTCGGCGATGCGCGGAGCCTCGAGCCCGGTGACGTCGAGGTCGCCCTCGTCGGTGTGGGTGACGGTGGCGCCCTGGCGCTTGAGCAGCTCGGCGAGCTGCGCCCCGTCGGGCGTCCTGACCAGCACGGAGCGCTCCGTGCTGCGCTCGATGAACTCCTCGGTGGAGCAGTCGGCGACCAGCCGGCCGCGGCCGATGACGATGAGGTGATCGGCGGTGACGGCCATCTCGTTCATCAGATGACTGGAGACGAAGACCGCGCGGCCCTCGGCCGCGAGCGACTTCATCAGGTTCCGGATCCAGAGGATGCCCTCGGGGTCGAGACCGTTGACGGGTTCGTCCAGGACCAGCGCGGCGGGATCGCCGAGCAGCGCGGCGGCGATGCCGAGCCGCTGCCCCATGCCGAGGGAGAAGCCCCCCGCCCGCTTGCGGGCCACCGAAGCCAGCCCGACCTGCTCGATGACCTCCTCGACCCGGCGCCGGCCGATGCCCTGGGTCTGCGCGAGGCAGAGCAGGTGGTCGTAGGCACTGCGGCCGGTGTGGACGGCGCGCGCTTCCAGCAGCGCCCCGACCACCCGCAGCGGCCGGGACAGCTCGCGGTAGGGCACGCCGTTGATGGTGGCGTCACCGGCGTCGGGCTTGTCGAGTCCCAGCAGCAGTCGCATCGTCGTGGACTTGCCTGCGCCGTTGGGGCCCAGGAAGCCGGTGACCCGGCCGGGCTCGACCGTGAACGACAGGTCGTTCACGGCGGTCTTGTCGCCGTAGCGTTTCGTGAGGTTCTTGGCCTCGATCATGGTCACCTCGGTTGAATGGCTGCGAGAGTTTCGCTGGGGCAAAATCCCCCGGCCACCTGTGATAGCAGGATCGCTATCTGTTCAGTAGTCGCAGCCTGGAGCGGCCCGTGAACGATGGCCCGCGCATCACGCCACAGATATTTTGGCGGCTCCGCCTGTCCGGGGAAGCGTATGTTTCATCTGCTTACTTTCCTCGGTTGAACCCGGAAACCATGAGGGTGGTCATGAATTCAGTCACGAACGGTCCGGTGCCCGCCCGGCGGCGGCCGGTGATCGGCATCTGCGCGCGGACGGCGCCGGTCACCCTCCAGGGCGGCGACCTGGTCGTGGCCCTGGCCCTCCAGTCGCACGTGGCCTTCCTGGCCGAGGCGGGCTGCGCGCCCCTGCTGCTGCCGCTGCTGCCGGGGGCCGAGGAACTGGTCGGCCGGCTCGACGGGTTGCTGGTCCCGGGCGGCCCCGACCTGGACCCGGCGCTGTACGGCGCGGACGCCCACCCGGCGACCCGGGTGATGAGCCCGGACGCCGACCGCGTCGAACTGGCGCTGCTGCGCGCGGCATTGGACGCCGAACTGCCCGTGCTGGCGATCTGCCGCGGTATGCAACTGCTCAACGTGCTGCACGGAGGCACCCTCCATCAGCACCTGTCGGACGTCACGGGCCACGACGGCCACCGTCCGCGAACGGAGGCCTTCACCCTCGGCCGCCAGCCGCTGAAGCTGCTGCCCGGCAGCCGGATCGCCGGCATCCTCGACGAGGACGAGCCGGAGACGGCATGCCACCACCACCAGGCGGTGGACCGGATCGGCAGCGGCCTCACCGTCACCGGTCGGGCCGGGGACGGGACCGTCGAGGCCGTGGAAGTCACGGACCACCCCTTCGCGATCGGGGTGCAATGGGAATCCGGGCACACGGCCGACAAACGACTTCACCAAGCCCTCGCACACGCCGCCGGACGCCTGCGGAAAGAGCCGGCCGCCGCAATTTCGATTCATTGAGAAAAGGCGACCCCGAGGGCAAACTGATTTCCGATCCCCATGCGAAGGAGAATTATGTCGCCGCGGATGCCCAACCCCTCGTTGGTGGTTCCCGACGTTCTTCCGCCCATGCGCGCACTGGTCAAGGCCGTCAACAGCGTCGGCGTGCCACTTCAGACGCTCGTGCTCGTGCACCTGAGGGTGAGTCAGATCAACGGCCGGACGGTCCACCTGCCCATGAAGCCCAAGGAGTTCGAGGAGGCGGGGGAGGAGGACCGCCGTCTGCCGCTGGTGGAGACCTGGCGGGAGCAGACCTGCTTCACCGACGCCGAACGCTCGGTGCTGGCACTGGCCGAGGCCGCCACGCGTATCAACGACCGTGAGGACCCGGTGTCGGACGAGGTCTGGGACGAGGCCGCCAGGCACTGGACCGAGGTGCAGCTGGCCGCCGTGGTCCTGCACATCGGGCTGGTCAACCTCTGGAACCGGGTCAACGTCGTCACCAAGCAGGAGGCGGTGGACTGGCGCATCAACCCCAAGAAGTGGACCCCGATGACCAGCCGGCTCCCTGCGGCGCAGTAGCCCCTTCGGACCTCATCAGGCCCTGTCCGGCGGAACCCCCCGGACAGGGCCTGATGTCGTTCGCGGACTGTCCCGCTCAGGGCGCGCCGCTGTCCCGTACCGCCGCGTCGAGGACGGCGAGCAGCGTCCGGGCCTGCACGTTGACGTAGCGGCTGTGCTCGGCGAGCCAGTTCAGCTGGCCCGGCGTGACCCAGTGGTATCCCGGGGGCGGCTGGGTGGGCGTCGTCGCCTCGTCGGTCTCGACGATCAGATAGCGGCTCTCGGCGTTGAGGAACCGGCCGCCCTCCTCGGAGTGCACCGTCGAGTAGCGGACGCGGTCGGGCGAGGCGTTCACCATCACGTCCAGGAAGGGCGGACGGTCCTCGGCCGGGAGAGGCGTGTAGTTCGACGGTACGCACTGCACGGTCGGCGCGAGTTCGACGGTGTCGAGGAAGCCTCCCTCGACGCGCGCGTGCGCCAGGACGTGCGGGACGCCGTCGAAGACCCGGTAGGCGAAACCGACGACGCCGCGCTCCACGGGTTCGATGATCGGCTGGGTCCAGCCGGCCACCTCACGGCCGGCGCCCTCGACCGACACCGCCACCACCCGGAAGAACCTGCCGTCGGTACGGCTGACGGAGTACGCGTCGGTCCGCCACCCGGCGATCTCGCGCAGCGGCATGAGACGGGCGTGGACGTCGTGCCGGGCCCGCTCCCCGGTGAACCAGGCCAGCAGGTCGGAGTCGGACGACAGCGCCCTCGTCTCGGCCGGCACCGCCGGAGCACTCGCCAGCACGGTGCGCGCGTCCATGTTCACGACGTTGTCCAGGCGGAGCAGCCGCAGGATCTGGCCGAGGGTGAGCCAGCAGAAGGAGTCGTGGACGGGGACGTCGCCGTCCACCTCGACGATCATGTTGCGGTTGCGTTTCTGGAAGAACCAGGCGCCGTGCTCGGATTGCAGGACGTCCGTGAGCACCTGCTCCCGCCGGGGGGCGAGGAAGTGCTCCAGGTACTTCACCTCGGTTCCGCCGTGTGCCTTGGTGTAGTTGCTGCGGGTGGCCTGCACGGTGGGGGAGAGCTGCACCAGGTTGGGGTTGCCCGGCTCCATCTTGGCCTGCATCAGGAAGTGGAGGACCCCGTCGAACTCCTTGGCCAGGATGCCGAGGATGCCGATCTCCGGCTGCACGATGATCGGCTGTTGCCACTCGGCCTGCGGCCTGACCACGTGCAGTCCCTCGACGGTGAAGAACCGCCCGCTGCTGTGCCGCAGGTTCCCGGTGTCCGGGGTGAACGACCAGTCGTCGAGTGCGGCGAAGGGGATCCGCCGGACCACCGTCCCGCCGGAGCGTCGGTTCAGGTCCAGCCAGCCCGGCACCTCGGAGGTCGCGGTGTGCGCCCCCTCGACCGTCGCGGCCGACAGCGCCAGGCGCTCGGCGACCCCCGTCCTGGCACGCGGAACCAGCTGTGCCGGGGCGCTCACGGCCGACCACCGCTCTCCTTGAGCGGCTTCCACCATCTGGGGTTGTCCCGGTACCAGGCGACGGTCTCGGCCAGCCCGGTGTCGAACGCGGTCAGCGGCCGGTGGCCGAGCTCCCGCTCGATCCTGCCCTGGTCCAGGGCGTAGCGCCGGTCGTGGCCCTTGCGGTCGGTGATGTGCTGGATCATGTCCGGTCCCGCCCCGCACAGCTCGGCGAGCCGGTGGGCCAGCTCCAGGTTCGGCACGGCCGTGCCGGCGCCGATGTTGTATGCCTCGCCCGCCCTGCCCTCGGTGAGGACCCGCTGCACCGCGCGGCAGTGGTCGTCCACGTGCAGCCACTCGCGGATCTGCCCGCCGTCACCGTAGACGGGTATGGGGCGTCCTTCGAGCAGGTTGGTGACGGCGAGCGGGATGAACTTCTCCGGATGCTGGTAGGGCCCGTAGTTGTTGGAGCACCGGGTGACCGAGACGTTCAGCCCGTGGGTGCGGAAGTAGGCCAGGGCGATCAGGTCGGAGGCCGCCTTGGACGCGGCGTAGGGCGAGTTGGGCAGCAGCGGGGACTCCTCGGTCCACACGCCCTCCTCGATGGAGCCGTACACCTCGTCGGTCGAGATGTGCACCACGCGCTCGACGCCGGCTGCCAGGCAGGCTTCGAGCAGCGCCTGCGTGCCCTCCACGTTGGTGCGGACGAACGCCGCGCCGCTGGCGATCGAACGGTCGACATGGCTCTCGGCCGCGAAGTGCACCACCGCGTCCTGACCGTCGAGCACGTCGCTCAGCAGCTCCCGGTCGAGGATGTTCCCGTGTGTGAAGGACAGCCGCGGATGCGAGTCGGGGAGGTTGTCACGGTTTCCCGCGTAGGTCAGCGCGTCCAGGACCGTGACACGCGCGTCCTCGAAACCCGGATACCCCCCGTCGAGCATGGTCCGTACGTAATGCGAGCCGATGAATCCGGCACCGCCGGTGACGAGGATTTTCATGCGATCACATCGCAGTCGGAATTCCACGCTCGGAGCATGTCCTTTTCCCTTTCCCTGGTGGTGCTCGACGACGATCACCGACGTGCCGGGGTCGACGAGCCGGTCGAGCAACTGCTCGGGGTCGGCGAGGCACAGGCCGGCGGGGCACAGGCCGGCGGAGGGCTGGTCCAGGACGTACGCACCGCCCTCGCCGCCCCGCGCGCGGCCGGCTTCAGCCCCTGCCGCCCGCCGCGGGACGGCGTCGTCGGCGGCCGGCCGGTGCCCGGGTGGCCGAGCCCCACGTCGCCGGGTGCCCGAGAATCCGGTGGGCGGCCCGGACGCGCGCCTCACCGGAGCCGGAGACCTCCCCGGACCTTCGGCCGACACGCAGGACCTCGCTCATGTCCCGCCCGTCCGGGCGGTGTCGCACCCGCCGCGTCGAAGCGGTCGTCACCCCGTCCCACGGGACGACGGCCCTCGCCCACCCTGTCCGGTGAGGTTGGACGGCCGCCCTCGAAGCCCTCTCGAGACGAACTCGACGGGCTTCGAGGGCGGCGGGGGACGCTCGGTCGCCGGAGGCGGCGTCAGCTGTCCTGAAGCAGTCCGAGGACGTTGCCGTCGAGGTCGGTGACGGTCGCCACGCGGCGGCCGCCGCCGACCTCCTTGGCGGGGCTGCTCACCGTGCCGCCCGCGGCGGTGACCTCGGCCAGCTTCGCGTCGAGGTCGGCCACGTGCCAGTACGCCACCTGCGAGGTGATGTCCTGCGCCCCCGCCGGCACCAGCCCGATGTGCTGACCCGCGACGTCGAACCCGACGTAGTACTCCGAGTCGGTCTGCGGCTCGATGCCGAACAGGGCGGCGTACAGCTTCTTGGCCGCTGCCACGTCCGCCACGGGGTGCAGCACGGTCTTGATTCCCTGGATGGCCGCGTCAGACATTCTCACTCCCGGGGTTGGAATTCGGTCGCTTCATGCTAGGGAAATCCGGGAAGCGGCCGCATGGTCCCCCGGGTCGCCTCAAGGCGATTTCCAGGCGTTCTTGAGCGTGAGCCGACAGGCCGATGCCACGCTGCGAGCGCGCTGAATTAGGAGGGGAATTACGTGAGAAAGCTTGCGTTGGTCATACCGGTGATCGCGGCCGCGCTGGTGGGCTCGGCCGTCGCCCCGGTCGCGGTGGCGAACGATGCGGCCGGACCGGCCGCCGGCAGCGTCGACTGGGTGCCGTGTCCGGGCGGCGATCCGGTCCTCGGCGACATGCTCAAGGGCCTGGAGTGCGGCACGGTGCAGGTGCCGCTCGACTACGACGCCCCGCAGGGCAGGAAGATCAGCCTGGCGCTGACCCGGGCCAAGCACACCGTCCCCGACAGCGAGTACAAGGGCGTCGTGGTGCTCAACCGCGGCCAGTGGCCCGGCGGTATCGGCCGTGACCTGCCCACCCGGTACGCCGCGGGCACCACCGGGCTGGCCAAGGACGTGGGGGCCGCCTACGACTGGATCGGCTTCGACCCGCGCGGCGTCGGCGCCAGCGAGCCGGCCGTGGTCTGCGACGTCGGCTACATCGACCCCGGGCACGCGCAGCCGGACCCGGTGCCCGCCACGCCCGCCGCCGAGCAGCAGTGGGTGGAGCGGGCCCGCGCCTACGCCGAGAGCTGCGGCGAGAAGTACGGCGACGTGCTCGCGCACCTCGGCACCGAGGAGGCGGCGCGCGACCTGGACCAGATGCGGATCGCGCTGGGCCAGGAGAAGATCACCTACTTCGGCACCGACTGGGGCACCTACCTCGGCTCGGTCTACGCCACGTTGTTCCCGCACCGGCTGGAGCGGATGGTGCTGGACAGCGTGGTGCGTCCCAGCAACGTGGGATACCGCGGCAGCCTGCGCAAGAACGTGCTGTCCGAGCGCAACGCCGAGATCTTCTTCGCCTGGGTCGCCAAGTACGACGGCGTCTACCACCTGGGCACGACCGCGGCCGAGGTCGAGGCGAACTACTACAAGGGGCAGGACGCGCTCCGCGCGGCGCCCGTGGACGGCGAGATCGGCCCGTCGGAGTGGGCGGACATCTTCGAGCCGGTCGTCTACCGCAGCTGGACCTGGCTCTCGCGCGCGAAGGTGCTCTCCGACTGGGTGGTGCGCAAGGATCCGACGTCGCTGCGGGCCGGCTACTCCCCGCCGGGCTTCCCGCACCAGAACAGGCACGCGATGACCAACGCGGTCAACTGCCTCGACGGCCCCTGGCCGCGGAACTGGAACCGCTGGAGCGAGGACCACTCCCGCCAGTACGAGGCCGGTTCGCGGTTCCTGACCTGGACCAACGCCTGGTACAACGCGCCGTGCGCCTTCTGGCCGCAGCCCGCGAGGAGCAGGCTGACGGTCGGCGACGACCAGGTGAACGTCCTGCTGGTGCAGCCCCAGTTCGACACCGCGCACGGCGTCGCCGGCGCCGTCGAGACGCACGGGCTGTTCCCCAACTCCCGGTTGATCCTGGAGAAGGGCGGCCACAACGTCGGCGCGGCGCTGTCGGCGAACAACAACACCTGCCTCAACAAGTACGTCGGAGACTTCTTCCGGGACGGTACCCGTCCCGCCTCCCAGGAGGGCAACGACGCCGTCTGCCAGGCGTCGGCCGACCCGGTCCCCGCGTCCTGACGCACCTCGACGGGACGGGCCCCGCGTGATCGTCACGCGGGGCCCGTCCCGTCTTGGTCTCCCGGTCCGCTCGGTCAGCTCGGAAACCTCCCGTGCCCGCCCGGTCAGCGCAGGGCACCCACTGGGCCGGCCCGGTGGGCGGCGACCAGGGTCTCCAGGGTCCGTGCCAGTTCGTTGGGCGTGGGCATGGCCAGCATCTCCTCCCGCAGCCGTACGGCGTTCGCCCGGAGGGCCGGGTCGTGGAGGAGTCGCACGAGTGCGGCACGGACCGCGGGCCCGTCCACTTCCGCGGGCGTCATGGCCAGCCCCGCGCCCGCCGCCTGAAGGCACCGGAACTTCAGCGGAGCGTCGAACGCCCGGCCGATCAGCAACTGGGGCACGCCGTAGCGCAGCGCGCAGCCGAACGACCAGGTGCCGCCGTGGTGCACCACCGCCGAACACGTCGGCAGCACCTCGGACAGGGGCACGGACTGGACCAGACGGGTGTTGGCCGGCACCTCGCGCAGCTCCCGCCGGGCGTCCGGCGGCAGGCCCAGCACCAGCTCCATCTCCAGGCCGGCCACCGAGTCGAGGATCTCCTGGACGCGTTCCACGGGCAGCGGGAGCCGAGCCGGCCCGTCGTCGACCGAGTCGCCGAACGTCATCAGCACCCGAGGTGCCGCCGGCGGCTCGGCGAGCCACTCGGGCACCACGGCCGGGCCGTTGTAGGGAACGAACTGCACGGGGAGGGTGGCCGGCCGCGCGTCGGGCCGGAAAGCCTCGGGGAGCGGGGCGACGGTGAACTGACCGTTGACCAGGTCCTCGGAGAACTCGACGCCGTACCTGCCCGCCCAGCCCGCCAACCAGTCCCGCATCGCGTCGGTGCGCCGCTCCGGCGGCTGCTGGGCCTTGGCGTGCAGGAAGTCCTCCCGCATCCGCGTGTAGACGTCGACGGAGTACAGCACCCGGGCGTGCACCGCGCCCACCGCCTCGGCGGCCACCGCTCCCGCGAACGCCTTGGCGCCCCAGAGCACCAGATCCGGCCGCCAGGCGCGGGCCACGGCGACCAGGTCCTCCATCATCGAGTCGTTGGACCGCCGCGCCTGCGGAAGCACCAGGTCGTCGAAGACGCTGGAGGCCTGCTCCCAGCTCAGCCGCTCACGGTCCGGCCGTATGTCGAACAGGGGGTCGACTCCGTGCTGCGGAGACCGCTTCGCCGCGGCGGCACGGTCCGACGTCTGGCGCCGGTCCCGCCGTCTGCGTACCTCCGGCGTCTCGCCGGGCCCGACGCCCACGGCCGTCAGCCCGGCCGAGGTGACGGCGTCGAGCAGATCCGGCCAGGCGGCCACGCGCACCTCGTGCCCGGCCGTGTGCAGCGACCACGCCAGCGGCACCACGTTGAACACATGCGTCTTCCAGGGGAACGGCACGATGAGGACCCGCACGATGGCACTTCCTTGAGTCGGAGTCGGGAACGGGGGATCACGGGTGAACGCCGCGCTGCTCGGCCCTCGCGGCCCTTGCCATCCTGGTCAGGCGTCCCGCACGCGTCTTCTCCAGGCGTGCCCGGCGGTGCCGGTCGAGGCGGTGACGAGGACGGTGACCACGGCCACCACCGAGGCGGTGGACAGCGGGCCCACCAGGTCGCAGAGCGCGCCCAGCGCCAGGATGGACACCGCCACGCCCGAGGGAAGCAGGGTGGCCCGGAGCGTCACCACCGCCGGCAGCTCGGCAGCGGAGGCCGTGGCCAGGAGCCGGTTGTTGTAGTGGAGGTAGGCCACCTCGAAGAGGACCAGGAAAAGCGCGTACAGCACGAGCGTCGGCACGGTGCGGCCGGCCAGCACCGCCGCCAGCAGGGGCGGCATGGGGAGCAGCGCCCAGGCGGCCGACGGCACGCGTGAGAGGTAGCGCTGGGCCGGCAGGGCGGCGAGCGAGCCGGCGAACAGGGCCACCGAGGAGACGGCGACGAACACACCCACCAGGCGGGTGCCGCCGCCCAGCACCTGGACCGGGACGACGGTGACGGCCACCGTGTGGAAGCCCTGCCAGAAGGACACCAGCAGGAAACGGGCGAACAGCCTGCGCAGCACCGGGTCGTCGACGCGCGGGCGGGCGGTGGCCGTGGTCCCGGCACCGTCCTCGGCGTCGTCGGCGGCCTTCCTCGGTGCGGACGGCAGCGCCCAGGCGAGCAGCGCGCTGAGCACCAGCGTCGCCGCGTTCACCGCGATCACTCCGCGCAGCGACAGCACCGACGAGGCCGGACCGGCAAGCGCCGCGCCGACGCTGAGGCCGGTCAGCTTGCCGATCTCGGCCACGGTGTTGGCCCGGTCCAGCCGCTCCGGCGCCACCGTGTCGCGCAGTACGAGCGCGGTGGCCGCGCGGGTGACCGCCTCGAAGTACCCACGGGCCAGCAGCAGCAGGGCGGCGACCGCGAGCAGTGCGCGTTCCGGCGTCATGAGCGCGGCCGCGGTCAGTGCCAGGCTCGCCGCCTCGGCCAGCCGGACGAGCCGCTCCGGGGCGCGCCGGTTGAGCATCCGGTTGAGCGGCCCGGCCAGCAGCAGCGCGGGCAGCCACGGCGCGCTCAGCACGGCTGCGGCGAGCAGCCCCGACCCGGTGGCCGACCCCACGAGGGTGGAAAGGCTCACCAGGACCAGGAAACTGCCGAATGTATTGACGAACAGCAATACCGGAGTGCAGTGCGGCGAGCGCAACCCCGTGGGAAAAGACGTCATCAGGTACTCCTCCGAAGGGGGAGGATCTCAAAGTTGAACGTCTTTTCGCGAGGGGCGGCTCTCTCTACTTTGAACACATGACAGCAGCCATCGAGGGCCGCCCGTGCATCGTGATGGTCGACGCCTACGCCGCGGTCCGCTCACTCGTTCTGACATTCCTGGAACAGGGATGTTCCCTTGTCCGTGTGCAGAGCACTCGGGAAGTGCCGTACGTCTACCGCACGTCGCCGTTCGTCCCCGAGGACTTCGTCGCCGATATCGTCCACGACGGTGACCTGGAAGCCACGGTCGAGGCTGTCAGGGCGTTCGCGCCGGTCGCGGTGGTCGCGGGCGGGGAGAGCGGGGTGGAGTTCGCGGACCTGCTCGCGGAGCGGCTCGGTCTGCCGGGCAACGGCACCGACCTCAGCACCGCGCGGCGCGACAAGCACCTCATGGTCGAGGCCGTGCGCGCCGCTGGACTTCGCGCGGCCCGGCAGCTGCGCGCCACCGACGCGGACGAACTCGCCGCCTGGCATCGTGAAATGGGCGGACGCGTCGTCGTCAAACCGCCGCGCAGCGCGGGCAGCCAGGGCGTCTTCTTCTGCGACACCCCGGAGGAGTCGGTGGCGGCCTTCCGTTCCCTCGCCGACGCCGACGACGTCTTCTCCCAGCCCAACAGGGGGGCGGTGGCGCAGGAGTACCTGGCGGGCACCGAGTACATGGTGAACACCGTCAGCCGGGACGGCCGCCACCACCTGTGCGACGTCTGGCGGACCGGCCGCCTCAGCGCGAACGGGGTCGTCGACCTCTGCGACGCCCTGTCGCTGATCGACTCGGCGAGCCGGGTGGTGGAGCCGCTGCGCGACTACGCGTTCCAGGTGCTCGACGCCCTCGGCATCCGCCACGGCCCGGCACACCTGGAGATCAGGATGACCCCGCAGGGGCCGTGCCTGGTCGAGGTCGGCGCCCGGATCGCCGGCGGCGGCATCCCGGCCTGCGCCGGCCTCGGCATCGGTGAGTCGCAGCTGGAGTGGACCGTCGACGCCTACCTGCGCCCCGAGCGGTTCCACGCCCGCGCCGGAACCCCGTACCAGGTGCGGCGCCACAGCGCGATCGTCGGCATGGTCTCGCCGGTGAAGGGCGTGCTCAGCGAGTACCGGGGCATCGAGGAGATCGAGCGGCTGGAGAGCTTCCACAGCCTCATCACGCTGGTGAAACCGGGTCAGGAGATCGACCGCACGGTCGACGACCTCACCTATCCGCTCGTCGTGACGCTGCTGCACGACCTGGAGGAGGTCGTGCAGCGCGACCTGAACACGATCCGCCACCTCGACGGTGCCGCCTTCTACGCCCTCGACGGCGCGGCGGGATCCTGACGTCCACGTTCGACTGCGGACCCGCCGCGGTCGAACATCACACCCGGGCGACGGCGGCCGGCTCCATCCGGGTCCACGACGGCCGCGGCACCCGGTAGACGAAACTGACGGCCGTGCGCGGCTCCGTCGCCGTCGTGTTGGGCGCCGAGCGGTGCAGCACCATGCCGTCGAACATGACGGCCGAACCGGGCTCGAGGGGTACGGCGACCGGGTCGGCCGTGCGCGGCAGGTGCTCGTCCGCGACGTGCGGCTCCACCGCGTCCGCCCGCGGCGGCTCGCCGGGCAGGCGCTCACGGTCCCCGGTGTGCGGGAACAGCCCGAGCAGATGGGAGCCGGGGATGAACTCCAGGCAGCCGTTGCGCACGGTGGCCGGCTCCAGCGCGACCCAGATCGTCACGATGCCGTGCTCCTCGGTGCCGAACGAGGGCGGCGCGAAGGCGATGTCCTGATGCCAGGGCTTGGCCGATCCCACCACGGGCGGCTTGGCCCACAAGAACGCGTTGACCAGCGTGCCCGGACTCCCGGCGGCCCCCGCGACCGGTACGCCGGCCAGGTCCAGTGACCGCTGTACGGCCTCGAACTCGGGGACGTGCTCGTGGATGCGGTCGGCCGACCTCAGCACCCCCGGAAGGGCTTCGGCGCCCTGCTGCCAGGCCGCCCAGCCGCCGATGCCGGGCGCCTCCAGGACGAAGTCGCCGCTGGAGACCGTGCGGTCGCGGGCGAGCCCCTCCAGGTCGGCCACCGCGCTCCGCAGCCGGGCCAGCGCTTCGCCCGCCGCCAGCCCGGGGAGCCGTACGAATCCCTTTTCCCGCACTTCACGGTATTGCGTGTCGCCCATTCTTCTCTCCCTCTCCTCGCCTCGGATCGTCGCGAACCGAGCCGCACATATCACGGAAATGTTCATGTTCAACGTCCGCGTATCAAGGCCGTTGCCGCGCCTTCCGCGCTCTCCGTATGCTTCCGGGCCGAGCGGCCGATCCGGTCCGCGACAACTCGATACGGCGGAGGGAGTGACAAATGAGCGACCGCGACTTCATCGACACCCGTGACGCTGAGCAGGAGACCAGCAAGTGGTAATCCGCTGACCAGCGAAACGCGCCGCCCGTATGGAATCGAATCCGTACGGGCGGCGCGTCGTCCGAGAGAGGCTGAGATGGTAGGTAATCGCGTTTCAGAAGTCATCGACATTCCCGCCGAACTGCTGGTGATCGACGACTCCACCGACGAGCGCTACTGGGCTTCGGTGGAACGCGTCGTCGCGCTGGCCGAGGACCGGGGGCGGGCCGCCGACGGTATACCGCTGCTGGCGTCTGTCGCGGTCACCCACCCCGAATGGCCGGTGCGGGCCGGCGCGGTACGGCTGCTGGCCAGGCACCACGGGGGCGATCCGGCAGCCGACGCCGCCGTGGCCGCCGCCACCCACGACACCGTCGACTGGGTCGCCTTCACGGCGCTGAAGGTCATCGCGGAACACCGGATCGCCGCCGCCGTCCCCGACCTCATCCGCATCTCCGGCTGGCCCAGCAACTTCACCCGCCCCGACTGGACGCGCAAGCCCGTCGGTTGCGGCGCGGCGCTCACCAAGCGGGCCCTCATCGCCGTCTTCGGCACCCGCGACCCGGCCGAACTGCGCCGCCTGGAGGACGAGTACTTCTCCGACATGCGGGCGCGGATCGAGGCCGCGCGCAAGCGCCCCCGGCGCAACACCGACGTCGTCCTGGTGCCGGGCGGCCCGGCGATCATCGGCGCCGAGGAGAAGCCCGACGCCTTCCGCATGGCGCAGGACGACAGCACGCTGCGCGCCGTGGACGTACCGGCGTTCCTCATCGACCGGACCACCGTGACCAACGCCCGCTACCGCGCGTTCCTCGACGAGGTCGGCGACTCCGGCGAGTTCGACCACCCGGACCAGCCGCTGGAGCGCTCGCACCGCCCGGCGCACTGGCACGACCCGCGCTTCAACGCGCCCGACCTGCCGGTCGTCGGCATCGACTGGTACGACGCGTACGCCTTCGCGAAGTGGGCCGGTGGCTCGCTGCCCAGCGAGGTCCAGTGGGAGAAGGCCGCGCGCGGCGTGGACGGCCGCCGCTACCCGTGGGGCGAGCAGTGGGACCCGGACCGGGTGAACTACGTGGAGCGGTCGTTCGGCGAGGAGGTGGCCGACCTCGACTCCCTGGAGGCACTGCTGGTCACCATCTCGCAGGGCGACAACCCCGCCCACCCGGTGCTGCCCGCCGACGCCCTGCCGCAGGGCGCCAGCCCCTACGGCGCCTTGCAGATGTCGGGCAACGTGTGGGAGCTGACGCGGACGAACTTCTACACCGGCGAGGACATGGACCCCTTCTTCAAGGGCCGGCACCCGCTGGACTTCATGAACCGCAAGGAGGCCTTCCACGTGCTGCGCGGCGGCACCTGGACCTCCCCGCCGGC
Source organism: Streptomyces sp. NPDC033216 (assembly GCF_055577115.1). Lineage (NCBI taxonomy): Bacteria > Bacillati > Actinomycetota > Actinomycetes > Kitasatosporales > Streptomycetaceae > Streptomyces > Streptomyces sp. NPDC033216. The sequence goes on along the minus strand of NZ_JBVIQK010000026.1, from coordinate 33,323 downwards.
CTGCCTGACCACGTTCTACCGGGGCAAGGACCTGATCACCGACCGCCACAACGAGGTCGGCTTCCGCTGCGTGTACGGAACGAGCGACTGATGCGACTGACCTCCCTCGGCCACGCGGCCGTCCTCGTCGACACGGGGACGGAGCGCATCCTCTTCGACCCGTGGCTCACCCAGCGCCTGGACCGCTTCTGGGAGCACCACCCGGCGTTGCCGGACCGGCTGGTCCGCGAGGTGCTCGACGACGGGATCGACTACGTGGTGCTCAGCCACCACCACTTCGACCACCACCACTTCCCCTCACTGCTGCGACTGGTCGACGGCGCCGACGTGGACTTCGACGACAGCCCGCGCCAGAGCTCCGGGGTCACCTGCATCTACCCCGCCGGCCCCGTGCCGCCGCAGCTGACCGCGTCCGGGCTCGGGCACCAGGCGATCGCCTGGACACTGCGCCGCTTCGGCTACGAGAACCTGCAACCGGTGACGCCGGGCGACACGATCACCCTGGGCGGCGCGACCCTGCGGACGTTCCCCTCGGCCGTGTCCTTCCCCGAGATGAGCGTGCTGGTGCAGACCGACGACGCGGCCGTCATGCTGTGCGGCGACGCGCTCCTGCACGAGGACACCGTGGCGGCCTTCCGCCGCGCCGACGCGCCGACGCCGGACGCCGTGTTCATCCCCGCGCACAGCATCTCGCCGCCCGGCGTGCTCACCGAACGCCGCCCGCTGACCGACCCGGACGCGGTGCGCGCCCGCGCCGTCGCCAACTTCGACCGGTACGTCGACGCGATCCCCGCGGCCCTGACCGTGCCCTCCTCGTTCGGCTGGCGCATCAGCGGCGACGGCGAACGCGACTACGACTGGTGCAACCGCACGATCTTCCCCTTCACCCCGGTCCAGGCCCTGCGCCGCCTGGACGAGCTGGGCCGCGACGGCCTGCTGTGGGGCCCGGGCCAGGTGATCGAGGTCAAGGACGGCAAGGCCGCCCTGGCCGACGGGCCGGTAGCACCCGGCGCGTACGACTTCGACGAGGTCTACGCCGCGGTGACGCTCGACCCGGACACCCCCGTGCCGCCGTTCGACGCCTCCGTCGACCGGTACGGCCGTCAGACCCGCGACGCCGAGGACATGCTGCGCGAGCTGCTGGACCGGCTGGTGGCGACCGACTACTGGTACCGGGCGCTGGACCACGGCGCCGGGCGCCACGTCGTCTCGCTGCACGAGGACGACGGCGGCGAGACGTCCTTCCTGCTCGACCCGGTGGCCGGCCGGGTCACACGGCTCGGACCCGGACCGGCCCGCGGTCATCTCGCCGGCGGCGAGGGCTGGACCGAGATGGCGGCCTCCACGCTCGAGGCCATGCTCGACGCCGACCTGCTGTTCGGCAGCTCCTTCGGGCTGTGGGCCAGCGACGGCGTGCTGCTCTCCGCGGTCTTCCACCACCCGTCGTTCTACACCCGCCACGTGGAGCGCGCGGTGCGGGAGGAGAGCAGGCCATGAGCGAGCCGGTCGTGCTCGACCACGAGAGCGCCTGTCTGCGCGGCAACCCGCTGGGCGACCCGCACCGCCGCCGCATCGAGGTGCACCTGCCGCCGGGGTACGACGGCGTCCGGCGGTACCCGGTGGTGTACTGGCTGCCGGGCTTCGGCGCCCACCCCAGCCTCGCCGGCCGGGCGCTCGCCTTCGGCGGCTCCGTCGCCGACCGGCTCAGCCGCGCGATGGCGGACGGCCGGGTGCCGCCGGCACTGCTCGTCGTGCCCGACTGCACGACCGCCTACGGCGGTTCGCAGTACATCGACTCCGCCGCCTGCGGCCGCTACGCCGGCCATCTCGCCGAGGTCGTCGCCGAGGTGGACCGGCGGTTCGCGACCCTGCCGGAGCCCGCCGGACGCGCCGTGGCGGGCAAGTCCAGCGGCGGATACGGCGCGCTGGTCGCCGGCATGACGTCCGAGCTGTTCTCGGCGGTGCTCGCCTTCTCGCCCGACGCCGGGTTCGAGCACTGCTACCTGCCGCTGCTGCCCGCCGCGCTGGACACCGTCCGGGCGGCCGGCGGCGTCGAGGAGCTGCTGGGCCGCCGTGACACCGGCCCGCACGACGTGCCGTTCATGGTGGCGATGAGCATCGTCGCGATGGGCGTGTGCTACGCCGACGCACCGGGGACCACGCCCGCCGACGCGTTGCCGTGCGACCCCGTCACCGGCCTGTTCCGCGACGAGGTGTGGCAACGGTGGCTGCGCCACGACCCGGTGCGGATGCTCCCCGCCCACGCCGGCCGGCTCGCCGGACTCGGGCTGCTCCACCTCAGCGTCGGCGAACGCGACGACTACGGCATGCACTGGGGTGTCCGCGCGCTGCACGCCGCCCTCGACGCGCTCGGCGTCCCGCACGTCTACCGCGAGCACGAGGGCGGACACCACGGCATCGAGCACGTGTTCACCGAGGCCCTGGCCCAGCTGTGGCGGGTGTGGGGCGAGACGGAGGCCGGCAGATGTGCGGCATAGCGGGTTTCATCAGCTTCGAGGGACGCCGGGACGCCGACTGGATGGACGCGCTCGGCCGGACCATGACCGGCGCCATGGCGCACCGGGGCGAGGCGGCCTGCGCCCCGTACGTCTCGGCCTGCGGCACCGTCATGCTGTGCGCGACGCGCCTGGCGATCCGCGACCGCACCGAGGCGGGCGACCAGCCGATGACCGATCCCACCGGACGGATCGTCCTGGTGCACAACGGCGAGGTCTACGGCTCCCGTTCGCCCGCCGCGCCGCTGTGGCCCCGCCGCACCACCTGTGACACCGAGTTCGTCCTCCAGCAGGTGTGCCGCGAGGACGACCCCGCGGCCGCGCTGCGGCCGCTGTCCGGCATGTTCGCCCTCGCCTGGCACGACACCTGGACCGGCCGCGTGGTGCTCGCCCGCGACCACTTCGGCGTGAAACCGCTGTTCTACGCCTTCACCCACGGCGGGCTCCTCTTCGCCTCCGAGCCGGGAGTGCTCCTGCGCACCGGCCTGGTGACCCCCGAGGTGGACCCCGAGGAGTACGTCCTGCGCTCCTGGATCCGTATGGACGCGGCCGACGACCACACCTGGCTGCGCGGCGTGCGGGCCCTTCAGCCCGCCGAGTACCTGTCGGTCGACCGCCCTGGTACCAGCACCCACCGATACTGGCGGCCCACGCCGGTGGACGGCCTGGTGAGCGCCGAGGAGATCCGTGCCGCGTTCGACCGGGCGATCGCCGAGCGGGCCGTGTCCGACGTCCCGCGGGCGGCGGTGCTCAGCGGCGGCGTCGACAGCACGGCGGCCGTGGCGGCCCTGACCGCGCTGGGCGTGCCCGTGGAGGGGTACGTCCTGCGCTACCAGGACGGCATCGGCGGCTCGGGCGACGACGCGGTGCACGCCGCCGAGGTCGCCGAGCGTCTGGGCGTGCCGCTGACCGTGTGCGACCTGGACCGCCACCACGCCGCCGAGCTGGTTCCCGTCCTGCCCACCCGGCTGATGCGGCCGCTGCTGCACGGCGCCGAGCTGGCCATGCACCACCTCTACGGCGCCATCTCCCGCGACCGCAACGTGGTCGTCTACTCCGGCCACGGCGCCGACGAGCTGTGGGGGTACCAGGCGGGCCGGTACTTCCCGGTCGTCGACCCCTATGCGCCCACCTTCATCCACGGGCGCCACTACCTGACGCACCAGCTGTACTCCGAGGAACGGCCCGTCTGGGCACGGCTGGTGAGCTGGATGGCACGGGAACTCGGCGTCGACATGACGGCCGTCACCGACCTGGTGTGGGAGCGCACCATGGACGAGTACCGGGCGATCAAGACGGCCTCCCCGCTCAAACGCGGCCGGCACCACCTGCTGCGGCGCTTCCTGGTCTACGTCAACGACATGGTCGACGCCACGTCGGCGACCTTCACCCTGGAGGACCGGCCCGTCTTCCAGGACGTCGCCCTCGCCGAGCTGGCCTTCCGCTGCCCGGAGCACCTGAAGGACTCCGGCGAGCCGGGGAGCAGCCACAAGGGACTGCTCAAGGAGGCGCTCGCCGACCTGCTGCCCGACTCGGTGCGCCACCGCCCCAAACAGGGCTTCCCGACCCCCACCGACCCCCGCTACGTCCGCCGGCTGGCCGACCTCGCCGACGGGCTCGGCGCCCCCTTCGGCCTGCCGCCGTTGCCGGCCGGGCTCCGGGCCGAGCTGGGCGTCGGCGAGTGGATGTTCCTTGCTTCGACCTCCGCCTGGCTCGGCCACCTCGCGGAGCTTCGCACCCACCCGAGGAGTCATGGTGAGCAGTCCCGTACCCCCGTGGCGCTGGCAGGTCCTGGACCGCGCGGCCGATCTTGACCGGGTGCCCCCGGCGATCGAGGAGACGCGCGCCCAGGACTGCTGCAACTTCGTGCTGTGGCGGCCGTCCCGGCTGCCCGAGGGATGCGACACCAGCATCGGAACACTGCGCCGCGAGGCACCCCCCGGCCGCGTGGAGGCCGAGGGCCGTACCCCGTGGAGCGACGCCAACCCCGCCGGCTACCGCACCGAGATCGCCGGCGGGGGACGGCGCCTGCGCCTGAAGCAGTTCCTGTACGACTGGGCGTTCCCGGCCGCCGACCACCCGTGCCTGTGGGGCAGCGAGACCCGGCCGGCCGAGATCGGCGAGGGCCGCGTGGTCTGGCTGGGCACCGACTACCTGGGCCACCGGGCCGCGAGCGCCCGGCTGGCCCGCACCACGGTCGAACTGTCCGTGCTGGAGGGCGAGTTCACCGACGACGAGCTGGTCACGCTGTTCGCCGCGCTGCGCCCGGCCGTGCCGGACGCCGTGCCGAGGGTGCTGGCCACCCCGTTCGCCGAACTGAGCTACTGGGCCAGGTACCCGGCCGACATGGTGTCGGTGCCCACCGGCGTCTTCCACTTCCACCGGCGCGGGCGCGAGCACGAGGGCGACTGGGTCCCGTCCGAGGAGGTCGTGGACTTCCTCACCGCCCAGGGCGTGCCGGTGACGGCCGGCGAGTTCCGCGCCGAGAGCGCCGCCACGTTCGGCGACGGCGCCGCCGTCCGCGAACTGGAGGTCGTCTACTCCTCGCCGTCCGGCGGCGAGCTGCGCCTGACGGCGCAGCCCACCGGCGGCGGGCGGCTCGCCTTCCCACCGCAGCGGGACAAGCACCCCGCCACCGCCGAGATCCGCGAACTCGACGGCCGCCCGGTCCACCTCGGCTACCTCAGCGCCGAGTTCGGGGCCTGCGACGCGTGGTGGCAGCACCCCGACGGGTACGACCTCAGACTGCTGGGCAGCGCGGGGGCGGGCCTCGGCCCGGAGGCGTTCCACGGCCTGGTCGGCGAGATCGACCGCGCGCTCCGGCTCGCCGGCGACGCGGCGGTGCTGGGGTGACCCCGGCGGGCCGTCCGGTCCTCGACCCCGCCACCGGCCGCACTGTCGCCCACGTGCCGGACACCGACGTGTCCGGCGTCGCCACCGCCGTGGGCCGGGCCGGGAAGGCGTTCCACGAGGTCTGGGCCGACACCTCCCCGGCCCGGCGCTCGGGCCTGCTGCGCGAACTGGGGGACCTGCTGCGCGAGGACCGCGACGAACTCGCGGCGCTGGAGCGGCTGAGCGCGGGCAAGCCCACCGCACGCGCCCTGGGAGAGGTCGACTTCGCCGCCCAGGTGGTCGACTGGTTCGCGGCGGCGGCCCGGTACCCGGTGGGGGAGACCCATCCGGCGGGCCCCGGCATGCGCACCTACACCGACCGGGTGCCGGTCGGGGTGTGCGCGGCCATCGCCCCGAACAACTACCCGCTCCTGCTGGCCGTCTGGAAGATCGCCGCCGCGCTCGCCCACGGCAACACGGTCGTCGTCAAACCGGCGCCCGAGACGCCACTGTCGATCCGCCGTCTGGTCGGCCGCGCCGGCGACGTGCTCCCCGAAGGCGTGCTCACCGCCGTCTACGGCGGCGCCGCGACCGGCCGGCTGCTGTGCGAGCAGCCGGCCGTCGGCATGGTCACCTTCACCGGCTCGACGGCGGCGGGGCGCGAGGTCGCGCGGCGCTGCGCGGACGGCCTCAAGCCCGTCTCCCTCGAACTCGGCGGCAAGAGCCCCGTCGTCGTCTTCCGCGACGCCGACCTCGACGCGGCGGCGCGGGCCGTCGTCACCGGCTTCACCGGCAACACCGGTCAGGTGTGCGTGGCGGGCTCACGCCTGATCGTGGACCGGGCCGTGCACGGGGAGTTCGTCGGCCGCGTGGCCGAGCTGGCGGCCGCCCTTACGGTCGGCCGGCCGGCCGATCCCGGCACCGATCTCGGCCCGCTGATCAGCCGGGCGGCCGCCGACCGTACGGCCGAGGTGGTCGCGCAGGCGGCGGCGCAGGGCGCGCGGGTGATCCTCCCGCCCGGCCGCTCCTCGGTCCTGCACGACCTCGACGGCGGGTTCTTCGTCCATCCGGCCATCGTCGACCGGGTGCCCTTCGACAGCCGCGCCTGGCGGGAGGAGATCTTCGCGCCGGTGCTGTCCGTCGCGTCGTTCGGCACCGACGACGAGGCCCTGGCCCTCGCGCACGACACCGCGTACGGCCTGTCGGCGTCGGTGTGGACCTCGGACGCCCACCGCGCCGAGCGTTTCGTCCGGGCCCTGCGCGCCGGCATGGTGTGGGTCAACACCTGGGGCGACACGGAGGAGACGGTCAGCGTCGGGGGCCTCGGCCAGTCCGGATACGGCCGGGAGCTGGGCCTCCATGCGGTGGAGGGCTACACCAGGCCCCGTGCCGTCTGGGTGGCCCACCGGCCGGGGCGGTAGAGCCATGGCGCGAAGCGGCTCCCCGCACCTCGACTTCCGCAGCGACACCCGCACCGTGCCGGACGCGCGGATGCGCCGGGCGATGGCCGAGGCGGAGGTCGGGGACGACGTGTACGGCGACGACCCGACGGTCACCCTGCTGGAGGAGCGGGTCGCCGGCCTGCTCGGCACCGAGGCCGCGCTGTTCACGCCCACCGGCACCATGGCCAACCTGCTCGCCCCGCTCGCCGCGTCCGGCCCGCCGGGATCGCCCGCCCCGCGGGTGATCGCCGGCGCGGACACCCACATGGCGTTCCTGGAGTCGGACGGGCTGCGCCGCTTCGGCGGGATCGAGCTGCTGCCGGTGCGGCAGCGCCCCGACGGCCTGCCCGACCCCGACGCCGTGGCCGCGCTGCTCGCCGCCCGGGCGGACCCGCCGACCGTGGTCTGTGTCGAGAACACCAGCATGATGTGCTCCGGCAACGCCCTGGACGCCGAGGCGACGCGGGCCGCGGCCGCGCCGGCCCACCGGCACGGCGCGCACCTCCACCTCGACGGTGCCCGGCTCGCGAACGCGGCCGTGGCGCTCGGCGTGCCGCCCGCGCGGCTGGCCGGGCCGGCGGACAGCGTCACCTTCTCCGTCTCCAAGGGACTCGGCGCCCCCGCCGGCGGGCTGCTGTGCGGATCACGCGAGTACGTCGCCCGCGCCCGCGAGCTGAGGGGATGGCTGGGCGGCTCCCTGCACCAGGCGGGCGTCCTCGCGGCGGCTGCCCTGGTGGCGCTCGATCGCCTGCCCGACCTGGCCGCCGACCACGAGACGGCCGCCGCGTTCGCCGCCCGGCTCGCCGCGGTGCCCGGCGTCGAGGTGATGCGCCCGCCGCGGCCGACCAACATCGTCATGGCGCGGCTGCCCGGACTGGCCGCCGGCGAGTGCGCCGAGCGCCTGGCCGGCCACGGCGTGCGCGTCCTGCCGCTGCCGAACGGACACGTGCGCTTCGTGACCCACCGGGCGCACGACATGATCGGGGTACGCGCGGCCGTCCGGGCGCTGGCGGCCGTGGCGGCCGCCGTGTCCGAGACCCGGCCGGCCGGCGAAGACCACCCGGAGGGGACCCGCCCCCGACACCCACGGAGGAAGCATGACAACGAAGCCACCCGCGCGCGGACTTGAGGAGAGGCTGCGGGACACTCGGGCGAGACTGGAGAACGACGTCGATCTGTGGGTGGCCACGGCGGGTGCCGCAGCCGGCGTCCACCTGATCCCGCTGTCCTACCTCTGGGACGGGACCGCGATCCTCGTCTCCACGCCCCGCGACTCGGTCACCGGCCGCAACCTGCTGGCGGACGGCCGGGTGCGGCTCGGCCTCGGGCCGACGCGCGACGTCGTGATCGTCGACGGTGTCGCGGAGCCGGTGGACGTGACCGAGCTGGGCGAGGAGCTGGGCGACGCCTTCGCGGCCAAGACCGGGTTCGATCCGCGCAAGCTCGACGAGCCCTACCAGTACTTCCGCATCCGGCCCCGGCGCATCCAGGCCTGGCGGGAGGCGAACGAACTGGCCGGACGCGCCCTCATGCGCGACGGCGGCTGGCTCGGCTGACCCGCCGCACCCCGGTCCGTCCGTCCCGAACGCGCCGGCCGGTCACCCGCGTGACCGGCCGGCGCCGCTGCGGTCCAGTCGTGCTTGACCGGTGCTGAAGAGGACTTTGCCAGGCTGCGACTGGCAAGGCATCGGTCGATCCTAAAGGGGCGAATATGGGAGCCATCGAGGTTCCGGTTCTGATCGTGGGCGGTGGCGGATGCGGCCTGTCCGCCTCCGTCTTCCTGTCCGACCAGGGCGTCGATCATCTGCTGGTGGAACGGCACCCGGACACATCGAGGGTTCCGAAGGCCCACTACCTCAACCAGCGCACGATGGAGATCTTCCGGCAGCACGGTGTCGCCGACGACGTGCTCGCCGAGGCGGCGCCACTGGAGAAGTTCGGCAAGGTGCGCTGGCAGACCACGCTCGCCGGTGACGGGCCGCTGGACCGGCGCCTGATCCACGAGATGGACGCCTTCGGCGGCGGTGAACTGCGCGAGACCTACGCGGCGGCCGGGCCCCTCCTGCCCGCCAAGCTGCCGCAGATGTGGCTGGAGCCGATCCTGCGCCGGCACGCGGAGGAGCGTAATCCGGGGCGGATCCTGTTCCACCACGAGCTGACCTCCTTCTCCGACGAGGGCGACCACGTCGTCGCGGAGGTGCGCGACCTCGAGACCGGGGAGGTCACCACCGTCACGGCGCAGTACCTCATCGGGGCCGACGGCGGCCGCATGGTCGGAGCCGAGGTCGGCATCGAGATGCAGGGCCCGCCCGGACTGGTCAACACCACCACCGTGTACTTCTCCGCCGACCTGTCCCAGTGGTGGGAGGAGGGCACGCTCATCACGCACTTCCTCAGCCCGGAGAGCCCCGACCTGTCCAGCAACCTCATCGAGATGGGGCCGCGCTGGGGCAAGGAGTGCGAGCAGTGGGGCCTGCACTTCGCCCCCGGCCCGCCCGGACGCTGGGACAACGAGACCGTCGTCCCCAGGATCCGCGAGCTGCTGCGCATCCCGGACCTGGAGGTGACGGTGCACAAGGTGACGGACTGGATCGTGCACGCGCACCTCGCCGACCGCTACCGGGTCGGCCGCGTGCTGATCGCCGGCGACGCCGCGCACCGCCAGCCCCCCGCCGTCGGTCTCGGCCTCAACACCGGCATCCAGGACGCGCACAACCTCGCCTGGAAGCTCGCCGCGGTGCTCGGCGGCCGCGCGAGCGACGGCCTGATCGACACCTACGAGGCCGAGCGCCGGCCCGTGGGTCGGGAGAACGTCGACTGGGCGGTCTCCGCCGCCGTCCACCACCAGGCGGTCATCGACGCCGTCGGCGCCGGACACAACATCCCGGCGGGGCGGCGCAAGGAGCGGCTCGAGGCGTACTTCGACCCCTCGCCGCTCGGCGACACCGTGCGGGCGCGCGCCCTGGAGATCTTCCACACCCACCGCGGGGGATGCCAGTCCCTCGACATGGAGGTCGGCTTCCACTACGAGGACGGCGCTCTCGTCCCGGACGGCAGCCGGCCGCCCGGCCGCGTCCCCATGCGCAACGAGCACCGGCCGACGTCCCGCCCCGGACACCGTCTCCCGCACGCCTGGATCACCTCCGGCGGCCGACGTCTGTCCACGCTCGACCTCACCGGCAGGACCGACTTCACGCTGATCACGGGCCCGGAGGGGACGCCGTGGGTCGAGGCGGCCGCGCGCGTGGCGGAGAAGTTCTCCGTCCGCATCGGCACGGTCCGCATCGGCGTCGGCGGCGAGTACGACGACGTCGACGGCGGCTGGGAGGCCGTCCGGGAGATCACCGACGCCGGCGCGCTCCTGGTCCGTCCCGACCAGCACGTCGCCTGGCGCAGCACGGACGGCAGCCAGGATCCGGAGCAGGTCCTGGCGGAGGTGTTCGCCGCGGTGCTGGATCGCTGACCCGAGCGACGCCAAGCAGCAGCGGCCGTGCCCGGCATCGGGCACGGCCGCTTCGGTGTTCCGTGGGGCCGGTTCAGGCCCCGACCGCCGCCGAGCGGGCGGCGGCGTTCTGCTTCACCCAGGCCAGGACCTGCTCGGTGGCCTGCCGCGCGGAGGCCATGCACACACCGACGCCCACACCGTCGTACAGGGCGCCGCACACGGCGAGGCCGGGCTGGGCGGCCACCGTGTCGCGGATCCGCCGCACCCGCTCGAAGTGGCCGACGGTGTACTGCGGCAGAGCGTCCTCCCAGCGGCTGACCCGGCTCGCCACCGGAGCGCCCCGCACACCCGTGGCCTCGGCCAGCTCCGCGGTCGCCAGCGCCACCAGGTCGGCGTCGTCGCGCCGCAGCAGGTCCTCCTCGCCGAACCGGCCGATCGAGCAGCGGACGATCTCCACCTCACCGGCCAGATGCGGCCACTTCACGGTGGTGAACGTGACCTCCTTGACCGCCTTCCCCTCCACCGCGGGCACCCGGTAGGCGGCGTACCCGCGGCCCGAGAGCCCGCCCGGGAACGCCGCGCGCGGGTAGGCGAGGGTGACCACCGCCACGTTCGAGTACGGCACCTCGGCGAACGCCGAGACGGCCGAGGCGGCTCCGGGGACCCCGGCGAGCAGCCTGCCCGCGGGGCCGGCCGGAACGGCGATGACGACGGCGTCCGCCTCGATGTGCTCCGGGCCGGCGGCCGTGCCCACGGTCACCCGCCAGCCGTCCGCGGTCCGCGCCAGCTCCCGGACCGGGGCGTCGGTGCGCACCGACGCGTCGGGCGCCGCCTTCAGCACCTCGCGCACGAGCACGGGGGGCAGCGAGCCGAACCCGCCGTCGAGGGTCGCCACCCGCACGGGCGGCGGCTTCTGCCCCTCGGCGAGCACGGGCGTCAGCGAGCCCGCCGCGTCCGCCAGCGAGACGTGCGAACGGGAGGCCTTCGCCAGCGGCGTCAGCGTGGCCTCGAACGACAGGTCCGCGGCGCGGCCGGCGAACACACCGGCGAGGAACGGTTCGACCAGACGGTCCACGACCTCCTGGCCGAAGCGCCCGCCCACGTAGTCCGCGACCGAGACGTCGCCTTCCCGGTCGAACGAGGGCAGCACCAGGTCCTGCCGGGCCCTCTCGACGCCCGCCGCGGACACCACACCGGACCTGGCGAGGTCGTCCATGTCGCAGGGCACGCCCATGAACTGACGGTCCGGCTGCTGCCGGATCTCTCCCCCGGTCCAGATCGCCGACGCGGTGACGCCGGCCGACATGATCTTCTCGCCGAGTCCGGCGTCCGCGATCAGCCCGGTCGTCCTGCGCCGGTTGGCGTACAGCGACTCGGCCCCCTCGTCGACCGGGACCCCCGCCACCTCGGAGACCGACAGCTTCCCGCCGAGCCGGGAGGACGCCTCCAGGACCGTCACCCGGACCGGCTCGTCGCGGAGCTGGAACGCCGCCGCCAGTCCCGCGATGCCACCCCCGATGACGACCACATGGGGCTTTCCACTCACCTGATCCTGTTCGGTGCCAGCCATTCCACCAGATCCTTCGTGGTTAGTGTCGTAGAGGCCGTCTCGGCGCCGGCGCCCGGCGTCAAGACAGGTCCTGGCAGTCTGGCCGGGACCCCCAGCCCTTCGGTCGAGGGCGGCTGGAGGGCCGGTGGCCGGTGCCGAACCAGTGCTCGAGTGCCTGGGTGAGGTCGTCGGTGGTGCCGGGGGAGGTCCAGGCGACGTAGCCGTCGGGGCGGACGAGGACGGCGTCGAGGGGGGTGTGGGGCGGGGTGGTCCAGGTTCCGGTGACGGCGTCGACGCGGTCGGTGTGGCCGTGGGCGGCTCGGGCGGTGGTGTCGTCGGTGGTGAGGAGCAGGCCGCGTCCGGTGCGCAGGAGTTCGGCGACGCGGGTGCGGGTGCCGTCGGTGAGGGTGAGGGTGGTCCCGGGGGGCATGCGCCGGCCGAGCAGGGGGTGCTCGCCCTTGGCCAGGTCGTAGCGGATGCCGAGGTTGCTCAGCATGCCCGCCGCGTACTCGGCGGCGTCCTTGTGGGCCAGCAGCTCGCCCACGACCTCGCGAACCGGGTCCATCTCCTCGCCGGTGAGCCGCAGCTCGATCGCCGCGCGGGCGTTGCGCGCCAACTGCTCGCCGACGGGGTGGCGTTCGGCGTGGTAGGTGTCCAGCAGGCCCTCGGGGGCCCAGCCCTCGACCGTCGCCGCCAGCTTCCAGCCGAGGTTCACCGCGTCCTGCACGCCCACGCTCAGCCCCTGCGCCATCGCCGGGGGCTGCACGTGCGCGGCGTCGCCCGCCAGGAACACCCGGCCGCGCCGGTACTCGGCGGCGGCCCGCGAGGCGTCGGTGAAGCAGCTGATCCAGCGGCACTCCCCGTGGTGGATGGACTCGCCGGTGAGCCGCTGCCAGGCGTCGGCGAGGTCGGCGTAGGCGATCGCGTCACGGTCGCGGGGCGGCGGCGTACCGGCCTCGTGGACGACGACCCTGGTGACGCCGTTCTCCAGGTCCATCGCCATCACCATGCTGCCGCCCGGCAGGTTCTCCCCGATGCGCCGTCTGCGGGTGTCGATCCCGGTGACGTCGGCCGTGAGGAAGCCGCGCCGGCCGTCGGTGCCGGGGAAGCCGATCCCGGCCAGCTTGCGGACGGTACTGCGCCCGCCGTCACAGCCGACGAGATAGGCGGCACTCTCCTCGGACGCCCCGTCGGGGCCCTCCACGGTCACCACGACATCGTCGTCGCCCTGCCGCAGACCGGTCACCTCCAGGCCGCGCAGGACCGGCACGCCGAGTTCGCCCACCCACTCCTCCAGCATCCGCTCGGTGCGGAACTGGGAGACCCCCCGGTGCCCGTAGTGGTCCTCCGCCAGCATGCCGAGGTCGATCGGCACCCCGCCGAAGTGGCTGTCGGCGGGCTCGGTGGCACCGAGCCGGTCGAGCAGGCCCCGCTGGTCGAAGCACTCGGCGGTGCGCTTGGTGAAGCTCGCGCCGCGCGACTGGCGCGTCGGCGCGGGCAGCCGCTCGTAGACGACGACGTCCACGCCGCGGAGTCTGAGTTCGCCCGCCGTCATCAGCCCGACCGGGCCGGCCCCGACGACGATTACATCCCTGGCCATGTGTTCACTCCTCTTCGAAGGGTGCCGACGGCGCTCACCGGCCGGCGGACTGCGCGATGCGGCCGGTGCCGAACCAGTGCTCGAGTGCCTGGGTGAGGTCGTCGGTGGTGCCGGGGGAGGTCCAGGCGACGTAGCCGTCGGGGCGGACGAGGACGGCGTCGAGGGGGGTGTGGGGCGGGGTGGTCCAGGTTCCGGTGACGGCGTCGACGCGGTCGGTGTGGCCGTGGGCGGCTCGGGCGGTGGTGTCGTCGGTGGTGAGGAGCAGGCCGCGTCCGGTGCGCAGGAGTTCGGCGACGCGGGTGCGGGTGCCGTCGGTGAGGGTGAGGGTGGTCCCGGGGGGCATGCGCCGGCCGAGCAGGGGGTGCTCGCCCTTGGCCAGGTCGTAGCGGATGCCGAGACTGCTCACGACCCCGGCGACCTGCTCGGCGGCGTCCTTGTGGGCCAGCAGCTCGCCCACGACCTCGCGAACCGGGTCCATGGCCTCGTCACCGAGGTAGAGCTTGGCGGCCGCGCGGGCGTTGCGGATCAACTGCCGCCCAACGGGGTGGCGTTCGGCGTGGTAGGTGTCCAGCAGGCCCTCGGGGGCCCAGCCCTTGACCGTCGCCGTCAGCTTCCAGCCGAGGTTCACCGCGTCCTGTAGCCCGGCGCTCAGTCCCCAGGCGGCCAGCGGGGGGATCTCGTGCGCGGCGTCGCCCGCCAGCAGCACCCGGCCGCGCCGGTACTCCTGCGCCAGCGCGGCGGAGTTGCCCGAGGCCCACAGCCAGAGGCACCGCGCGTCGTCGATCGACTCACCCGTCAGCCGCCGCCACGCGTCGGCGACCTGGGCGAACGTCAGCGCACCCGGCTCCGGACGGGCGGGCAGGTCCGGGTCGTGGACGACCACCCGGCAGCGGCCCTCGCCCAGCGGGGTGCACACCACCATCCTGCCGCCGGGAAGCCGCTCGCCGATCGGCCGGGGGCGCGGGGTGATGCCGGTGATCTCCGCGGTGTACATGCCCCGGGTGGGCTCCCAGCCCGTGGTGGGGATGCCGGCCAGCCCGCGCACGGTGCTGCCCGCACCGTCGCAGCCGACCACGTAGCGGGCCGTCTCCTCGCCGGGGCCGTCGGGACCGTCGAGGGACACCACGACACCGTCGGTCGTCTCGCGCAGACCGGTCACCTCGTGACCGCGGCGCACCGGCACGCCGAGGTCGGCCAGCCAGCCGCCCAGCGCCTCTTCCGTCCTGGCCTGGGAAAGGCCCAGCACCCCACTGTGGTCCTCGTCGAGCATGTCGAGGTCGAAGCGGACTCCGCCGAAGTGACCCATCGGGCCCCATCGGAACGCGCCCAGGCGTGGCAGCAGTCCGCGCTGGTCCAGTGACTCGGCGGCCCGCCGGTTGAAGCCGAGTGCCCGGGACTCCTCGGTGGGGGCGGGCAGCCTGTCGTAGACGGCCACGTCCACTCCGCCCAGGCGCAGTTCTCCGGCCAGCATCAGGCCGACCGGCCCCGCACCGACCACTATGACGTCAGTTGTTTTCATTCTTTGAGGCCCTCTGCGCTGTGGCAATAGTTGGCCATGGTGAAGCTACTCAGGGCAATCTCCGGCCGCAACGATTCGGAATTCCGTGACTGCCGGCCGGTGTTCGACCGTGGAGTCGGCGCGATTGAACGCGACGATGAACACTTGAGCGCACGGTCCGCACCGCAGCAATATCGACGGGTGCCTTCGGTTTTCGCTTCTTCCCATGGCGAATGGGCGCATTTTCCGGCCGCAGAAAGGAAGCTGACGTGACAGACGAGAAGATCGCCCTCGTCACCGGCGCCAACAAGGGCATCGGATTCGCCGCGGCGCGGCAGCTCGGTGCGCGGGGGATCGTCGTCATCGTCGGCGCGCGCGACGAGACGCTCGGCAAGCAGGCCGCCGACGCGCTGGCCGCCGACGGCATCGCCGCGACGACGCTGCGGCTCGACGTGACGGACCCGGACAGTGCGGCCGAGGCCGCCCGCGAGATCGAACGGCGCCACGGCCGCCTGGACATCCTGGTGAACAACGCCGGCACCGCGGGCGGCTTCACCGGCGCGCCGAGCCAGGCGACCGCGGCCGACCTGCGGGAGGTCTACGAGACCAACGTCTTCGGCGTGGTCACCGTGACCCACGCGATGCTGCCGCTGCTGCACCGCTCCCCGGCCGGCCGGATCGTCAACCTGTCCAGCCACGTGGGGTCGCTGACCCTGAACTCGGACCCGGACTCCCCGCTGGCGGGCGTGAACATGATCGCCTACCAGTCGTCGAAGACCGCGCTGAACGCGGTCACGGTCGCCTACGCCAAGGAGCTGCGGGGGACCCCGGTCAAGGTCAACGCGGCGCTGCCCGGAGTGGTGGCCACGGACATCAACCACCACCGCGGCCACCGCACCCCCGCCGAAGGGGCCGCCGTCGTGGTCCGGCTGGCCCTGTTGGACGAGTCCGGCCCGTCGGGCGCGTGCCTGGCGGACGAGGGGCCCGTCCCCTGGTAGCGCGCGCCCCCCGACGCGCGGCGGCCGCCCCGCGGCCCGCCGCAATCCGATCGCACCGCCGGACGAGTCTCCGGCGGGCACGAGACATGGAGACAGACAGTGGCGCTTGACGGAACGATCCTGGTGCTGGGCGGGACCGGCCGGCAGGGCGGGGCGGTGGCCCGCGAACTGCTGCGGCGCGGACACACCGTGCACGCCCTGGTCCGCGACCCGGCCAAGGCGGAGGCGCGGGCGCTGCGGGAGGCGGGCGCGGTCCTGGTCCGCGGCGACATGGACGACGAGGCGTCGCTGACGGAGGCGATGCGGGGCGTGCACGGGGTGTTCAGCGTGCAGACCTTCCGGGGGCCGGGCGGCGTCGAGGCCGAGGAGCGGCAGGGCCGGGCGGTGGCGGACGCCGCGGTGCGGGCCGGGGTGCGGCACTTCGTCTACAGCTCGGTCGGTGGCGCGGACCGCGACACCCGGGTCCCGCACTTCGAGAGCAAGCACCGGGTGGAGCAGTACCTGCGGACCCTCGACCTGCCGACGACGGTGCTGCGGCCGGTCATGTTCCACGACATCCTGCTCGACATCGCCCCGCGCCCGATGGGGGGCGAACTGGTGCTGGCCATGTGGCTGGACCCGCGGATCCCGGTGCAGCTCATCGCTACCAGCGACATCGGCGTGTTCGCCGCGGACGCCTTCGAGGACCCGGACGCCTGGCTGGGCCAGGTGGTCGAGATCGCCGGCGACGCCCTGACCGGGCCGCAGATGGCCGCGGCCTTCGAGGCGGCCTCCGGCGTCCCGGTCCGCTACCAGCGGCTGCCGATCGAGCCGCTGCGCGACGCCCGCCCCGACCTCGCCAACATGTTCGACTGGTTCGAGCGGGACGGTTACCGCGCCGACCTCGAGGAACTGCGCCGCACCCGGCCCGGCCTGGTCACGCTGGAGAGCTGGCTGGCCGACAACTGGACGGCCCCCGTGGCCGCGGCGGCCCGCTGACGCCGCTCAGGTGAAGACCGGTTCCCGGGTGCGGGTGCGCTTGAGCTCGAAGAACCCGTCGGTCGCCGCGACGGCGAGCACGCCGTCCCACAGCCGCGTCGCGGCCTCACCCCGCGGGGAGGGGGTCACCACGGGGCCGAAGAACGCCACGTCCCCGACCGCGACGACGGGTGTGCCCACATCGGTGCCGACCCGGCCGATGCCGTCGTGGTGCGAGGCGCGCACCGCGCCGTCGTACGCGTCGCAGCCGGCCGCGTCGGCGAGGCCGGGGTCGAGGCCCGCGGCGGTCAGGGCCGCCGCGTAGGTGGCGTGTTCCTTGGGCGCCCGCTCCAGGTGGAACCGGGTGCCGAGTTCGGTGTACAGCCCACCCAGCACCTGCGAGCCGTAGGCCTGCTCGGCGGCGGCGCACACCCGCACCGGCTCCAGCCGCACGGCGAGGTCCCGGTGCCAGCGCTCGGGCAGGTCGGTACGCCCCTCGTTGAGCACGGTCAGGCTCATCAGGTGCCAACGCAGTTCGAGGGGCCGTTGCCGGGCCACCTCGAGGATCCAGCGGGAGGTCAGCCACGCCCAGGGGCAGGTCGGGTCGAACCAGAAATCCACCGGGGTTGGGGTGTCGTGCCGCAACGTGGCCTCCTCGATGTAGCCGGGCCGGAACAATTTGGCAAGCGGGGCCGGAATTTCGCTGGAGCGGTGCTGGACGGGGCCTGTTCAACCGCTCAAATTCCCCGGTTGAACGTCCGAGAGTCATTGCGGGAATGCGGAAGTTGCGGTTTCTCAAATCGCCGACCTATTGTCTGGAATCCGCGAAAAAGGCGCTCCGAAAGGAAAGGCATGTCCGTGCTGCCCGAGGTTCGTGACCAGTCAGACTCGTACTCACTGCTCCATCTCGTCCAGGGCGCGGTGATCACCCAGGCGATCTCGGTCGCGGCCCGGCTCGGCGTCGCGGACGTGCTGGCCGACGGCCCGCTGGCCGCCGAGGACATCGCGGCGCGAGTCGGGTCCGACCCCAAGGCGACCCACCGCGTCCTGCGCGCGCTCGCCGGCCACGGGGTGTTCGCGGTCCGCCCGGACGGCCGGTACGAGAACACCCCGATGTCCGACAGCCTCCGGGAGGACGCACCGGACTCGATGCGCGGCTTCGCCCTGCTGATGAGCCACCCCACGCTGTGGGAGGAGTGGGGCCACCTGTTCGACACCGTGGAGACCGGCGAGGCCAACCTGCCCAAGCTGCGCGGCATGGGCGCGCTGGACTTCTTCCACGCCAACCCCGACTACGCCCGGGTGTTCTTCCAGGCGTTCGGCGGACTGTCGGCCTCGGAGACCGACCCGATCCTGGCCGCCTACGACTTCTCCGGGTTCGGCACGGTCGTGGACGTCATCGCCGGCCGCGGCAACCTCCTGGCGGGCATCCTCGAGCAGGCACCGGACGTCAAGGGCGTGCTGTACGACTCCGAGGTCGCCACCGTCGACTCGCCGGCGCTCTTCGAGGCGGCCGGAGTCGCCGACCGGCTCACCATCGAGCACGGCGGCTACCTCGACAAGCTGCCCACGGGCGGCGACGCCTACGTGTTCAAGCACATCATCCACGACTTCTCCGAGGCCGACGCCGTCACCGCGCTGCGCAACGCGCGCGAGGCGATCGCCCCCGACGGGAAGCTGCTCGTCATCGAGTACGTGATCCCGGAGAACAACGAAAAGCACCTCGGCAACACCATCGACCTCTGGCTGATGCTGATGCTCGGCGCCCAGGAACGCACGCTCGCCGAGTACACGGAGCTGTTCGCCAAGGCCGGCTTCAAGCTCACCAGGGCCGTTCCCACCAGCGCGCCGATCTCGGTCATCGAGGGCATCCCCGTCTGAGGCCGCCGCGAGCAACCGACTCATTCCCGCATACCGCACAGGAGAAGACCCGATGACTCCACGGATGGACAACCCCTCCCTGGTCGTTCCCGGCGCCCTACAGCCCCTGCTCGACCTGACCGAGGTCATCGGCAAGGTGGGCGTGCCGCAGAGCACCCTCGACCTCGTCCGGCTGCGCGTCAGCGAGATCAACGGCCGCGTCTACACGTTCTCGGACGACCCGGAGCAGGCGGAGAAGACGGACGCGCGGCTGCCCAGGGTGGCCGACTGGCGGGCCGAGTCCTGCTTCGACGAGGCCGAGCGCTGCGCGCTGGAGATGGCGGAGGCCGTCACGCTGATGACCGACCCGCAGGACATGGCGTCGGACGAGGTCTGGGAGAAGTCCGCCCAGTACTACACCGACGAGCAGCTCGGCGCACTCGTCATGCACATCGGCCTGGTCAATTTCTGGAACCGGGTGAACGTCGCCACCCGCCAGGAAGCCGCGGCCTGGCGCTGAGGAAGGGAAGACGGCACCGTGCTGAAGCTCATCAACGCCGGTCTGGGCAGGACCGGTACGACCTCACTGAAGGTGGCCCTGGACCGGCTCGGTCTCGGCCCCTCCTTCCACATGTTCGACATCGTCGGCGACGCGGAGCGGCTGCGGCGGTGGGAGCGGATCGTCTGTGACGGCGAGCGCCCCGACTGGGCGGCCGTCTTCGACGGCTACCGCTCCGCGGTGGACGGCCCCTGCGCCGTCTACTACCGGCAGATCAGCGAGGCGTTCCCCGAAGCCAAGGTGATTCTCACGGTGCGCGACGCCGAGAGCTGGTACCGCAGCACCCACGACACCCTGTACCAGTTCGCCCTGCGGAGCATGGCGAACCCGCCGGAGCCCGGCAGCCCGCAGGCCCGGCTGTTCCGCGTCACCAGCACCATGGTCTGGGACGGGCTGTTCGGCGGCCGGTTCTCCGACAAGGACCACGCCATCGAGGTCTACCACCGGCACAACGAGGAAGTGGTGCGCGCCCTGGGCGCGGACAACGTCCTCGTCTACGACGTGCAGCAGGGCTGGGAGCCACTGTGCGCCTTCCTCGGTGTCGACGTCCCGCGGGAGGATTTCCCGCGCACCAACGACACCGCTTCCATGCGGCAGCGGATCGCCCGGGCGGCCGGCGCCCCGGCCGCCACCGGCTGAGCCGGCGAGGAGCCTTCGGTGCTGATAACGGAAATGACGGTCCCCGGCGCCTACCGCGTCGAACCCGAGCCGCTGAGCGACCGCCGGGGCCACTTCTTCGAGTCCGTGCGGGCCAGTGCCCTGCTGGCGGAGAGCGGCTGGGAGTTCACGGTCCGCCAGGTCAACTACTCGGTGTCCCGGCGCAACACCCTGCGCGGCATCCACGGCACCACGGTCCCGCCCGGCCAGGCCAAGTTCGTCACGTGCGTGCGGGGCAGCGCCCTCGACATCGCCGTCGACCTCCGGGTCGGCTCGCCGACGTTCGGCCATTACGACGTCACTCTCCAGAGCCCGGAGACGGGGACGGCCGTGTACCTGCCGGACGGGGTCGGGCACGCCTTCCTCGCCCTCACGGACGACACCTGCATGAGTTACCTCTGCTCGCAGGAGTACGTGCCGGGGACGATGATCGACATCGACGCGCTCGACCCGGCCCTCGCCCTGCCGTGGGACCTGAAGGAACCGCCGATCCGCTCGGACAAGGACGCCGCGGCGCCCACCCTCGCCGAGGCGGCGGCGGCCGGCCTGCTGCCCACCTACGAACAGTGCCCGCCGCGCCCGCTCACCGCGGCACGGGGCGGCGGACGGTAGTGCGCGAAGAACGGCGGTCGGCGTCCCCGGACGCCGACCGCCGTTCTTCGTTCCCCAGGGCGCCCGGCGGCCCTCACCGGCCGCCGCTCACCGGGTCTTCCCACCGAGGGCGTGCGCGCGGACGCCGGCCATCAGCCTCGCCTGCCGCACCAGGTCGCGGTGGTGCTCCGCCCGCGCCGCCGGGTCGCGCACGGCGTCGTGGAACGTGGTGAACACGCCGAGGAACTGGTCCGAGGCCGGGGCGAGGATCTGCGTCTCGCGGTCCTTCTGCTGCAACCGCAGCACCGGGCGGGCGCTGACCGAGGGCGTGAACGCCCACTCCAGGACCAGTCGCCCCTCGCTCCCCCACAGCTCGTAGGTCGACCGGTAGCCGTGGGACAGGCCGAACGAGCAGTTCGCGGTGACGCCGTCGTCGTCGCCCAGCAGCGCCGCCCCGGAGACGTCCACGCCCAGTTCCGGATCGGACTTCAGGCCGGCCCCCAGAACCCGCGCGGACGGCCCGAGGTACTCCTGGGCCGCGCGCACCGGGTAGCAGCCGACCTCCCACAGTGCCCCGCCGCCCAGGTCCGCCTGGTACTTGATCCCGCGCGGATCGGTCGGCGGAATGCCGAAGGCGCCGTTGTAGGAGCGCAGTTGCCCGATCGCCCCGTCGGCCACCAGAGCCCGCGCCTGTTCGTGCTGGGGGTGCCGGAGGAACGCGAAGTTCTCCATGACGACCAGCCCGCGCTCCTCGGCGAGCGCGACGAGGTCCCGGGCGGTGTCCTCGGCGGGCACCGCGGGCTTCTCGAGCAGGACGTGCTTTCCCGCCTCCAGCGCCCGCCGCGCCCACTTGGCGTGCTCGCTGTTGGGCAGGGGGATGTAGACCGCGTCGATGCCGGGCAGTTCCAGGAGCCGCTCGTAGCCCTCGACAGCCGCGCAACCGGCGGCGCCCGCCACGGTCTCGGCCTTCTCGCGGGAGCGGCTCGCGACCGCCACGAGCCGGAACGACGACCGGCGGATCGCGGGGAGGGCTCGGCGCACGGCGATGTCGGCGCATCCGATGATGCCGATACCGGCCCTCTGCTCGGATTCGAGAACGGGCGTCAGATCTTCGATTTCCACAGGTCCACCTAAACGACGACAGTAAATGCGCATGCCTGAACCGGTATGCCGTCAGCCTGAGTAAGCGGACCCACGCCTGTCAACAAAGAGGCTATTCGAGGCGGAGGGCGCCGAGGAGCCTTTCGGCCGGGTGGCCGACGCCGATAAAGTGCGGGCACTGCCTAATTGGCACGAAGTTACTGAGGAGGCGCCACGGTGAAGGGCATCATCCTGGCCGGCGGCAATGGCACGAGGCTCCATCCGATCACTCTCGGGGTCTCCAAGCAAATGCTCCCGGTCTACGACAAGCCGATGATTTACTACCCGCTTTCTGCTCTGATGCTGGCGGGGATCACCGAAATCGAGATCATCACCACGCCCGAGGACTCGGAGATGTTCCGGCGGCTGCTGGGTGACGGCTCCTGGCTGGGCATCACCCTGACCTACGCGGAGCAGGACAAGCCCAGGGGGCTCGCCGACGCGTTCCTGGTCTCCGCGGACCACATCGGGGACGACTCCGTCGCGCTGGTGCTGGGCGACAACATCTTCCACGGTTACGAGTTCGGGCCCATGCTCCAGCGGGCCGCGCGGGACATCAAGGGCTGCGTCCTGTTCGGCTACCCGGTGCGCGACCCCGAGCGCTACGGCGTCGGCACCCTCGACGAGCAGGGCAGACTCATCGCCCTGGAGGAGAAGCCCACCAATCCGCAGACCAACATGGCGATCACCGGGCTGTACCTCTACGACAACCAGGTCGTGGACATCGCCCGGCAGCTGCGGCCCTCCGAACGCGGCGAGCTGGAGATCACCGACCTCAACCGCGTCTACCTGGAGCGCGGCGAGGCCCAGCTGATTCCGCTCGGCCGCGGTTTCGTCTGGCTGGACACCGGAACCCACGACGCGCTCATGGAGGCCGGGGACTACGTCCAGGTGCTGGAACACCGCCAGGGCGTGCGCATCGCCTGTCTGGAGGAGATCGCCTGGCGCATGGGCTACATCGATCGGGAGTCCTGCTACCGGCTCGGCAGCCGCCTCGCCAACTCCTCCTACGGCCGGTACGTCATGGAGATGGCCCAGGCCGGCTGAGTCCCGCACCGCGTCCCGCAGACCCCTGCAATCCCCAACGGAAGAAGTGCGACAGCCATGAAAATACTGTTCACCGTCGGTGGCAGCCAGGCGGCCGTCTTCGGCGTCGCCCCCCTCGCCGCCGCCGCCCGCAACGCCGGCCACGAGATCCTGCTGGCAGCCGACGAACCGCTGATGGCGGCCGCACAGTCCGTCGGGCTTCCCGCGGTCTGCATCACCCCCGAGCGGATGCGCTACGGCCAGGACGCCATGACGGCCACCGTCCGCATCGACGCGCTGCTGGACCTGACGCGGCAGTGGACCCCCGACCTGGTCGTCGGCGGCCTGTCCCACGTCCCCCGGGTGCTCGCGGCCCGGCTCAAGGTGCCCTATGTCCGCCACATCTGGCACATCGCCCCGATGGCGCGCCGGGACCGTACGGCGGTGGCGGAACTCGAGCCGCAGCTGGAGCGCCTCGGCCTGGGCGAGCTGCCGGCACCCGACCTCTTCATCGACCTGTGCCCGCCGTCGCTGCGCCCGTCCGGCGCTCCCGCCGCGCGGGCGATGCGCTGGGTCCCCCGGGTGAGCCAGCGCCGGGTCGAACCGTGGATGTACACCCGCCCCGAGGGCCGCCGCCGGGCACTGATCACCGCGGGCACCCGCAACCTGCTGCTGGACACCCCCGGCGACTCGCTGCGCCGGCTGGTGGACGAGCTGACCGGGGCGGGAGTCGAGGTGCTGATCGCGGCGCTTCCCGAGGCCGCCGAGCGGTACGGCGCGCAACTGGGCGACGTACGCATCGGCTGGATCCCGCTGGACGTGGTCGCCCCCACCTGCGACCTCGCGGTCCACCACGGCGGTGCCACCACGGCCATGACGCTGATCCACGCGGGAGTGCCCCAGCTGATCGTTCCCGACAACGGCTACGGCAAGGCCGTCGCGGAGGCCGTCAGCGGCTTCGGCGCCGCCGTGCTGGTGGACCGGCACCGGCCGGGGGCGGGACAGGATCCGGACGAGGTGATCGTCGCGGGCTGCCGCGAGATCCTCGACGACCCCCGCTACGCGGAGCGGACCCGCGCCCTGGCCGCGGAGGCCGCCGCACTGCCGACCCCGGACGAGGTGCTGCGCGAGATCGAGACCCTCGCCGCCCGCTGACCCGGGGCGGGCTCGCCGGCCGGCCCCAGGCGGGCCCGCCGGCCGGCCTCGGGGAAGCCTGTCGGCCGCCTTCTGCTTGCCTCGGGCAGGCCCGTCCGCCGGCTCCAGGCCCGCCTGCTGACCCCAGGCAGACTTGTCCGCTGGTCTCAGGCAGGTCTGTCGGCCGGCGCTGGCCAGGCGGGCCCGTCCGTCGGCCCCAGCCGCTCGCCCGCCCCAGGGCCGCCTGCTGAGCCTCGGGCAGCCCCGCCCGCCGGCCCCACGCAGGCTCGCCCGCCGCCCCCAGGGCCGCCCGCCGGCCCGCCCGCCGGCACCAGCCCCGCCCGCTCACCGCCGGTCCGGCCGCCCCGCCCGCTGACCGGGCCGCGGCCCGGCCGTCTCTCTCCCGCACACACCCGCACACACCGACGCCAGTCGCCCTGAGACCGACGGAGAGGTCCTCCGCGGTCCCAGGGCGACTGGCGTTGCCGGGGCCGACGCGCCGGCCGTCAGACCAGCGCCTCCAGCCTGGGCACGATCTCGGCGGGCGTGGGCAGCGTCGAGATCTCCTTGGCGATGAACTGCGTGCGCTCCGTGTAGCTCGGGTTCTCCAGCAGCTCCTTGCAGGCCGCGGCGATCACTTCGCCCGGCGCCTTGTCGGGCTCCTGCGCCTGGGGCCACAGGGTCTTGCCGGCGCCGAAGTCGGTGATGGCCTTGGCGATGGCCTCCCGGTGGTAGTTCGGCGGGAACTCCGGCGGGTTCTCCGGGATGACCAGCTGCGGCACGCCGTTGGCCATGAGCGTCGTGGCGGTGGTCGCGCCGCCGTGGTGGACCGCCAGGTCACAGGTGGCGGCGGTGACGTCGATCGGGATCCAGCCGACGCGCGCGTCGCCCAGTTCGGAGCCGAACCGCTCGACCGCGCCGGGGTTCGCCGCGATCAGCGCCTCGGCACCCAGCTTGTCCAGCTCCTTGACCAGCAGCGGCATGGACCACCCCGGGTCGCGGAACATCAGGCTGCGGAAACCGGAGGTGATCACCACGCGCTTGCGCCCCTCGGGGCGGGTGTACATCCACCGCTCCAGCCGGCGCTGCGGGTTGCTGGGGATCCAACGCATCGGCTGCGCGGCCGGGTCGTGGGAGGGCCGCAGCGACGGCGGGGTCGAGTCCAGGAGCAGATCGGGCTTGAGCAGCCCGTCCACGCCCAGCCGCTCCATCTCGGGCCGCAGCTCCGCCTCGGCGCCGGGGTCGATACCGGTGAGCGGAATGCCCAGGTACTCGATGTGGCGCACGTACGGGACCTTCAGGTGGGCGGCGAGCAGCATCGCGGCGTAGCTCTGCGAGCTGCCCACGACCACGTCCGGGGTCCAGTCCTTGGCCAGCTCCAGCAGGGACTTCACCCCGGCCAGACCCATCTGCGCGAAGCCCCGGCCCTGCCCGAACATCTCCTCGTCGCCCAGCTCCCGGGGGAACCGCAGCCCCTTGCCCGGGTTGCTGATCCGCATGAAGTGCCGGATCGGGTCGACGGTGAAACAGAAGGTGGGAAGGCCGATGGCCTCCGCGGTCTCCACCCACGGCTCGTGGGCGGCCAGCATGACGTGGTGGCCCGCGTTGCGCGCGGCCGTCGCCAGCGGAGCAGCGGCATAGTAGGTGGCCTGGCTGCCCGTGGTTATGAACAGGATTTTCATGGCACTCCGGATGCTTTTCGTGGGATGCGGCCTGCGGCATTTGCGAACAGTACCGATGGTCCGCAGCGCGGCTCTTTTCTGTCAAACACCGGCAATTGGCAACCCCGTTCGATCGCGGATTTCCCGCAGTTGAACGGCGTATTCTCCGGACCTCGTTGCGCACTCT
The DNA here is from genome assembly GCF_055577115.1 of Streptomyces sp. NPDC033216. Taxonomy (NCBI): domain Bacteria; kingdom Bacillati; phylum Actinomycetota; class Actinomycetes; order Kitasatosporales; family Streptomycetaceae; genus Streptomyces; species Streptomyces sp. NPDC033216. The sequence goes on along the minus strand of NZ_JBVIQK010000026.1, from coordinate 7,671 downwards.
ACGGCCGCTGACCATGATGAGATCGGAACGTGTGGCCAGGAAGCCTCAGAAACCGGATACCGAAAGTCGGTGGCACATGAACAACCTGATCTACGAAGCCCGGATGGCTCTCCGTGACGTCATGGAAGTGAACATCTACAGCCAGGGAAACGACAAGGTCTATCTGACCGTTTTCCCGGAGCTGGTCTGGGAGGGCACCGAGAAGACGCAGCCGGAGAACGTCGTGCGGAACGTCATCGGCCGCCTCCACGACATGGACCTGGACGTCGCCGACGGCGAGTCCGCCGTCCGGACGCTGCTGGACTCCGGGGCCGTGGAGATCATCCGTAAGGCCGCCTGACCGCGCCGCCGGTCAGCGCGCCCAGGCTTTCGCCGCGCACGGCACCGCTCGGTGCCCAGCCCCTGCTCGGTTCCCCGAGTGCCCGCGCCGACCACCGCCGCGGGCACTCGTCGCGCTGTCAGTGGTGGCCGCCCGCGTGGTGGTGGGCGGCGGGGCCGACCACGAGCGGGCGCACCATGTGCTGCTCGTGCTCCAGCATGTGGCAGTGGTGGACCCCCCTGCCGACGACCGGGAAGCGGACCGCCACGGTGACCAGCTCGCCCGGGGTGCCGTTCGGGCCGGGACGGATCTGACCCGCCGTCCCCACCCTGATGGTGTCCTTCTCCCCGCGCTCGTGGGGCTCCAGTTCCGCCGTCCCGAGGAACGCGATCGGCCCGGTCGAACCGCGGACCGTCCGGTCGAACCCGGTCACGTCGTAGTTCTCGCGGGACAGCACGTGGAAGTGGGCCAGGTGGATGTGCATGGGGTGGGGGGAGGCGGCGAGATTGAGGTACTTCCAGATCTCCACGCTGCCGTGCGTCACGGTGAACGCACGGCCGTCGTCGTAGTCCATGGCCGTCCGGCGCAGCGTCGTGACCACCCCCGCGGCGTCCTTGACCTGGACGATCCCGGCGGAGGGGAACGTGATGCCCGCCGCGTCGGCCTCCGCCACCTCCTCCATCTCCCACAGCTCGGGCACGTTCGCCGAGCCAGGACCGACCAGCACCACCCACCGCGGCGCGCTGCCGTGCGGCAGGTCGTGGTGGGCGGGCCGCTCGAAGGTGGGCGAGAGCACCGTGGGCAGCGTGAAGCGGCCGGCGGACCCGCGGTCGGCGACGCGGAACTGCATCACGTCGGGTTCCAGCAGATCGTGCCGGGCGCTGGACTCGCCTGGCGGCACGCCCTCCATCGTGTTGACCAGCTTCAGGGACCGGCCGCGGAACGCGCTGAAGTCAACCAGCACGTCGGCACGTTCGCCGGAGGAGAGGTTGAGCGCTCCGTCGACCGGCAGCGGCTTGTCGATCAGACCCTGGTCGGTGCCGATGACCTGGAAGGCGCCGGGGACGGGCCGGCCGTCGGCCAGCAGCATCAACCGGTACATCCGGGAGTTGGCCGTGTTGACGATCCGGAACCGGTACCAGCGCGGGTCCACCTCGAGGTAGGGCCAGATCACGCCGTTGACCAGGGTGTAGGGGGCCGCGTGGGCACGCATGAGCTTCGTGCCGACCATCTCCACCTTGTGGACCAGGCGTCCGGTGAGCGCGCCCGACGCGTCCAGCGCGAAGTTGCGGTCGCTGAGGACCAGCGGCACCTCGTGCCTGCCCTTGGGAAGGCCGAGCGCCCGCTCCTCCTCGTCGCGGCAGACGAACAGGCCGGCGAGACCGGCGTACACGCTGAAGCGGCTCACATGGTGGGTGTGGTCGTGGTACCAGAGCGTCGTCGCGGCCTGGTCGTTCGGGTACGCCGACAGCTGCACGTCGCCGGGACCCACCAGGTTCTCCATCCAGCCGTCGTTGCCGCCTCCGGTCAGCATGCCGTGCAGGTGGACCGCGGCCCACGGCTGAAGGCCGGCCACCCCGGGGACCTCCTGGCAGCCCTCGGTGCCGGGGTAGTTGGACAGCGGGTCGGGGGCGGGACCGCCGGGCAGGCCGAAGTCGACGGCGGTGACGGGGATGTTCCCCGTCAGGTGGTTCTCCCAGGCGACCCGGAGCCGGCGGCCGCGGACCGTCTCGATCGTCGGACCGGGGTGGCTCCCCTCGTACGTCCACATCCGTACCGGAGGCAGCTCCGAGTGCAGCCGGACGTCGGCGGTGCGCATGCGCACCGTCAGCTCGTCGTGACCGCCGCGGTCGACGGGCCGCAGCACCGGCGGCGTGCGCAACGGGTCCCTGAACTTCGTCAGCATCAGTCCGTCCGCCGACGGCTCGGCACCGCCGGCGCCCGGGTCGTCCGGCGCGGCGAAGACGGAGTACGCGGGCACGAGCGCGCCCAGGCCGGCTACGGCACCACCGCGCAGCAGGGTGCGCCGCTTGAGTACGGGCGAGTCTGGTATTTCGGCAGACGCAGTCTCCATTCGCCGGATGGTAGGCAATGAACGCTGTAGAGCCGCTCGAAGTCGCGTCCAGGCCAGAGGAGTTCGGGTCCGGCCGCCGGGGGTGTCGCGCCCTACACGGCCGCCATCTCGGTGTCCCGGCGGACGAGCGCGGCGTAGTGGCCGCCGAGGGCGAGCAGCTCGTCGTGGGTGCCGCGTTCGGCGATGCGCCCCCGCTCCAGCACGATGATCTCGTCGGCGTTGCGGACCGTCGACAGCCGGTGCGCGACCGTGATGGTGGTACGGCCCGCGCTCGCCGCGTCGATGGCCTTCTGGACGGCCCGCTCGGTCTGGGTGTCCAGTGCGCTGGTGGCCTCGTCGAGCACCAGGACCGGCGGGTCGCGCAGAATGGCGCGGGCGATCGCCAGCCGCTGCTTCTCACCGCCGGAGAACCGGTAGCCACGCTCGCCGACCACCGTGTCGTAGCCGTCGGGCAGGGACATCAGATAGTCGTGGATGTGCGCCACCCGCGCCGCCGCGACGAGTTCCTCGTCCGTCGCGTCGGGTTTGGCGAACCGCAGGTTGTCGGCGACCGAGGCGTGGAAGAGGTACGACTCCTGGGAGACGACGCCGACCGCGGTGGCGAGCGTGTCGAAGGACAGGTCGCGCACGTCGACGCCGTCGATGGTGACGGTGCCGGACGTGGCGTCGTACAGACGCGGGATGAGGTAGCTCAGCGTCGTCTTGCCCGAGCCGGTCTCCCCGACGACGGCGAGGCTGCGCCCGACGGGCACCGTCACGTCGATGCCGTCCAGCGTCGGCCGTTCGGCGCCCGCGTAACGGAAGCCGACGTTGTGCAGCCGCACCTCGCCCCGCAGGCTCGCCGGCACCACCGGCCGCTCCGGCTCGGCGACGTCGACGGGCAGGTCGAGATACTCGAAGATGCGCCCGAACAACTCCAGTGAACTCTGGATGTCCAGACCGATGGTCAGCAGCCGCTGCGCCGGCCGGAACAGGATCTGCTGGAGGGTCGCGAAGGCGACCAGCTCGCCGATGGAGACGGCCATGCGGCCGCCGCTCGCGGTCAGCCCCGCCACCCAGTAGATCACCGCGGGCATGGCCGCCATGACGACCCAGATGGTGGACTGGTACCACAGGCCCGCCGTGCTCGCGCGCACCTCGGTGTCGGTGAGCTTGCGGGACTGCGCGGCGAACGCGTCGCTGAGCGAACGCGAACGGCCCATGGTGTGACCGAGCATGATGCCGCTGACCGACAGCGACTCCTGCACGTTGGACGACAGGTCGGCGAACTGGCGCTGCCGCGACCGGGTGAGGACGCGCAGCTCGTCGCCGACACGGCGGCTCACCCAGACGAAGCCCGGCAGGACGATCAGCGACGCCAGCGTGAGCCGCCAGTCGAGCAGGGCCATGGCGGTGACCGTGGCCAGGACGGTCGTCACGTCCGACACCAGCGCCGTCGCGGTGGTCGTCACGGTCACCTGCATCCCGCCGATGTCGTTGGCGATGCGCGACTGGACCTCACCGGTACGGGTCCGGGTGAAGAAGGCCAGCGACATGCGCTGGAGATGGGAGTAGACGGCGGTGCGCAGATCGTGCATGACCAGCTGGCCGACCTTGGCGGACAGATAGGTCTGCCACACGTTGAACGAGCTGTTCGCGACCGCGACGACGACCATGCCCAGGGCCAGCAGGGACAGCAGTCCGGTCCTGCCCTGCGGCAGCGCCACGTCGATGATCTCGCGGATCAGGAAGGGGTTGACGAGGGAGACCAGCGAGGAGCCCGCGACCAGGAACGCGACGGACAGCAGGCTCCTGCGGTACGGGCGGAACAGCTTGAGTACGCGCCGCTTCTGCACGGGAACGTGGGCAGTGGCCGACCCGGTGGTGGTCACCCTGGTCTCCTTCTCTTCGGTCGAGTCCGGACGGCGGGCGCGGTACGACGGTCGCGGTCGGTTCTCACAGGTCCTCGACCAGCGCGGTCCACCGGGCGAACTCCTCCTCCGACAACGGGGGAAGGCACGGCTGTTCGGCGGGCGGGATCACGTATCCCGTCCAGGGGTGGGGCAGAGGCGATCCGTACCATCCGAATCCCATCCACATGACCCCCTCACCGAGGCTCCTGCCGATGGCCCTCAGTGCGGATGAGCGCCGTGCCCGCATGTCGGTCTCCGTTTCGCCGGCCAACCCTTCACCGCCACCTTGGGCGACGCGTCTCAAGGAGCGGCGGGTCATCGGTCGAGCCTCGCTGGAGGCGGGTCTCAGCTCCTCACCAGCAGTCCGCGGCTGCGCAGGACCCAGCGTTCCAGCGGGCTGAAGATCAGCAGGTCGATGGCGATGCCGACGACGAGGATGAGCACGATGGCCTCGAAGACCATGGCCGTGTCGCTGGCGTTACGGCCGTTCTCCAGCAACTGGCCGAGGCCGATGCCGAGGTCGGGGAAGGACGCGATGATCTCGGCGGCCATCAGTGACCGCCAGGAGAACGCCCAGCCCTGTTTGAGTCCCGCGACGTAACCGGGCAGCGCGGCGGGCAGGGTGATGTGACAGGTGCCTCTCAGCCCCGTGGCGCCCATGGTGCGGCCGGCGCGCAGGAACAGCGGGGGCACCTGGTCGACGCCGGAGACCAGGCCGTTGGCGATGGAGGGAACGGCGCCGAGCAGGACGACGGCGTACATCATCCGGTCGTTCAGGCCCAGCCAGATCACCGCGGGGGGCACCCACGCCACCGACGGCAGTGACTGGAGTCCGGACAGGACGGGGCTGATCGCCGCCCGTACGAACCGCACCCGCGCCACCACCACTCCCAGCGGGGTGCCGATGGCGAGGGCGAGCAGGAAGCCGAACAGGCCGCGTGAGACGGACGTCCAGATGTAGCCGAGCAGTTCGCCCTTCAGCCAGGCGTCCCGCAGGACGTGCCACACGGCGGCGGGGGCGGGCAGCTTGGCCGGATCATCGACGATCCCGAAGGACACGAGTGCCTGCCAGACGGCCAGCACCAGCGCGACGGCGATGACGGGCGGCATGATCCTCTCGGTGAGGATCTGCCGGAACGGGGTGCGGACCGTGTGCACCGTCTCCAGCGCGTCCAGACCCGCCTCCAGGCCGGCGAGATCGTTGCCGCCGTCCTTGACGAAGGTGTCAGCGACGGCCATGGCGGCGGATCTCCCCACGCAGTTCTTCGGTGATCTCGACGGACAGTTCCGCCACGGCGGTGTCCTCGATGCGGCGCGGCTGCGGGATCTCCACCGTCCACTGGCGGGCGACGCGTCCCGGGCGGGACGACAGCAGCACCACGCGCTCGGCGAGCCGGACGGCCTCGCGCACGTTGTGCGTGACGAACAGGACGGACAGGTGTGTCTCGCGCCAGATGCGGGTCAGCTCGTCGTGCAGCACGTCCCGGGTGATCGCGTCGAGGGCGGCGAACGGCTCGTCCATCAGCAGCAGTCGGCTCTCCTGCGCGAGCGCCCGGGCCATCGCCACGCGCTGGCGCATGCCGCCGGACAGTTCGTGCACCCGTTTGCGGTACGCGCCCTTCAGCCGGACCAGCTCCAGCAGCTCCTCGGCCCGCTCGCGGCGCTCGGACCTGGGCACGCCGCGCAGCCGCAGGGCGAGTTCGACGTTCCTGCCCGCGGTCAGCCACGGGAACAGGGCGTGCTCCTGGAACATCAGGGCGGGACGCCCGTCCGTGTCGATGGTGCCGGCGCTGGGTCTGTCCAGACCGGCCACCAGATTCAGCAGGGTGGACTTTCCGCAGCCCGAGGCCCCCAGCAGGGTGACGAACTCGCCGGGGGCGATGTCGAGGCTGATGTCGTCCAGCACGAGCTGCCCTCCGGCGGGGCCCGGGAACGACTTGGAGACATGCGCGATCCGGGCGGCGTACCCGGCCGGCGCGGTGGCCTCGGCCACCTCGGTCGCGGCGGTGGCCTCGGCGGCCTTGGCGAGGGTCGTGGTCATGGTCGTCACCTCCTGGTCGGTGGTCGTGATCCGGGCCTACCGCCGGTCGCCGAGCCCGGCGTCGTCGACGGTGGCCTCGCCCTCGGCCGCGAGGACCCTGTTGAGCAGCGTGAGGTCGTAGATGCCCCGCAGGTCGGGTTCCTCGAGCAGACCGGCCTCGACGGCGTGGTCCGCCTGCGCGGCGAGGGTGGCGGCCAGGGGGTCGTCGGTGACCTCCAGCGACTCCCAGGCCGGGTCCATGACCTCGGCGGGCAGCGCCTTGCCGGTGTCGCTCTCGATCTGCTCGTTGGCGGCGGCCTTGGCCTCCTCGGGATGGCCCTTGATCCACCGGTTGGTCTCCACGGACGCCTTCAGCACGGCCTCGACGGCCTTCGGATGGTCCTTCAGGAACCGCTGCGACACGATGATGTTCGTGGTGGCGAACCGCCCGTCCGGCCACAGCGACGCCTCTTCGAGCAGCACCCTGCCGCCCTCGGCGACCATCTTCGAGGCGGTCGGCTCCGGCACCCACGCGCCGTCGATCGCGCCGGCCCGGAAGGCGTTCGGGGTGACCTTGTTGTCGCTGCGGACGAGGGTGACGTCGCCCTTGCCGGTCATCGGGCCGATCGTCCAGCCCTGTTCGGCGGCCCAGTGGAGGAAGGCCACGTCCTGGGTGTTGCCGAGCTGCGGGGTGGCGATCCTCTTGCCCTTGACGTCCCGCAAAGACTTGATCTTGTCCGGGTCGACGACCAGTTTCACCCCGCCGGAGGCCGAACCGCCGATGATCCGCAGGTTGGTGCCGCCCGACTTCACATAGCCGTTGATCGCGGGGGAGGGGCCGATCCAGCCGATGTCGATGGAGCCCGAGTTCAGCGCCTCGATCTCGGACGGGCCGGCGTTGAACACCGCGTACTTCGCCTCGGTGGCGCCCAGCTCCTTCTGGAAGAAGCCCTTGCCGTTGCCCACCAGCGCCGTGGCGTGGGTGACGTTGCCGAAGTAGCCGATCATCACGGAGTCCAGACCGTCGGTCTTCTCCGCCTGCGGAGCGATCTTCGCCGTGCCCCTGTCCGTGGCCTGGGACCCGTAACCGCAGCCGGCGAGGACCAGCAGCGGCAGCGCGGCCAGGGCCGCGAGGGTACGGCGCGGGGCGGTGGTGGCAGACACGGGAGGGATCCTCTCGGAGGCCCGGCGGTCACGGTCGGCCGAGCGCGTCGAGCACGTCGGTCGGGCCCTGGCCGGGAGACGGTCGGCAGGTGGGTGCACGGAGCTCGGTCAGAAGTCCCATCCGTCGTCCTGGGCCGGGTGTTTGACCGGCTCGGGCGAGGCGAAGGACTCTCCGACCATTCCGGCGGTGAGGGTGGTGCCG